>DATDBN010000024.1:0-36022 GCA_036524835.1 Mesorhizobium sp. | reverse complement strand
TAGTGGAAAAATTGTTAAATATCAATAACTCCAACAGATGAATCTGTATTTTGTGCAAACTGTTGGAATTCCGAGAACCGTTCACGTCCGGCTCAAAACGACCCTCTCCAGTGGGCATTAGCCGAGTTTATGCGCCGCCAGGTGATTCCACGTGGCGGCGCAATGCTCTAAATCTCGCCGACGCGGCCGAGCAGCACCGACCCTTCGGGAATGCCGCTGTCGATGGCGAGGCCAGGGCCGGAGTCGCCACCGCCGCCGGTGACGACGATGGGCGCGCTGCCGCCGACGCGATCATACAGGTCGATGACGTCCTGGTTCATCATGCGCACGCAGCCTGACGAGACCGAGCGGCCGATCGACTTCCATTCCGGCGAGCCATGCACCCGGAACAGCGTGTCCTGGCCATTGTGGAAGATATAGAGGGCCCGCGCGCCGAGCGGGTTGCGAAGGCCGGGTGGCTGGCCGCCATTCTCCTGGCTGAATTTCGCAAGCTTCGGATCGCGCGCAATCATCTCGGCCGGCGGCGTCCATTTCGGCCATTTCTGCTTCCACTGGATAACGCCGGTGCCGGCCCATTCGAAGCCGGCGCGGCCAAGGCCGACGCCGTAGCGGATCGCCCAGCCGTTGGGACGCACGAGATAGAGGTGGTGCGAGCCGGTGTTCACCACCAGCGTTCCAGGCCTTTCGCCTGTGGGGTCGCGCACGATCTGGCGCAGGAACTGCGGATCGATCTGCTGATAGGGAATGGCCGGGACCAGGAAGCCGCCATCTTCGACCGCGGCATACATGACCTCGTTCGGAGGCAGGGGCGGATCGCTCGGACCGGCGTCGAGCACGCGGATCGGGCCGCCCATGCTGGTGCAGCCGGAGAGTGCCGCGGCGCCGGACGCCGCTGCGGTAAGACGCAGAAAGCTGCGCCGGCTCAAAACATTTTCAGGAAAAGGTCCGTGCATATAATCGCTGCCCCGTGAGTGTCGCGCCAAAGTGCCTGTAACGTTCATACGAAGGATTCGGTCCCACACATGCGACGTTCACGTGATGGAACCAAGGCGCGTGCAGCTTTCCGGTCACAGTGTTGCAGGACAACCACAAGTCTGGCCCGGAGGATTTGGTGGCGAGCACCGTTGACGCGGTCCACGCGGCGGTGTTTTTGACACCGGGCGCTCTTCCTGGACGGATTTCATCATGACTCTCGCAGTGCCGGCTCAAAGCCAAACCTGGACCTATGTCGATGGCGACTGGCACGAAGGCAATGTCGCCCTCATCGGCCCGCGCAGCCACTCGTTCTGGCTGGCCTCCAGCGTGTTCGATGGCGGACGCTGGTTCGAAGGCGTCGCGCCGGACCTGGACCTGCATTCCAAACGCGTCAACTCATCGGCCATCGCACTTGGGCTGAAGCCGACGATGACGGTCGAGACCATCATCGGCCTGAGCCGGGACGGCCTGAAGAAGTTCGACGGCAAGACGGCGGTCTATATCAGGCCGATGTATTGGGCCGAGCATGGCGGCTATATGGGCGTGCCGGCCGATCCGGCCTCGACGCGCTTCTGCCTCTGCCTCTACGAAGCCCCGATGATACCGCCCAGCGGATTTTCCATCGGCCTCTCGCCTTTCCGCCGGCCCTCGCTGGAAACCATGCCGACCAACGCCAAGGCCGGCTGCCTCTATCCGAACAATGCGCGCGCGATTCTCGAAGCCAAAATGCGGGGCTTCGACAACGCCCTGGTGCTGGACATGCTGGGCAACGTCGCCGAGACGGGCACGTCGAACATCTTCATGGTCAAGGATGGGCAGGTCTACACGCCGGCCGCCAACGGCACCTTCCTGTCGGGCATTACCCGCAGCCGCACGGTTTCACTGCTTGCCGAGGCCGGATACCGAACGGTCGAAAAGACCCTGTCCGTCCGCGAATTCCGCGAAGCCGACGAGATCTTTTCCACCGGCAATCACTCGAAGATCGTCCCCATCACCCGGATCGAGGATCGGAACCTCCAGCCCGGCCCAATCGCCAAAAAGGCGAGGGAACTTTATTGGGACTGGGCGCATTCGACAAAGGCCGGATGAGCGCTTAGATAAATCGTGCGCTGACCCCGCGCCCAAGTTTTACGACCGGCCGCGATCGGCCGCAATTTGCCAGAGGAGTACCTCCCATGCCTTTCGAACTTCCCGAATTGCCCTACGACTACGAGGCGCTGCAGCCCTATATGTCCAAAGAGACGTTGGAGTATCACCACGACAAGCACCACAAGGCCTATGTCGACAATGGCAACAAGCTCGCCGCCGAGGCCGGCCTGGATAAATTGTCGGTCGAAGAGGTGGTGAAGCAGTCGTTCGGCAAGAACGCCGGCCTCTTCAACAATGCCGCGCAGCACTACAATCACATCCACTTCTGGAAGTGGATGAAGAAGGGCGGCGGCGGCAACAAGCTGCCGGGCAAGCTGGCAAAAGCAGTCGACGCCGATCTCGGCGGCTATGACAAGTTCAAGGCCGATTTCATCGCGGCCGGCACGACGCAGTTCGGCTCCGGCTGGGCGTGGGTTTCGGTGAAGGACGGCAAGCTCGCCATTTCCAAGACGCCGAACGGCGAGAACCCGCTGGTGCATGGCGGATCGCCGATCCTCGGCGTGGATGTGTGGGAGCACTCCTATTACATCGACTATCGCAACGCGCGGCCGAAATATCTGGAAGCCTTTGTCGACAACCTGATCAATTGGGATCATGTCCTGGAACTCTATGAGGCAGCGAGCGCCTAAGTCGCGCCGCGCGGGCTGAACGCTCGCCATCGGTGGAAAATGCGAAAAGCCTCGGGAAACCGGGGCTTTTCTTTCAACGCGCCGCACTCTTCGCCGCTTCCTCGGCTTCAAGCTGTGCGGGGCGATGATGTGGGCTTTGGAAGAGCGCCTTGGCGAAAAGGCCATCGGAAGCTGCATTGATTGCCTTTGTGACGAGAGCGGTCGCAACCACGGCAAACACCAGACGGCCGAGAAGAACGCTCGTCATGTCCGCGCCCAGGCTCACGACCAGCAGCGTATCCTCGATGATGCTGTGGGCGAAGCCCATGAACACGCATGCCAGGAAGATCTGGCGCGGCTCGATGCTGGCTGAGCGCGCCTCGCGCATCAGCAATCCCCCGCCATAGGAAATGCCGAGAAGGAGCCCGACCGCAGTGAACGGGACGGCTTCGTTGCGGATGCCGGCCAGCCGGGCGAGCGGCGCGATACCCTGGTTGATCCAGTGCAAGACGCCGCAAATCTTGAGCAGCTCGATCAGCCAGCTCAGCGCGAGCAGCACGATGAGCATGACGGCAAGCGTCTTGGCCGTGGAGAAAAGAAAGCCGATCCAGTTCGTGCTTTCTCCCATCGGCATCCATGATGGCGCCACAGGTTCCGACAGCCAGCCGGTCGCGGCAAATATCTGATGCAGGAGGATGGCGAAGATCACGCCGCCGCCGACGCGAAGCGCCGACGTCGCCATAAAACGCGGCCCGGCTTTCTGGATGATCCGCTGTTCGATTGGAATCGCATGCGCGAACAACAGCAGGGCCGAGAGAATGGTCATATCGGCCGTGCTGAGAGCCGAAGCCGGGACCAATGTGAAAATGATCACGACGGCGCCCCATATCCCCACCAGCAATCCCGTCAACCATGCGAATGCAAGCTCGGGAGGCAGACCCACCATCGCCATGACGGGAGCGAGAACCGGCGAGATGGCGCGGATGATTCCAAAGTCCTGCAGAAGTTGCGTGACGATCGCAATCGGCACGACGATGCGAACCAGCTCCCAGTAAATCTGAAGCGTTTCCAGTGTCTTGCGGCGGAAGGAAGAGAAGTCTGGCATTTCGGGGCCCCATCGGTTTGGAGCATTGTCCTAACCCGGGAGGCTTCGAACTTGCGGTCAAAATTTGCTTTGCTTTGCAATTTTATTGCATAATTGCGCATGAAAATTGGGGCAGTGCGATGGATCGAATTGACAAGAGGCTTCTCAATCTTCTGCAGGACGACGCTTCCCGCACCAATGCGGAGCTTGCCGATCTGGTCGGTCTTTCCCCGTCGAGTTGCCTGCGGCGAATACGGCGGCTCAAGGATGCCGGCATCATCGACCGCGTCGTTGCGCTTCTCTCTCCCGCCAAGGCGGGCAGGGGGCTGAAGGCGATCGTGACGATCGAACTGGAGCGCCATGGCGAACAGTATATGCGCGCCTTCCTCGATCTCGCCGCCCGGGAACCGGCTGTCTTGCAAGCCTACAGCGTGAGCGGTGAAACGGATGCGATCCTCATGCTCCGCCTGGCCGACATGGACGAGTATGACGCGTTTTGCGAACGGCTCTTCGCGGACCGGAGCAATGTTGCACGTTATTACACGATGTTCGTGATCCGAACGGCCAAGGAAACCACTGCGATTCCGCAGTAGAAGCGTGGCGGGCGGCAACTTTCGACCTCATTTCAGCCATCCGCGCGGCTCGTGTAATATGTCCGATTTGGTCCAACGTAGACGCTCATCAAATCAAAAGAGAATACCTCGCGGCGAAGCGACACTCGACTAACGCGGAGGCCTAATAACATGCGGATTGAGCCCCGATGGGCCGACGAAATTGATGATTTCACGAAGGCTTTCAACCAGCCAGTCGTAAGTATGAATTCGGATTGAGTTTTGCTCGGCGAAAGCGCTTCGCACGGCCGCCCCATTGCCTCTGAGCGCATGCCGCCGTCCAACAAGGACAAGCCCTTCACTGTTGGGTCGGATGTCAGCAAGCCCCAGCCCGTCACGATTTAAGGATCGCCGTGCGCCGTCGAGATTGTTCTGCAGCCATTCCCGCCACTCTTGAATTTGAGTGACCCCGCGACGAGCATTCTTCTCGAGGGCATTTTGTGTTGACAAGGTCACGCTAGAGGCCGGCGTTTCAAGCTCAACAAGCAACCATCGAATTCCCATGGAATCCGTGTCTGCTATCAAGAAATCGGGTTCGTACTTTCCGCCGAAGCTTGGTCGGGGAATAACAAAGCGATCGCGACCGCCGAGCAGCGCGCCAAGGAGCTCAGGGTGGGCTTCTAGGTAGACTTGGATGGGCCTTTCGTCGTCGGCCGTTTCAATGATTGCCGCCAATTCATCAATTGCGTCGATTCCCAGTTGCCCTTGAACCTCCCAGCGACGGAGGTCATGAAGCTTCGCCATCGATAATTCGTGTGTTGTTCCCATCAGTGAAGCTAGATTGGCTGCGTTGCGGCGCAAGGTCTGCGCCGTATCGCCGCGATCATCAGATCTAGCTCTGACGACTAGCTTGTCGGGCCACGCGCTACCCGTTCGAGAACCTTTAAAGTAGACACGGCCGTCAGTACCTATTGAAGACACTTCGAACGCGCTATCGACGTCGGGATACCCAACGACATCCCCGGCATTGAGTTCTAGGCGGCGCAAAGCTTTCTGGCGACGCCGCAGATAGAGGTAAGCAATCCAGCTACGCGCTTCGGCCCGATTCTGAGCAGGGGTCGTAATCCGAAACTCCGTCGTCTGAAGCGCTTCCATGAGTTGCCACTGAGTGTCGTGTATTTCGAAAGTGCCTTCGGTCCCAATGTCGTTACCAAGGGCAGTCTGCAAACGAGCTGCTGCCACTAGCTGCGGCATCTCATCCGGAAGCGAAATTCCGGCAACGGAGGCCAGCTGGTGCTGACGCGTAGTCGTCAGACTAGTTGCAAGTTCAATATCGGCGACGGCATCTTGCCAAGTTTGTCGAGCCATAGTGCCTCATATCCTGTATGGCGCTCCTACATATTAGGTCGAGGTTCAGACTTTAGACAGTCGCGACGATGTAATAACCTGTGCGGCGTAGGGCGGCCGATGTTTGCACCCACTGGAACTTCGCAATCCGCTAACTGGCGAATATCTAAGTAAGGATGCTGGATGGGTTTCGAGGATGCGATGCGGGCTGCCGCCCACTCTGCGGCGCTAGCTGTCTGGAGGGCGATGGTGAAATACCGCGACGGGGTCGTGATCGACGAGGACGACCTTACCGGCGTTGTGGTAGGCAGTCGCGACGCCGAGTTCTCCGCGAAGAGCGTAAGTGGCGTTACCGGGCTCCAATGGTCTAGCTCGATCCTGCGTCATCGAAAGGGGGTGGCTGCGGAGGAGAAACGCATTGGCGCCGATATGATAATCCACGTCGAGGTCAACACGCCGATCCAGACATATTCGAAGGCGGTCCTTGTGCAGGCCAAGCGGCATGAACCGGGCGACCAGATGAGCAAAAAGGAGCGAAGCGAACTGCTGGGGCAGTGTAAGAAGATGCTGGCGGTCACGCCCGCCGCATTCGTCTTCGACTATGCTAAAGGCGACATGCGGTGTGCATCGGCGAGCAAAATCGCCGGTTCGACAAACGACGACCTGTACGCCGCTTGCAATTGGACAGCCTACCGGTTCTTCCTTGAGCTCTTCCGCTGCCCGATAGGCGACCCGAATATCACATCTGCCAGGGCCGTAGACCTTCCGGTCCCCATCGTTCTGAAGTTGGCTGGAACAGGGGATGTCACGCAGGAATAGACCGGCTTCAGAAGCCAACACGATCGCGGAATTCGGCTGTCCGCTTCTGGGCGTTAGCCGACGCATGCAGATCGATACCAGACCTTCTGCTTCCCAACCCATTGCGGACCTTGTCGCGCTCTTAGCACCTGCCAGCGTTGGCCTCAGCAATGCCCGAAAAAGAAGATCGCACTCCGCCGCCCACCCTCTCGCTGCCGCTGCTCGATTCGCTCAGCCGGCCCGGAGCGCTGACATTCAACTATATGGAAGCGATACGTGATGCCGCGATTGCCGACCTGGGAATTGGCTATATGCCCGATTTCCTCGCTTGCCCCGCCTCAGAGTTTTTGTCGAGCATATGGCGGCTGCACTCTTTCGACCGAACTGACCAACGACGAGTTGGACTGCCCCGCCACCCTATCCGCTGGCCCCGGGTTGATGGGCGGGAAGGAATCATGCAGCTTCGACGTTGACGACCCAGGCAGCATCACGCAACCGGAGGACTTCATGAAAAATCTGCTTCTCGCGATATCCGCCCTGGGATTGGCGGTGTCGGTCGCTCACGCCGGCGTCATCGACGACCGGGAGGCTCTCATGAAGGAACGCGGCAAGATCGTCGGCGGCCTGGCCAAGATGGCGAAGGGCGAGACGCCCTTCGATGCCGCCGCCGTGATGACCCAATTGCAGGCTTTGAGCGCCAATGCGGAGAAGGCTACGGCTGTCGACGTGCTGTGGCCTGCCGACTCCCAGACCGGCAAGAACGCCGAGGGCGAAGACACCGAATCCTCGCCGAAGATTTGGGAAGACATGGCCGGCTTCAAGGCAGCCACGGAGAAGTTCAAGACCGATACCGCGGCAGCCGTGGCAGCGCCGCCGGCGGATCTCGCCGCATTGCAGGCGACCGTCGGGACCATCGGCAAGGATTGCGGAGGCTGTCACGAGACCTTCCGACTCAAGAAGAACTAGGGCATTTCGCCGCCAGGCGGGATCGCCTGGCGTTGCACAGATGCGGCTAGGACAAAGACTTGGAGTGGTCGTGCGGCTCTGTCCGGACGTGAACGGCTCTCGGATGAGGCTGTCATGGGCCTAGCGCGCAAGCTGGGCCTCCTCCTTGTCGCGCTGGGCGTTGCGGGGGCCGCCATCGGCTGGTTCCTGTCGGCGCCGGTGCGGCTCGACACTGAGACGCTGGCCGCGATGGGCGAAGGCGACGCTGCACGGGGCCGGCGCATCTTTTTTTCCGGCGGCTGCTCTTCCTGCCACGCCAAGCCGAAATCGGTGGGAGACGCCCGGCTGCAACTGCCTGGCGGGCTGGAGCTGAAGACGCCGTTCGGCACCTTCGTGCCGCCCAACATTTCCTCCGACCCGACCGACGGCATCGGCGCATGGTCGAAGCAGGATTTCGCCAACGCCATGCTGCGCGGCGTGTCGCCGGACGGCCGGCATTATTATCCGGCCTTTCCCTACGCCTCCTATATCCGCATGAAACCGGCCGATGTGGCCGACCTCTACGCTTTCATGAAGACGCTGCCGGCCGTGCAGGGCAAGGCTGCGGGCCACCAGTTGAGCTTCCCCTTCACCATCCGGCGCGGGCTGGGCTTGTGGAAGCGGCTCTATCTCGACCCCGCGCCGGTGGTCGCCTTCGACCCTCCGGCAGACGAAAAGGTGGCGCTCGGGCAATATCTGGCGGAGGGGCCGGGGCATTGCGGCGAATGCCACACGCCACGCGATTTCGCTGGCGGGACGGACAAGAGCCGCTGGCTGGCCGGCGCAAAGGCCGCCGAAGGCAGCGGCAACGTGCCCAACATCACCGGCGGCCAGGGCGGCCTGGGCGACTGGTCCGCCGGGGACATCGAGACGTTCCTCAAGGACGGCACGACGCCCGACTTCGACTTCGTCGGCGGCTCGATGGCCGATGTGGTGAAGAACTTGGCGGAGTTGGAAGAGACCGACCGCGCAGCGATCGCGGCTTACTTGAAGGCGGTACCGGCGCAGGCGAGGGGGTATTGACGTCATATACGGCAATGCCGTATATGCGAAGATATGCATGGTGTACGCTCGACATGGGGCTTCGAGAACGACGCAAAAGCTGCGGGTCTCTCTGAAGAGGAAGTCGTCGCCATTGTTACTTGGCTATCGGGTAACCCATTGGCAGGCGACCTTATTCCCGGAACGGGCGGCGCCCGAAAAGTCCGGTTTGCAGGTAAAGGTAAAGGAAAAAGTGGCGGCTACCGCACCGTACATTACTACGGTGGATTGGACGTTCCCCTTTTTCTGCTGGCGCTGATCGACAAAGGCGAGCGCGCCAACCTTTCCAAAGCGGAGCGAAATACGATTGCTCAGGAACTGGCTAGCCTGGCCGAAGATTACAGATCCGGAGTGAGGGTCAAGGTGGCTCACTTGAAATGGAGGCGATGATGACCAAGCTTGGTGAAAGGCTCATTCTGAGCGTTAAAGAGGCGCGGGCCATTGCTCGAGGCGAGGCAGAGCCGGCACGCGTATTCGTGCCGCCCTCTGTTCTTGACGTTGCAGCGATAAGAAGAAAGACCGGCCTATCGCAGGATCTATTCGCCAGTCGCTATGGTTTTTCAGCGGCAGCTGTGCGCGATTGGGAACAAGGCCGTCGCAACCCGGAGGCAGCTGCGCGTACCCTGCTGCTAGTCATTGAGAGGGACCAGGCGGCTGTGGACCGCGCTCTCGCCATGGGTAGTCATTGATAAAGCCCATGTCGGTGAATATCGCCCCTGAACTCATGCAATGTTGCCTGCGCATAAAAGGTTTGTGAATGAAGCACCTTTCGATCTCCACGCTCACGATTTGCGGCATAGCGGAACTACCCGGTCAAAGCTCAAGAAGTGTCACGCACGTTCTTTCGATCCTCGATCCGAACCATCCGGAAATTGATGCCTTTCAGGCTTACGGTCCGCATCAGCGTACGACACTGCGCTTTGACGACATCATAGACCCGGCCGATGGCAAGATCGTGCCTGCACCAGAGCACATGACTTCTGTTTTTGAGTTTGGCTCCGGTCTGATCTCGTCGGCCAAGAGCGGCGGTGACGGGCACCTGCTGGTTCATTGTCACGCGGGCGTGTCGCGCTCGACCGCTGCGCTCCTGTCCCTGCTCGCGCAGGCCAATCCCCGGGAGAATGAGGATCGGCTATTCGAAAGGCTTCGGCAAATCCGCCCGCAGGCATGGCCGAACTCGCTCATGATCAAATTTGCCGACGATCTCCTGGGCCGCGCAGGGCGCTTGGAGGCAGCACTTAGAAAGCACTACGGATTTCAGCTCAAACGCGATCCTGTCTTCATCGAGTGGATGAATACTCTGGGTCGGGGGCGCGAGCTGGAAATGGCGGCGTGAAGCGCCAGGTGCCTGACTGTTGAAGGCACCCCACCCCCGATCTTCGGTCGGACCCTCCCCATCGAGGGGAGGGTAAGGCGTCGCGCCACGCGGCGAGGGATCAACTCACCGCCTCGTTCTTCGCCACCTTCAGCGCGAAAGCATAGTTGAACGCGACTTCCTCCAGCCGCGAAAAGCGGCCCGAGGCGCCGGCGTGGCCGGCGTCCATGTTGATCTTGAACAGAACCGGGTTATCGCCGGTCTTGAGCGCGCGCAGGCGCGCGACCCATTTCGCCGGCTCCCAATAGGTGACGCGCGGATCGGTGAGCCCCGCCACCGCCAGGATGGGCGGATAGGTCTTTGCGCCGACATTGTCGTAGGGCGAGTAGGCGGCGATGGTGTCGTAATCCTTGGCCGATGCGATCGGATTGCCCCATTCGGGCCATTCCGGCGGCGTGAGCGGCAGCGTGTCGTCGAGCATGGTGGTCAGCACGTCGACGAAGGGCACCTCGGCGATGATGCCGCCGAACAGCTCCGGCGCCATGTTGGCGATGGCGCCCATCAGCATGCCGCCGGCGGAGCCGCCCTGGGCGATGGTGCGGTCGGGCGCGGTGTAGCCCTGCGCCTGCAAATGGCGGGCGGCGGCGATGAAATCTTGAAAGGTGTTCGTCTTCTTCTCGCGCTTGCCATCCTCATACCAGGCGTAGCCCTTGTCCTTGCCGCCGCGCACATGCGCAATCGCGTAGACAAAGCCGCGGTCGACCAGCGACAGGCAGTTGGTGTTGAACGAGGCCGGGATGGCCATGCCATAGGCGCCGTATCCGTAGAGCAGGCACGGAGCCGTGCCGTCCAGTTTCAGGTCCTTGCGGTGGATGAGCGAGATGGGCACGAGCGCGCCGTCATGCGACGGGGCCATGAGCCGGCGCGTGACATAGTTCTCCGGATCGTGCCCTGAAGGAACCTCCTGCGTCTTGCGCAAGGTGCGTTGGCGCGTGCGCATATCGTAGTCGAACACCTGGCCGGGCGTCGTCATGGACGAATAGGAGAAGCGCATGATGGCGGTGTCGTATTCATACGAGCCGGACAGGCCGAGCGAATAAGCCTCCTCGTCGAAGGCGATGGTGTGTTCCTCGCCACTGGCGCGCTCGCGCACGACGATGCGCGGCAGGCCATCCCTGCGCTCAAGCCGGACAAGATAGTCCTTGAAGGACTGCAGCGAGAGAATGAGCCGGCCGGGCTCGTGCGGGATCAACTCCTGCCAGTTGGCGCGTGTGGGGTCGCCGGCCGGCGCGGTCACCACCTTGAAGTCCTTGGCGCCGTCCGCGTTGGTCAGGATGAAGAAGATGTCGCCGCCTTCCTCGATGTCGTATTGCAGCCCGGCTTCGCGGGGGGAGACGACCTTGGGTTCCGCAAAAGGATCGCCGGCCGGGAGGACACGGTATTCCGAGGTCTCGTGGTCGCTGATCGAGATGAAGAACCAATCGTGCAGCCGGGTGCCGCCGGCGCTGACGAACATGCCTGAATCCGCTTCCTCGTAGACAAGCCGGTCCTGAGCCGGGTCCGAGCCGATCGCGTGGAAGAAGACCTTGGAGGGGCGGTGGTTGTCGTCGAGGCGGGTGTAGAAGACACCGTTGCCGTCAGGCGTCCAGGTGCCGCCGCCGGCCGTGTTGGGGATTGAATCGGCCAGGTCCGCGCGCGTCCCGGCGTCGCGAACCTTCAGCGTGAAGAACTCCGAGCCCTTGTCGTCGAAGGCCCAGAGCAGCCGCTGATGGTCGGGCGAGTGGTCGACCCCGCCGATGCGGAAATAGGGCTTGCCTGCCGCCTCGGCATCGCCATCGACAAGGATATCCTCGGCGCCGCCATCGCGTGGCGTCCGGAAGAAGCGCGGCTGCTCGCCGCCGAGTTTGAACGACGTACCGTAGGCATAGGGGCCATCCGGCATCGGCACGGACGAATCGTCCTCCTTGATGCGGCCCTTCATTTCCGCGAACAAGTCCTTCCGCAGCGCCTCGGTGTCGGCCATCAGCGCGGTTTGATAGCCGTTCTCGGCCTCGAGGTGGGCGCGGATATCCGGGTCCAGAACGGCGGGGTCGCGAAACACCTCCTGCCAGTTCTTCGCCCTCAGCCAGGCATATTCATCCGTCCGGGTCATGCCGTGACGGCTATCCCCCAGCGGGCGACGGGCGGCGAGGGGCGGCGCGACGGCCGCGAAAACGGTTTTGTTCTGCATCGGGACTATTTCGTGGATGTTGATTGATCGGCGAATGCGGCTGACAGCCTGATTTCAAGGTGGAGATTTACGGCGTCCAGTCAAGTGCCGCGCAGCATCTCGCTGGGCCGGCCGAAGGGCTTGGCGGCGGAGACGTTCGCAAGGCTGTGCGGTAACAGCGCCTGCCGCGACAATTCGCCTGCCCAGCCGACGAAAAGAGCGATCGGCGCAAGGGACCCCTGAACCCGCGGTATTCTTCCGCGGATTTCAGGCAGGCCGCAGCCGATCGAAGAGAAACAGCGCTGCCTTAAAATTGCATACTTTGTGGCGTTTCTGATGCGCAGAGAGAGGTTGGATCCTGGATGGGAGGCAAGTACATCCCCCCGCAGTTCTGCCAACGCAAATCACGCCGGGAACAACTTCTGCCTGTGACCTATAGTTGGGATGTTACTACGATCGACTGCGACATGCGGTTACGGAAGTACCTAGTATGGACCAATTCTAACATTTCCGTTTGCTTCGCAACCGAGTATAACGCATAAGTTGCAATAGTTCGCGTCAAAGACGTATTCGGCGAGTTCCCCATCGCTCGATGGCGGGAGGTTGCCCCGGTGCAAGCAACTGATATCTAGATATTTTTCTAGCCAAAGATTTCCTGAAACGATTTGTAGGCTATTTTTATCACCCTACTTTTAACAACTGCTAATACACGCCTTGAGCGTGCTTTTAGACAAGTGAAAATCAAGAAACGGCGAAGGATGAATTGACTTAGACTTTGAATAGGTCCATGACGATATTCGTATGCTGAGTCGCGAGGCAGCTTTGCGTTTCGGCATTTAACCAAGTCTCATATTTAATAATGAGACATCGATAAACCACTCATGTTGGGGCCACAAACATGGACATTACAGAAACAGCTCCCAGAAGCGGAGAAATGCTCATCGAACTGACGGCGGATGTCGTTGCGGCTTATGTCAGCAACAACCCGGTGCCAGTTGGAGAACTTGCCAACCTTATCTCTGACGTCCACGCGGCGCTCGGCCGTGTTGGCGGAAGCGTTGAACCGGCGCCTGTCGACAAGCAAAAGCCGGCGGTTAATCCGAAGCGTTCCGTCCACGACGAGTACATTATCTGTCTCGAGGACGGGAAGAAGTTCAAATCGCTCAAGCGCCATCTCATGACACATTTCGGCCTGACGCCGGATCAGTATCGCGAGAAGTGGGGCCTGGATGCGTCCTACCCGATGGTAGCGCCGAACTACGCCAATGCGCGTTCGCAGCTCGCCAAGAGAATGGGCCTCGGCCGCAAGCCTAAGGGCCGTGCGGGCAAGTAATTACGCCGCGCCCGGGGAACTGGCCTCCGAAACCGGAAGGCCGATCTGGCGCGTTGTTTCAGCCGCATTTGTGCGCACCAAGTGATTCCGCTGGGTGCAAATGCTCTAGTGTGCGATCTATGCCTCGCCGTTCCCGAGCGGCGAGGCGTTTCGCGTTTGGCCTCCCCTGGGGCCTGCCCCGGAGGGGCGGAGAAACAGCTTGGCGCCCGGCGCCGAGGGGGGAACAGGCGACCGCATAGCGCCTGCTCCGAGGGGAGAAACAGGTGACCGCATGGCGCCTGCGCGACCGGCGCTCCGCTTCGCTGGAATCTGGCGGCGTAGAAACGAGGTCGATCCCGGGACTACAGCGTTGTCGCGACGGCTTCCGGCCTGATCTGCCCAAGGACGACGCCGCTGGGATGTTTCGCGCCAATCATCGCTGTGGAATCGGCCTGCGCTCAAATCCACCGCCATCGGAACGAGTCGATCCTGGGATTAATGCTTTGTCGTGACGGCCTCGGGCCTGCTCGGCTCAAGGATGACTCCGCTGAGATGTCTCCGCTCACCAACAGTCGCCGTTGAACCAGCCTAACCGCAGAGCGTCGAACTTCCAGTAGAGTAGCGCGTCGCAACTGTCAGAACGCGCGGAATGATCCTGCCGTGCGCGTTGGGATTTTAGGCGCTGACATAGACGAAATCGTCACCCTCGTGGCAGAGAGGCCGGAGGGCGTTGCAGGGCTTCCGCGTTGCGCGGTCCCACGGATGATCTGCGCCTGCGCGGATGCGGGAAGATTCCGGCGAGGCCGGGCTGCCCATGCAATTTATCTACACATGGGTCTGGCGAGGGGTGCGCGTGGTCAACTCCTATCAACCGCCCCTGAGCTTGCGCTGGAATGGAGGGGTGTGGATGAAATCCGCCCCTCACATCGCCTACGCGATATAAATAGTGCAATTGAATCAATCCATTGGGCTTATTCCCGGCCTATATTCGTTCCTTTTTTGTTCACACTCAATTGATCCTTGTTATAAGACGATATTCCTATTATGGGGGTGTCGGTGCGGACTGCGGTTGCAATCAAACAAGAGACGGCTGCAAGGTCTGAGGACCCGCCAGCTTCGCCTGTTCCGGCTATCGGGAACGACGCCCAGCGGATGGAGAGGGCCATCCGGGCGTGCGACAGCACGATAGACCTGATGTCCGCATTGTTCGGGATCGACAGCAGGGAGCTCCGGCGCGGCGGGCGCACCAGCCGAGACGCCACGCGCGTCCGGCAATTGGCGATGTATGTCGCCCATGTGATCCTGAAGTTCAGCATGAAAGAGGTCGGCGTGGGGTTCCAGCGCGATCGCACCACCGTCCTTCATGCCTGTCATCTGGTCGAGGATCTGCGCGACGACCCCGACTTCGACCAGATGGCCGGGCTGGCTGAGCGTGTGGTCGCCGCCGCCTTCAAGAACAGTCTGGAGACCGCGCGATGAAGAACGAGACGCCAAAAGAGATGGAAAGGGCGATGCGGTTTCTCTCCAGCGGCAGCGCAACCGTGCGCCTGGCGGCTTCAGGGACGAAATTGCTGCTCGATGGCGGCGGGCGCGGCACAATTGGCGTCGCTAGGGAGAGTTTCTCCGAACTGGCGCGGCGTGGGCTCGTCGTGAAGGCCGGAGATATGGTTGAATTGACCGCGGCGGGGGCAGCCTTCACGCGCCGGACGGCCGGAGCGAACCCTTTTGGCGACCAGCATCGCGCATTGGAGCAGGTGCCGATCCAGCTTCCGGAGGGCGCGGCTCTGGCCACCGTCAATCTCAACGAGTCGCCGCTCGCGCAGTTGATGCGCCGGCGGTCGAAGGAGGGGTCAGCCTTTCTGACCGATCAGGAGTTTCGCGCGGGTGAGCGCCTGCGCAGCGACTACACGCGCGCCAACATCATGCCGCGCCTCGGTGCAAACTGGATCGCGGCCGTGGCGGGAGGACGCCGCGCTTCGGGCGGCTCGATTGCCGAACTGACCGACGCGATCGTCGCCGCGAGGCACAGGGTCGACAAGGCGATCGCCGCCGTAGGCCCGGAACTGTCGGGCGTGCTGATCGACGTCTGCTGCTTTCTGAAGGGATTGGAGACGGAGCGCCGCTGGCCCGCGCGCAGCGCCAAGATGATGCTAAAGGCCGCGCTGGGCGCCCTCGGCCGGCACTACGAGCCGCCACGGGCCAGCCAATCTCGCACCTCTCAGCACTGGGGTGCGCAGGGGTTCCGGCCGAGTATCAACGGATAGCCGCGGGCATGTGCGTCAGTTGTATCCGCGTTTCGCAACACAAACGCTTGCCGGGCAATGGATTGAAATTGTAGCCGTATGTGGCTACATTCGGCTACAGATCATTTTGGGAGATAGGATCATGGCAGTCGATTCTGTTGTGCGGGCGCGCGTGGATGCGGTGACCAAGGATAGAGCAACAAAGGCGCTCGCAGAGATGGGACTTTCCGTCTCGGATTACATCCGCATGGCCCTTGTCCGCGTTGCCCACGACAAGGCAATTCCCTTTGCCGTGAAGGTGCCGGACGCGGCGACGAGTGAGGCAATGGAAAAGACGGCGCGGGGCGAGGATGTCCACAAGGCCAAGGATGCGGACGTCCTGTTCAAGCAGTTGGGAATTTGAGTGCGGGAGGCGAGCTATTCGGGCCGCTTCAGGCGGGACGTGAAACTGGCCGAGAAGCGTGGGATGGATACGCCACGTTCTGACGCGGCTTATCAATGACGCTCCTCTGCCGTCCCGGCTTCGCGACCACCCACTGAAATCCAACTGGGTCGGCTATCGCGATCTTCACATCGAGCCGGATTGGCTCCTCATCTACAAGCTGGAGGCCGGCAGTGTTCATTTCGAGCGAACCGGCACCCATTCGGACCTGTTCCGTCAATAGGTATGCGGCGGGGACCGGTGCGGGAGGTCGGCAGAAATGACTAAAAATAAGGCTATATGTGAAACGCCTAACGAATAGGCAAATATGAGCACTTGGTGGTCGCTCCGCGTGCAGCGGGGATCTGACGCTAGGCCAGGGTTCCAGCAACCTGCTGATATATCTATATAATCCGCCCTTCTCCCGTCTGGCATGCCGCTTGCTTTCTATCGTGCGGTGCACAATTTGTGAAAGGGGAAGGCGCCAATGAGCCACTATATGAGAACGACAGGCCGCCTGCTGAGCGCGGCCGCGCTCACTGCCATGATTTCCTTTGCCAGCGGGGCAAGAGCAGAGGACGAGACCATCAAGATAGGCATTCTGCATTCGCTCTCCGGCACGATGGCGATTTCGGAGACGACGCTGAAAGACGCCATGCTCATGCTCATCGACGAGCAGAACAAGAAGGGCGGCGTCCTGGGCAAGAAATTGGAAGCGGTTGTGGTCGATCCCGCTTCGGACTGGCCGCTTTTTGCCGAAAAGGCGCGCGACCTGATCTCCAAGGACAAGGTTTCGGCGGTGTTTGGCTGCTGGACTTCGGTCAGCCGCAAATCCGTGCTGCCGGTTTTCGCCGAACTCGACAATCTGCTTTTCTATCCGGTCCAATATGAAGGCGAAGAGAGCCAGCGCAACGTATTCTACACAGGCGCCGCGCCGAACCAGCAAGCGATCCCCGCGGTCGATTATCTGATGAGCGAGGACGGCGGCTCGGTGAAGCGCTGGGTGCTCGCCGGCACCGACTATGTCTATCCGCAGACCACCAACAAGATCCTCCAGGCCTATCTGGAGTCGAAAGGTGTGGCCAAGGAAGACATCATGATCAACTACACGCCATTCGGTCATTCCGATTGGCAGACCATCGTCTCCGACATCAAGAAATTCGGCTCCGAAGGCAAGAAGACTGCCGTCGTTTCCACGATCAACGGCGACGCAAATGTGCCGTTCTACAAGGAGCTCGGCAATCAGGGCATCAAGGCGGAGGACATTCCCGTCGTCGCCTTCTCTGTGGGTGAGGAAGAACTGGCCGGCCTCGACACCGGCCCGCTGGTCGGTCACCTGACCGCCTGGAACTACTTCCAATCCGTCGACAACCCGGCCAATGCCGAGTTCATCAAAACCTGGAAAGCCTACACGAAGAACGACAAACGCGTGACCAACGATCCGATGGAAGCGCACTATATCGGCTTCAACATGTGGGTTCAGGCCGTCGAGAAGGCCGGAACGACCGATCCGGATGCGGTGATCGACTCGATCGTCGGTGTCTCGGTGCCCAACCTGACCGGCGGCTATTCGACGATGATGCCGAACCATCACATCACCAAACCGGTGATGATCGGCGAGATCCAGGCCGATGGACAGATGGAGACGGTGTGGCAGACCTCGGGCCTCGTGGTCGGCGACGAATGGTCCGACTACCTGCCGGACTCCAAGGACCTGATCGCCGATTGGCGCAAGCCTTTGAACTGCGGCAATTTCAATGTCGCCACAGGAAAGTGCGGCGGGCAGGGCACCAACTAAGCCCCCAGCACCCAAGCTTCCGGGCGGCATCCTCCTCCCTCCCGCCCGGAAGCTGTTTTCTCAGGTTGAATGAAGAGAGCCAGTGATAGTCAGCACACTCCATCACTCTCCTCGGTCGTGCAGGACTTCTCCCCGCAAATGGGCAAGATCGCCCACTGCCGATTTGCCGCCGCTCGGCGGTGACCGGCTCAATGGAGAAGAACCGAACAGGGCGAAACGGCATCTGAGCCTGTTCCTTTCGGTGCTCGCCGATCTTGGAACCCTGCTTATTCTGATGGTCGCCGTGATCGCCTTGATCGGTCCGGCCGCCGCCGACGAAGCCTCGCTGCGCGCCACCTTGACCAAACTGGCAGGCGCCAAGGGCTTTCCGCAGATCGAGGCCGCCGTGCGGGAGCTCGGTGCGTCCGGCGACCCGGCTATCGCGGCTCCGCTCAATGCCTTGAGCGAGGGAAACCTCTATGTCCGCAAGTCGGACAAGGCAGTCTTCATCGTCAAGGAAGGCGACCAGCTGATCCTTTCCGACGCCTTGACCGGCGCCGATGCCGGGACCGGTGAAAAACTCGATTTCACGAAGATAAAGGTCAACAACACGCTGCGCCGTGCGATCCGCGATGTGATGGGGTCGTTGACGCTTGGCGGGACCGACGCCGCCGCGCGCATGGTGGCGGCGAACACCTTGATGCAGAAGCCGGATGCCGCTTCCATTCCGGCGCTCGATGCGGCGATCGGCAAGGAAGCCGATGCGACGGTGAAGGCGCGCATGGAAGCGGCACGAGCCGCCGCCGTCCTGGTTTCGGATCTCCCCGAAACGGACAAGGGCGCAGCCATCGGGCTTCTCGCAGGTCTCGGAAGCCGTGAGGCGCTGAACATCCTGACCGCCTTCGAATCCACCTCAACCGGCGCGCTGAAAGACCAGGCCGCCGCCGGCATCAGCAAGATCAACGGCACGCTTGTCGCCTGGGATGCGGCGCAGAACGTCTGGTACGGCATTTCTCTGGGTTCGGTGCTGCTGCTGGCGGCGATCGGCCTTGCCATCACCTTCGGCGTGATGGGCGTGATCAACATGGCGCATGGCGAGATGGTGATGATCGGCGCCTACACGACCTTCGTCGTGCAGGAGACCGTGCGCGCCTATGCGCCCGGCATGCTCGACTGGTCGCTGGCCGCGGCGCTGCCGATCGCCTTTGTCGTGGCCGGTGCCGTCGGCATCGCGATCGAGCGCGGCATCATCCGCTTTCTCTACGGCCGACCGCTGGAAACCTTACTGGCGACCTGGGGCGTCTCGCTGATCCTGCAGCAGGCGGTGCGCACGATCTTCGGACCGACAAACCGCGAGGTCGTCAATCCCGGCTGGATGTCGGGCGGCTTCGAGCTCGGCCAGCTCGCGATCACCTGGAACAGGCTGTGGATCGTGGCCTTTTCACTTGGCGTCTTCGCGCTTCTGCTCTTCATTTCCAACCGCACCGCCTGGGGATTGCAGATGCGCGCGGTGACGCAGAACCGCCGCATGGCTGCCTCGATGGGCATTCGCACCCCATGGGTCGACGCCTTCACCTTCGGGCTCGGTTCCGGCATCGCAGGCATTGCCGGCGTGGCTCTGTCGCAGATCGGCAATGTCTCGCCCAATCTCGGCCAGGGCTACATCATCGACAGTTTCATGGTGGTCGTGTTCGGCGGCGTGGGCAATCTGTGGGGCACGCTGCTCGGCGCCTTCTCGCTCGGCATCGCCAACAAATTCCTCGAGCCCTATGCGGGCGCGGTGCTCGGCAAGATCATCGTGCTGGTGCTGATCATCCTGTTCATCCAGAAGCGCCCGCGCGGCCTGTTCGCGCTCAAGGGCAGGGCGGTGGAAGCATGATCGTCGCTACGCTTCTTCGGAATGGCATCGACCGCCGCATAGCGATCTCCATCGGCCTGCTCGTCGCGGCTGCTATCCTGGTGCCGATACTGCACTTGGCGGTGCCCGCCGACAGCGCATTCCATGTGCCCGCCCATATCGTGGCGCTGTTCGGCAAGTATCTCTGCTACGCGCTGCTGGCGCTGGCCCTGGATCTCGTCTGGGGCTATTGCGGCATCCTCTCGCTCGGCCATGGCGCGTTCTTCGCGCTCGGCGGCTACGCGATGGGCATGTATCTCATGCGCCAGATCGGCGACCGTGGCGTCTATGGCAATCCGCTGCTGCCGGACTTCATGGTGTTCCTCAACTGGAAGGAACTGCCGTGGTTCTGGTTTGGCTTCGACCAGTTCTGGTTCGCGGCGCTGATGGTCGTCGTGGTGCCGGGCCTGCTGGCCTTCTGTTTCGGCTGGCTGGCTTTTCGCAGCCGCGTGACCGGCGTCTACCTCTCCATCATCACGCAGGCGATGACCTATGCGCTGCTGCTCGCCTTCTTCCGCAACGATATGGGATTCGGCGGCAATAATGGCCTGACCGATTTCAAGGAGATCCTCGGCTTCAACGTGCAGGCGCCGGCGACCCGCGCGGCGCTGTTCGCGGCAAGCGCGCTGATGCTGGCGCTGTTCATCGCGATTACCGCTTCGATCGTCGGGTCGAAGCTCGGCAAGCTGATGGTCGCGGTGCGCGACGCCGAAAGCCGGACGCGCTTCATCGGATGGCGGCCCGAGCACATCAAGGTATTCGCCTTCACGCTGTCGGCAGTGATGGCCGGCATTGCCGGTGCGCTCTACGTACCGCAAGTCGGCATCATCAATCCCAGCGAGTTTGCACCGGCCAATTCCATCGAGGTGGTGATCTGGACCGCCATCGGCGGGCGCGGCACGATTATCGGTCCGGTGCTGGGCGCGATCCTCGTCAACTGGGCGAAAAGTTGGTTCACCGCGGCGTTCCCGGAATTCTGGCTGTTTGCGCTTGGCGGCCTGTTCGTGGCGGTGACGCTGTTCCTGCCCCGCGGCATCGTCGGCATGTGGGATCAGTGGATGGCCACCTGGCGAACCAGGACCAGCGTCAAGGCCGACAGGGACGCGCCGAGCGTCGGCTCCGATGCGCCGGAGCCGCCGATCGTGCGGGCAAAATCCGCCGGCGCTGCGCTTCCCCTCATCGCCGACCCCCAGCCGGCGGAGTAGGGCACAATGAACAAGCAGCACACGATTCTCTATCTCGACGGCGTCTCCCGCACTTTCGACGGCTTTCGCGCCATCAACAATCTGTCACTGGTGCTCGGCAAGGGTGAGATGCGCGCGATTATCGGTCCCAACGGGGCCGGCAAGACGACCATGATGGACATCATCACCGGCAAGACGCGGCCGGACAGCGGCGAGGTCTATTTCGACGGCGAGCATGATTTGACCAAGCTGGACGAGACCGACATCGCCAATCTCGGCATCGGGCGGAAATTCCAGAAGCCGACAGTGTTCGAGATGCACAGTGTGGAAGACAACATAGCCTTGTCGCTGAAGGGCAAGCGCGGCGTGTTTGCCGCCCTCCTCGACGTGCGTTCGAAGGCCGAGCGCAACCGCATCGATGAAATTCTGGCGATCGTCCGGCTCGAGGCGCGCCGCGCGGAAAAGGCCGCCAATCTGAGCCACGGCCAGAAGCAGTGGCTCGAGATCGGAATGCTGCTGGCGCAGAATCCGAAGCTTCTGCTGGTCGATGAGCCGGTGGCCGGGATGACCGATGCGGAAACGGAAGAAACGGGCCGGCTGCTCAAGGAAATCGCCAAGAACCATTCGGTCGTGGTGGTCGAGCACGACATGCATTTCGTCCGCGAGCTCGGCGTGAAAGTGACCTGCCTGCACGAAGGCTCGGTGTTGTCGGAAGGCACGCTGGACCATGTCTCGGCCGACCAGCGGGTCGTGGAAGTTTACCTCGGGAGATAGCAATGATGAAACGACCCAATCTCGCGCTGCTGGAAATCGCCAATGCCGAACGTGTGGCGGCCTTGCGTGCGCAACGCGCACAGCATCCGCTGGCGGAGTATTTCGGCGAATGGCAGCGTCAGCGCGTCCTTCAGGCGCCGGCTTCCTCCGCCTCGTCCTTCGCCATCAGCCTGAACGGCGACGAAGACTGATGCTCAACGTCACCGACGCCACCCTGCATTATGGGGCCGCGCAAGCCTTGCGCGGCGTGTCGCTCGATGTGGAGCAGGGCAAGATCACCTGCGTGCTCGGCCGCAACGGCGTCGGAAAGACCAGCCTGATGAGAGCCATTGTCGGTCAGCATCGCCTGACCGGCGGAAGCGTTACCTTCGAGGGGAAGGAGCTCGACCGGAGCACGGCGTACGATCGCGCCCGGTCGGGCATTGCATTCGTGCCGCAGGGGCGGGAGATCTTCCCGCTGCTGACGGTAAAGGAAAACCTGGAAACAGGCTTCGCGCCGCTGAAGCGCAAGGATCGAAACATACCGCCGCATGTCTTCGAGCTGTTTCCGGTGCTGAAGGACATGCTGAGCCGGCGCGGCGGCGACCTGTCCGGCGGGCAGCAGCAGCAGCTCGCCATCGGGCGCGCGCTGGTGACGCGGCCGAAGCTGCTGGTGCTGGACGAGCCGACCGAGGGCATTCAGCCGTCGATCATCAAAGATATCGGCCGGGCGATCCGCTATCTGCGCGACAGCGCCGGCCTGACGATCCTGCTGGTCGAGCAGTATCTGGATTTCGCGCGGGAACTGGCCGATCGAGTCGCCATCATGGATCGCGGCGAGATTGTCTTCGCGGGCGAGGCGGCCCGGCTGGACGATCCGGATCTACGCCGGCATTTGATGCTGTAGCGTCTTATCCGAACGTAGCTATTCCGGGCTGCGAATGGTGCGCGTCCTGTCCTCACGGACCCGGATGGACGCTAGCGCCGTTTCTGGAAGCCACCATTTTCGCAGGTCCCGCCGATTTCGATTCAGACACTGAGAGGCTTGGAGGAGCGCGGGGTCAGGCGTCCTGCTTCAGAGCGGATGCCGCTTCCCGCCTGATGCGGGCAACCATGGAGCGCAGCCCGTTGGACCGCTGCGGCGTAAGATGCTCGTCGAGGCCCAGCGCACGCAGCGTTGCCTCGGCGTCGGTTTCCGCGATTTCGCTGGCGCGCCGTCCCGAGTAGAGCGCCATCATGATGGCCACCAGCCCGCGCACGATATGCGCGTCGGAATCGCCTTGCAGATCGATGCGCGGGTTGGCTCCTTCGCCGACATTGGCGATCAGCCAGACACGGCTGACGCATCCGTTCACGCGATGCTGCTCGTCGCGCGCCTCGTCCGGAAAGGGCGGCAGGCTCTCGCCGAGTTCGATCACATAGCGATACTTGTCTTCCCAATCGTCAAGAAGCGTGAAGTCCTCGCGGATGGCGTCGATGCTCGTCATAGGCTGCATATAGGTGCAATGGGGGCGAGGGGCAAATGCGGCGCGGTCACCGAAGGACAATTGCCGAAGGGACTGTGGCGGTGGTCCTTCAACTCTGCGCCGCCCTTCACCGCCGCGCCCTCACGGCGTTGAATATTGCTTGCTCTGCGCCGCCCGGCAGGTTCCCGTGTCAGGTCACCGCGCGGGCGGGATCGGTGCAGTCGGGCGAAGGTCGCCGGCGGGCTGCTCGGGGTTGCCCACGGCGGACGCAGCCTCCCCACCCTCCTGGCCCGCGAATTTCGCTTTCACGCGCGCCGCCGCTTCGTCATCGTCGAGCATTTCGATGGCCATGCGAGCGCCTTCGCGGGCGCGAACGGTGATGGTGTGGACCGCCTTCTTGCCTGTCTCGCACACATCGGGCTTACGCTCGCAAATGCCGGCTAGGTCGCCCACCGCCTGTTGCGCGGCCGAGATCGCGCTGATCGCGCCGACGGGCTGGGAATCCGTCCCCTCACCGCTCGGCCAGATCGGCAGGAAGAGCAGCACGATGGAGAACCAGAAGGCGATTCGAATGAGAAAGTACATTGCCTGAGCCTCGAACAGTGCGGCGCATCAAGGGCGCCACCGGTCGCACTAAACACGCCGCCGTCAAACAAGAGGTTAGCTTTGACGTTTAAAAATGTTCGAAAAACTTCAGACAATTTTCATGGTTGCGCGCGGCGCGAATTGTCAGTCTCGATCCGCTGGCCCCCGGTCACTGGTGGCTTTACGTAAGTCTCTGTAATTGCGTGTTAAAATGGGCGGACACGCGACTATTTACCCACCGGGAATCGCTCAAATTCGCGGCCGGCCTGAATACCGCGCATTAACCATGATCGCAGCCAGGCTGCGGCGGCCTGCCGAGGGGCGCCGATATTTGACGGTGGCTGGGCTCACACCAGCCGAACTTATCCATTCCTTAAACGCTGGATGCGAGGTTCGGACCAATGAAAACCGACCCCGAAGCGGGCAGTGTACGAGTGCGTTTGAGTTGATTTCGGTTGCGGCCAGATACTCCGATCTGATGAGCGCCATCGCCGGCTGTTGCGATCGCCTCGTGGGGCCGGCCGTTGCTCAAGCGGATCGGTCGCGCGTGACGCGGCTGGCCGGTTCGCTGATCGGTTTCTCCTTCATTGTCGCCAGTGCGCTGGCGCTGGTGCTGCCCCGGATTGCGGGCGCTGCCGGTCTGCTCGCTGCCGTCTGCGCGGTTTTGGCGGCAGGCACCCTGGCTGCGCTGGTCGTCGCCTCGGGAAAAGCGGTGCGTCTCCTTTCGGGCGCGGCACTTGGCGCAGCCGCGTGCGGATTGCCGCTGCTTGCCGTCGCCGCGGGCGGGGCGGCTTCTCCTCCCGCGCTTCTTTTGGCAGCGCTTGTGATCGAGCCATTGTGGGCCGAGCGCGGGCGTGGAGGGCTGCTCGCATCGGGGGCGGCGGTCATCGCCGGGGCTCTTTCGATGACGGCCGCGGTGCTTTTGGTCGACGCAGGGCCGGTTCACGGCTGGTACTGGCTTCCCGTAATCGCCTATTTGCTTGGCGTCGCGGCGCGGATGAATTTCTCCCCGGCCGCACCGATCCCGGCGGCGCCCGAAATCGACCTGCTGGCGGCCAGCGGCATCGTGGCGCTGCGCCTGTCCGACAATGGCGACGTGGCCAATGTTCATGGCGGGGCAAGACCGGTATTCGGCGTCGCCGACGACATGCTTCTGGGCAGCGGATTTTTCGACCGTATCCTAGTCGGCGATCGTGTCGCATATTTGTGCGCGCTGCAGGATGCCAAGGCGGGCAGCGGAGCCACGGGCACGCAGATCCGGGTGCGCGTCGCGGGCCAGAGCGCTGCCGATGCGCCCGCCTATCGCCTCTTCGACATCCGCTTCCTTGTTTCCGAAACCGATGTCCTGTTCGCGACCGCAAGGGCCAGCGTGGAAGCCGAGCGGCTGAAGGGCGAGCTGGAGCAGGCCGAGCACCGGTGCGAGGCCATTGGCGTGGCGCGCAATCGCATGCTGGCCTCGGTCAGTCACGAACTGCGCACGCCGCTCAATGCCATCATCGGCTTTTCCGACATGCTGCTGATGGGGCTGTTCGGTTCGCTGAGGGACGAGCGCCAGCGGGAATATATCACCCTGGTGCGCGACTCCGGCGATCATCTTCTCGGCGTTGTGAATTCCATCCTGGATGTCTCGAAGATCGAATCCGGCGCCTATTCCATCACGCCCGAAGCGTTCCCGTTGACGGAAGTCCTGGCGATGACCAGTTCGATGATGGCCGGCCACGCGCAGGCCAAGAATGTCTCGGTGCACACCGAGGTCGAGCAATCGGCGTTGGAATTGGTCGCGGACCGGCGCGCCGTGCAACAAATGATGATCAACCTCGTCTCCAATGCGATCAAGTTCACGCCGAACGGCGGTGCGGTGACGATCCGGGCGGCAGCGTCGCACGGGTGGCTGCGCCTGTCGGTGACCGATACCGGCATCGGCATGGCGGCAAACGATTTGCAGCGGATCGGGGAACCGTTCACGCAGATCCAGAATGACTATACGCGTCAATCCGACGGAGCAGGGCTCGGGCTCTCGCTGGTCAAGGGGCTGGCTGCCCTGCATGATGGGACCGTCGAGATTACGAGTGCACCCGGCGTAGGAACCTGCGTCACGATCATGCTGCCGCTCGACGGGCCGAAGGCAGGCGGCGAGGCGGGCGCAAGGCTGATACCGTTTGGGGCGAAATCGACAAGGGAAGGCACAGATGGCGGCTTCCGCAAAACGGCGTAAGGCAGCGCCCGAGCCGGACGGGCTGTTGCAGCAGGGCGCGATGGCGATCGGCGGCTTCGTGTCGCGCAACCCGGCGGCCGTGGGCGGCTCGACTGCGTTTCTGGTTGCGCTGATGTATGTCTCGGCAAATGCGCTCTGGTATCAGCCGCATGCGCATACCGGGCCGCTGTTCGCAACGCGCGATTTCGACAGCTTCGTTACCGCGGAGCGGCGCGAACGGCTCGCCCAACCGCAGACGACCATCCATATCGAGCGTCCTGCGGAGACGGTGGAAGCGCCCACGCCTCGCCTGGGCGACCCCGTTGTCGAGAAGGTTCAGCGCATTCTGAGCGACCTCAATTTCTACACGGGGACTGTCGACGGCATCAAGGGACCGAACACCGAGCTGGCGATCGAGGCCTATCAGCGCAAGATGGGATTGACCCCGTCCGGGGTGATCGACCAGGACCTGCTGGAGCAGCTCGGCGCTGATATGACCGGCGCCATCACGCCGTCGCCCTCGCCGCGCACAACCGAGATTGCCGAAGCTTCGGATCCGGAAGTTACGGCAAGCGCCGGCAACAAGGATCTGATCGCCAAGATCCAGGGCGGACTTCGCGCGTTCGGCAATGAGGGTATCGACGTCGATGGGGTGATGGGCGGGCGCACCCGATCGGCGATCAAGGAATTCCAGGCGCTCTTCGGCCTGCCGGCGACAGGCGAGGCCGACCCGGCCGTCTATGCCAAGATGAAAGAAATCAAGCTGGTGAAGTAGGGCGCTGCAATGCCTCGCCGCTTCCGTGACGATGCATAGCGCAACGGCTGGTGCGAGATGGAGACTCCACAATGGAGAACTACCGTCTATAGCGTTGAGTGCCTCATAGACGCCCCCTCACCCGGCCTCCGCCTTCGACAGGCTCAGGCTCGGCCACCCTCTCCCCGCTGGGGAGAGGAGGTTCTTCGCGGTTGACGCCAATCGTCTCTATAGGCGTTGGAGCGAAGGCCCTGAAAACCTCCTCTCCCCAGCGGGGGAGAGGGGGGCCGAGCGAGGCGGAGGCCGGGTGAGGGGGCGTTTCCGACAGTCTTTCCCTCGCCGAGAAGTGGGTCGTCGGCGCTACGTCCATGCTACGCCTTGTCGCCGCGCCCTGCACCCGCTGGCCAAACCCATGCAAGTTCGCATAGAACCGCGCGATGCGGGTTACATCGGATCTTTGGGTTTCGGCGCTGATGAGGCGCGTCTTTTCGGCAGGAGGTTTCGCCGCGATCATCAGCCGGGGCTCGCCGGAGGCGGGTGCTGTGCACATCATTGCGCGCAACCGGTTGGGCGAACTGGCGCTTTATGCCCCGGCCCCGCAGACCAGCTATGACAGCGCCAAGCCGGACGATCGTTTCTTCACGCAAGCGCGCGACATGACAGAGGACGAGATCGAGGCCCGGCTTGGCAAGGAGCGGCGCTTCGACCCCGACATATGGGTGGTTGAAGTCGAGATTGCCGGCGACATCGCCCAGCTCATTTCGCTGAAGGATTAGTAGTTTACCAATAGCGGCCCGAGACCAAATCAGCCCGTGATCGTCAGGCTGCTTCCGTCACTCGGATCTCAATATCCAGATGAGCCGATGCGGCAATGTTGACCAGCGCATCAAGCGAAAATTTGCCGAGCTTACCCCGCAGCAGGTCATTGGTGCGGGGACGCGTCAGGCCAAGCCGCCTGGCGGCTTCCTCTTGGGGCACCGCCCATTTCTGTATCGCCTTGCGGATCTCATAAAGCAGCGCTGACCGTGCCTTCAGGTTCGCGGCCTCTTGCTCGGTATCAGCAAGTGCGTCCCCTACGCTCTCGTAGGTCTCATTGACGGTTCTGTCCGTCGCCCTGCTGCTACCAAACTACTCAATCGGCTTCACAGATCTGGGAATGTATCAGTACCGATACCCTTTGGATATCGAAATCAGCCTGACTAACCGGCCGATCGCCGAGGCTGGGGCGATGCGGGGGCCGGGGCATCCGCGCGCAAGCTGCGCAGAGTTTCGCGCGCCGCCTCGACGGCGAGGGCGTCGTATCGCTCAAAGAACAGGCGGATCGCCACCGGATGCGGAAAGCGGTTCGGAAACACGCACGCCATCAGCACGAAAGCCTGTTCGTCTTCCAGATCGAGCGAACGCAAGGCGGACACCAGGCCGGTCGTGTCGGTGGATTCCACAAGCATCCTTGCGGCATCGACACCGACGCGCAGAACTTCCGCCAGCGCTGCGTGGAGCAGCCCGCGCGAGCCGCTGAGTGCTGCGCTGCGCAGGCGCCGCCAGGAATCCGCCGCTGTCAGGCGCGGCTGCGCGGGCGCAAGCATCATCGTGCGCAGCGCCTTGCGGGCTTCCTCGGCGGTCTGTGTCCGGGCGGCTGCGTCGAGATCTCCGGGCACTAGCCGTGGCGGCGTGGGGGATGCTGCGGGCAACGGCTTGCGAGCTTCGCCTGCCGCGGTGTTTTCCTTGCGCAGCAAGGCGGCTGCCAGCGCGGCAATGGTCGGGTGAAGCTTCTTGCGCCTGGCAATGATGCGCGCGTGGCCGATGCCTTTCCGGGCGATCAGTGCGATCAGGTCGACATCGGACAATGCCGAGGTGCGGATCAGCAGCGGGGCCGAGATATCGGGCGTTTCCTGCACAAGGCGCGCGACCAGCGCCGGAGGCGGCGCGGCGCATTCCGATAGCGCCGCCGAAACGTAGCGCAGGGTTTCGGGACCGACATGGGGGTAGAGCGGCAGAGCGAGGTCGTCGAGCTGCTGCGCTTCCGCGCGGGTCGGGTAGCTGAGGCAGCAATAGGCGGAAACGGCTGCCCGAAACAGGCGCTCGGCCTTGTCGGCGGTACCTTTCCGCGCAATTTGCCTGAAGTCGAGATTTGACAACAAGGAGAACGCCTGACGCATGACTTACACGAACCGTGGACCGGTACGGGGCGCCCGCGCGGCAGGCGATACCCGCGATCCTGATACAAAAATCAAAATATCCGCAATGTGTTAGCGACCTGTTAACCGTCTGGCCCTTCAATCGCATCTGGAGGCGTTGCGTAGTTGCTCTGGTCAATCCGAGGAGAAGCGCTAGCCATGGGCCTTGTAGTCTCATTCGTGCCGCGAGCGGCAGTCACACATTCCCGAGTTCAAGCGGCCGGCCAGGCCGCGGTGATCATCTTCCCCGGGGTTCGCTACGAGCGCCCGGCGAAGGCGCAGGATCCGCGTGGGGCGCTGGAGCGAGACGGGCAGGAGCCCGCCAAGCCGACCACCTCTCCGGCTCATTGAAGGGTGCGCATCAGCTCGTCTGGGCGACGCATTCGATGGCGTTGAGATAGTCCGATACGGTCCGCGCCGAGCTTCCGTCGGGGGCGAAGCCCCTTATGACGACGATACCCTCGCCGATGGGCGCTTCCACGAAAATTGCATTCTCCAGCTCCTCCAGGGGAGACTTCCGCATATCGACCATCTGGTCCGGCGTCAGCACGACGAGATCGAGCTGGCCATCCGTGGCGCTGCGGTCGTTGAGGCTGTAGAGGTTGCGGCCGCCCCGGTCGTAGACGGAGGCCGACCAATAGGGTACGCGGCCCTCGCGATGGACATGCGTGACGCCATCGGCCAGATCGAAACGGCACGCCACGGCCTGAAAGAATGGATCGGCTACGCCGGCGGGGCCGGAGATCGCAGAATCCGCTGCATAGGTCGAGACCTGATAGGTGTCCGCCTGCCCGGCCAGGCGCGACCAGGCATCGCGCGGCGACATGTCGGGCAGCAGGAAAAGGATGACGATGTGAACGATGCCGGCGCCGATGAGCCCGAGCAGCGCGGCGTGCAACAGTCTAGCGCGCATCGCTGACGACCTCGTCTTTTGAGGTGTCGGGACTTGCCTGTTCGCAACCCAGCGGCACGATCTCCGGCATGCTGGCCTCCGCGAGGTCGGCGCCTGCGGCAACGGTGGAATCATACACCGTCAGGACCACTGCCATCGGGCCGGCGCCCGAAACGCCCAGCCAATTGCCGGACATCGCGCTGCGCGCCACGGTGACCGCGAAGGTGTTGTCGCTGCGCCGAACCACCCCTTGCGAGTTGAGCGCGGAGAGGCGGCCCGTCTCCGTGACGCCCATCGACGCGCTGCCCCGACGCTCCGCGAAAAGGGTCCAGAAGCGCGCCGGCGGGGCAATGCCTTCAATTCGATAGTTGCACTCCAGCCTGAGCGGCCGGCCGGTCGAATCCTCCACCGCGGTAAAGGCGACGCCTTCGGCGGAGCCCAGCGCGAGGACGCCTTCGCGCGAGACCCGCGCCTTGGAGTAGGGGTCTGCGTCCGGCGCGCCGATCTTGGGAAAGGCCGTCCACGATCCGATGGTCAGCGCGCCGGTGCCCGACTGGCCGGCCAGCACATACCAGACGCTGGCCGCGCCGCCGCCAATGGCCAGCGAAAGGGTGAGGAGCACTGTGAGCGCGGTTTTCAGCATCCTGTCTGGGATCACAAGGCCGAAAGGGTTTCCGGCTTGACCGGCAGGTCAAGCTTGCCCGCGCCGCGCAGGCGTTCCGACAGCGAACGCAACAGTCTGGTGCTTCCTGCCGACAGGGTGGAGGGCCGCTGCGGGGCAGCCGCGATGCCCTCGCCATCCGCCGGCTGCTGCGAGGCCGGCGCCGCCGCCACCGCCGGCGCGGGGAGTTCGGGCAGGCCGGGTATGGGTTTCAGTTCCACATTCTGATGCACATAAGTCATGAGCCGATGCCAGGTCATCGCCGGCAGCGAACCGCCCGTCATGTCGTTGGTGACGGAGAAATCGTCATTTCCGAGCCACACCGCGGCGGTGTAATTGCCGGTGAACCCGACATACCAGGCGTCGCGATAGGACTGGGTCGTACCCGTCTTGCCGGCCGAGCGGATGCCGTCCAGCGCGGCCTTGCGGCCGGTGCCCGCCTCCGGCACCAGCGCCAGCATCTCGTTCATCGCCGTCACCGCCTTTTCCGACAGGACGCGTTTTGGCGCGGGATTGTCGCGCGCATAATCGTAGATGACCGCACCGGACCGGTCGCGCAGCTCGGTGATGCCGTGGCGGGTGCCGGAGATGCCGCCATTGGCGAAGGTGTTGTATCCGGTCGCCTGGTCCATCACGGTCATGCCTGATGTGCCGAGCACCATGGTCTTGTGGCCGTTCAGCGTCGACTCCACGCCCATGGCGTGCGTCAGTTCGCTGATCGGCTTGATGCCGAGATAATCCTTGGCGAGGCGCACGGGCACGGTGTTGATCGAGCGCGCCAGCGCGCTGGCGAGCGTGACCCGGCCGGAATAGCTGCGCCCGTAATTCTTTGGCGACCAGCCGTTCCAGGTGATCGGCCCGTCGGAGATAACGGAACTCGGCTTCAGGTCGGTGAGCTGCATGGCGGCGGCATAGACATAGGGTTTGAACGAGGAGCCGACCTGCCGCAGCGCCTTGGTCGCGCGGTTGAACTGGCTCTCGCCATAATCGCGCCCGCCGACGATCGCCCGCACCGAGCCATCGGTTTCGAGCACCACGACCGCCCCTTCCTTGACGCGAAAGTCCTTGCCGTACTGGCGAAGATGGTAGTCGACGGCCTCCTCCGCAGCCCGCTGGATATCAAGATCAATGGTGGTGCGGGCCACCATCGAATGCACGCCATATTTCTCGCCGAGCCGCTTGGACTCGTCGAAAGCCCAGTCGAGGAAATAATCCGGGCTCTTGATCTCGCCGCGGTCGACGATCGAGGCCGGCTTGAGCCGCGCCGGCAGCACCTGGCCCTCGGTCAGGAAGCCCGCCTGGACCATATTGGTCAGCACTTCGTTGGCGCGGGCGCGGGCGGCCGGCAGATTGTTGTGCGGCGCATATTTGGTCGGCGCCTTGAACAGCCCGGCCAGCATCGCCGCCTCCGCCAGCGTCAGCTCCTTGACCTGCTTGCCGAAATAGAAATGCGCCGCCGCCGAAATGCCGACGGTGCCGCCGCCCATATAGGCGCGGTCGAGATAGAGCTGCAGGATCTCCTTCTTCGGCACATTGGCTTCAAGCCAGACCGACAGGAACGCCTCCTTGATCTTGCGCTCGACGGTGCGCTCGTTCGACAGGAACAGGTTCTTCGCCAATTGCTGCGTGATGGTGGAGCCGCCCTGTACGACGGAATTCGCCCGCATGTTCTCGCTCATGGCGCGCATCAGGCCGAGCGGATCGACGCCGAGATGTTCGAAGAAGCGCCTGTCTTCGGTGGCCAGCACTGCCTTGACCACATAGTCCGGCATTTCGTCCACCGGCACGGAATCGCCCTGGATGACGCCGCGCTGGCCAATTTCATTGCCGTATCGGTCGAGGAAGGTGACGGCGAAATCGCCCTGGTTGCGCCAATTGGTCTTGGTTTCCTCAAACGCGGGCTGCGCCAGCACGAGCATCACCACGGACCCGGCGGCGCCAAGTGTCAGACCTTCGCCGGCCAGTTCGGCGGCAAGGCGCCGGAAGCCCTTGGCGCGGAAGCGTCGTGAAAAGATGGTGAGCGCTTCCCAACTCCGCGCAAGGCTGGAGCCGACCGTATAGACAGAGGAATCGATCCATGCGTCGAGCGCGAGCAAACGCCCGGCGCGCGGCGGTGTCTTTCCGCGTGATGTGGACGGATCGTCCATAGACGTGTTCGGCCTCCCGCTCTCCGCCACGGAGCATGATCGACATTGCCGGCATTTTCTGGGCGGCAATCTCGGGGGAATATGTGCCACAGATTGGTGGCGATTTCATTGATATTCGGTGGAGATTGCAGCGGAGTTGCCCTCGGCGTCGTCCCTGCGCCTCGCAGGCTGCGTCGTGCGGTCTCGTCACGCCCACGCGCCGCGAAGCCAATTTCGACATCGCCCGGTGTCTATGCGACGGCCTGCGCCATCGATCGCCTCTGGGTTTGGGAGGGCGTTTCCCCATAGATTTTTCGGTAATAGGCGGAGAAGCGCCCAAGATCGGAAAAGCCTGCATCCAGCGCAAGGCGGGTAATGCTCATGGGCGCCGGATAGGAACGGCTGAGCGCTCCATGGACGGAGGAGAGACGTCTGAGGCGCAGATACTCGATGGGCCCGATGCCGAGCGTCTCGTGAAACGCCCGATGAAGCGCCCGCCGCGTCACCCGTGTCGCCAGGCAGAGTTCCGAAATATGCAGCGGCTGATCGTTCTTGACGGCATCGACATAGTCTTCCACCGCTCTGACGACCAGCGAACCACGGCTGCCCTCCCGCTTCCGGGTTCCAGCATCCTGGTGGTCGAGAACGCCGACGATAAAAGCCTCGACCAATGAGCGCTTGAAGTAGTCGAGCGCGACCGCAGAATTCGGCACTGCCCCGCTTCTCAACTGCGCGATCTTCGCGGAGAGTTCCCGGCGAATGAAGGCGCGAACCGACGACGAAGGCCGAAACCGGGCCGCCTTGTTCCAGAATTCGGGGTCCTCAAGCGCTCCTTCGCCGGCCCCATACGCAGCGAGATCCTGCTGGCTCAAAGTCAAAGTGAGGAATTGAGATCGACAGGTGGAACGGCCTTCCTGTTCCACGGATTTTGGGATGACGACGATGTCGCCCGGCAGGACGTCGTAGTCCCACTGCATGACATTTCCCGTGCTCTCGACAATCATGCCGATCGTGACGAGGTCCGGGTTCATGACGCCGCGGGCGCGAATGCCGGGCTCGAAATCGCCCGCGCTGACGCTCATCGTACCGATCTGGGCGCGGGTAAGGAGGCCGCCGAAGGGACCTGGCGCCAGTTGGATAACCCTGAGATCCGCTCCCTGCGTTGCCTCTCTGAGGTCCTCGGTACTGCGAAGCGTGACGGTGGTGATCAACTGCCGGGACGTGCAAGCCTGACCGGCATTTCCGCTGCCGCGCTCGTCCTGAAGACCGGCCTCGCGTACCAAATCGATTCCCTGGCTCAAGGCGGTTGACCCTCCCGGACTGCCAACCCATCCCAGCGCACCACTACCAATTTTTGGCACAAACTGCATAGCGCTAATGTATGCGCTACCTAATATAGGCTTCTCGCACGACCATGCTGCGGTGACTCGTACGGCGGGTAGGGTCGAAAAATATTGTTCGTCGAAAGGCTTCGGCGATGTTGGCTAGCGCATGGATCATCCCGCTGATGGCGACGACCCTTTCGGGGTGCAACTTTTTTGCGACTTTTGCGGTGGCACAAAACCCCCAGGAATCGGACGCAATCCCTGCAGATGCGGCTTCGCTGGCGATCGATGACCCAAGCCTTTGCCCGCTGCACGCCATCGAGACTGAGAGTGTGGGGCAGGGGAAGGCCTCATCCAACGCGTTTCGATCCTGACGACAGTTGGACCCTCGTCAATGACCCAGGAGACTGATGTGGATACCTTGCGTGCTGGCGGTGCACATGTCGAAAACCCCAAGGCGTCGCCGGAACCCGGCGGCGCTGACATGGTGTTCATCGAAGGCGGAACCTTCTGGATGGGATCGGACACCCACTATCCGGAGGAGGGACCCGCGCATCGCGTGACGGTGGACGGCTTCTGGATCGACCGCGCTCCGGTGACCAACCGCGATTTCCGCAAATTCGTCAATGCGACCGGACACGTGACGTTGGCGGAACTGAGGCCGGACCCGAAGGACTATCCAGGGGCGATGCCAAATATGCTGAAGGCCGGGTCGATGGTCTTCACGCCGCCGCGCAGGGCCGTGGATCTGCGCGACTGGACGCAGTGGTGGCAGTTCAAGTTCGGGGCGGACTGGCGCAGGCCCTACGGACCGCGCAGTTCGATCAGCGGCCTCGACGATCACCCCGTCGTTCATGTGGCTTATGTCGACGTCGAAGCCTATGCCAAATGGGCCGGCAAGGAATTGCCGACTGAAGCCGAATGGGAGTTCGCCGCGCGCGGCGGGTTGGACCGAGCCGAATATGCGTGGGGCGAAGGCTTCACGCCCGGCAACAAGCCCATGGCCAACACGTGGCACGGTGCTTTCCCGTACCAGAACTCCAAGGAGGACGGATATGACCGGACGTCGCCGATCCGCACCTTCCCGCCCAATGGCTACGGGCTCTACGACATGATCGGAAATGTCTGGGAGTGGACGTCCGACTTCTATGCGGCAAAACACGAAGCCGACGCTGAGAAATCCTGCTGCATCCCGAAGAATCCGCGCAATCTCGGCGTCGAAGGCAGCCTGGATCCACGCCAGCCGCAGATAAGCATTCCCCGCCGGGTGGTGAAGGGGGGCTCGCATCTCTGCGCGCCGAGCTATTGCCGCCGCTACCGTCCTGCGGCGCGGCACGCACAGGCCATCGACAGTTCGATGAGCCATGTCGGCTTTCGCTGCGTCGTGCGTACGGGGCCGCAGACATGAGTCTGGGCCGGCCAACCCGGTTTCAGCCGGTGCTGACGGGGTTAGCCGCCGTTCCGTCATGCATCCTGCTTTTTGCCCCCTGCCGGCCACGCCCCGAGTTCTCGACCGCCCCTGGAAGGTTCCAGAAGCCGTAGCCGTCAGCTGAACGCTGCCGAACAAGCGCGTGGAGATCTTTGTGGCGGGCCGGCGACTTTGACCCTCGACGCGTTGGAGGAATTGAAACGATGAAAGCATACGCATTCGCGGCCGCCTGTGTGGCTGCATTCCTTGTGGTCCCGCCTCTCGCTTGGTCGGCGGATGAAATATCCGTCGCGGTAGAGCAGCATAGCATTGCATTGTGGTGCACAAAAGCCGTGGAAACCTCACCTCTCTCGGTATTTACGGGCACCAGCCCTCTATTGCCGCTGCATAGTGTTGCATATAATTGCGTGTGATAGGGTGCAGGTAAAGGTGCAGTGACCGCCGCGCTCTGAAGGCACATCAACAAGGGCAATCATGCGCAGCGTCAACAGGCTCACCGACCGCACGGTCAGGACCATTTCCCGTCCTGGCAGGCACAGCGATGGCGCAGGCCTCTACCTTGAGGTCCGGGACAGGGGCAGCCGCAGTTGGCTGTTCATGGCGAAGTCGGGTGGCCGCCAGAAATGGCTTGGCCTTGGCCGCTATCCCGACACGCCGCTCGGCCTTGCGCGCGAGAAGGCAGCAAGCGCCCGTCGCATGATGGCTGAGGGTGGTGACCCGTTTGCCGAAGCAAAAAAAGGTCGCGAGCCGACTTTTGGCGAATGC
>DATDBN010000023.1:0-29151 GCA_036524835.1 Mesorhizobium sp. | reverse complement strand
GATCATCTACACGGGCTCGGCCTCGGTATTGAGCTGGCTGGTCGGGCGGCCGCTGATCGCGCTCAACAGCGATCGTTATTCGCGCGAGGCGGACCTGCGCTTCTCGATGATGCGGGTGAACGAGCATGTCGACGCCATCTCGCTTGCCGGCGGCGAAGGCGACGAGAAACGCCGGCTGGAGACCGACCTTGCATCGGTGCTCGGGGCCGTGCGGCGCATCTTCAACGTGCAGATACGGCTCGAATGGGTGACCGACGGTTATGGCTGGGTCACGGTGGTGGCGCCGATCCTGGTTGCTTCGCCCGTCTATTTCGCGGGCGACATCAGCTTCGGCGGCCTGATGATGGCGGTCGGCGCGTTCAACCAGGTGCATTCGTCGCTGCGCTGGTTCATCAACAATATCGGCGCCATCGCCGACTGGCGCGCCACGCTGCTGCGCGTTGCCGCCTTCCGACTGGCGCTGACCGAAGCCGACGACATGCACGGCCGCGAAGAGCAGAGTGTCTTCGAGCAGAATAGGGACAGGACGTTGAGCTTCGACGCGGTCTCTGTCGTTTCGCCGGCCGGTTGCACCACGCTTGAGGAGAAGCGTGTGCGGATCAGGCCGGGGGAACGTGTGTTGATTACCGGCGATCCGGCCGCCGGCAAGACCCTGCTTTTCCGGGCGCTGGCGCGGCTGTGGCCGTGGGGCAGCGGCCGGATAGGCTTGCCGAAAGGGGGCGTGGTCACCTTCGTGCCGCGGACGCCCTATTTTGCCCCCGGAACGCTGCGCCATGTTCTCACCTCGTCGAACGACACGCAGGACTTCACGGACGAGGAGTTGTCGTCCGCGCTGGAAGCGGTGGGGCTTGGCCGCCTGTCCGGCTCGCTCTACAGGCAGGGGCGATGGGACCGCGAACTCAACGACGAGGAGCAGCGGCTGCTCGGCTTCGCTCGCCTGGGCCTCCACGGACCGTCATGGATCGTCATCGACGAGGCGCTGGACACGCTGGATGCCGCGACGCGGCAGAAGGTGCTGGCGATGCTGGAGGATCGGCTGCCTGACGCGGCGATCGTCAATATCGGACGCACCCTCTCCAGCTCGAAGTTCTTCCTGCGCCATCTGCATATCGCCAAGGACCCCAAGGGCAAGGTGCTGAAGACGGTGGATTTCGCCTCACGGGCAATCCTGCCTGGGAAGCAGGACAGAGGCGTGAAAGCCGCCTGACAGCGCGCTGTCGCGACACGCCGCCGGCCCGCAACCTTGTTGCAGAGGTAAGTCTGTGCTTACCGTCTCAGCAGAAACACCGCCTGCTCGCCGAAGAAATTCCACGCCCACCACGGCATGGACAGGCCGATCTTCTGGCCGCTGCCATCGATGGCCACGGCGCGCTCGACCTTCGCGCCGATCTCGTCGCACAGATTGACGAAGTCGCGGATGGTGCAGAAATGAATATTCGGCGTGTCGTACCAGGAATAGGGCAACTCCTCCGTAACAGGCATGCGGCCGCGAAACAGCAGCCAAAGCCGCATGCGCCAATGGCCGAAATTGGGGAAGGAGACGATGGCGCGCTCGCCGATGCGCAGCAGATCCTCCAGAACCCGGCGCGGGTTGCGGGTGGCCTGCAGCGTCTGGCTTAGCAGCGCGAAGTCGAAGCCCTTGTCGGGATAGAAGACGAGGTCCGTGTCGGCATCGCCCTGGATCACGGAGAGCCCGCGCGCCACGCATTCGTTGACGCCGCGCTGCGAGATTTCGACGCCGCGCCCGTCGACCTTCTTGTCGCGCTCCAGCAGCGACAGCAGCTCGCCGTCGCCGCAGCCGACGTCCAGCACCTTGGCGCCGACCGGGATCAGATCGGCGATGACCTGCAGATCCACGCGTGATGTGGAGTTGATGCTCATGGCCGCGCGTGCTCCAACCCGCGGGCGCGCGCCGCGGATGCGATGAAACCGCGGATGGCGGCAAACAATTCCGGCTCGTCCAGCAGGAAGGCGTCATGGCCCTTGTCGGTGGCGATCTCGACGAAGGAGACCGAAGCGCCGGCGGCATTCAGCGCATGCACCAAGGCGCGGCTCTCTTCGGTGGGGAAGTGCCAGTCGCTGGTGAAGGAAACGACGCAGAAGCGCGTCTTCGTTCCCTTGAAGGCGTCGGCCAGCCTGCCGCCATGGTCGGCGGCGAGATCGAAATAATCCATCGCGCGGCTGAGATAGAGGTAGGAATTGGCGTCGAAGCGGTCGACGAAGCTGATGCCCTGATGGCGCAGATAGCTCTCGACCTGGAAGTCGGCGTCGAAGGAAAAGGTCAGGGCAGGGCGGTCCTGCAGGCTGCGGCCGAACTTGCGGTGCAGGGCGGCCTCCGAGAGATAGGTGATGTGGGCGATCATGCGCGCCACCGCGAGGCCCTTTTCAGGCCGCACGCCGGCTTCCAGATATTTGCCGGCGCGCCAGTCGGGATCGGCCATCACAGCTTGCCGGCCTGCCTCGTAGAAGGCGATGTTCTGCGCCGAATGGCGGGTGCCGGTCGCCATCGGCAGCGCGCAGAACACGCGCTCGGGATAGCTCGACACCCATTGCAGCACCTGCATGCCGCCCATCGAGCCGCCGATGACGCAGAAGAGCTTGTCGATGCCCAATGCGTCGACGACCATCGCCTGGGCGCGGACGATGTCGCGGATGGTGATGACGGGGAAGTCGAGGCCGTACGGCTTGCCGGTCGCAGGATTGGTTGCGGCAGGTCCGCTGGAGCCGAGGCAGGAGCCGATCGCATTGGGACAGATGACGAAGAAGCGGTTGGTATCGATGATCTTGCCGGGACCGATCAGCACGTCCCACCAGCCGGGCTTGCCGGTGATCGGGTTCTGGTCGGCGACATATTGGTCGCCGGTCAGCGCATGGCAGATGAGCACGGCGTTGGAACGGGCGGCGTTGAGCGTGCCGTAGGTGCGGTAAGCGATCTGGAAAGGCGCCAGCGTAACACCGGCGTCGAGTTGCAGCGGCTGGTCGACGCCGAAGCGCAGCACCTCGCTGGAAGGCTCGTTGGCCTCGTCTCGCCTGGCCTTGGTTCGGCTCGCCGCCATCTCACCACCTTGGCCGGCCGCCGCCCCCGCCAAAGCGCGGACAACAAAAAACCGGCATTGCTCCGATCGCAAAAGCCGGTTTACTCACGCAAACGGCCCTTTAGCGAGTTGTTTAACGTGGCTGCAAGCCGACCGGCCAAATCACCACGGGGTTCATGATTTCTGTATGCCCGATGGGGGGTCTACGTCAATGGGTGCGGCTGGACGGGCGTCGCCGGGAAGGCTACCTTATCAAGAGGTAATACCATCTTGCGAGGCCAGCTTGGCTACGTCGATCAAACTTGATGATGAGATGAATCTCCGCATTCAGCGTCTTGCCGGCGCCAAGCAGCGCTCGGCGCACTGGATCATGCGGGAAGCTATCCAGGAATATGTAGAGCGGGAGGAAGCCCGCGAAGATTTCAAGCGGGAAGCCGTGCAATCTTGGAAGCACTACCAGGAGACCGGACTGCACCTCAACGAGGATGAGGTGAAGGACTGGCTGGCCAAATGGGGCACTGAGGCCGAAGAGGCTGTGCCGCATTGCCACGATTGATCATTACCGAGGCTGCGGCGCGAGGGCTTGAGCGCTGCCGCAAGTTCCTGGCGGGCAAGGCGCCACTCGCCGCGCAACGAGCGGCGCAGGCGATCGAACGACAATTTGCCTTGCTCAGGACCGCTCCACATATGGGCCGTCCATTCGCAGACGAGCCCGAACTGCGCGAATTGCTGATTCCGTTCGGCGATTCCGGCTACGTCGCACTCTATCGCTTTGATCTATCTCGCGACTGCCTGGTCATTCTTGCATTCCGTCACCAGAAGGAAGCCGGATACTGAGCCAGGCCTGCGTTCGGGCCTTCCGCTCTTTGCGTTACCTCCAAAGCTTGGTACAGGCGAGCGCCCGAGGCTGGAACGTTCCCGGCCTCAAATCGGATTGTCTTGATGAGCACGCAAAACCGCCCCCAGCCGAATCCCGGCGTGATGGACATCGAAGCCTATGTGCCCGGCAAGAACGCGGCGCATCCGGGGGTGGCCAAGGTGCACAAGCTGTCGGCCAATGAGAGCCCGCTCGGGCCTTCGCCCAAGGCGGTCGAGGCCATGCGTGAGGTAGCCGGCCGTACCGAATTCTATCCCGATGGCCGCGCGACCAAGTTGCGCGACTTGATCGCTGTAGCGCACGGGCTGAACCCGGCGAACATCATGGCTTTCAACGGCTCAGGCGAGATACTGGCGCTGCTCGCGCGCATCTATCTCGGACAGGGCGATGAGGCGATCATCACCGAACACGGTTTCCTCACCTATAAGATCTACACGACAGCGCAAGGCGCGACGCCAGTCACCGTGAAGGAGACGGACGAGCGCGCGGATGTCGATGCGATCCTTGCCGCGGTGACGCCGCGGACGAAGGCGGTTTTCATTGCCAATCCAAACAACCCGACCGGCACCTATCTGCCGTTCGAGGAGGTGCGCCGGCTGCACGCCGGCCTGCCGAAACATGTGTTGCTGGTGCTGGACGCCGCCTATGCGGAATTCGTGCGCCGAAACGACTATGAGGCGGGCGTGGAACTGGTCGCCGGCAATGAGAATGTCGTGATGACCCGCACCTTTTCCAAGGTGTACGGGCTGGGCGGCGTTCGCATCGGCTGGTGCTATGCGCCGGCCCATATCATAGACGCACTGGAGCGCGTGCGCGATCCGTTCAATGTCTCCGCGACAGCGCAGGCGGCCGGTGTTGCGGCGATGCAAGATCGCGCTCATGTGGCGAAATCAGTCGAGCATAATGCGCAGTGGCTGCAATGGCTGACCGAGGAATTCACCAGGCTCGGCCTGCGCGTAACGCCCAGCGTCGGCAATTTCCTGCTGCTGCATTTTCCCTCCGGCGAGCGATACCGGGCCGACAAGGCCGACGATTATCTCTCGGCGCGGGGCTTCATCCTGCGCCGGGTCACCGCCTATGGTTTCCCGAATGCACTCAGGATGACCGTTGGCACGGAAGAGGCAAATCGCGGTGTCGTCGCGGCGCTGACGGAATTCCTGAAAGACTGAGAGAATGTCCAAACCCCTGTTCGACCGTATAGCCCTTGTCGGCATCGGTCTCATCGGCTCATCGCTGGCGCGTGTGATCGCGCGCGAAAAGCTGGCCGGCCATGTTGCGATCGCCACGCGCAGCGCGGCGACGCTGAAGCGCGCCGAGGAATTGAAGCTCGGCGATAGCTACCATACCGACCTGGCGGAGGGCGTACGCGACGCCGATTTGGTGATCGTTTCGGTGCCGGTGGGTTCGTCTGAGGCGGTGGCGAAGACCATTGCGCCGGCTCTCAAGCCGGGCGCGATCGTCACCGATGTTGGCTCGACCAAGGCCTCGGTGATTGCGCAGATGCAGCCGCATATCCCTGCCGGCGTGCATTTCATTCCGGGCCATCCGCTCGCCGGTACCGAGAAATCCGGTCCGGATGCCGGCTTCGCCGACCTGTTCGACAATCGCTGGTGCATCTTCACGCCGCTGCCAGACACCGATCCGGACGCGCTGGAGAGGCTGGCCGAATTCTGGCGGCGCTGCGGCTCGAACATCGACACGATGGATCCGCAGCATCACGACATGGTGCTGGCCATCGTTTCGCACCTGCCGCACATCATCGCCTACAACATCGTCGGCACGGCTGACGATCTGCAGAATGTGTCGAAGACCGAAGTGATCAAGTATGCCGCTTCGGGTTTTCGCGACTTTACGCGCCTCGCCGCCTCCGATCCGACGATGTGGCGGGATGTGTGCCTGCACAACCGCGACGCGATACTCGAAATGCTGGCGCGGTTTTCCGAGGATCTCGCCTCGCTGCAGCGGGCGGTGCGCTGGGGCGACGGCGACAAGCTGTTCGACCTGTTCACCCGCACCCGCGACATCCGCAGGTCGATCATCGAAGCCGGCCAGGATGTCGATGTGCCCGACTTCGGCCGCCAGGTGGTAGAGCATCCGGCCAAGGGCCAGTAGCTTTACCGCCCTTGTGCGGCGTCTACTCCTCGGTGAGCGGCTCTATCTCGGTCAGCGCCATGCCGAGCAGGGTGACGCGGCCCTTGACGATCTTGAGCGGGATCGACGGATCCTTGCCCATGAAGGACAGGCCCATGAAAGCTGTCCTGATTTCGCCGCTGCGCTCGGGGATGGCGGTCTGGAGCGCCTGCGCGATCGCCTGCGGGTTCTTGAGCGTGATGCGCAGATCGGCGTTGATGTAGCCCTCGGTGTCAACCGACGCCGGACCAGTCAGGGTCAAGCTGCCCTCGCCCGACGACAGCGCCAGTTCGGCAATGTCGATCGCCTGGCCGCGCAGGCTGCGCGGACGGTCGGTGAGCATGGATACGCCGTTGATGATCGTTGCCTGGCCGGCGCCGTCGAGCGAGGGGATGGTTCTGCCTTCCACCATCTCGGGATCGATCGCGAGCCCGGCGAATGTGCCGGCCCAGACAAGATCCTTGCCATCCGGGCGCAGCTTCGCGGTCATCTCAGCGGCATCGAAAAGCTTCGCCGGATCGCTTTCATTGTCCGGATCGGACTGCGCCGACAGGTTTCGCGCGGCAAGGGCGATGCTCTCGGGGAGTGGCCGCGCCACCTCCACCTGAGCGCTCAGCGCGTCCCAGTCGAGCGCCAGCGGCGGAAAGTCGGGCGACTGCACGCGCAACGGCGGCGCAAGCTGTGCATCGACCCGCATCGGACGGTACGCAGCGACGCCGGCATCCAGCCTGTCGGCGGCGAAGGCGATCTGGCGTTGGTCGTCCTGATAGTCGATGTTGCTGCAGGTCACCCCGAGGCGCAGGGGGAAACCGCCGATGGCGCGGTTGGCGCAATTGATCGCGACGCCCTTCTTGGCGAGATCGGCCAGAGCATGGTCGATGCGCTCGCTGACCGCGCGCGCCGCGAAGTACCACCCGACGCTATAGAGTGCGGCCAGCAGGATGAGGATTGCCGCCAGCCAGCGCCAAAGGCGGCGCGGTCTCGGAGAAATTGCTTCGCTTGACGACATGGGTGCCTGCTGGGTAACGCTCGGAAAGTGGTGGCGGGATCAGGCTTGGGGATATGGGCGATTTTTGGGTGTTTGGCTATGGCTCCCTGATGTGGAACCCAGGCTTCGCGCATGTCGAGACGCGCCGCGCGCGCCTGTCGGGCTATCGCCGGGCGCTCTGCATCCACTCATGGGTCCATCGCGGCACCCAGGAAAGGCCCGGCCTTGTGATGGGCCTGGACCGGGGCGGCTCCTGCATCGGCATGGCTTTTCGGGTGCCTGGAGAGTTGCGCGACGAGGTGATGGCCTATCTGCGCGACCGCGAACTGGTCACCAATGTCTATCTGGAAAGGACGCTGTCGGCCCGGCTCGACAATGGCGAGCGGACCGAAGTCGTCACCTACATCGCCGACCGCGGCCACGAGCAATATGCCGGCTCGATGGACGAGGCGCAGGCGGCTGCCATCGTGCGCACCGCTGTTGGCAAGAGCGGCGACAATGCCAGCTATGTGCGCTCGACGGTCGAGCATCTCCAGGCGCTGGGGATCAGGGATCACTGGCTGGAGGGGGTGTGGAGGATGGTGGCGGCGTAGGCGGCGCGCCTGGCGGGGAAGCTCATCGTGCGCGCTTCGCATTCGATCCAGGCGACCTTGCTCCCATCGTGCGGGCCAGGCTGATGAATGCCTTCAGCGCGGCCGAGGGGTTGCGCCGTCCGGGATAGTAGAGGCAAAGCCCGGCGAAAGGCGGTGTCCAGTCCTCCAGCGCGCGAACGAGACGTCCTGCCTCGATGTCGGCTCGCACGTCCTGTTCCATGAAGAAGCCGAGCCCAATGCCCTGCAGGACAGCGGTCCGGGAAAGGCTGGCCTCGTCCAGGGTGATCGGGCCGTTGACGTCAATCTGCGCCGTCTGCCCGCCTTTCTCGAACTGCCATCGAAAAAGGGCGCCATTCGGCAGGCGGACGCGGATGCACGAGTGTCCGAGAAGGTCCGGTGGGACAATGGGCCCGTCATGCTTCTCGAAATAGGCTGGCGAGCCGACCACCGCATATCGCTGTGGAAGCCCAAGCGAAACGGAGATCATGTCGGTGGGCACAAGGTCGGCCACCCGCACGCCGAGATCGAAACCCTCCGCAACGATATCGACCAGGCGTCCCTCGGTGACGAGATCGATATGCACCTGGGGGTAAAGGCTCAGGAACTCCAGAACCAACGGCGAGATGATTTGGCGCGCGGCCATGGCGAAGGCGTTGATGCGCAATGTGCCCGACGGCGTCTGCTGCCTCGACCGCACCGCATCCAGGGCGCCGTGAATGTCCTGCATCGCGGGCCTGATCTGGTCGATAAACACGCGCCCGGCGTCGGTGAGCGACACACTGCGCGTCGTCCGATTGAACAGGCGAACGCCCAAGCTCGCCTCGAGCTTTGCGACGGCGTTGCTGAGCGCCGTGGTCGACATTGCAAGATCGAGCGCCGCGACACGGAATGACGCCCTGCGCGCAATGGCGATGACGGCATCGAGGTCGTTCAATCCCGGGCGATACATTGTCCTGATATTCGCAATTTCACATCCACATTTATCCTGCTTATCAGAATGCCTGTCCATGGCTAATTGCGGGGGACGACGCATAATCGAAGGAGCAGTGAATGAACCTACCTTTTCCGATTCAGGCCTATTTCGACGCTGACAAGCAAAGAGACGGCGAGGCTGTGATCCGCGCTTTCGCGGCCGAAGCCGTCGTCAAGGATGAGGGCCACACCTATGCCGGTCATCAGGCGATCGGTGCCTGGTGGCGCGAAACGAAGGACAAGTATCAGGCCGTCCTGGAGCCGTTGGAGGTCACCGGCGAGGATGACGCCCCGACAGTCCGCGCCAGGGCCACCGGACAATTCCCGGGCGGCCCCGCCATCATCAGCTTCATGTTCCGGCTCGACGGCGACGTGATCTCGCGTCTCGAGATAGAAGCATGAGCACATTCCTCTCGCTCGAAGGCAAGCGCGCGCTTGTCACGTCCGGTACGCGTGGTGCAGGCGCGGCGACCGTTGCCCTGTTCCTGGAACTCGGCGCGCGGGTGTTGACCGTGGCGCGATCGCGGCCGGAGACGCCCTCCGAAGCAATGTTGGTCACGGCCGACCTGACGACTCCGCAGGGCTGCGCCGCTTTGGCTGAAGCGGTGCGCGAGCGTCTTGGCGGGGTCGACATCATTGTTCACATGCTTGGAGGCTCGTCGGCGCCGGGCGGCGGGTTCGCGGCGTTGAGCGACGGGCAATGGACCAGGGAACTCGACCTGAACCTGATGGCAGCCGTAAGGCTCGACCGCGAACTGGTGCCTGCTATGGTCGCGCAGGGCAGCGGCGTCGTTGTCCACGTCACCTCTATCCAGCGAGAATTGCCCTTACCGGAGGCGACGACGGCCTATGCTGCCGCGAAGGCGGCGCTATCGACCTACAGCAAGAGCCTGTCGAAGGAGGTCTCGCCCAAAGGGGTGCGCGTGGTGCGGGTCTCGCCCGGCTGGATCGAGACGGAGGCCGCGGTGCGGCTGGCCGAGAGGCTCGCGAAGGATGCCGGCACGGACTATGAGGGCGGCAAGCAGATCATCATGAACTCGCTCGGCGGCATCCCGCTCGGCCGGCCGGCGAAGCCGGAAGAAGTGGCCAACCTCATTGGCTTCCTTGTCTCTGACCGCGCCGGCGCCATCACGGGGACCGAATACGTCATCGACGGCGGCACGGTCCCCACCACGTGAGCGGCGGGCAACGTTGACGCGAACATTGACGGGCGGCAGCGAGGTAGCGAGCGGGAGGAGCGCCTTAATTGCATTCGCGCGCAAGGCCCGTTCGTGCTACTATCCCGGACCAGATCGGAGAGGGGTTCCGGGGGCCAATCGGCAAGGGAATTTCCCGTGCTCGTGTCTGACAGTCGCATATTCTTGCCGTCGGCCGCACTCGAAACGGTCGCTGCCGTTTGCGCGGGAGGTGCGCTCGCCGCTGCCGGCCTCCGCCCCCTGAAACCGCAGCCGCGTACGGCTTCAACGACCGCATCCAATGCGTGACGTCCTCGATCGGGGCGAAGGTCTCGATCGTGTTGCCGGGGTAAGGGGGCGATATTATCGGGAGGTACACATGGCTGAACTGAACCAGGAAAAACTCGACGCCTTTCTGGGAAAAATGGTGGGCGATCTGGGAGCGATCGCAACGGGAGCCGGGGTCGTTCTGGGAGACCGGCTCGGACTCTTCAAGGCCTTGCGCGAGGGCGGCAGGATGACGCCTGCGCAACTCGCCCAGCGAACCGGCACCCAGGAACGCCTCGTGCGGGAATGGCTCAGCGGCCAGGCGGCCGCCGGCTATATCGAATATGAGGAAGCAGGCGACCTGTTCTACCTCAGCCCCGAGCAGGGCGAGGTCTTCGCCAATGAAGACAGCCCGGCCTTCATGGCCGGCGCATTCGAGGTCTTGTCCTCGCTGTGGATCGATGAAGAAAAGGTCAGCCAGGCGTTCCGCTCCGGCAAGGGGCTTGGCTGGCATGAGCATAGCGCCTGCCTTTTTCGCGGCACGGAGCGGTTCTTCCGTCCGGGCTACAATGCCAATCTGATCGACTCCTGGCTGCCGGCGCTCGAAGGTGTGGTCGAGAAGCTTGAACGCGGCGCCGCAGTGGCGGATGTCGGGTGCGGCCATGGCGCATCGACCGTGCTGATGGCGCGCGCCTTTCCCAAATCGCAGTTCTTCGGCTTCGACTATCACGGCCCCTCGGTCGAGCGTGCGACGGAGGCTGCAAAGGAAGCAGGGGTCAGCGGCAACACGGAGTTCCAGGTCGCCTCGGCGAAAACCTATCCCGGCACCTACGACCTCGTCGCCTTCTTCGACTGCCTGCACGACATGGGCGACCCGGCGGGCGCGGCAGCGCATGTCTGCAAGTCGCTCAAGCCGGACGGCACGTGGATGATCGTCGAGCCCTTCGCCCACGATCATCTCTCCGCCAACCTCAATCCGGTGGGCAGGGTCTATTATGCCGCGTCCACCTTCGTCTGCACGCCCGCCTCGCTATCTCAGGAGGTCGGCCTGGGACTTGGCGCGCAGGCCGGGGAAGCAAGGCTGCGCGGCGTCGTGACAGGCGGCGGCTTCACCCGGTTCAGGCGCGCCGCCGAAACGCCGTTCAACAGGGTGCTCGAAGCGCGACCGTAAGGAGGTGCTACAGCTTATGCCTCTGACGCCACAACCTGCGGAAACACCGCACGCGAGCCCTTATTCTTCCTTCAGAAGCCATGAACAGAGCGCGAGTGCAGCCAGCGCGCCGGCCAGTTCGGCGGCGATGAAGCCGGGAAGATCGATGGGACGAATACCGGAGAAGGTGTTCGTGATCGAGCGTGCGATGGCGACTGCCGGATTTGCGAAAGATGTTGAGGCGGTGAACCAATAGGCAGAGGCGATATAAAGACCGACCAGCGATGCAACGGACCCGCGCGCAGAGCGGAGGCCGGCGAGGATTACCACAAGGAGGCCGAAGGCGGCGATGCCTTCGGAGAACCACTGGGCTCCGCCCGCGCGAACCTTGTCCGACAGCGCCAATAAGGGATGATCAAACATCGCGTGGGCGGTTATCGTTCCGATGATACCGCCTGCTATCTGGGCTGCGATATAGGCCGCGCAGTCTCGCCAAGACAGGTCCCGCCGAAGTGCCATGACTAGCGAAACGGCAGGATTGAAGTGAGCGCCGGATATCGGTCCAAGGACAGAAATCAGAACGGCCAGTGCCGCCGCCGTGGCGATCGTGTTCGCCAGGAGCGCCAGCGCAATGTCATCGGTCAATGACTCGGCCATGATGCCTGATCCGACGACTGCGGCGACAAGGAAACCGGTACCCAGGGCTTCAGCCGCGAACCGCCTGGGCGCGTCGAACTTCGGCGACTCAGGCAACGCCAGATGCTCTCGCCGTCGATCCCTCCATCTGGCCAATACTGCGGAGCTGCCTCTCCATCGCCATTCGATCGATGGACGCTACAGGCAACGCCAGGAACGCACCGATCCGGCTCTTCATGTACCGGGCGGCTGTCGAGAAGGCGCGCTCCTTCTCGATGTCGGTGCCCTGGACAGCCGCAGGATCCTCGATTCCCCAATGCGCTGTCATCGGCTGTCCCGGCCAGACAGGGCACGCTTCGCCTGCAGCGCTGTCGCAGACGGTGAAAACGAAATCCATGACGGGCGCGCCTGGTAGGGCAAACTCCTCCCAGGATTTCGACCGGAAACCTTCGGCGGGATAGTCCATCGCCCGAAGGACCTTCAACGCGAACGGGTTCACCGTGCCCTTTGGTTGGCTCCCGGCTGAGAGCGCATTGAAGCGTCCCGCGCCATCCTTGCGCAGGATTCCTTCCGCCAAAACGGAACGGGCGGTGTTGCCTGTGCAGAGAAACAGGACATTGTAGACGCGGCCAGTCACTGGACGATCTCCTTGGATGGCGTGCAGCAGGCAGCGGCCGATACGACCGGCGTGCAGATTTCGGGATGACCTGCGCAGCAATCCTCCATCAGGAAGCGGATAACGCCGCCGAGCGCCTCAAAGTCGGCACGGTGAATCATCGAGCGGGAGTCCCTGCGCGACCGTGTCAGGCCAGCGTGCTCAAGCTCCTTCAGATGAAAGCTGACATTGGAAGGAGATACCTCGGCCTTGTCGGCTATCCGTCCTGCCGCTAGCCCGTCCGGCCCAGCGATGACCAGCATGCGCAGGATCCGCAGGCGCGTTTCCTGCGATAGCGCGGCAAAGGCAGCCAAGGCTTGACGTTCTTGCATATTTCAACAATCCTAGGAATATCGAATAGATGTAGCGCAATTGGCTGAATTCATCAAGGTCGAATACAAGCCGAAGATGGGGTGCGGATCAGACTCGCGGTTGGACTCGTGGCAGGGGGCAGTTCGCAAGCGGCGGGCACCTCAGTTAGCCCAGCGCCACCGACATCAGTTCACCCGCCAAGGGCGACAGCAATGGCAACCAGCGCAATGCCGAGCGTCACCATCAGCAGACCTGTACGCCACGGCCTCCCCACCTGCCTGCCGAACGTAAAGCCGGTGAGGAACAGCATGGCGATGGCGACGGCGTTGGAAAGCCTCAAAGCGAGCCGGACATCGTCGACGAAGACGAACGGCACAGCGACCGGAAACAGGCATAGAAAGACGAGCAGGAAGACGCCAAGGGCGGCCAGATAGTCTTCCCGGCCGAATCGCGTCTCAAGGCTCTCGGGCGGGAGGCTGCCCAGATGCAGCCGGATGCGCTCCAGGTCCGACGCGGTCAGAGCCGGCAGGATTGGGGGCGGGAGATTGTTGGCGACGATGGCCCTTCCGGCGGCAGGGCTTTCAGCATCCCGGATGGCCTGGAGGGTCGTGATGCCCAGCCGGCGCTCGCCGGCCACGCCCATCAGGTACATCACCGCGTCGATGATGGCCCAGGCGAGATTGCAGCCCAGCATGCCGACCAACACGGCGAGCACGTCGGCCCGGCCGGCCTCGGTCGCGGTGAGCGAGAGGGTGAACGTCAGTACCATGATGAGGCCGAACAGGATCTCGCTTGCGCGCGATACCGGGTCGAGCACGCCGCGGGACGGAGCAGGGAGCGAAGGCTGAGCCTCGTCCAGGCCCCCGGCGGGAGGGTGCTCCGTCATGCGGCGGGCGGAAGCAGGAAGAGCGTCAGCGCGAAAATCGCATACACCATGAGGATCATGACGCCGACGAACCAGGCGGATCGGCCGCCATTGGTCAACAGCGTCGTGCCCATCGTCGCAATCAACATCATCCCGATGGCGCCCGGCCAGAATTGCAGGCTCATCGGCTCGGGACCGATCACATAGCTCAGGAACACCAGGAGCGGAGCGACGAAGAGCGCGATCTGCGCCGCGCTGCCGAGCGCGATGCCGACGCTGAGGTCGAGCCGGTTTTTGGCGGCAGCGGAGAAGGCGGTCGCGATCTCGGCGGCAGCCCCGACGATTGCTACCACGATGAAGCCCACAAAGGCCGGCGACATTCCCAGGGTTTCCGCCGCTTGCTGCACCGACGACACGAAGACGTGGCTGACGAGTGCGACCAGCACCGTCACCCCAGCAAGGATGATCAGGGCGACCCCGAGCGGCCAGGGCGTCTCGTGGGCCTCTCCATGAGCGACGCTTACGAAAGCCTCCTTGTGCGTTCTCAGGGAGAACACCATTGAGAGGGCGTAGGCGATCATCAGGAGGACCGCGAGCCCCACGCTAAGGCTCTGGGTAACCGCCTCCCGGCCGTCTGCCAGGGCGACGAGCGAAGGCACGAGCAGGCCGACGGTCGCGAGAAAGAGCAGGCTCGACTGGAGACGGGCGCTGACGCGATTGAACTGCTGCTCGTGGTGCCTGAGGCCGCCGATCAGGAAGGAGCCTCCCAGCATGAACAGCGTGTTGGTGACAATCGCGCCGGCAATCGAGGCCTTGACCAGCAGGTACTGACCGGCCTGCAGGGCTGTCAGCGCAATGACGAGTTCGGTGAGGTTGCCGAGCGTGGCGTTGAGGAGGCCGCCCACGGCATCGCCCGTCCGCTCGGCCACCGACTCCGTGGCGCGGCTCAGCATCGCTGCCAGCGGAACGATGGCGAGAACCGAGAGCAGGAAGAGCAGGGTATGGCGCTCGGGCCACAAGTGCTCACCGGCCAGGACGAGGGGAACAAACACCAGCAGCCAGAGCAACCGGGAGTCTCGTATCTCAGTCAGAAGAAAGTTCATCTCTGTCGCTGCTCCGGTTCTTCAAACGGGTTGCAGCCAACGATATCGTGAATTGCTGTAGAAAGACTTGATTTCCCGCAATCGGGCCGTCTTTCTCTGCGATGTATGTTGATAATCCGCGGCGCAGGCCGGCTCATATAAAAATGGCCGGCGATGCCGGCCATGTCACTGCACCATTCTCTCGCTTTTACGCTGGCGAAGCCTCGATGGTCCGAAGCGACTGCAACTGGCGCTTGGCGGCGGCCTTGACCGCGTCCTGCACCTTTTCGAAGGCGCGCACTTCGATCTGGCGCACGCGTTCGCGGGAAATGTCGAACTCGGACGACAGGTCCTCCAGCGTCAGCGGCTCATCTGAGAGACGGCGCGCCTCGAAGATGCGCCGCTCGCGATCGTTCAGGACACCGAGCGCGGTCGACAGCATGGCGCGCCGGTTGTCCAGCTCGTCCTGCTCGATCAGCATCTCCTCGGCGCTTTCGTGATCGTCCACCAGCCAGTCCTGCCACTCGCCGGACTCGCCTTCCGTCGCGCGGATCGGCGCGTTCAGCGAAGCGTCGCCCGACAGGCGGCGGTTCATCGACACGACCTCTTCCTCGGAGACGTTCAGCCTGGTGGCGATCTCCTTGATCTGGTCGGGCTTCAAATCGCCATCGTCCAGCGCCTGGATTTTTCCCTTCACCTTGCGCAGGTTGAAGAACAGGCGCTTCTGGTTGGCGGTGGTGCCCATCTTGACCAGGCTCCACGACCGCAGGATGTATTCCTGGATCGATGCCTTGATCCACCACATGGCATAGGTCGCCAGGCGGAAGCCGCGCTCAGGCTCGAATTTCTTGACGGCCTGCATCAGGCCGACATTGCCTTCGGAAATGACCTCACCGATCGGCAGGCCGTAACCGCGATAGCCCATCGCAATTTTGGCGACGAGCCGCAAATGGCTGGTAACAAGCTTATGCGCGGCGCTGGTGTCCTGATGCTCGTTGTAGCGCTTGGCGAGCATATACTCTTCTTGCGGCTGGAGCATCGGAAAGCGGCGGATTTCTTCCATGTACCGGGCGAGTCCGCCTTCGCCGGATACGATACTGGGCAGTGATTGGGCCATAGTCTGCACCCCTCTCCATTCCTGAGATCATGCCCCCGGTTCGCGGCGGGCATGTGACCAGCCTGAGGAGATTTGCTCAGCGCCGGTCAACAGCGTGATATAGGAACAAAAGTAGAAACTTCAACTCGGGTTCCCATCGAAGCCGAAGTCTTGCATATACGTGTACGAAAGGGCCAGTGAATTAAAGTTAATGTCGGTTCAAAAAGGGTCTAGCCATGGCAGCAAGCATTGCCATGCGCTTGCCTCGTCTATCGCCCAACGGCGAAGGTCGGGGCAGATCCTCCGCCACTTTCTGCCCCGTAGATCTTCTTGAGATCCTTGGCACGGGTAGAAATGGTGTCGACAAGGCGGTCCACGATCTCGTGCGTGATACCCTCCGCCCGAACCTTTGCGGCACACGCCAACGCCATGTCCGGTATGATCGCGATCTGATGGCGGGCAGCCTGAATCGTGAACTCGATTCCGGCCTTGGCTGACGAGGCGCAACGCTCCCAGTGGCGAGGCATTACCTCGTTGATCGGGTAGACTTTGTCGATCTTCATCGCCAGCCTCAACTCGCGCATTCCAGCCTGGATTTCGCCTTGGCCGAGGTGCGGCAGGATGCTGGAGATGTCGTAGAGCGGTGCCAGGCGCGCCTCTCCCTGTGCACCCAGCAACATGGAATAGTTCTTCGCATGTGCGTCGGTACCGCCGATGACCCAGTTGAAGATGTTGGCTTTCATGAAACTCTGCCGGTCACGGACCGGATCGTTCGAGGCCGACAACACCTTGTTGGAAATCGTCACCACGCCGGGGCCGCCTTGATTCTCGTACTTGAGAGTCGGCATGACCGACAATGCCTGGCACATGTCCTCCTGATGGATGCGGATAGTCTTGCCGTCGATATTACGGCGGTCATAGCGCTTGACGACGATCGCCTTCTCGCCGGCGAACTTGAGAACCTGACTATGCGCGGTGTCCATTCCAAGCATGCCGGCGAGTTTCAGGCAGAAATGTTCATTCTCGGTATGCCCGTGAAGGTGCGGCATGGGAGGCTTGAAGATATGCGTCGTCGGGGTGTCTCCTAGCGGGATGCCCCACCTGCCGGTTGAATCGTCGAAACGGAAGGCGGTCTTGGCTTGCGCACCGGCGAGGCTGAACTGACCGGCGTCGCCCGGCCGCCGCGTTGCTGCACTGTCCAGGCGCAGATCGCGCAAGCGATCACTGATCTGCTGGTCGGTGAGAGGCTCGAAGGTTTCGCCGCGAGAGATCTCGCTACCTTGAGGCAAGAACTGTACGGCGCCGGCGCAATCCCGCCCGACGTTCTTCAACAGCGCAAGCGGGTTTAGGGCGGAAACCTGGAACCTCTGAGCCCACCTGGCGAGGGTCTGCCCATTGTCAGGAAGCAGTCCCCATAGAAACGCTTCGACCACCTTGCCATCGTAGGTCTTGGTGATAGTCGGCATCAAGAGCGACAGAGGGATCGCGACCCGACTGTTCATCCATTTTTCGTCGTAGGAGAATGAGAGCTTGCCACCTTGCAAGTGGTATAGCTCCCCCACTCGGCGACCGGAGATGTAGACGTCAAGCATGTCGATGGGCTTCATCACCATGATCATCACCCTTAGAGTGTGTAGGGCGGCATATCGTCTTCATCATCATCGGCACGATGATGCTCATTGTTCGACGATATGGTCGGCGACGGTGTCGGTAGGTCGAAGTTCATTTCGACGCCGAGGGTGCTGAGCGCCAGCAGTACATTTCCGATTTCAGCACTCGGCTTGCCATTTTCGATCCACGACACCCATGTCTGCGTGGTGTTGATCATCTTTGCCAAAGCAGCCTGAGAGAGCCCACGCCGATTGCGGGCCTCCTTTATCAAAATACCAATGTCCCGGGCGGTCCTGATCCGCATGGTACACGTTCCCCTATACCTGCGGCTTCAATATAGGATCATATATATTTAGCGTCAATATAGGTTCGTATATCGGGATAGCTTAATATACGATCGTATATCATTAGCGAGTATATAGGACCCTATATGATCACACGCAGGTCAGGGTGACGCCCTGAACCCTTGCAGAAGCTTCTCCATATCCTCAGGCATCGGCCCTTCGAATTCCATCAATTCGCCTGATGTCGGATGCCGGAACGCGAGCAGGCGGGCATGCAGCGCCTGGCGGGGAAAGCCTGAAACCATGCTGCCCAGCAGGTCCGGCAGCTTGTTGGCCTTTGTGCGGAAGCCGGTGCCGTAGTCGCGGTCGCCGATCAGCGGATGGCCGATATGGGCCATATGCACGCGGATCTGGTGCGTGCGGCCGGTTTCCAGCCGGCATTCGACCAGCGAGGCGGTGAAGGCTCCATCCTTCTGCACGCCGAAACGTTCCAGCACGGTGAAATGGGTGATGGCGTGGCGCGCATCGTCGCGCTGATGCGGCACGACGGCGCGTTTCACACGGTCGGAAGCGCGGCCGAGCGGCGCGTCGATCACCCCGGTGGGGCGGGGCGGGGCGCCCCAGACGAGGGCGACATAGGCGCGTTCCAGATCGCCGCTGCGGCCATGATCCGCAAAGGCCTCCGACAGGGCCTTGTGCGCGCGGTCGGTCTTGGCGACGACCATGACGCCTGAGGTATCCTTGTCGAGGCGGTGCACGATGCCGGGCCGCTTCACGCCGCCAATGCCGGAAAGGCTGTCTCCGCAATGATGGATCAGCGCGTTGACCAGCGTGCCGGTCCAGTTGCCCGCGCCGGGGTGCACGACGAGCCCGGCCGGCTTGTTGATGACGACCAACTCGTCGTCTTCGAACAGGATGTCGAGCGGGATGGCCTCGCCAAGCGGTTCGGCGGGCTCCGCCTCCGGCAGCGTGAGCACGACCGTATCGCCCTCGGCGAGCTTTCGCTTGGGTTCCGCCGCCACGTAGCCCGCGACAGTGATCGCGCCCTGCTTCACCAGCGCCTGCACGCGGCTGCGCGAAACATCAGGCGCGAGTTTCGCCGCCAGCCATTGGTCAAGCCGCTGCCCGGCCGCTTCGGCGCCTGCCGTCAGCACTATCAATCCGCTGGTCTCTTCGCTATCAGACGCGCTCATTCAAAGGCTCTCAGACGGTAATCCATGGCCAACCCGTCCCTCGACACTGACGACGACAAGCCGCTCGACCCGGCGGTGGAGACCGTGCGGCGAAAGCTCATTCGCTTCATGATATTCAATCTCGGCCTGCTCGGCGTCGCCCTTATCGCTGTGGTGGCGGCAATTGTCTACAAGTCGCGCACGGCAGCGCCGGAAATCCCTCCGGCGGTCGGGCTGGAAGTGCCGGCGGATGGCGGCGTCATCGAAGGCGGCATCGCCTTGCCGGCCGGCGCACGCATCGTTTCGCAATCGCTGTCGGGCGACCGTGTCTCGCTCTATGTGGAAGAGCCGGGCGGCGCGCGCGCGATCTATGTCTACGACCTCGCGGTCAGGCGCATGGTCGGCCACTTCGCCATCAAGGACCGGAATTGATGTCCGGCCGAAGACTTGCAACGGTGACGTTGCTCGTCGCCGATTATGACGAAGCGATCGCCTGGTATAGGGACAAGCTCGGCTTTGCGCTGGAGAGCGACACGCCGCTTGGGGCTGGCAAGCGCTGGGTCACGCTGACGACCGGCGGCTCGCGCCTGCTGCTGGCGCGCGCCGATGGCGACGACCAGCGCTCGCGTATCGGCGATCAAACGGGCGGCCGCGTCGGCTTCTTCCTGGAGACCGACGATTTCTGGCGCGACCATGCGGCCATGACGTCAAAGGGCGTCGTATTCAAGGAAACGCCCCGCGTGGAAGCCTATGCCACCGTGGCCGTCTTCGCCGACCTCTACGGCAATCTCTGGGATTTGCTGCAGCCGAAATAGTCTGCTGGAAAGCGCTGGCGATTTTCGGGTAGGGCGAACCTCCGACACCGCCATCCGCCGTAGAAAGGTGAAGGCTGCACCACCTATTTTGCCGGTATTCTGGAAAACGAATCCGCGCGAAATCTCTGCCCGTCTGGCCCCGACCTTCTCGGTGGGCTGCATAGCACCGGGGGCGACTGCCCGTTCGTGCGTCAACAGGGCGGGGAAGAATGGCCACCATCAATGGCACGACGGGCAACGAGACACTTCTTGACCGCATCGGCGACGATACCCTGATTGGCTTCGCCGGCAATGACGGCTTCAGGATGATCGATGGCGGCACCGACATCGTGGATGGCGGCGCGGGCAACGACTGGGTCAGCTACGAAGGCTATTCGCGCGGCGTGGTGATCGACCAGCTCAACCGCAAGGTTACCGCCGGTACCATCGTCGATACGCTGATCGGCATCGAGGGGGTCTTTGGGTCGCACTTCAACGACACGATCACGATTCATGGCGGCTATGCGTTTGGCCGTGCCGGGAATGACATCTTTCGGTTCACAACCGCCGGCGGTTATGCAGTCGTGGGCAGCGGCAACGATCCGGTGATCGGAACCAGTGCGCGGGAGGCGGTGTCCTTCAGCGCCGACGAAAATGTGGTCGGCGTGGACGGCGGCGGTGTGATCACACGTGGCGCGGTGGTCAACCTGACCACGGGCACGGCGACTGACGGCTGGGGCGGCTTGGATACGCTGACCAATATCGACGATGTCGAAGGCACCCACCTCGCCGATACGATCAACGGGAGCGCCCGTAGCAATTTCATTCTCGGCGGCGCGGGCAACGACAGCATCCATGGTGGCGGCACCACCGCCATCACCGATTTCGATGAACTTCGAGGCGGCGCTGGCGCCGACACTCTGACGATCAAGGGCGCAGGTGTCGCCTTGGGCGGGACGGGAAACGACACGCTGCGCTTCGCCACGTCCGGCAAGGCGGACCTCGACTATATGGAAGCGGCCTATTGGTCGGCGCAGCAGGGAATTGTCGCCAATCTGACGGCGGCAGTGCGCGGCGGTGTGGCCGCGGGCAACGCGACGGCTGGCTTCGCCGTCAAGGATGGCGAGGGCGGAACGGACAGGCTGTTCGGTGTCCATCGCATCTCCGACAGCGCCCATGGCGACACCTTCTTCATCGATACGACGTACAAGAATTCCTACAGCGAGGCGGAGATCTCGCTCACCGGCGGCAACGACTATGTGACCGCGGCACGGGTTCTCGTCTCCTACAGCACTGCCGAAGGCGCCGTCCTGGCCGATCTCAGGGCGGGATATGCAACGGATCGAAGCGAGGCCAGTCTGTTCATCGGCTACGACCGCCTCATCGGCGTGACCAATCTTCGCGGCGGCAAGTTCGGCGATCTGCTGACCGGCAGCGATGGCGCGAACCAGATCCGTGGGCGGCAGGGCAACGACACGATCTACGGCCTTGCCGGCAACGACAAGCTATATGGCGACAATCGTCAGAACGACACCATGACCGGCAACGACATTCTGGACGGCGGGGCGGGCAATGACGAACTTGGCGGCGGCCGGGGCAATGATACGCTGACCGGCGGCGTTAGCGCAGACCTGCTTATCGGCGGCCTGGGACGCGACGTCTTCCGCTTCAACGTCGCGTTGACCACCGCGAATGCCGATCACATCCTGGATTTCAGTGTTGTCGATGACACCATTCAGTTGGACAACGCCGTCATGGCCGCGTTGGGCGGGACGGGAGCGCTGGCTGGCGCGAAATTCCACAAGAGCACTGCCGGCGTCGCGGCGGATGCGGCGGACCGGATCATTTACGACACGGATGGCGGCCAGCTCTGGTACGACGCAAACGGAAGCGCAGCCGGTGGACGTGCTCTGATCGCCCTGCTCACCACCAAGCCGCCGCTGACGGCGGCAGATTTCGTCGTGATCTGACGGGAGCATGGAAATTGCGGGCCGGCGATCGCGCTGCCGGAACCAGTGGGAGCGAACGGTGAACAATGCCTTCGGCGCGGCATCGAACGGCGATGGAAGCGGCGTTGTCCCTGAATCGATCGGTCGCCAGATCGCTGGCGGGATGCGGTTGCTTTTCAGGAAAGCCCGGATTATATGCCCCTTTGCTGCTTGCGCCCATCGTCTAGCGGTTAGGACGGCGCCCTCTCACGGCGCAAACAGGGGTTCGATTCCCCTTGGGCGTACCAGTCGTTTCAAACACTTAGCTAAATTTCCGTTCGAGAGCGTCAAATAAACGCTGAATAAACGGCTCGTAGACCGTTGCTAGGTCACCCTGATGGTGGGTTGGCTATTCGCCGCCCTCACCCTTCGGATTCTGCCCTTGTCCACCCGCAGCGACGTGAAATGTGGCATCGAGTCCGTCATGACGATCACGTGCGCCTGACATGCCGGAATCCTGAGCGGGTTTCGGGTATCGGCGTGGTACTCGTCCGCTGTGCCTTCGCAGAGCATCACCCAGCGGCGCGATCCATCACGTGTCACCCAGTACATCGTTCGCGACATCGGATCGTTCCTTAGAGGTTCTCTCGGTCCTCTCAAATCATGAAACCCGCGGCGGTTCCGGGCCGCAGCCCTTCGCCCGACTCTTTACCGATATTACCACCTATTTTTTGGCAATGGTACGCGCCGGCGAGGGGAAAGTCCCTTGCTGGACTGACCCCGACCGGGTGCTCGTCGTGGTTCGTTAAATTGCCGCCGTCGCTAGGTACGGCGGGGGGTGCCGCTGGAGCAGATCAGCCTCTCATCAGGCTTGCTATCTTAAGAGTCGATCGCGGTTAGCTATGTGCTGAACCTGCATGTCCTCGAAATTCTGCAGAAGACGGCACGCAGCATAGGTAGATTCACCGCGCTCTTTCATCTCCGAAATAACCTCACGCTGGCGCAGGATATGACGTTCGCCCATGGCGACATACCGCTCAGCCATCTCCAACTCAGTTTCGGCCATGACGGCGCTTCCTGTTTGTGCAGTGCAGCAACCACTTTGCTGCAGGCGCGTTGTCAGATTTCCGGGACCAACCCCCGGGCGTCAAAACAAGGACGGTTCCATTGCGGACACGCTCGGATACGATCGCCCGCCTCGCAGCGCTGCAAGCGCGCCAAACTGATCACACGCCCCATTTTGGGGCGCCTCCAGACTGTTCTTTCGATGATCGCGGCAGTCGTAAAGCTGACTGGCGCGCCGATATATCGCGGAACTTCGTTCATCGGGCAGGTTACCGAACCAGGACGTAAGAGCAGTCACTGATCTCTTAAGCCACCAGGCGAAGCCTGCGATGGAGATAATTTTCATCGAACCCGGCAATCTTGATCAGCTTGTTCGGGTCTGAAATGACCAATCTGCTGCGGTGCAACTCCATGGCTCCAGTTTCGCGCAGTTCACGCAGAACCCGGTTGAGATGGACGGGGGTCATGCCAAGCGAGTCTGCCAGCAACAACTGGGACAAGGGCAGCGTCAGGTAGGGTTCGGACGTCAATCCGATGTTGCGCGCCCGCAAATAGAGTTCGCACATCAGATGGGCGACACGCTCTATGCTTGTGCGCCGGCCCATGCTGGTGATCCACGCCCGCATCGTGCCCTCATCGACCAATTGGGCGGTATACATGGCCTTCGCGACACCCCTATGGCCATCCATGAGCTGGTCCATGTCGGCACGCTCTATCGTCGCCACCACGGCAGGCGTGATCGTCTGGATGCTGTGATCCATCTCAGCAAGCAATCCAATGTGGAGGTCGCAGGAATCTCCAGGCATCAGGAACGCCAGGACCTGCCGCGTCCCGCTGGGCAAGATCTTGTAGCGGCAGGCCCATCCTTCCAGCATCACAAACACGGGACCCGGTCGATCGCCCTCGCGGATGAGGTCGTGTCTGGCCGTAACCTTGCGGGCATTGGCAGTGGCCTCGCGAAGGAGAGACATTTCCTCGCGGGTCAGCGTAGCGAAGCGACGAAGCTTGCCTATGAAGGGGCCGTCCATCTGCCAAATTCCCATAAGCAGGCGCCATTTCATATTGATTAAAGTTATTATCGAATGTTGATATGGATGATGGCCGCCCTTGGTCCCTTTCTATAGACTCGACCGATCGTCGGTCCCTTCCTTCGCTTCCGGCGGCTGAGAGACACCGCGCTCTCGCTGATCGGAGTCGCAATGGCTGATGACACATCCAAGAATGCCACTGCCCCGCAAGGGGTCGCTGGTCTGCGCGAACCCGATGCACATGGGCAGGCGGCAATGCTGCTCGTCGAGAGTCTCATCCACGGACTAATCTCGCGGTCGGTTATCAACGTCGCGGACGCGGTTCAGATTGTCGAGATTGCCGCCGAGATAAAGGAGGTGATTGCCGCCGAGCTTGGCGACTCGCCTGCGACGATGCGCAAGTCGCTGACATTGCTGAACGCAATCAGCGAGAGCTTGCAGCGAGACCTTCCCGCAGAATGACTTCTCGAAAAAGTTGAGTGTTCTTGATCCATGTTGCGAAGCCTCCTTCGGCATTGAGATAGTCTTGGACTGTCCTCAGATTAGCGGGAGGAAACCATGTTCTCGAAAGGTGTATACAGTCCAGAACAGTTGAACATCCTGATTTCGGCACTTAATGAGCGCTGTTTGGCGAAGGGCCTCACATCAACGCCTGACTGGGAAACCGTGGCTCGGCAATTGCTCGAACTTTGCGAGGGAGGCGCAACCCCTCCGGAAGCCTTGACGCTTGGGCGGCCCCCGAGAATTGCTCTGCCGATTCGATAGGGTTCGTTGGATGACTCTGCTGCGCTGCTCTGCATTGGCCACCGTATGAGCAGACTGCGCAGCGAAAAGCCCGCTTTCAGCTGAAAGGTGGAAGCTGGAAGCGGGCAACACCCAAAGCCAGCCGCCACAGTCATCACGCTTCGCCCAAACTTGAGGGGAAACTGATGTCCTTTCCCGGCTTTTTCAATTCCCACGACCTGGCCATGCTGACCGCTGTTCTCGACGAATTTTGTCATGAGAACGGCTACGGTCCCGGCCGCGAGCGAGATGCCGCCGCCGGACGGATCATGGATCTGTTCACCAATGGAGCGGCGACCAGCGCCGAACTGCTGTCGGTGCTGCGCCGGCGGGAGTTGATCCCGCGCAGGGCTTAACGCCGTAGCCCCCTGTTGCGACAGGAAATCCTCCCGGGCGATAGCGACAGCCGATAATGTCATCGCCGGCTTACACATCTCTTGCTGCGGGCGGGGAGAAATTCTTGGGCGAGGCCAGACTTGGACAAGATTGCAACTGATGTTGATGGTGGGAGTTATACCGGGCCGTATGACGGTGGCCAGGCGCATGATAATGATCACCAATGGGACAAAATCCGCGGCTGACGGCAGAGGCCTGGACTTGGCCGTTGCCGGACTGCTGCTCCGCGCACTGGTCCTGAAGGAGAAGGCGGGGACGGACACGATGCTTTGACGGTTCCAACCTGACTCGGATCCTGCAACCGCGACTCTCCGGCCACCAGGATCAGGGCAAGCCTACTGGAGACGATGGAATGAAGACGGTTCTTCCCATGACGCTGCTTTTGGCCTTGGCCGGCTCCCAGGCGCATGCAATCGAGCGGTATCAGACGATGCGCATGACCTGCGGCGAGGTTCAGTCGGTGCTTCAAAACGAAGGCGCAGCGATCCTGCGCTGGCAGTCAAGAAACGGCTCGAACCTACCGCGCTATGATCGTTATGTCGTCGACTCGAGGTTCTGCAACTTCGATGAGTTCACGAGATATGAGGGCGTGCCGACGAGAGATAACCCTGCCTGCGGAGTGTACAAATGTGAGCAGGCTGAACCCTTCGACGGCCGCATTTTCATTCCATACTGAGCGCCCCCCGCTTACCGCCGCTGCACCGAGCGCTTGTCTTGAGGCTTGCGCATTCTGCGCCCTCGATAACGGCAATGAGGCGCAAGTCATTCAGTCGCTCGCTGCCATATTGCTTCACCCTAACAATTGGCCCTGTTGTCATTGCATCTAGCCATGACTAGCCTGCGGTAAGTCTAGCCGGGGAGCAGGGAATGGTCTTAACTTGGACGCTGAAGAACCTGTTAAAACTCGGGAGATCACCTAGAGGAGAACAACTTGAACAAAGTAGCGCTAAACCTGAGGTAGAGCCAATTTTGACTGAGAAAATTGAAGTCGACATTGAGAAGAAATGGGACTGGGCTGAAGTTCAAAATGTTCTCCTTAGCCAGGTGACAGACAGCAGGGATTTACGGTCATTTGTTGTCGAGGCTATTACGAATACCCCTTACATTTCCACACTTTTCGGCTTGGCCAGCTCTCCCATTTCAGCGCCTTTTGCTTCCGAGTGCTTCTCCAACGCGGATTTCGGCCCGGATGGCCCCTTCTGGGCGCATATGAAAAGCAGTCACTACTGCGCGGGGCTGCTGTCCGCGGTCGTGATTGCCAAAAGCCACCCGGGCACAGTGAATATGCTCTCGAGAGTTCGAGCGCTTTTCCCACTGCCCAGCTCAAACTTTGCAACGATCGTTGATAGCTTTGGAAGCCGACTAGCGGAGCAGCCCAGCGATGCGCATCTTCGGACCTTGAACACAAGTCTTGATCCGGAGGCCTCGGAACACACCCTCCTGCTCGCACCCGCTACCGACGGCCAGATGCAATCCCTGTCAGTTCTGTTTGGCAACGCCAAGAAAGTTACCGTTCTTTCGCCGACCACCCTTTCGGAGCGTGCCGGTCTGAACCAACTGCCACTTCACCACCAACCCAGTGAGGTTCGCATCGAAGCAGCCCGGACCAGGATTGGCCGATATTCTCGTGAATGCCAGCGCCTTCATCTGATGACCTGGGAGGCCGCGGCCAAGATAATCAACAAGGTCGACGCTACATTTGATGGAGTGTGGGGGGCCGCAAGACCATTCGCTGAAACCTGGCTTTCTGATGAGTTGTTCTTCGAGGCATTGAAAGCTTCCTCGGTTGCCAAACTCATAAGGGACGAGAATTTCGATCGGATCGTTGTTGCCGTCGATGGCTCGCCAGCTTCGGCAGAATTATGCGGCGTGCTTGGGACGGTAGAGGGCTTCGCGTCGGACCCGAGGGTGGTCGTGGCGTCGTTAGCCCTTACAGAAAATGCGCGACTCCGCTTTGGCGACGAGATATCCGCGATTCTCGGAAACGCCCATGGTGCGCCCAACAAGAGGCGTGCCTTGGTTTCGTCGGCGATAGTCGACATGCTTAAGGTAAGAGGCAAGGAACTCGTCGGGGGCTTCAAGCAATTTCCGGTCGCTGGTCGGCCGCGTATCCTTTTTGCGACGGCGCCGGAGCCTAGCTACAATGCAGCATCAGCATGTTACTTCCGGGAATTGCAGAAGAGTTATGATTGCGTCTTCTCGTCCATCAATCCCGGCGTTTCCAGTCAGATCGATTACGACACTTCAGGCGAGGTTCAACATATTTCACAGCCGGTCTCAAATAACGCAGACCTAGCCCTCTGGCTGTATACTGCTATCGACGAAGTCGAAATCGACACTGAAACTCCTCGCCTGGTCGCTAACATACTGCGATCGAAAGGCAGAAGCTTTGCCCAGCACTCGATTCAGGGGTTCCTCCAGCTATGGATCACGATACAGCAATGGTTCGAGGCAATGGAGGCTGTAAACGGACTACCACATGCACTTGTCGTGACGCCGGTTCGAAACAGCCGAGTTATGCTCATCGCGGCCGCAGCGCGGCAAAAGCAAGTGCCAAGCCTGTCGTTGGAACCACACATCCAGCGAACGACATATTGTCGATACGGACATGTTCTCACCGACTATTTTGGCGTGATGTCCGTGTATTTGCAGCGAATTGCGGAAGGAGACGAGAGGATCGACAACGATCGCTGCCGCGTAGTCGGGTCTCCGCGCATCATTGGCGAGCGACAGTACGATTATGCCCAGCGAACCGAGGTCGCGCGGGCGCGCCTTATGACGATGGGTATTGATTTCGATTCCTACACGCACACGATCAGCTTCTTTTCCCAATCAACCGAATGGGGACAGATAAACGCGGTTTGGGAAATCATCCTCGCAGCCACTGAGGGCCTTGGGGTCCAGGTTCTCCTCAAGGGCCATCCAGAAGAAGGCCCTGCGCGAATGGATCGCTATTTGACCACTGCGCTTCGGCTCGGCGCCCAGGACCGAGTCAAATGCATAGCTTCGCATGCAGCCGTGACTGACATCATCGAGTCGTCAGACATGGTGCTGTCTTGTTTCAGCACCGTCTTGCTTGAAGCGGTGCTGTGTCGCCGACCGACCGCTGCTGTTGTCAACGGGGCATTTGACTATCCTACGGCGACGCATGAAGTCGCTGGAGTGCCGCTCTTTCGTGACGAGAATGCTTTGCGCCGCGCGATAGACGGTCTTCCGAATGAATTCGGGACATGGCAATCATTGATTTCTAAATATTTGGCAGAGGAAGGACAGTTCCTAGGTGAAATGGGATTTCGTCTAGGAGCATTGGTCGATGAAATGGTCCAGCAACCAAAGGCCAGATCCTTGCGAAAAAGCCTCCCGTCTTCGGTTTTCCTGAGTTCTCTACCTCCAGCCTTTGAAATCTAGCTGAAGATGACGTGCCGTCAGTCGGTCGCCTGTTGATTGTTGGCGCCAGGCTTCTGCACGCCGTCGGGAAAGCCGCTGAAGATTTCGAGGATCACGCCGAGATCGCGCTCGGTGTCGAGGTAGTGGACCTCCACGCCGCTGAACGTGCCGCTCAGGATGGGTTCGTTGCCGCGCGCCGCCTCCTCGTCCACGACGTGCCGGAAATCTGGCGTGCCGACTGCGATATGGTGCACGCCACCGACCCCGCCGCGTGCGGCAAGAAAGCGTCCGAAGAGGTCGCTCTTGTCCAGCGGCTGGATGAGTTCCCACATGACGCTGCCGACCATCGTCACCGCGATCTTCGACCTCCATTCAACCGGCCGGCCGTAGAGGCGCACGTTGTGGGTGTTCTCGGAGCCGATTTCCATGATTTGCCACCCGCCGATTCCATAGACATCGCGGTACTTGCGGACGGCGGCCTCGACATCGGGCACGACGATGCCGATCTGCATCGTTTCGTTGAAGGCGGGCGCAGACGCGTTCCCAAGCGTGGCGCCTTGTGTGTAGATGTTCTCAGGTTGCGTCATCCAACGATCTCCCGGCCGACATGGCAACATCAGAGGCGTGGCGCCTTCCTCGCGCGCGAGGGCTCGATCTGTCGCGCTAAACCGCCCTGACCTCGAAGAGGGCTTTCGGCATCGAAGAGGCGGGCTTAAGTCACTTGCTAAGTGCAAGCATACTTAATTGCGATGTGCAAGTGAAATTGCTAAGACCCTCCCATGATTGCGAAACGTCAAAAGCGCCGCTCCACCTGCCCGATCAACGCATCGCTTGAGGTGGTGGGCGATCGTTGGTCTCTCTTGATCGTGC
>DATDBN010000022.1:0-8398 GCA_036524835.1 Mesorhizobium sp. | reverse complement strand
CGGCGCGACCCGCCAGAGAATTTCCTTGTCGAGCATCCAGTCGGTGAAGAATTCAGGATGGTTGGGCGCGAAAAACACCGCTTTGCCCCGGCCTACCAGAGCTGCGAGTCGCTGTTCATCGGCAGCCGGCAGATCGATATGTCGAACGTTGGCAAGACCCCGGAACGGCGGCAGCCGATTGAGTCCCGGAATGTCGCGCAGGATCGGCAGTCCGCGCAGCATGAAAATCTGATTCACCCACGCCATGGAAGAGAGCATCGCCATGTTCGGCCGCGGCGCTGCGAATGTGGATAGTCTGCTCAAGTTTTCCTCCGTCGCCCTGGATGGTCGCGAAATATCATGGTGCGGGTGAAATATGGCGGAATTTGAACATTGTTCAATTCTTGGAGGAGTCGACCCTTGTCGGCAGTTATTCTCTGTTTTCAATGGTTTACAGGAGAAAGCCAACAAAGCCACAGGACTGCGCGCTGGGATCAGTATGGCGCGACATTCGCGCCGATGGCTTCGAGTTCGGCTGCGATCACCCGGCGGCGATGAAAGAAGTCGCCGGGTTTGGCTGCCCGCGACGCCGCGATTTCGTCGACCGAGTAGGACGTGAACGGAGCCCCCAGCGAGGAGCCGGCCAGCGCCGGTACCATCCAGTTCATCAGCGCCGTCACCTCGTCGTCCTTCAGCCCGGATGTCATGATGCCTGGCGCCTGGGGCAGGAATTGCCGTGCCTCAGACGTCTTCATGTAGTGGCCGATACTTCCCGCAAGTGCTGGAATGCGCCCCTCCTCCGAGGCCGTTCCCTGCATTCCGTGGCAGCCTGAGCATTTCAGCACATAGAGGTAACGGCCGTCGGGATCAGCCGACGCATTAGTGGTGAAAAGCGGCGCCAGGACTATGAAGGCAAGACACGCGGACCGCATGGCTGTCAGGGCACCATCTCCGTCCGCAGAGCCAGCAGCGCCTTGTGATCGATCTTTTCGCCGCGCTTTGCTGTGACATCGCCTTCGTTCAGTGCCGCGCCCTGCCCCTTGTTCAGCGTCGCTAGCACGTAATTCGCGACCTCGGCGATCTCGGCATCCTTCAACTGCTTTTGCGGAGGCATCGCGCTGACATAGGTCTTGCCGGCGGAGACCAATTTCCCGGAAAGGCCATTCAGCACCACCAGCGGCAAGTAATCGCGCGCCTTATCCGCAGTGGCCCAGGGGGCGCCGGCAAGCGGCGGTGCAAGACCGGGAACGCCCATCCCATCCTTCTTATGGCAGGCGGCGCATTTGCCTTCGAACAGCGCCTGACCGTCGGCCAACGCGGAGGTTGCCGGCATCAGCAGCGGAAACGCGATAGATGCGGCGCTAGCCGCCGCTTTGGCCCAGCCCGACCACGGCCGCGACCGTGCAATGGTAGTTGGTACCTTCATTGGCCATACACCAGTTGATGTCGTTATGGACGCCCATCCGGTATCCTGGACGCTCGCGCAAATTGAAGTTGCACAGGCATTTGCCGCACGACGGAACGCCGCAGCAATCGTTGTAGCTGATCAGATATTCCTTGCTGTCGGCAGGGTTCTGGCAGGTGCCAACCCATGTCACCTTCGAAACCTGGGCATTGGACGGGCAGGATGTGACGCTGCCGCCGCAGCAGGTGCAGAGGAAGCCGTCAAGCGCGCAGTAGCGCCAATATTCGCACTCGACATCCGTCTTTTCGGCCTGGGCGCGGGCTGTGCCCATGCCGGCGCGGTTGAAGGGAAGCATCGGCACCATCGCGCCGCCGACTGCGGCCGTGCCGACCCAATGCAGCACGCTGCGCCGGCCGACCCGTTTGGCCATGCCGCGGCTGCTAGCCTCGGCCACCGTATCGAGCGAACGAAACAGTCGGTCAACAAATCCGAGCATGTGTCCCTCCTAATTTACCGTCTGGCTGCCGGTCTGCGCCTGAAACCAATCCTGTATCGATGCCTGCCCCATATCGCGGGCATTGAGCAGGCTTTCGAGCTGTTCGCGTGAATTGACGAGCCCCTTGCCGCGCACCACCCCATCCTGATCCAGCACCACCGCGAACGGCAGCCGGTTGATGCGGTAGGTCATGCCTAGATCTGAGGACAGCACATAGGGAAAATCCGTCAGGCTGGATGCGCGACGGAAGGCCTGATGCACCTCCGTCTCGCCATCGCTGGCCAATATGATGTCGAGGTTGCTGCCCTCCGCCTGGCGCAGCGAGCGCAGCACCGGGATCAGCTTCTTGCAGACCGGGCAGGTCGTCGACAGGAAAAACACCAAGGTGCTGCGCGGATGCGGCGCGCCCACGGATAGCGGCTTGCCATCCAGCGTCATCAGATCGAAGCGGGGCGAGTTCTCGCCAATCTTTGGTCCAGCATCGGTCATCAGGGCACCCATCGGTGCAACCCGTTCGAACAGAATGCCGACCTGCCGCGCCAGCGCCAGCACCACAAGCAGCAGCGCGATAACCACGGCAGATAGAAGGACAACGGCAACGGAGAGGATGTCCATCAATGGTGTTCCTCGCCGTGGTCATGCCCATGATGCCTAGGATTCAGGTGCTGCGCCTGCTCATCGGCAGCCGCCAGCCACGACCAGTTTTCATTGAGCTGCTCGGCGCCCGCAACCACCAGCATGAGCGACGCAATGCCCGTGACGACGCTGATCCAGGCCAGAAGATCAAGCGGCACCGCAATGGGCGTCGCAGGCGCGACCAGCGCGATGACGACCAGCACTGCATTTCGTATGACGAGGAACCAAGACAGCCCCTGCCCGGCTCCGCCGCATCCGCAGTCTATGCGCCTGTTGCCTCGCAGAAGATTGAGCGCGATGGCCACGGCGTAGAGAATCAGCAGAACAGCCGCCAACAGCGCCGCAAACACCCGAAGCGGCGGCACGATAAGGCCGACGATGATAAGCGCCTCCGCCGCAATCAGCGCGACCGCGACCGGCTGTGCGAGTGCCTCGGGGAGAAGCTTGTAGCCCTTGAGCGTGTGCGCGAACCAGGAGAAATCCGAGACCTTATGCGCCATCGCGCGGGCAAACACGCAGACAAGCGTTCCCGCCGCGACGATCACAAAAACCGGATGGACGCCCAGCCCTTCCATGCGATCAGCGCACCTCCACCTGGTCGGCAAGATCCCCGCTGGATGCCGTTCCCGCGGGCGTCAGGGCGAATGGCTGTCCGGCCGCTGAAATTTCGTAGCGGACCACCTCCGCCTTCAGTGCGTCGAGAGCGAAAAGCACGGGCGTTTCGCCCTGGCTTACGGTCATGGCGATAGACGGCACCGAGGGTGCGCGACCAAGCACCTTTTTCGATGCAAGGTCTACGGCCCAGATTTCCTCGGCAGGATTCTTGTGGCTGCCTTCGGTCCCCTTCGAGTGCATGCCCAGGTAGGCGATGCCGGTCGCGGAATTCACAGCGATGGGCTGGTAGCCGCCGGGGCGCCAATCGCCCTCGACCCCTGCGCTCACAGGGATCTTTTCGGTCAGCGTAGCCGTGTCGCCTTCGACATCAACCACATAGATATTGCCGCCATAGGAGGCGAAGACCCACTTCTCACCCCATTGGAAGGCGCCGGAAAACAGCGCATCGGCGTCGGCGTCGAAAATCGGACCGGACGCCTTCATCTCCCCCGTGCCGTCAGCCTTGAAGTCGATCGTACCGAAGGTACCGTCGCCGCAGGTGGTCGCGAAACGCGTCGGCGTCTTGAACGAGGGGAAAATCCCGTAGCAGCCGGGGTTCGGGATTTCGCCGATCTGCTTTTTCGCGGGTAAGTCGACGATGGAGACCGATGTGGCAGGCGTGGCGTTTTGAACGAAGAGGTATTTCTGGTCGCTGGAGGACCAGAACAGCGAGCGATAGTTCAAAGCTTGCGCGCGATTGGTTGAGATCGGGATCTCTTCCTTGAAGGTCAGATCGGCGCCTGAATACACCTCAACGAAATCCGCGCGCGGTCCGCGCGTAGTGCGGGCAAGATGAGACGTGGCGACGTAGATGTCGGAACCAGGGATCGGAATATGCACCATGCCGAGGCTGGCCGTCGGAATAATGCCGAGCAATTTCATGGTCTTGGCGTCTAGAACGTAGACGCGCCCGTCAACGACGTGATTCAAGGAGAGATCGACCGAGAACAGCATCTCCGTACCCGCCGGGATGGTGACATTGCCGACCGTTTCCGGCTGGATCTCCTCCTGGGACAAAGCAGGAGACCCGAAAAACGTCAGCGCCGCGGCGCATGCAAGGAAAGTTGAACGCATCGATCATCCCCTCCCAAGACTGTTATCCGAAGAACGCTAGCATGCGTTATATTCGATGTCTAATCGCGCCAAAGTCATTCTGAGAAAAGAAATGATCAACCCAGGATTGATGTTCAGGCGCCGCTGGCGGGGCCTGCCTTTGACCGCACCCGCTTCAACACGGCGACGATTTCCTCCCGCGTGCAGGCGACAGCGCCCAACCGTAACGCCCGATCACGCTCGAATGCGGTGATGTCGTAGTGCGGCTTGGTGGTGCGCGGAGGTCCCTGATAGGATGATCGCTTCACCCCCAGTTGCGCGGCGAAGCGATGCAGTTCCTCGATATCGTCGGCGAGAAGGTGGCACCATCGGCGGCCGGCCATTGGCCAGATCGCCTCGTCTACATAGACCGCCAACCCGTTCACATCACTGATTGCAGGTCGGCGTCGCCGGCAGCAACTGAAGATTGACCAGCTTTCCCTTCATGGAGAAGTCGCCGTAATCCATCATGAGATCGCGGGTCACCCCGTTCTCATGCAGCTTGAAGCTGATCCGGTATTCGGGAATTTCCTCGCCGTTGCTGTCTGACGTGTCGAAATAGGCAATATCCACCGGCCAGACCTTTTCGGTCGCCAGTTTTGCAAGGGCCGGACGCTCGGGGTCGTTTGCCGGCGCATCGGCCTGCTTCCCGACGATGACCGTGGTCGTCATTACCTTGTCGGCGTCTTCCGAGCCATCGAACAGGTTCGTCTCGTAGAAGGTTTCCCCCTTCTCCGCCTTGTCGATCAATTCGAGCAGATGCTGGGTCGGAAACTGCGTCGCGGTGAGTTCGACGCTTTCCGCCTCGGGCTTTTCGATCGCGACCTTCAGCCCCTTCGGATCCGCGGTCGCGGTGCCCTTCACCTCCTTGTCGAGTGACTGGTCGACAAACGACTTGGTGACGAAGCTGAAGGATTTTCCACCGGCATCCTCGAATGTCGTCGTCTGCTGATCGGTCAGCCGCGACGCCTCGTTGGTGTCGATCTTGGTCACGAATCGAAAATTGGTCGTGTAGCCTTCACAGGCCGAACCGTTGAACTCATAGACCATGCGGCCCGAAAGCTGAGTGATGCCGGAGCGGTCCGTCGCTTTATCCAGAATCAGGTCGTAGACCGCGCGATGCGGCACGAGGCTGGCCGCAGCATTGGCACCGGCGGGGACCGCGAGGGTGGCGGCGAGAGCAAGCAAGGCATGGCGCATCAAGGACCAGCACTCCGGTGGGTCAGAGGTCAGAAATCGCTTGCCACCTTATAAAAAGTCGTGGCGCAAACGAGGCAAACATAGCAGTTTCCCCGCCACCTGAAATCACTGAAACACAGCAGAGGAAATTATGAGCGACACAATCGAAGCCAGGCTGGCGGAACTTGGCGTGACGCTACCGGCGGCGGCAGCGCCAGCGGCAAACTATGTGCCTTTCATGGCCAGTGGCAACCTGCTTCTGACCTCGGGACAATTGCCGCTGAAGGACGGAAAACTTGTCACGACCGGCCTGTTAGGCCGCGATGCCGATGTGGCAGCCGGCAAGGAGGCGGCCAAATATTGCGCCGTCAACATTCTGGCGCAGGCCAAGGCTGCGTTGGGCGACCTGGAGAAGATCAAGCGCATCGTGAAGATTACGGTCTTCGTGGCCTCCGATCCGTCCTTCACGGAGCAGCATCTCGTCGCAAATGGCGCGTCCGACTTTCTGGTCGCAGCACTCGGCGAGCGGGGCAAACATGCGCGGGCGGCTGTCGGCGTGGCCTCGCTGCCGCTCAACGCCGCCGTCGAGATCGAAGCGATCATCGAAATCTGAGGCGCAGTCATGACCGATCTTTCCTGGCTCACCGAGCGCCCGATCGCCCATCGCGGCCAACACGACATGAACCGCGACATTTGGGAGAACACGCTTTCGGCCTTCGGCCGCGCCAAGCAGAATGGCTATGCCATTGAGTGCGATGTGCATCTGAGCGCCGACCACCAGCCTGTTGTTTTCCATGACAATGCGCTGGGCCGGCTGACCGGCACGGACGGTTTCATCTGGCAGCGCACTGCCGCCGAGATGGCCGCGCTGCGAATCGGCGGCACTAAGGATCACGCGCCAACACTTGCCGAGATGTTGGACTTCGTTGACGGCAAGGTGCCACTGGTGATCGAGATCAAGGGCATTCCGGGCCATGACGAGGGGCTCGTGCAGGCTGTCGGCGGGTTGCTGAGCCGCTATTCCGGCCCGGCGGCAATCATGTCCTTCGACCACTGGATCATCCGCCAGTTTCCAACCGCCGCCCCGGGCATTCCAGCCGGACTGACTGCGCTTGGCACCGAGAACAAGGATTTCGAGGCGCATTTTTCGATGCTGGGTCACGGCATCGACTTCGTGTCCTACGCCAATGGGCATCTGCCCAACCGGTTCGTCAGCTACATCCGGACAAAGCTGAAAATGCCGGTGATTACCTGGACCGTTCGCGATGAGGCGGCGGTGCGGCATACATTCGAGCATGGCGACCAGATGACATTCGAGGGTTTCACCCCCGAAGAGATTGCGGTGGCGTAGACGCGAAGGCACTCCATCCAGCGATTGGCTTGCGCGAGGCTGGCGGCGATGCCACCTATTGCGAAATGAACGACCAGGCAGCAGGCGGCAATGACGGTGCGGCGGAGGAACTCTCCGTTCGCATCGCCGCATCGGTAGGCGCGTTCACACGGGCGGAGTGGGACAGCTTCGAGGGGACCTCGAAGGCAACCGCAGCGTCCGCATGCAACCCTTTCATTTCATACGACTTCCTGACCGCGCTTGAGGATTCCGGCTGCGCCGCGCCGCGCAGCGGCTGGCGCGGTCATCACCTGCGTCTTGAAGACGGTGCCGGCCGATTGCTGGGAGCACTGCCTTGCTATCTCAAATCGCACAGCCAGGGCGAATATGTCTTCGATCATGGCTGGGCCGACGCCTATGAGCGCGCGGGCGGACGCTATTATCCCAAGCTGCAGGCCTCGGTGCCCTTTACTCCAGTGACCGGACCGCGCCTTCTCGTGGCACAAGGTCGCGAGCCCCTCGCCGTACGTCTCGGCCTGGCATCGGCCTTGCGGCAGGTCACCGACAAGCTCGGCGTATCCAGTGCGCATGTCACCTTCTCGACGGATGCCGACGCAGACGCGCTCGGTGCGGCCGGCTTCCTGCAGCGCATCGACCAGCAGTTCCACTTCGTCAACGAGGGCTATGCGAGCTATGACGACTTTCTCGCCACGCTCGCCTCGCGCAAGCGCAAGGCGCTGAAGAAGGAACGCCGCGAAGCGCTGGCGGCCGGCATCAGCATCGAATGGCTGACTGGCAAGGACCTCACCGAGCGGGCGTGGGATGACTTCTTCGCCTTCTACATGGACACCGGCTCGCGCAAATGGGGCCGGCCATATCTCAACCGTACGTTCTTCTCCCTGATCGGCGAGCGGATGGCGGAGGATGTTCTCCTGGTGATGGCGAAGCGTAAAGGGCGTTACATTGCCGGCGCTATCAACTTTATCGGGTCAGATGCCCTTTATGGCCGCAATTGGGGGTGCATTGAGGATCACCCCTTCCTGCATTTCGAAGTCTGCTACCACCAGGCCATCGACTTTGCGATTGATCGCAAGCTCCGCATTGTCGAAGCCGGTGCACAGGGCGAGCATAAGCTTGCGCGCGGCTACCGGCCGGTAACCACCCATTCGGCCCACTACATCGCGCACGCGGGTCTCCGCCGCGCCATCGATGACTATTTGGAACGCGAGCGCCGCGAAGTGCGCCACAATGTAGAATATTACGAAGAGCATACGCCGTTCAGGAAGGGCGAGTAGGGGAGTAGGGCAGTAGAAATGCTCAATGCCGTTCGAGCGACATGCAAGTACTTGCTAGTCTAGTTTCCATCCATAAACGCACGTATTCTGGTGCTTTTACAATCACTTGTCCTTAACTGGGCTACCTTTGCGCGTCATGAACAGATCAAGGGCGCGGGGCTATCGAGCCGAGGGCGTTGTGGGCGCGATTGCGCGCACGCCACGGGGGCGCCGGCTCTGGCTGGTGCGACGCAATTCCAATAGTGGCGGCATCAGGTCGGCCTGAGGCGCGTGAAGACGACGAGATTGTAAGCCACGATCGAAGACCAGACGTAGCTCTTGAAGTGATCAAG
>DATDBN010000021.1:0-3051 GCA_036524835.1 Mesorhizobium sp. | reverse complement strand
GGCCTGGCGTGCGAACAATTCGCCGATCTTGCGCGCATTGCGGCGGCGCACGGCGACGCCGGTCAGGATCAGCGCGCCGGTGTCGATCTCGTCCGGATCGACGTTGGCGGCCTGGTACTGGTGCTCGATGAAGGCGCGGAGCGCCTCGGCGTCGATCTCCTCCTCGGCGGAATAGGGCGTGAGCAGGATATCGGACTGGTAGAAGGTCTCGCGGGTGGTGACGACATAGCGACTGTCGAGCCGTTCCAGGGCGATGCGGGAGAACACCAGATGCGACGTGGATGACCCGATATCGACCCCGACGCTCAAGATGACGATCTCGTCTTCATCGACGAGCGAGCGCCCCGTGCTGGAGAAGAAAACGCGGCCGCCCTCGGCGTCGTCGTCACTCATGGTGCGACGGCACGCTCACGCGCCGGCGAATTTCGGCACGATAGCGCCCTTCTTGTAGAACTCGCGCTCCATCCGGCTCGGCACGCCCTCGGACTTGAGCCTGGCTTCATATTCGGTGCTGAGGAAAGGGTCTTCCATCCAGTACGGGATTGCGCTGCCGCCTTCCGGAATGTCCATGGCGGTGTAGTCGGTGTGCTTTTCCCCGGGAGGTCCGGGCTCGCGGCCCGGATTGTGCGGGCCGAACCATGCGGTCAACCGCAGCGGATCCTTCGACGCGCCGAAGTGCTGGTGATACCAACGTGCGCCACCGGGCGCGGCCGACACCATCCCGACCGGTTCATAGTCGACGCGCTTGACCTTGTCGGCATGGCCGTCTTTCCACGGCGTGACGCCGTAACGCTCCGGCCAGGTATAGGTGTAGCCCTTGCCCTTCAGGCAGATCAGCACGGCGGCCGAGGTGTGCGCATGCGCCTTGGAATAGCGGCCGTTCTCGTGCTGGCCGATCCAGAGATAAAAGGTGTTGCCGGTCATGAACGGTTCGACCCGCCGCCATCCGGGCGAGCGCCTGTTGTCGAGCGGCAGGTCGCAATTGACGATGTCGGGAACGAAATTCGTGCGCCGCATGGCGAGGCCGCGCACCGGATCGGGCTCGATGTCGTCCTTGTACTTGTAGAAATCGTCGGCGCCGCTGAAACGGTCGCGGAATTCGTACGGGCAGTTGAACAGCACGTCTACGTTGTTGATGAGGTTCAGGAGATTAGGCGCCGTGGTGCCGCCCAGGAGCAGCGCCGGCGCCGAGCTTGCATTGACGATGCGGTGCCACGCATTGACCGGAATCGAGAACAACGAGCCCTTCTGCCATTCGAACACGTGGCGTTTACTGTCGTTGTCGAGCCAGACTTCGGTCGTCCCGCGGCCCTCGACGACCAGATAGATCTCCTCGTAGAGATGCTTCTCCGGATTGAGCGCACCGGCGCCCGGCACCTCGACGACGTAGCTGCCCCATTTGCCCTCGGTGCCGTGCAACTGGATGAAGCTGCCTTTGCCGCCCAACCGCTTCCAGGGCGCGAGCGGCAGGTTCTGTACCTTGCTTACACCGATGTCGCGGTAGATCGGAATGCCTTCCGATTCCATGAACAGGTCATAGGGCGTCTTCGGCCGGCCGAACTCTCCGAAGCCGGCGCGGTTGCTGCCGGTGGGTTCATGCCAATGCGTCCTGCCGGTCAATTCGTGCATGGTGACGCCTTTGATGATGGCGGGAACGTAGCCGCAATTGCTTTGCTGCCAATGCTTTACTGCCAATGCCCCGGACAAGGCAAGATGTTGGCGGCCGGCCGTCGCACCGATGCCCGTCCGGCCCTGAGCGGCGGACATGAGCGCTTGGCGGTTGTGGCCCCGGCTTAGACGGATTGATAGGACGAAGGGCGAAAAGCCACGGCCAAGAGGGCTTTTGGCCCATGGAGTGATCCACTAAGATCGCCGCACACTTTCCAGTGTGTTTGGAGGACAGTAGACATGAAGAGAATTCTCTTGGGAACGGTCGCGCTCTTGGCGCTTGGGACGGCGCCGGCGCTCGCCCAGCAGAAGACGATCAAGATCGGGTTCATCAGCAGCTTCAGCGGTCCGGCCGCGGCCATCGGCAACGACATGCGTAATTCGTTCGAGCTCGCGCTCGATCACCACGGGCGCAAGCTGGGAGGCCTGCCGGTCGAGGTGATCTACGAGGACGACCAGATCAAGCCCGAGGTCGGCGTGCAGAAGACCCAGAAACTGATCGAGTCCGACAAGGTCGATTTCATCGTCGGCTATATCTGGTCGAACGTACTGCTGGCCTCGCTCAAGCCGATCGTCGATTCCAAGACCTTCCTGGTGATCACCAATGCCGGCGCGTCGCAGGTCGCGGGCGAATTATGCTCGCCTTACGTGTTCTCGACCTCGTGGAACAACGATCAGACGCCGCAGGCGGTGGGCCTCTACATGAACCAGAAGGGCGTGAAAAGCGCCTTTCTGATCGGTCCGAACTACGCGGCGGGCAAGGACATGCTGGAAGGCGTGAAGGCGACCTTCAAGGGCCAGATCGTGGGCCAGGAATTGACCCGGTGGCCCGATCAGCTCGACTTTTCCGCCGAGCTGTCCAAGGCGCGAGCGGCAAAGCCGGATGCGATCTTCGCGTTCTATCCCGGCGGCGCCGGCATCCAGTTCGTCACCCAGTACGCGCAATCCGGACTGAAGGGCCAGATTCCGCTCTACACGGCATTCACCATCGACGAGCTGTCGTTGCCGCGCATGAAGGACCTCGCCGTCGGCATTCCAGGCGCGCAGCAATGGGTCAACGATCTGCCGAACGACGCGAACAAGAAGTTCGTCGCCGATTACAAGGCGAAGTACAAGGCCTCGCCATCGTTCTACGGCGCACAGACCTATGACGCGCTCGCTCTTCTCGAAAGCGCTGTTGTCGCGGTCAAGGGCGACCTCACCAAGAAAGACGAGATGCGCAAGGAGATGGAGAAAGCCAATTTCAAGTCGGTTCGCGGCAACTTCAAGTTCGGCCCCAATCACATCCCGATTCAGAACTTCTACCTGCAGGATGTGGTGAAGCAGGGCGACGACTACGTCCTCAAGACCGTTGCCACGATTGTCGAGAATGATCAGGACAAG
>DATDBN010000020.1:0-33675 GCA_036524835.1 Mesorhizobium sp. | reverse complement strand
CGGGAAGGCAATTGGGCGGGTGGGAGCAGCGGCGCGCTTTTGCACAATGGGCGGCGGCGCGACATTGGCGAGACCCAGCCTGTAGAGGGAGATGCCGGTGTCGACAATGCCGGTACCTTTGCCATCCTTCAGGAATACCGGGCCGGGTTTTGGCTTGGTCGGCCGCAGCGGCGGCAGCGTGACGACAATGCCGCGTGACAGGACGATGACCAGCCGCCGCGTCGCGGCTTCGGCCGGACGCAGGAGCCGCAGGATGGCGACGTAGAGATGGCGCGGCAGTGTGGCCGCGCTGCCCGCGTCGCCTCGGGTGCGCAAGAAGGTGCCGCCCGTGGCAGTCCACCCCGCCATGGCGACAAGGCTGGCCAGGATGTGCTTCAGCGCTGCGTGGTTTCGGTCGACCGCGATCTTGTTTTCCACCATCACCGCTTTCCCTCAAGTTCGGAGAGATCATCGCCCGGTGTTGAAAGGGGGTGGATGAGGGAGCGGCGAAAATCGCGATAGATATTGATTTTGCTGGCAGGCATTGGCCAGATCGGCGGAATCTCATCCACACCCCCTGCAAAGTCGACACCGCATGCTTCGGCGTTGTGGGGGTGGATTCCCTGACGTAAACTCCGTCCAGAATGAGGGAAGCGTCAGCTTTCGAGCGCCGCGCCGCCCCTCACCCTTACCCTCCTCCCCGTAAGAACGGGGAGAGCGGTCGCCGACGTTGCTGCGCAGTCGCGGACGTTAGATACTGGCTTCGGCGATGACGCGTTCCTCTCCCGTGAAAGACCGGGAGGGAGTCTTCAACGCTACGCCTCGCTTGCGAAGGTTCGGCGCGATGTCCAGACCAGCCGCAACGCCGGTGTCCCTCTCCCCGTCCTTACGGCAGGGCTATCGCATATGACAGATCGACGATGGAGATTGGTCTCGATTGGCGCCGCTTCGTCATCCCGGCTAAGGGAGCGTAGCGACCGCTGAGCCGGGATCCAGCGTAATGGTCTTTTCCTTGTCGCGCATATGCGCGAATAGAGCGCCTCCGGCCATTCTTGCGCTGGATCCCGGGTCTTCCTTCGCTACGCTCAGTTGCCTGGGATGACGACGTTGAGACATCCGACGCCAGTCTCCACCGTCGTCAATCGCAAATGCGATAGCCCTGCCCTTGAGGGACGGGTAGGGGTGGGGATAAATCCATATGCGATAACCCTGCCGTCCCTACGGTGTTTTACGGGGAGAGGGCAAGGATGAGGGGCGGCGCGGTCGATGAGCAGGTGTCGCCCTCCTGACCCGAAGGCCCGGACCTGAAGCCCCCGACTTGATGGCCCACCTCAGATCCCTCCCAGCCCTACGCTCTCATCCCCGATCTGCACCTTTTCCTCTCAACCCTTCCTTAACCATAACCGTCCATGAACGGATTGGTGAAAATTGGCTGGAACCTTCACGCCTTCCTTTCACCAAATTTAGTCGCGAGAAGGCCGCAATACGCGCATTTCGGGGATTGCGGCCGCTTGGCGGCGACGGTCGGGGTGGATTTGCGCAAAGCATGGCCGCTGCGGCCGGCATCGATCTTTAAGGACGCTGGAATGGAAAACCTGCCTCTCGCAACGACGGGCGCCGAACTGTCCGTATGGGCCTTGTTCTGGCAGGCCGGCTGGGTCGTCAAGCTGGTCATGATCGGCCTGCTCGCCGCCTCGGTGTGGACCTGGGCGATCGTCTTCGACAAGATTTTCACCTTTCAGCGCATGCGCTCGGCGCTGAACCGCTTCGAGCAGGTGTTCTGGTCGGGCCAATCGCTGGAAGAGCTCTACCGCACGCTTGCCGACCGCAACACCACCGGCATGGGCGCCATCTTCGTGGCCGCCATGAAGGAGTGGAAGAAGAGTTTCGAGAAGGGCGCCAAGTCGCCGCTGGCCCTGCAGACGCGAATCGACAAGGCGATGGACCTGGCGCTGACGCGCGAGATGGAGCGGCTGGAAGGCCGGCTCGGCTTCCTCGCCACGATCGGCGCGGCCGCGCCCTTTATCGGCCTGTTCGGCACGGTGGTCGGCATCATGACCTCGTTCCAGGCGATCGCGGGATCGAAATCGACCAATCTGGCGGTTGTCGCGCCCGGCATCGCGGAAGCGCTGCTGGCTACCGCGATCGGCCTTCTGGCGGCGATCCCCGCCGTCATCGCCTACAACAAGCTGTCATCCGACGCCGGCAAGCTGGCGGTGCGGATGGAAGGCTTCGCCGACGAATTCTCCGCCATATTGTCGCGGCAGATCGATGAGAAGGTGGTTCCTCGGGCCGCGGCCTGAGCTCCATGCAACGTACACGGCGAACGAACAGGATCGGGGAATAGCGATATGGGCATGTCCGTAGGGGCCGGCGGCGGGCGTGGAGGCCGTGGTCACAGACGGCGCGGCAGGCATCACGGCCTGCTGTCCGAAATCAACGTGACGCCGCTGGTCGACGTCATGCTGGTGCTTCTGATCATCTTCATGGTGGCGGCGCCGCTGCTCACCTCAACCGTGCCGATCGACTTGCCGAACGCCAATGCCGCGGCAACGGCGGCCGACACCAAGCCGCTGGAGATCTCCGTGAACCGGGGCGGCGAGATCTGGATCGGCGACGAGCCCTATGCGATCACCGAGATCGTGCCGAAGCTGCAGGCCATCGCCACCACCGGCTATGACGAGCGCATCCTGATCCGCGGCGACAAGACCGCCGACTACGGCACTGTGATGAACGTCATGGCCCAGATCAGCTCCGCCGGATACAAGAATATCGGTCTCGTGGGCCTGCCGCAGGCAGGTAGCTGATCCGGCATGAGGGGCAGCGTCGCCAGTTCTGTCGTCCTGCACGTCGCGCTGATCGGCTTCGGCCTGATCTCGCTGTCGTCGCCGCGTCCGATGGAAGTGGCCGATGTCGAGGCGCTGCCGGTCGATATCGTCCCGATCGAGGAACTGACCCAGATCCAGGAAGGCGACAAGAAGGCGCCGCTGGCTGAAAAGCCGGCGCCGAAGCCGACCGAGCGCCCGGACGCCAACCCCCTGGCGCAGAAGATCGGCGAAAACGATATCGACACCGAAACACCGATAACGCCGGCGCCCACGCCGAAGCCGGTGAAGACCGCCGAAGCGACCGCGCCGGCGCCGACGCCGACAGTCAAGCCGAAGCCGGAGGTGGTGGAAAAGCCGAAGGAAGAGCCGAAGCCGGTGCCCGCGACCGAAGTCGCGCCCGAGCCAAAGCCGAAGGAAGAGGTCAAGCCTGAACCGGTGAAGCAGGCGGAGCCGGCGCCGCAGCCGCAGCCGAAGCCCGAGCCGGTGAAGGCAGAGCCGAAGCCCGCGCCCGTGAAGCAGCCCGAACCCAAGCCGGCGGAAAAGCCTACCGAAAAGGTCGCGGAGGCCAAGCCCGTCGAACCCGACGCCATCGCCGAACAGATTACCGAGACCGCTGCGCAGCCGGCCGAAGAGGCGGTGCAATTGCCCACTTCGGCGCCCGCGCCGGAAGCGCGGCCGCGCCCGGCCGAGGCGCAGACCGCCAAGGCGCCCGACCGCAAATCGTCGGAGAAGCCGGTCAAGGAAGCGTCGGCCAAGCCGAAATCGGACGAGACCGGATCGATCGAGGACAAGGTCTCGGCGCTCTTGAACAAGGAAAAGGCTTCCGGCGGCGGCGCCAAGCGCTCGACGCAGCAGGCAGCGCTCGGCGGCGAAAAGAACAAGGGTGGCTCGACGCTGTCGCAGAGCGAGATGGATGCCCTGCGCGGCCAGATCCAGAAATGCTGGCAGGTGCCAAGCGGCGCGATCGATGCGCAAGGCCTGCGCGTCTCGCTGAAGATGCGGCTGACGCCGACCGGCGAGGTCGAGGGCCGTCCCGAAATCGTCGAGGGCGGCGGCGCCAGCGGCATCGAGCGTGCCATGGCGGATTCGGCCAGGCGCGCGGTGATGCGGTGCGCGCCGTACAATCTGCCAGCCGAAAAATATGAAACCTGGGCCGACGTGACCGTCAATTTCGACCCGACGGACATGTTCTGAGCCCGTTCGATGCCCGGACTGAAGAGACCTAGCCGATGAAAAACATGCTGAAGACGATCCTGATGAGCGCCGCCCTTGCGGCAGGCTTCGCCATGGCGGCCAGCGCGCCGGCGCGTGCCGAAGTGGTCATCGACATCAACAAGGGCGTGATCGAGCCGCTGCCTATCGCCATCACCGATTTTCTCGGCGAGGGATTGGGTGCCGAGATCTCCAAGATCATTGCCGCCGACCTCAAGCGGTCCGGTCTCTTTGCGCCGATCGACAAGGGCGCCTTCATCGAGAAAATCTCCAATCCGGACGCAGCGCCGCGCTTCGAAGACTGGAAGGTGATCAACGCGCAGGCGCTGGTTACCGGACGCGTCTCCACGGAAGGCGACGGACGCGTGCGCGCCGAATTCCGCCTGTGGGACACGTTCGGCGGCGAGCAGCTGATCGGCGAGCAGTTCTTCTCCAATCCGCAGAACAAGCGCCGCGTGGCGCATATCATCGCCGATTCGATCTATGAGCGGCTGACCGGCGAGAAGGGCTATTTCGATACGCGCGTCGTGTTCATCGACGAGTCCGGCTCGAAGGCCAACCGCACCAAGCGGCTTGCCATCATGGACCAGGATGGCGCGAACATACGCTATCTCTCCAACGGCAAATCGATTGCGCTGACGCCGCGCTTCTCGCCGAACCGGCAGGAAATCACCTACATGTCCTATGAGAGCGGTCAGCCGCAGGTCTATCTGCTGCAGATCGAGACTGGCCAGCGCGAGCTCGTGGGCAATTTTCCCGGCATGACCTTTGCGCCGCGCTTTTCGCCGGACGGGCAGAAGGTGATCATGAGCCTGCTGCGCGATGATGGAAACTCCAACATCTTTGCCATGGATCTGCGCAGCCGCACCACCACGCGGCTGACCAATTCCAACGCCATCGACACCTCGCCATCCTATTCGCCCGACGGTTCGCAGGTCGTGTTCACGTCCGATCGCGGCGGTCAGCCGCAAATCTACGCCATGGGCGCCGACGGCTCCGGCCAGAACCGCATCTCTTTCGGCGGCGGCAGCTATTCGACGCCGGTGTGGTCGCCGCGAGGCGACCTGATCGCGTTCACCAAGCAGAGCGGCGGTGAATTCCAGATCGGCGTCATGCGCACGGATGGCTCGGGCGAGCGCATCCTGTCGACGGGCTTCTCGCAGGAAGGCCCGACCTGGGCCCCGAACGGCCGCTATCTGATGTTCTTCCGCGACTCCGGCGGCGGGCCGAAACTGCAGACGATCGATCTGACCGGACGCAACGAGCAGACCGTGCCGTCGCCGAACTATGCTTCCGATCCGGCCTGGTCACCCCTTCTCGAATGATGGAGCCCAAGAGGTTGGCTCTTAACGTCGCAGGCGCGGAGAAGGGCCATTTTCCCGGCAAATGGCCGCGTTTTGGCCGTATTTCAGCCTAGTGTCCGCGCCAATTGAAACAGCGGCATCGCGCGGACTGGCGCTTTGATACCGAAAATTAACCCTGTTTCTTGAATCGCGGTTAACCCCAACGTGGTTACTGAAGGTTCAACGTAATCACCCGAATTCGAAGGAGAGGCGGGCACATGGGCCGCATCGCAGCACTTACCAGAAACCCTGCCATCGTGGCGCTTGTCATGGGCCTCGCCATCGCTGGCTGCGCCTCGAAGAAGAACCTCAATAGCGCCTCCGATCTCGGCCTTGGCGCAGGTGGCGCCGGAACGCCGGGTTCCTCGCAGGACTTCACGGTCAACATCGGCGACCGGATCTTCTTCGACACCGACTCCTCGTCGATCCGCGCCGACGCGCAGGCGACGCTGTCCAAGCAGGCGCAGTGGCTGAACAAATACGGCAATTACGGCATCACCGTCGAAGGCCATGCCGACGAGCGCGGCACCCGCGAGTACAATCTGGCGCTGGGCGCGCGCCGCGCCGCCGCTACCCGCGACTTCCTGGTCGCCCGCGGCGTTTCGCGCAGCCGCATGAAGACAATCTCCTACGGCAAGGAACGTCCGGTCGCGGTTTGCGACGACATTTCCTGCTGGTCGCAGAATCGCCGCGCGGTCACCGTGCTCAACGGCGCCGGCAGCTAAGCCTTTACGATCTCAGGCAGCATGGGCGCGTCGGGCGAAAGTCCGGCGCGCTTTTTCACACCGGGCGGCTATTGCTGCGGCGCAAACAAAATTTGGCCGAGATCATTCGGCTTGGTAGAAGCAGGCGGCGCGGTTTGCGCCGGTTTCATTTTCCCCCACGGGAATTGCAGTGAGAGGCGGATGCGGTTGAAGACCTTATTGAGCGGAGCGCTGGGCGTGCTGATGCTCGGCGGCGCGGCATTGGCCGCGGGCGGCGCCAGTGACGCGCCGGAAATGTCGGGCGGCACGCTGCCGGGCGTTTTCCAACGGACGGTGGAACGGCCGGTTCTGATGGCCCAGGCCGGCGACCCGGCCGTGCAGAGCCTGGAAGAGCAGGTGCGCGCGCTGAACGGGCGTGTCGAGGAGCTCAACTTCCAGATCCTGCAGATGCAGGAACAAATGCGCAAGATGCAGGAAGACAATGAATTCCGCTTCCAGGAGTTGGAAGGCGGCAAGAAGTCCGACGCCGGTTCCGAGCCGAATCGCCAGGTGACGCAGGCAGCGCCTGACGGCGGTCCAACAGCGCCGAAGCGCCCTGCGGCAGGCGGCGCGGCGCCGGCGGCGCCTGGCGCCGGCGCGGTTGCCAGTGGCGCGGACGCCGGCGGTGAGCCCATGGATCAGCTGCCCGGTGTGGCCACCCCGGGCGCGGACCCCGCTCTGGAGGCCACGACCAAGCCGTTCGGGACCATCACCTTCGACGAGAACGGCAATGTGGTCGGCGGCAGCGTCGGCGACCAGGCCAATATCGGTTCCGACCCCAAGGGCGCGGAGCCGCTGGCCGGCGCCGACAACACGGTTGTCGCCGCGCTGCCGAAGACCGACGATCCGGAAGAGCTCTACCGCTCGTCCTACGAATATATCCTGTCGGGCCAGTATGCCACCGCGGAAGCCGGGTTCGCCGACCACGCACAGCGCTTTCCGGGCGACGTGAAGGCCGCCGATGCACGTTTCTGGCTGGGCGAAGCGCAGCTGGGGCAGCGCAAATACAACCAGGCGGCGGAGACTTTCCTTGAGGCCAGCAAGGCTTTTCCAAAATCCAAGAAGGCACCGGAGATGCTGCTGAAGCTCGGCGTGTCCCTCATCGGGCTCAACCAGCGCGACGTTGCCTGCGCCACCTTTGCCGAGATCGGCAAGCGCTATCCCAGCACCTCCGCCGCTCTGAAGGAGCGCGTGAGCCAGGAGCAGGCGCAAGCCTCCTGCTGAGCTGCATGACCGGGACAGAACCTCTCCCGGACCTTCTCTTTCCCTATCTGTCCGAGCCTCTTGTCATCGTCGCCATATCAGGCGGCAGCGATTCGACCGCTTTGCTGCTGTTGGCGCGCGATGCAATCCGCCAATCCGGCCCATCCGTCCGGTTGCTCGCAGCAACCGTAGACCATCAATTGCGCCCCGGGTCGCGGGCCGAAGCTGAAGCAGTGGCGCGGCTGTGCGCCCGGCTGGGAATCGAGCACCGGCTGCTCCCCTGGAGCGGGGATAAGCCGGCGACTGGCATCTCCGCCACCGCTCGGCTTGCCCGCCACCGCCTGCTGGCGGATCTGGCGCGCCGCGAGGGCGGCCGCCTCGTGCTGACCGGTCACACCGCCGACGACCAGGCCGAGACTGTGCTGATGCGGGCTGAGCGCGGGCAGGGCATCGGCCTTGCGGGCATTGCGCCCGCGACGGTGTTTGAGGCTGAGGTGTTTTTCGGCCGCCCGCTGCTTGGCGTGCGCCGAGCCGATTTGCGGCGCTATCTGCGCTGGCGAGGCACGGACTGGATCGACGATCCCAGCAACGACAATGACGATTTCGAGCGGGTGCGGGTGCGCAAGGCCCTGGCTGCGGTTCAGGATCGCGAGCAGAAGATCGAGGCAGCACTAGCCCTTTCGGCGGAGACCGCCCGTGAGCGTCAACGCCTCGCCGATGCTGCTGCTGCGCTGATCCGGAAGAGCGCCAGCCTGCATGCGCCCGATGCGATCCAACTCGGCGACCAATTGCTGCGGGAGGCGGATCGCGCGGCGGCCGTACATACGCTTCGCGCCCTGCTGGCCACGGTCGGCGGGCTGGAGCATCTGCCGGACCTTGCCCGAACGCAGGCGCTGTATGATTGGCTGGTGGAGGGCGAGGGAGAAAAGACGTCGCTGGCGCGCACGGTGGTGGCGCATCGGCGGGGGAGAATCACCTTGATGCGAGAGCGGAGGGGGGTTGCCTGGGACCAACGGGATACGGACGTGTCGCCCGGAACGGCCCCGCTTTCCATGCCCCCTCCACCTCCTGGGCCGGTCCTTGATGAAAGGCCGGGTGAGGGGGCGTTGCCAGCCGGACTCGACGGCCAGGATGCAACAATACTGCATGGCCGCAGCCTCCGCTCCCCCTGGGTGCAGTTCCTTCCCTCTTTCGACATCGAACTGGCCCGCGCGGTGGCCGAACTGCTCGAAGAATCTCCACCGCCGGCCTTGCCTTGGCCATAAACTCACACTCACTTAGCCAAGACATGCTGTCGCGCTTGGCAAGGGCAGTGACCGACCCTATGTTATCTCCGAGGTCGCGCCCCTCAGGATTGGCTCGGCAGGGGCTTGAACAGGACAATCGATGAATCCGAATTACCGCAATCTCGCCCTTTGGGCGATCATCGCAGTGTTGCTGATTGCACTGTTCAACCTGTTTCAGACGCCGCAGCAGCGCGGCGCCGTCAGCGAAATCGCCTATTCGCAGTTCCTCTCCGAGGTGACCAGCGGCCGGGTGAAATCGGTGACGATTGCCGGCGATCGCATCAGCGGCACCTATTCCGACAATTCCTCGGGCTTCCAGACCTATTCGCCGGGCGATCCGGCACTGGTCCAGCGCCTTGAAGACAAGAACGTGACGATCAACGCCCGCCCCGAAAATGACGGGTCGGGCTCGCTGGTTTCCGCCCTGCTCGGCTGGCTGCCGATGCTGCTGATCCTCGGCGTGTGGATTTTCTTCATGCGCCAGATGCAGTCGGGTTCCGGCCGCGCCATGGGCTTCGGCAAGTCCAAGGCCAAGCTGCTGACCGAAGCGCATGGCCGCGTCACCTTCCAGGATGTCGCCGGTGTGGATGAGGCCAAGGAAGATCTGGAAGAGATCGTTGAATTCCTGCGCGATCCGCAGAAGTTCCAGCGGCTTGGCGGCAAGATTCCGCGCGGCGTGCTGCTGGTCGGCCCTCCCGGTACCGGCAAAACGCTGCTGGCGCGCTCCGTCGCCGGCGAAGCGAATGTGCCGTTCTTCACCATTTCAGGCTCGGATTTCGTCGAAATGTTCGTCGGCGTCGGCGCCAGCCGCGTGCGCGACATGTTCGACCAGGCCAAGAAGAACGCGCCCTGCATCATCTTCATCGACGAAATCGACGCGGTCGGCCGCCATCGCGGCGCCGGCCTTGGCGGCGGCAATGACGAACGCGAGCAGACGCTCAACCAGTTGCTGGTCGAGATGGATGGTTTCGAGGCCAATGAAGGCATCATCCTGATCGCGGCGACCAACCGTCCCGACGTTCTGGACCCGGCGCTGCTGCGGCCGGGCCGCTTCGACCGCCAGGTCGTTGTGCCGAACCCGGATATCAACGGCCGCGAGAAGATCCTGAAAGTTCATGTGCGCAACGTGCCGCTGGCGCCGAATGTCGATCTCAAGGTGATCGCGCGCGGCACGCCCGGTTTCTCCGGTGCGGACCTCGCCAACCTCGTCAACGAGTCGGCCCTGATGGCTGCGCGCCGTAACAAGCGCCTCGTCACCATGCAGGAATTCGAGGACGCCAAGGACAAGGTGATGATGGGCGCCGAGCGCCGTTCGTCGGCGATGACCCAGGCGGAAAAGGAACTGACCGCCTATCACGAGGCCGGCCACGCCATTATGGCGCTCAACGTTGCGTCCGCCGATCCGCTGCACAAGGCAACGATTATCCCGCGCGGCCGCGCGCTCGGCATGGTGATGCAACTGCCGGAAGGCGACCGCTATTCGATGAGCTATAAATATATGGTCTCGCGCCTGGCGATCATGATGGGCGGCCGCGTCGCCGAAGAGTTCAAGTTCGGCAAGGAAAACATAACCTCCGGCGCTTCGTCCGACATCGAGCAGGCGACCAAGCTGGCGCGCGCGATGGTCACGCGCTGGGGCTTTTCCGACAAGCTCGGGCATGTGGCCTATGGCGACAACCAGGAAGAAGTCTTCCTCGGCCACTCCGTCGCGCGGACCCAGAACGTCTCGGAAGAGACGGCGCAGATTATCGACGCCGAGGTGCGCCGCCTGATCGACGAGGCCTATTCGGCGGCCAAGTCGGTGCTGACGAAGAAGAAGAAGGAATGGATCGCCATCGCCGAAGGGCTGCTCGAATATGAGACGCTGTCAGGCGAGGAGATCAAGCAGCTGATCGCCGGCAAGAAGCCCTCGCGCGATCTTGGCGACGACACGCCGCCCTCGCGGGGCTCGGCCGTGCCGAAGGCCGGCGCCTCACGCGGCAAGAAAATGGGCCAGGAGCCGGAAGGCGGCCTGGAGCCGCAGCCGCAGTAAGCGGCACAATCCTGAAATGACAAACGCCGCGGCAGGAGACTGCCGCGGCGTTTTTGTTTTGGGGTGGCGCGCGGTCAGTCCCGGGCGTCGAATGCGATACGGCCCGCCAATCCGACAAAGACGCTGGCGAGGAGATAGCGCGGTAGTTTCTTAAACCGGGACAGACCGGTCGCGCGCCTGCTCAAATGGTTGCTCAACAGGATCACCGATCCGTTCACGACAAGCCCGATCCCGTTCAGCACAGTTGCCAGGATCAGCGTCTGACCAACCACCGATCCGGCCTCTGGGTGGATAAATTGCGGAAAGAGCGCCAGCACGAACAGCGCCATTTTCGGGTTGAGAAGGTTGGTGGCCAGGCCCTCGACGAAGATGCGTTTCGACGAGAACCGCTTCAGGTCGGCGACGGGCGCAAAGCTGGTGCCCTGCGACCGGATCGTCTTCCAGGCCAGGTAAAGAAGATAGGCGCAGCCCGCCCAGCGAACGATTTCGTAGGCGAGCGGCACGGCGACAAATAATTGGGAGAGCCCAAAGGCGGCGGCAAGCGCATGGCAATAGGTGCCAAACGCTATGCCGAAATAGGTCAGAAATCCGGCAGCGCGCCCCTGGCTGATGCTGCGCGAGGCGATGAGCAGCATGTCGGGGCCGGGCGTGGCCGTTAAGACCACGCTGGCTGCGGCAAAAAGCAAGAGTGTGGAGAAGTCCGGCATGCCGCGTCCTCCGAACTGGCCGGGTCCGTTTACGAATCCTGCTTCAGCCGCGCATTGCAGATGCTGTAGTAGCCGCCGCCCTTCTGGATCCAGCGCAAGCCGTTCAGCGTGTCTGCATCCTTGTTCGAGTAATACTCCTCGAGGCAGGTGTGCATCCGCTGCTTGGCGGGCGTCTCGCTCAGAAACTTGCGGGCAATGCCGCGTGGAAAGCTGACGCCGCGCGGTGCGGCCGTCACCGGGCTCTCCGGCTCGGTGGAATAGTTCGCCTCGTCGAAACTCGGCACGGTGTCATCGTCGGAGGCATTGGCGCCGCATTCCGATTTGCGGAAGTCGTTCCACTTCATGCCGTTCAGCGAATCATCCGCCTTGGCGGTCTGGTACTTCGCGCTGCATTCCTTCATGGAAAGCTTCTGCGAAGAATCGCCGGACGCAGCGGCAGCCTTCGCGGTCTTCGTTGCCGGCTTGGCGACCTCAGCAGTCGCGCCCGGGCCGCATTCGGATTTGCGGAAGTCGTTCCACTTCAAACCGTTCAGCGCGTCGGCGTCCTTGGCCGCCTGGTATTTGGCGCTGCAATCCTTCATCGACAGGCCGCCCGCTTCGTCTTCGACTTCGCCGTCTGAGGCCGCAGCCGCTTTCGTCGCCTTCTTCGCAGGCTTGGCAACCTCAGCCGTCGCGCCCGGGCCGCATTCGGTTTTGCGGAAGTCGTTCCAGTTTAAGCCATTGAGCGCGTCGGCGTCCTTTGCCGCCTGGTATTTGGCGCTGCAAACCTTCATCGACAGGCCGCCGGCCTCTTCCTCGGTGGTCGAGGTCGCCGCTGCCTTTGAGGTCTTCCTGGCGGGCTTGGCGGGCGCCGCCTCGGCGCTGTCGTCCGTGCCGCATTCCGCCTTGCGGAACGCGGTCCAGTTCCTGCCGTCCAGTGTGCCGGCGTCCTTGGCGGCGTTGTATTTGGTGCTGCATTCCTTCATCGTCAGCGCGCTTGCCGGCGATGCCGCAATCGCGGCGAAAAGAGCGAAACAAGAAAGAATGGCTAGTCTTTTGATCTGCATGGAGTACCCCCGCTGCTGTGACCCTGAATGTCCCTGGCAGACGGATAGCGCAGAACCTGGGGTTGTGCCAGTGGTAGAACTCCCGCATGACGTTAGGTAATGCAGTTGCTCTTTCCTCGAACGAAGGCATGATGGATCGACGGATCAGGAGGACTTCAATGCATTCATCATGGCGTCTCGCCTTCATCATTGCGCCTGTTTTCGCGTGCGGATCGGCTTCGGCGGCCGAGTTGACCGTCCAGCCGGGCGCGGATGCGGCGGAGAAACTGACCGAGGCGCTCATTACCGCGCAGCCCGGCGATGTCGTCGCCATCGGGGCAGGGCGATTCGAGCTGACGGAGGGGCTTTCCCTCGATGTCGACAATGTCACCGTGCGCGGCGCGGGACCTGACCGGACCGTCCTGTCGTTCAAGGGGCAGACAGGATCGGGCGAAGGCCTGCTCGTCACGTCCAGCCAGGTCGTGCTCGAGGACTTCGCGGTTGAAGACACCAAGGGCGATGGCGTCAAATCCAAGGGATCCGACCAGATCACCTTCCGCAATCTGCGCGTCGAGTGGACCGCCGGACCCAACGAGGCGAACGGCGCCTACGGCGTCTATCCCGTCGCCTCCAAGAATGTGCTCATCGACGGCGTGGTGGTTCGCGGCGCGGCGGACGCCGGCATCTATGTCGGGCAAAGCGAAAATATCGTGGTGCGCAACAGCCGCGCGGAATTCAACGTCGCCGGCATCGAGATTGAAAATTCGATGAAGGCCGACGTCTACAAGAACGTCGCCACGCGTAACACGGGCGGCATCCTGGTCTTCGACCTTCCCAACCTGCCGGTTCAGGGCGGGCATGACATCAGGGTGTTCGACAATGAGGTCGTCGACAACGACACGGCCAATTTCGCGCCCAAGGGCAACACCGTCGCCATGGTCCCGAAGGGCATGGGCATCATGGTGATGGCCAACCGCAATGTGCATGTCTTCAACAACAGGCTGGACAGGAACGGCACCACGCATGTGCTGATCGCCGCCTATCCGAACGACTATGACGACGACGATTACATGTTCGTTCCGCGCGGCGTGTTCGTGCACGGCAACAGCTATGGCGAGGGCGGCGGCGCGCCGGACGGCGAAGTCGGCAAGACGATCTCCGACGTTTCCGGAACGCCGGTGCCGGATATCGTCTGGGACGGGGTGACGACGATCCCGGAATACTTCTCGTGGACCGGTGCGGAGAACCAGCTCTATGTCGATGAGGCGGAGGGCACGTCCTTCGTGAACCTGAAAATGATCTCGCAACTGATGCTGCCATGGGGCTGGTGGCCGGACACGGATATTGCCGGCTACAAGGGCAGCCTGCCCGAGCCGGCGCCGGTGAAGCTGCCGCAGGATAGCGGGGCGTAGGCCGCGATGGGCGTAGTGCGGATTTTGATCGCTGTGATTTTCGCAATGATCGCTGTCCTCCCTGCCGCGTCGGCCCCTTCCGACAGCGCGATCCTGTCCAAAGTCCCACCGAAGCTGCTTTCCGAATTCGGCTTCTTCGACGATCTGGGGGCGCAGAAGCCCGCCGCCGGGGTCACGCCGTTCCAGCTCAACACCGCGCTGTTCTCCGATGGCGCGCTGAAGCGGCGCTTCGTCTATCTGCCTGGCGGCAAGGCGGCGATTTATGACGGCGCGGAAGCTTTCGACTTTCCGGTCGGTGCGGCGCTGATCAAGACATTCGCCTTTCCGGCCGACTTCAGAAAGCCGGATGACAATGTGCGCATCGTCGAGACCCGCGTGCTCTTGCGGCAGGAGGCAGGCTGGCAGGCCTGGGCCTACGCCTGGAACGACGCGCAAACCGACGCCACGCTGAAGATCGCCGGGGCCAAGGTGGAGATTGCTTCGGTCGACAGGGCAGGCGCGCCGCTCGCCTTCACCTATGCCGTGCCGAACAAGAACCAGTGCAAGGGATGCCATGCGTTCAACGGCGAGATTGTGCCGCTGGGCCCGAAGGCGCGCAATCTGAACGGCGATCTTTCCTTTGCAGACGGCACGCAAAACCAGCTGGCTCACTGGGTTGCCGCCGGTATGCTGGAAGGCGCGCCGGCCCCGGCCGATGCGGCACGCGCGCCGGATTGGCGTGACGCCACAGCGCTGCTGGAAGCGCGGGCGCGCGCATGGCTCGACGTCAATTGCGCGCATTGCCATCGGCGTGAAGGTCCGGCCAGCAATTCCGGTCTGTTTCTGACCTTCGGCGAAATCGACCCGGTGGCGCTGGGTCTCGGCAAGCGTCCGGTTGCGGCGGGAAAAGGCACAGGCGGGCGCGCTTTTGATATCCAGCCCGGCGATCCCGATGGCTCCATCCTGCTCTATCGCGTGGAAAGCGTGGAGCCAGGCATCATGATGCCGGAACTCGGCCGGCACCTGGCGGACCCCGATGCGGTCCTACTCCTTAGGGCGTGGATTGCCGGCCTCCGCTAGCCAAGCGGCTGCGGCCTGCATCCGCTGGTGAAAACCAATTGGCAAGGTTGGTAACATAGAATCACCAATTGTGATCGCAATCAGACCCTTTTCTGTGGCAGAAGCTGCCGCAAGAATTGGGATTCCGCGGGATTTCTTCCATGGCCAAACGATATTTCGGCACCGACGGCATCCGTGGCCGTGCCAATGCGTTTCCGATGACGGCGGAGATCGCCATGAAGGTCGCGATGGCGGCCGGCATGTCGTTCCAGCGCGGCACGCACCGGCATCGCGTCGTGGTCGGCAAGGATACGCGCCTGTCCGGCTACATGATCGAGAATGCCATGGTGGCCGGTTTCTGCGCGGCTGGCATGGATGTGTTTCCGCTCGGGCCTCTGCCGACGCCGGCCGTCGCGATGCTGACACGGTCGTTGCGCTGCGACCTGGGAGTGATGATCTCCGCCTCGCACAATCCCTACTACGACAACGGGATCAAACTCTTCGGTCCGGACGGCTACAAGCTCTCCGACGAGATCGAAAGCCGCATCGAGGCGATGCTCGACAAGGAAGTCGAAATCGCTCTGGCCGATTCGGACGGCCTCGGGCGGGCCAAGCGCCTCGACAGCGTGCATGACCGCTATATCGAGTTCGCCAAGGGCACCTTGCCGAAGGCGATGCTCCTCACCGGCCTGCGCGTCGTCGTCGATTGCGCCAATGGCGCTGCCTACAAGGTGGCGCCGGCAGCGTTGTGGGAGCTCGGGGCGGAAGTCATCGCCATCAACATCGAGCCGAACGGCTTCAACATCAACAAGGAATGCGGCTCGACGCATCCGCTTGGATTGCAGAAGAAGGTGCACGAGGTGCGCGCCGATATCGGCATCGCGCTCGACGGCGACGCCGACCGCGTGGTGATCGTCGATGAAAAGGGCGAGATCGTCGACGGCGACCAGATCATGGCGCTGATCGCGCAATCCTGGAACGAGAGCGGTCGCCTGACCGGTGGCGGTGTCGTTGCCACCGTGATGTCGAACCTCGGGCTGGAGCGCTTCCTCGGCGGCCTGGGCATGCAATTGCATCGCACCCAGGTTGGCGACCGTTATGTGGTCGAGCATATGCGTGCGAATGGCCTCAATGTCGGCGGCGAGCAGTCCGGTCATATCGTGCTGTCCGATTTCTCGACCACGGGCGACGGTCTCGTGTCTGCGCTGCAGGTGCTCGCCTGCGTCAAGCGCTACAACAAGACGGTGAGCGAACTCTGCCGCAGGTTTGAGCCGGTTCCGCAGCTCCTGAAGAATGTCCGCTTTTCCGGCGGCAAGCCGCTGGAACTTGCGCCGGTCAAGGCGGCGATCGCCGAGGCGCAGGAACGTCTCGGCCATACCGGCCGGCTGGTCATCCGCCCTTCCGGCACCGAACCCCTGATCCGGGTCATGGCCGAAGGCGACGATCCGAAGCTGGTCGAGACGGTCGTCAACGACATTGTCGGCGCGATTTCCGAATCCCGCCACGCAGCCTGAGGCTGGCGCTTTTTCGCCAGGTTTGCCCCATTGGGCTGTACCGTTAAACTGCGCCATTAGGCTGCGCCAATTAGGCTGCGCCATTAGACTCTGCCCCTCACCCTTACCCTCTCCCCGTGAAGAACGGGGAGAGGGGGACATGTACGCTTCTGCTGGTCGCCAGCGGTGGCGTTTGGCTTCTACGATGACGTCCCTCTCCTCGTATTCCACGGGGAGAGGTCAAGGGTGAGGGGCGGCGCGGCGGTCGTCGCGCTCATGCTGGCGCTCCGATAGGGCGCCGTAGAGCCGCACGAACTCAACAATATTCGTAGCTTCTTATTAAGCTTAACCGCGACTTAACCATGATGGTTAACAGTGCCTTCCAAGCGTCGAGCCGGGTGTGGTTCCCCGCCGCGCGATTTCGGAGAAGGCAACATGATAAGCAGAAACTACCTTGCCCTCCTCGCGGTGGGAGCTGGGCTTTTCGCCGGGGGGCCGGTTATGGCGGCGGATTACGATCCGCCGATTTTCGTTGACGACGCAGCGGAGGATTATGTGCCGGTGGAGGTCGGCTCAGGCTGGTACCTTCGTGGCGATCTGGCCTACACTTTTGACCGGGGGTACAACGACACGACATTCTATACCGATGGCCGGACCATCGACCAGGATATGGCCTCGCCGGCAAGGCTCGGCCCCCTCAGCATCAATGGCTTCGATGTGAAGGAGAACCCGGTCAGCGGCGGCGTCGGCTTCGGCTACCATTTCACCGACTATCTTCGCGGCGATTTGAATTTCGGCTTGATGGGCAACGATCGCTTCGACGCCGACGGCCGCCTGTTTGCCGACACGGCGAACGCGCCGCCCGAATTCGGATGCGCCGGCACGCAGCGAACCACCGTCACCGACAATGCCAGCGGTGCATCGACGGTCTCCGTCGATCCTTTGGCGCGGCGCGACTGCGCCGTGACGGCTTCGGGCAGCGTGAAGGCCTATAACGGCATGGCGAACGGCTATGTCGATCTCGGCACCTATTCGGGGCTGACCCCCTATATCGGCGCCGGCGTCGGCATGCTCTACACGCGCACGAAGCTCGACGTGAATGCGCTCTGCCAGACAGAGGATATCGCTATCGACGATGGCTTCGCCACGACGCGCTCGCAGTTCCTATGCCAGTCACCCGGCGGCCAGCCGACCAACGCGTCGCAGGTCTACACGCCGGTGCAGTTCGACACGTCCGAGTACAATTTCATGTATTCGGTCAATGCCGGCCTCGCCTACAAGGTCAGCCTGAACACGTCGATCGACGTCGGATACCAGTACCTCAACGTGCCGAGCATCAGATACTACTCGGTGTCGGACGCCGGCATCGATGTCAGCAAGGGCTTCGATGCGCATCAGGTCAAAGTCGGCCTGCGCTACGACCTCTGGTGAAGGCGCGGCTTTTCCATCACGCAGGCGGGCGGGCTTCGGTCCGCCCGTCCTTTTTTGGGCCAGCGAGCCAGTGGTGGCGCGCCGCCCGGTCTTCTTCCAATGTTCTCACAACGACGAAAACTTTCCGCTTGACGCCAAAAGCCTGAGCGCATATCGCCGTCCGTGGGCCACCCCTCCCCAACGAGGGGCTCACTATCTGGAAGGATAGACCACGATGACTGTTCCCTACGGGACAAATACGTCCAAGCCCGACGCTCGTCCGGCAAACCCCAACTTCTCCTCAGGTCCTTGTGCGAAGCGCCCCGGCTGGTCGCTCGACGCCTTGCGTGATGCGCCCCTGGGTCGTTCGCATCGCGCCAAGGTCGGCAAGACCAAGCTCGAGCATGCTATCGAGCTTACCCGCGAGGTTCTTCAGGTTCCCGCCGATTACCGCATCGGCATTGTGCCTGCGTCCGACACCGGCGCGGTGGAGATGGCGCTGTGGTCGCTGCTCGGCGAGCGCGGCGTCGACATGGTCGCCTGGGAATCCTTCGGGTCCGGCTGGGTGACCGATGTCGTCAAGCAGTTGAAGCTCGCCGATACGCGGCTCTTCGAGGCGGCCTATGGCGACCTGCCCGACCTTTCGAAGGTGGATTTCGACCGCGATGTGGTCTTCACCTGGAACGGCACCACCTCCGGGGTTCGTGTGCCGAACGCCGATTTCATTCCCGCGGACCGAAAGGGTCTGACCATCTGCGACGCGACATCGGCGGCTTTTGCGCAGCGGCTGAATTTCGACAAGCTCGATGTCGTCACCTTCTCCTGGCAGAAGGTGCTTGGCGGCGAGGGCGCGCATGGCATGCTGATCCTCAGCCCGCGCGCGGTTGCGAGGCTGGAGAGCTACAAGCCGGCCTGGCCGCTGCCGAAAATCTTCCGCCTGACCTCGGGCGGCAAGCTCAGCGAAGGCATCTTCAAGGGCGAGACGATCAACACGCCGTCGATGCTCTGCGTGGAAGACTATATCGATGCGCTGACATGGGCGCAGTCGATCGGCGGGCTCGATGCGCTGGTTGCGCGGGCCGACTCCAATTTCGCCGTGCTCGACCGCTTTGTTGAATCGAGCGGCTGGCTGGCCAATCTCGCCGCCGACCGGGCGACCTATTCGAACACCTCGGTCTGCCTGTCGATCGTCGATCCGGAGGTTACGGCGCTGAGCAAGGACGGCCAGGCGGCCTTTGCGAAGGGCATCGTGTCCGCGCTCGAAAAGGAAGGCGTCGCCTATGATATCGGCGCCTACCGCGACGCGCCGCCCGGCCTGCGCATCTGGTGCGGCGCAACCGTCGAGGGCTCCGACCTCGAGGCGCTGACGCCTTGGCTCGACTGGGCTTTTGCCGCGCAGAAGGCCGCGCTGAAGGCAGCGGCTTAGCCGCCAGGTCCCTCCCCCTTGGGGGGAGGGAGCCCCAATCGCAAAGGACAACCTCATGGCACCTCGCGTACTCGTTTCCGACAAACTCTCCCCCACCGCCGTCCAGATCTTCAAGGATCGCGGCGTCGAGGTCGACTATCTGCCCGACCTCGGCAAGGACAAGGACAAGCTCCTCGAAGTCATCGGCCAGTATGACGGCCTCGCGATCCGCTCGGCGACCAAGGTCACGGACAAGCTGATCAATGCCGCGACCAGGCTGAAGGTGGTCGGCCGCGCCGGCATCGGCGTCGACAATGTCGACATACCCGCCGCAAGCCGCAAAGGCATAATCGTCATGAACACGCCCTTCGGCAATTCGATCACCACCGCCGAACACGCCATTGCAATGATGTTCGCCCTGGCGCGCGAATTGCCGGAAGCCAACAAGTCCACCCATGCCGGCAAATGGGAAAAGAACCGCTTCATGGGTATCGAGATCACCGGCAAGACGCTGGGCGTCGTCGGCTGCGGCAATATCGGCTCGATCGTGGCGACGCGCGGCGTCGGCCTGAAGATGCATGTCGTTGCCTTCGATCCTTTCCTGTCGGAAGACCGCGCCGCGCAGCTGGGCGTCGAGAAGGTCGAACTGGACGAGCTTTTCGCCCGCGCCGATTTCATCACGCTGCACACGCCGATGACGGACAAGACGCGTAACATGATCAATGCCGATGCGATCACCAAGATGAAGGCGGGCGTCCGCATCATCAATTGCGCACGGGGCGGGCTGATCGTGGAGGCCGACCTCATGGCGGGATTGAAGAGCGGCAAGGTGGCAGGCGTCGCGCTCGATGTGTTCGAGACGGAGCCGGCGACGGAAAGCCCGTTCTTCGGCATGGAAAATGTGGTTGCGACGCCGCATCTCGGCGCCTCGACGACCGAAGCGCAGGAAAACGTCGCCCTGCAGGTGGCCGAGCAGATGGCCGACTATCTGATCAAGGGCGCGGTCACCAACGCCATCAACATGCCGTCGATCACGGCGGAGGAAGCGCCGACGCTGAAGCCGTTCGTGAAGCTCGCGGAAGTTCTGGGCGCCTTTGTCGGCCAGGTGACGGAAGATCCGATCAAGGAAGTAGAGATCCTGTTCGACGGCGCGACCGCCGCCATGAACACGCGCGCCCTGATCAGCGCGGCACTGGCAGGCCTGATCCGGCCGCAGGTCGCCGACGTCAACATGGTTTCCGCGCCGATCATGGTGAAGGAGCGCGGCGTGATCGTTTCCGAGATCAAGCGTGACAAGTCGGGCGTGTTCGACGGCTACATCAAGCTGACGGTGAAGACCGAGAAGCAGACGCGGTCGATCGCCGGCACCTGCTTCTCCGACCACAAGCCGCGCTTCATCCAGATCAAGGGCATCAATCTCGATGCGGAGGTGGGCCAGCACATGCTCTACACCACCAACCGCGACGTGCCCGGCATCATCGGTCTGCTGGGCACGGTGCTCGGCGACGCCGGCGTCAACATCGCCAACTTCCAGCTCGGCCGCGACCATTCCGGCGGCAACGCGATCGCGCTGCTCTATCTCGACGCACAGATTCCGGATGCCGTGCTGGAAAAGTTGCGGTCTCAGCCGGCTATTGCCTCGGCCAAGCCGCTGCACTTCGACGTGGCGTGATAGGCAGGGCTAAGCTGGTCGGCCCGCCCAGGGGTTGACCAGCGGAATGTCGAGGTCGGCGAAATCCTTGACGTTTCGGGTGGCGAGCGTTGCGCCATGCGCCAGCGCAATGCCGGCGATCTGGGTGTCCTCTGTGGTGATGTTGATGCCTCGGGCAATGCGCTTGGCGCTTACCGACGCCGAGATTTCCGCCGCTAGGGCATCGAAGGCCAAAATGCGCTGATCCATCAATTCGGAAAGCAGCCGATCATAAATCTCGATCATAGCGGTTCTTCGTTTGCCGATCGGGAGCAAGAGCAAGCCCGCGCGGTTTTCGAGAACATTGATCGCCGTCGTCCAGATCAGGTGTCGGGGCTGCTTGTCGAGCCAAGCCAGCGGAACTGGATTCAGGTCGGGGACCATGATTGCCGAAATGACATTCGTATCCAGAATTATCATTCGGAGAAATCGACCGGCTTGAAAGGTTGGCGCGGCAGCTCTGGCAAGGGTTCGTCATTATCCGGAATATTGCGGAACAGATTGGCGATCTCTGTGCCCAGGCCATATCGCGGCGGTTCGTCAACCAGCAGTGTCGTCTTCAGGATCGTCCGCGCCTCTTCCTCCATGCTGACGCCGTGCCGTTCGGCGCGCAGTTTCAATCGGCGCTTCAAATCGTCATCGATCTTGCGCACAAGGATCTGGCCCATAGGGTTCTCCACTATGCTATCATGATAGCACACCTTCGCGGGATTCAAATTACGGGGTGACCGTGGCTTTCTTTCGCCCGCTGGTCTCCGCCAGCCAGATGCCGCTGAAGACCAGCGCCAGCGCAATGGCGTGGTAGACGTGGAACGCTTCGCCCAGCAGCATGATGGAGAGGAAGGTGCCGAAGATCGGCACAAGGTTGATGAACAGGCCGGCGCGATTCGCGCCGATGAGTTCGACGCCGCGTATGTAAAAGATCTGCGCCACGATCGACGGAAACGCGACGACATAGAGCAGGATCAGCCAGCCCTGCCTGTCGGGGAAGATCCCGCTCCCATACCGGAATTCGCCGATCGTGAAAGGAATCGAGGTCAGGAAGGCCGTACCGGTGAGCACGATCATCAGGCTCTGCCAGTGTATCGCCGGTTTGAACCGGAGCGCCACCGTATAGGCGCTATAGACGATGCAGGCAGCCAACATGATGGCGTCGCCGAAATTGAGGTCCAGCGCCAGCAGGCGCGCCGGCTCGCCATGGCTGGCCGTCAGCAGGATGCCGCCGATCGACATGACCAGCCCGACGATCTGCGCCCAGCTAGCCTTGAGCCGGAAAAGGAGAAAGTTGAGCAGGAAAATGATCATCGGCATGCCGGCCTGCTCGACGCTGACATTGATTGCGGTCGTGTAGGTCAGGGCGGTGTAGAGCGCCACGTTGAAGACCGTGAAGCCGAACATTCCCAGCAAAAACAAGAGGAGCCAACTGCTGCGGATCGCCGGCCAGTCCCGCCGAAAGCGACTCCAGCCGATCGCCGCCATAAATATGAAAGCGAAGAGCCACCGCGCGCTGGTCAGCATCATCGGCGAGATGTGTCCGATTGCCAGTTTGCCGGCTATCGCATTGCCGCCCCAGAACAGCGCGGTCAACAGCAGGAACGTATAGGCTTTCCGGTTCATCCCGAACGGACTAAGCGACAGGCGAAGCCAAGTAAACCCAGGCGCCGCGGTCGCGCGCGCGGCGTGTTCCGCATATGAAAAGAACTGTCGCCATCGCAGGACCTTAACGCTATAGAGGCGCCTGCTCCTGCCGTGAAAACAGCGATTTACGGCGTGTAAACAAGGAACAGACATGGCGAATGTGGTGGTTGTCGGCTCGCAGTGGGGCGACGAGGGCAAGGGAAAGATCGTCGACTGGCTGGCGGACCGCGCCGATGTCGTGGTGCGCTTCCATGGCGGTCACAATGCGGGCCATACGCTGGTTATCGACGGGGTGAGCTACAAGCTCGCCCTGCTGCCGTCCGGACTGGTGCAAGGCAAGCTGTCCGTGATCGGCAACGGCGTCGTCGTCGACCCGCACCATTTCGTGCAGGAAATGGCCAAGCTTCGCGCCCAGGGCGTGACCATCACGCCCGAGATCCTGCGCATCGCCGACAACGCGCCGCTGATCCTGTCGCTGCACCGCGAGCTTGACGGCATCCGCGAGGATACAAATTCCGGATTGAAGATCGGCACGACGCGGCGCGGCATCGGCCCCGCCTATGAGGACAAGGTCGGCCGCCGCGCCATCCGCCTGGTCGATTTGTCGGAGCCGGACACGTTGATGCTCAAGATCGAGCGCCTGCTGAGCCACCACAACGCGCTCCGCCGCGGCATGGGGCTGGAGGAGATCGCGGCGCAGACCATCCACGACGAGTTGACCTCGGTCGCCGGCGAAATCCTGCCCTTCATGGATCAGGTCTGGCGCGTGCTGGACGAGAAGCGCAAGGTGGGCGCGCGTATCCTCTTCGAAGGCGCGCAGGGCGCGCTGCTCGACAATGACCATGGCACTTATCCGTTCGTCACGTCGTCCAGCACAGTGGCCGGTCAGGCCGCGGCGGGGTCCGGGCTCGGGCCAACCGCAATCGGTTATGTGCTCGGCATCACCAAGGCCTATACGACACGCGTCGGCGAGGGGCCGTTCCCCTGCGAACTGGACGACGAGGTTGGCCGGCATCTGGCGACGGTCGGCCGCGAGGTGGGCGTGAACACCGGCCGTCCGCGCCGCTGCGGCTGGTTCGACGCCGTGCTGGTGCGCCAGACCGTCAAGACCTCCGGCATCTCCGGCATCGCGCTGACCAAGCTGGACGTTCTGGACGGCCTGAAAGAGATCAAGGTTTGCGTCGGCTACGAGCTGGACGGCAAGCGAATCGACTACCTGCCCGCCTCAATGCGGGCACAAGCTGACGTTAAGCCGATCTATGAGACGCTCGAGGGCTGGTCCCAAACGACCGCCGGTGCGAGAAGTTGGGCCGAGCTGCCGGCGCAGGCGGTTAAATATGTTCGCTATATCGAGGAACTCATTGGTGCGCCGGTCGCGATGTTGTCCACTAGTCCGGAACGGGACGACACGATACTTGTGACCGATCCATTTCAAGACTAATTTTCGCAAACCCCAACGCGCGGCAGAGTCGCGACGTGGATGGGGTCATTCAGGTTCAAGACGTATGGCAGATTTTGTTGCGGTCCTGAGAAAGACACTGGACGGGATTGGCGATCCAACGCCGGAGACGCGCCAGCGCGTCTACGAGCGCGCGCGCTCGACCGTGCTGGCCAGGCTGGAGGCAATCAGCCCACCGCCGCCGGCGTCGGTCAAGGACAGGCAGGTCAAGGCCCTCGAAGACGCGATTGTCGTCATCGAGCAGGATTACGCGCCGGCCGCGCCCAAGAAACTCGATCCCCTGGATGAGTTGGAGGATGTCTTCGCCTCGCTCAATGGCCTGCGGGACCGCGCGACGATCCCCGCGCGCCCGGCCCCGGTGCCGGTTCGGCCGGCCTCCACCCCGTCGGGCCTGCCGACCTCTCGTGGCGTGTCCGACAGCCGGCCCGTCGGAAGCCTGACCCCGGTGCAAGGCGCCTCGCCGGCCCAACCGCATGGTTCGCCGCGTGGTGTGGAGCCGCTGAGCGCCGCGCCGCCGCTGAGAAACACCAAACCCGAGCCGGAGCCGGCATGGTCGGAGAATGAAGAACAGCCGCTTGCTGAGAGCGAAGCGCGGAGCTATGGCGGCGAAGCCGATGTGGCGCCGCGCCGGAGCGGCTTCGGCAGGGCCGTTGCCGCCATACTCGTTCTCGCCGCGTTGGCTGGCGGGGCCTATGGCGTTTGGCTGAACAAGGACGATTTCTCGCGCCTGGTCGGTCTCACGCCGCCTGCCGGAACCTCCACCACACCGCTTCAGACGCAGCCGAGCCCCAAGCCGGCCAAGGTCGCTGCGGCCCCGGCCGCGCCAACGCCGCCGAAGGCTGAGACGCCTCCGGCCGCCTCGGCTCAACCCGCGACCACTGCGGCGAGCCAGCGATCGGCAGTCGGAGCGACGAAGCTCACCCAGCGCCTGAACGAAGATGGCAGCGAGCTGGATCCGGGCCCTGCGCCGGGCCAGCCGTCGCTTGGCGAAGGAACAACCGTCGCCGAGGTGACGCAGCCTGCCGGCGCGCCTGAAGCGCCGCTGTCCCAGTCTCCGGCGTCACCCGCGACAGGCGAGACCACGGGCGCGGCAACGCCTCCGCCGGCCACTCCTCCAGCCGTGGAGCCGGACCCCAATGCCCCGGCGCCGGCAGACACCGGGGCCACACCGGCGACCGCGGACGCTGAAACCGCAGGCGCAGCGCCTGCCGCCCCGTCCGAAGCTGGAACTTTGACGACGCCGCCCGCCGATACGGCAGCGGCCGAAACCCCTGCCGCGACGCCGCCCGCCGATCCCACCGCGACGGCCGCAGCGGGTGACCAAAGCGGCACTGAGCCTTCACTTGCTGTCGGGCAAAAGGCGATTTTCTACGAAGAGCGCACGACGTCGGCGCAAGGTTCGGCTGAGCCGGGCTCGACGGTGTGGAGCCTGGTGCAGGAATCGCCCGGCGGCGACCGCCCGGCGGAACCGGCGATCCGCGCCGAGGCGACAATTCCCGGCAAGGATGTGCAGTTGCGCATGACGATCCGGCGCAATGCGGATCCGACCTTGCCGGCCAGCCATATCGTCGAGATGATTTTCCTGACGCCTGAAAACTTCGACGGCGGCGGCGTCGACAGCGTGTTGCGCATCGCCATGAAGAATTCAGAACAGGATACGGGCAGCCCGCTGATCGGCATCCCGGCCAAGATCGCCGATGGCTTCTTCCTGATCGCGATGAACGACAACAAGGCGGAAATCGACGCCAACATGAACCTGCTCCTGCGGCAGAGCTGGATCGATATCCCGATCGTCTACAAATCGGGCCGCCGCGCGCTGATCACCATGGAAAAGGGTGTTCCCGGCGAGAAGGTGTTCGACGAGGCTCTCAAAGCCTGGGGCGTCTCGACCAGCGGCTGACGTCGCCAGGCGGTTTCAACCGGCCGGAGACCAACCCGGTGGCGCGAGTTCGAAGGCAGCGAAGTCGAACCCCGGCGCGACGGTGCAGCCGACCAGCGTCCAGTCGCCGGTGCTTTCAGCCATCTGCCAGCAATTCGCGGGGACGACCGCCTGCGGCCGCTCGCCGGTAGAGATGGCGGGGCCGAGGCGGCATGTCTCGATGCGGGCGTCTACCGCCATGGTTAGCGTGAGCGCAGCACCCGCATAATAGTGCCAGACCTCCGCGGCGTCGCGCACACGGTGCCATGCCGAGATCTGGCCGCGCTCCAGCAGGAAGTAGATCGCCGTCGAGTGTCCGCGGCCGCCTTGCGGGTTGTCACGGAATGTCTCGGTGTACCAGCCGCCCTCCGGGTGCGGCTGCATGCCCAACGCAGCGATGATCCCTGCCGCATCCATCGCTTAGAAATTGTCCTTGCGCTTGCGGATCTCAGCGAAGACCTCGGCGTCGGCAGCCTTCTCCAGACCGAGCCGCGCGCGGATCGCAGCATCGTCCCAGCGCAGAAACGGGTTGGTGGCCAGTTCCTCGCCGATGGTCGTCGGCAGGGTCGGCCTGTTTTCGGCGCGCAGCGCCTCGGTCTTGCGGGCTCGGTCGGCCAGAGCGGGGTTTTCAGGGTCGATCGTCAGTGCGAAGCGGGCGTTGGCCAGCGTGTATTCGTGGCCGCAATAGACGCTGGTCTCGGCGGGCAGGGCGGCAAGCTTGGCCAGCGAGGCGTGCATGGTTGCCGCCGGCGATTCGAACAGCCGTCCGCAGCCCAAGGCGAACAGCGTATCGCCGGTGAAGACGACGCCGGAATTGGCGAAATAGTAGGAGACGTGACCGGCGGTGTGGCCGGGCGTTTCGATGACGGTTGCGACTTCGGCGCCGACTGCCACGGTGTCGCCCTGCCGGACAGTGCGGTCGATGCCGGGAATCTTTGCCGCTTCAGACGCAGGGCCGACGATCTCCAGCCCAAATCGCTCCTTCAAGGCGAGATTGGCCTCGACGTGATCGCCGTGATGGTGCGTCACGAGGATCAGCGCCGGCCGCCAGCCGGTGCGGTCTATGGCGTCGAGGATCGCCTTTTCCTGCGGCGCGTCGATCAGCGCCACGACGCCGCTTGCAGGATCGCGGATGAGTACGCCGAAATTATCGCTGCGGCATGTGAACTGGTCGATTTCGAGGGTCATCCAGCGCTCTCCCTGTGCGTCGCCGACAATAGGTGGCGTCGCGCCCGGTGTCACCCGTTGGATTAGCCTGCGCCCCCTCTGGCTTTGTTGAGTTCGGGCGGCTGGCCGGATAGCGTTGCCGCGATGAACACCGACATTGTCGATCTGCGATCCTTCTACGCGACCCTGCTTGGCCGGCTGGCGGAGCACGCGATCACCATGTCGCTGGCGGGGATCTGGGCCAATCTGCCAAATGAGCGGCTGGTCGGACTGGGCTACACCCTGCCATGGCTGGACCGCTTCGGCCGCGACGCCGACCGTGTGATGGCCTTCATGCCGGCGACACAGGGCGCAGTGCGCTGGCCGGCGGAAGGCCCTTCGCAAACGGCTTTGGTTTTCGACGAAGATCTGCCGCTGGTCGACTCCTCCGTCGACCGTCTGCTGATGGTGCATGCGCTGGAGCATTCCGAAAATCCGCGCGAAACGCTCAACGAGGTGTGGCGGGTCCTGTCGCCGGCCGGCCGCGTCGTGCTGGTGGTGCCCAACCGCCGTGGCATGTGGGCGCGCTTCGAGCATACGCCCTTCGGCACGGGGCGGCCGTTTTCGCGCGGGCAGCTGGACTCGCTGCTGCGCGATGCCAATTTCACCCCGGCGCGCTGGTCGGACGGCCTCTATTTCCCACCCTCGAAGCGGCACTGGCTGCTGAAGTTCCACAATCTGTTCGAACGCAGCGGCCGCCGTTTCTGGCCGATCTTTTCCGGCGTCATTGTCGTCGAGGCGCAGAAGCGGCTCTATCAGGCGGCGCCGACGGCCCAGCGCGCCTCGCGGCGCGTCTTCGTGCCGGTGCTGAGCCCGCAGGGCGCTGCCCGCGCCCACCGCAAGGCTGCCGACTCGTGAGGCCGGCGCGGCCTCCGATCACCGAAGCGTGATAGGCAAGCCCACGATCGTCACGCCTCCTGCTCTTATTCGGCCCAAATTCCCGCCGAACTTGCAGTTCCTGAAGGAGATGCCGATGCATGCCCTGTGGGGAACTCTATGGGTAGCGCTGTCCGCGATCCTGGCTCTTTCGTTGGCCCCGCCTGCGGTCGCGGGCGACGCCGGGCAGGTCGATGTCGAGTTGGTTCTCGCCGTCGACGTCTCCCGCTCCATGGACATCGAGGAGTTCGAGCTGCAGCGCGAAGGTTATGTCGAGGCTCTGCGCCACCCGGAATTTGTTCAGGCGGTCCAGGCCGGGCGCACCGGCCGCATCGCACTCACCTATTTCGAATGGGCCTCCTCGCCGCGAGAGGAATCGCTGGTTGCCTGGCGCATCATCGACGGGCCAGCCAGCGCCGAGGCTTTCGCCGCCGAATTGGCGAGCCGGCCCTTCAGCGGGTTTCGCGGCACGTCGATCTCGGCAGCCATCGATTTCGGCGCCGGCCTGTTCGATCGCAACGCTGTGGACAGCCCGCGTCATGTGATCGATGTCTCGGGCGACGGCCCCAACAATATGGGCCGGCCGGTCATAGGCTCGCGCAACGCAGCGCTCGCGCAGGGCGTCATCATCAACGGCCTGCCGATATTGGTGCGGCCATCGCGCACGCAGGATCAGCTCGACCGGTATTACGCGGAGTGCGTCATCGGCGGGCCCGGATCGTTCGTGCTGCCGATCCGCGAGGCCTCGGAATTCGCCACGGCGATACGGCGCAAACTCATCCTTGAGGTGAGCGGGGTGATGCCTGAGGCGCGCGTCATCAACGCGCAAGCGCCCGATATCAGCGCGTGCCTTGTCGGCGAGCGCAACAGGCGGCTGTTCACCGATCCCTATTTTCCGGAACTGGACCGCTGATCCACCAAGGAGCAACATCGTCGCACCTGCCTTTGATCTCGCGGGAGGCGTGCCCATCTAGGCTGCGAGACGTCTTCCACTGTAGAGATCATCCAGCGTCAGCCCATGGATCACAGCCCCGCTCCCACATCCCGACAGAAGCCAGCGACGGCACATGCCGGCCGGTCGAAGGTTCGGCGTGCGCTGCTGATCGTCAATCCGCGCGCGCGGCTGGGCTCGACTTCGATCGACGCCGCCAAAGCGGTTTTCCAGCAGGCAGGCATCGGGATCGAGGAGGTTTCGCCCGGCCCGAACGAAAATGCGTCGGAACTGATTTCCCGCTGCGCCGACCATGTCGACATGGCCATTGTGGGCGGCGGTGACGGCACGCTGAACGCCGCCGCCGCCGGGCTGGTTTATACCGGCCTGCCTCTCGGCGTGCTGCCGCTCGGGACCGCCAACGACTTCGCCCGAACCCTAGGGATACCGCCCGACCCGGTGAAGGCGGCGGAAATCATCGCCAAAGGCGTGATCGCGGACATCGATGTCGGCGAGGTGAACGGCCATCTGTTCTTCAACGTGGCCTCGATCGGCTTTTCGGCGGAACTGGCCGGCGAACTGACCGAACACGCCAAGAAGCGGTGGGGCACGCTGGGTTACGCCATCGTTGCGGCGCGCATTCTGCTGCGCTCGCGCCTGTTTACCGCGCAGGTCGATCATGACGGCACCACTGAGGAAATCCGCACCATGCAGGTCTCGGTCGGCAACGGCCGGCACTATGGCGGCGGCATGACCGTGGAAGAGACGGCCACCGCCAGCGATGGCTGGCTGGATCTCTATTCGCTGGAGGTCGATCACTGGTGGCGGCTGCTGCGCCTGCTGCCCAGCCTGCGCAACGGCACGCAGGGCCAGTGGGACGACGTGCGGGCCTTCAAGACGACTGAGGTGACCATCCGCACCAGCCGCCCGCGCCCGGTGAATACCGATGGCGAGCTGACCACATGGACACCGGCACATTTCCGCATCCGTCCGAAGGCCGTACGGGTCTTCGTGCCGTGACGCAGCGGGCGGCGGTCGCCGATAGGGCAGCCGAGCCTCGGACCGCAGCCGATGCCGAGGCTGTTGGTCAACGCACGATGATCTGATCGATCTCGGTTGATCGGCGGCACGGTGCTAAACCGAACCGGTCCTGATAAGCGAACTCGACGGCAGCGCGCTGACCCATTCTTTTTGACTTGATACGCCCGCGTCTGCACCAGAAGGATTTGGATCATACGATGGACGAACTTTCGGCTCCCAACCCGATTTTTGAAATTGCTCTCGGCACCTTGATCATGATTGTCATCATCTTCGTGCACGGCGTCGGCATTCGCACGATCAACCAGCGTTTCAGCAAGACCTGGATTCATGTGAATAGCGACACGCCGCATTGGCGGATCAATCTTCTGCTTGCCGTCACGATCGCGTCCCTGGCGGTCCTGCACTTCGCGGAAACTCTCCTTTGGGCTGCCCCCGTGTGGCTGATGGGATTGATCTCTTCGATGCGCGACAGCTACTACTTTGTCCTGGAGAGCTACACGACGCTCGGCGAAGGCACTGTCAATCTGCCCGACCGGTGGCGTCTGATCGGACCGATCATCGCGATGTCGGGCCTGTTCACGTTCGGCTGGACCGGGAGCGTTCTGGTAAGCATCATGACCGAGTTCGGCAAACTCGACAGAATACGGGCCAAGAAGGGATCGATGGACCCGCCGGCCCCCTGAGGGTTACCATCGCGCCATACAGCGAGCACACGCGGTGAACGCCCCCGGTAATTCGCGGGGGTCGATGCTATTTGAGAAATTCGGTCACCGCTGTCACCGTCGCGGCCGGGTTTTCTTCCATGATCCAGTGTCCGGAGCCGGGGATGACGCCCTCGGTGACGTCGACGGCTGCAAAGCGCATGACCACCGCCATCTGAAGTCCGAACGACTTTTCCCCGCCAATGGCAAGGACGGGCATCCGCAGCTTTCCTGCCGTCGCGAGGAAGGCCTCATTGTCCAAGGCATCCTGGTCGAAGGCGGCGAACTGGGCAAACCCGGAGTGCATCGCCCCCGGCAGCGCGTAGAGGGCGGCGTAGTGCTCGCGGGACGCTTCGTCGAAGCGTGACGGATCGGCTGAGAACTCGTTCCAGAACCGGTCGAGATATATGCGTTCACGACCCGCGACGAGGCGTTCCATGTCCGGCCCTCCGAACCTGAAGTGCCACAGCAGCGGGTTCTTGAGGATTTCCTCCCACGGGCCGACGCCTGGCACCGGCGCGTCGATCAACACGAACCTCGATATCTGGTTGGGGTGCTGGGCGGCCAAAGCGAAGCCCACCATGTTGCCGATGTCGTGCGTGACGAGATCGACGCTCTCGACATTCAGGACCCGAAGGACTTCCACCATGTCCCCGGCCTGTGTCTTCTTGTCGTAGCCGGCCTCGGGATGCGACGACAGGCCCATGCCGCGCAGATCCGGCACGATGACCGTGTGGTCCTTCACCATTTCGGCGGCGAGCGGCTCCCACATATCTCCCGTCTCGCCATAGCCGTGCAGCATCAGGACCGCCGGCCCGCTGCCCCCGACGCGCACGTGGATCGTCGCGCCATCGGTCTTGATCTCGCGCGTTTGAAAGCCGGCCGGAAACGGCTTGACCTCGGCCTCGGCGGCGAGCGTTGCGGCCAGCAAGAGCGCCGCGCAGGCGGCCAACCGCTTCAACATTGCTTGACTTCCCTCTTGTGTATCGATCGGTATATAAAGGGGCAGGTTGGTTTGCGCGTCAAGCAGTTATAGATCGAGCAGTACAAAATAGGTGCCGAGATGACGATAGGCAGGCCCCGCGCCTTCGACACGGAGAGGGCGATCGTTCAGGCGATGCGGCTTTTCTGGCGCAACGGCTACGAAGGCACGTCGCTCTCCGACTTGACCGATGAGCTGGGCATTGCACGGCCCAGCCTCTACGCCGCTTTCGGCAACAAGGAAGCGTTGTTCCTGAAGGTGCTCGACCGCTACGACCGGGAGACATACCATTTCATCCAGGCGGCCTTGGATGCGCCGACCGCGCGCGCGCTTGCCGAACGGCTGGTCTATGGCGCATGCGCCTTCCATTCCGACCCGGAAAACCCGCCTGGTTGCCTGATGGTGCACGGCGCCTTGATCGGCGGAGAGGCAAGCGCTTCGGTGCGCAAGGAGACAAATCATCGGCGCAGTCTCTTGAGGCATCGCATTGCGGACCGCTTGCGCCGCGCAAAGCTCGAGGGCGATCTGCGCGAGGATGCCGACCCGGTTGCCCTCTCGGCATATCTGGTTGCAATCCTGCGCGGCATTGCTGTCGAGGCGGCGAGCGGGGCGCAGCCGGAAGACCTGCGCGCCATCGCGGACATCGCGATGACCGCTTGGCCAGATCGAAAGGCAGCCTGACGGCGGCAGTGGCCGTTGACCGCGACACGCTCGTCGCGCCATCGTCGTCTTGGGGCGGTCAGGTATCGAGGAGTGCTCGCATGGCGGACCAGACAGCCACGGCGGAAACCGAGGTCGCCGCGCCGGTGCCCTTGCGTCGGCAGATCGCAACGATGCTTGCTGCGTTCAGCGGCTCGCCGCTGCGGCGCACCGTGCTGACGATGGCCTTCGCGGCCCTGGCGATCATCGTCGCCACGTCGCTCATGCAGATCGTGCTCAATCGCTGGAACAGGCCCTTCTACGACGCCATCGAGCGCAAGGATGTCGCGGCCTTCCTGCACCAGTTGGAATTGTTCGTGCTGATTGCCGGCGTTCTGCTTGCGCTGGGCGTCGGGCAGACCTGGCTGAACCAGCGCGTGCGGCTGAGGTTGCGCGAGGCGTTGACGCTCGACCTGATCAACGAATGGATGCGGCCGCGCCGCGCTTTCCGGCTGGCGAATGCCGGTGCGATCGGCATCAATCCCGACCAGCGCATGCAAGAGGACGCCGGCCATCTGGCCGATCTGACAACCGGGCTTTCGTTCGGCTTCGTGCAGTCCTCCATCCTCCTCGTTTCCTTCGTCGGCGTGCTGTGGTCGCTGTCGGCGGGCTTTGTCTTTCACTGGGACGGCCACGCGATCGCCATTCCCGGATACATGGTGTGGGCGGCATTTCTCTACGCCGGTTCCGCCTCGATCATCTCCTGGCTGGTTGGCCGGCCGCTGATCCAGCTCAACAGCGATCGCTACGCGCGCGAGGCCGATCTGCGCTTCTCGATGATGCGCATCAACGAGCATGTCGACGCGATCTCGCTGGCCGGCGGCGAGGCGCAGGAAAAGCGGCGGCTGGAGTTCGACCTCGCTTCGCTCCTGGCGGCGATCATCCGCATCTACAAGGTGCAGATTCGGCTGGAATGGGTCACCGACGGCTATGGCTGGTTTACGCTGGTCGCGCCGATCCTCGTGGCCGCGCCGGTCTATTTTTCCGGCGACATGACATTCGGCGGCCTGATGATGGCGGTTGGCGCCTTCAATCAGGTGCATTCGTCGCTGCGCTGGTTCATCAACAATATCGGCGCGATCGCCGACTGGCGCGCGACTCTGATGCGCGTTGCCGACTTCCGGCTAGCGCTCAACGAGACCGATGACCTGCACTGTGATGAGAAGCACATCGAGTTTGAACGCAACGCCGATGAAGCGATGACCTTCGACGCGCTCGAAATCTGCACCCAGGAAGGATGCACAAAGCTGTGGGAGGAAGATGTGACGATCTCATCCGGCGAGCATGTGATGATCACCGGCGAGCCGAATGCCGGCAAGACGCTGTTCTTCCGCGCTCTCGCCGGACTTTGGCCTTGGGGCAGCGGCAGGATCGGCCTTCCCGCCGAAGAAGCGCCGATATTCATCCCGAGGAAGCCA
>DATDBN010000019.1:0-87588 GCA_036524835.1 Mesorhizobium sp. | reverse complement strand
GCTCGTCAAAACTCGGTTGCAGCCGCTGCGAATAAGCGCCTCAAGCGCTGCAAGCGGATCGTTGGTCATGTCGAAGGCGCGGTGGCAGGTCACATTGAGGGGGCCAGCGGCGTCGACAAGCGTGCGCATGCGGCCTTCGTCGATCGCGCCGTCCGCCGTCAGGCAGCCAACGACAACACCGGCCACGCCGATCTCGCGCAGCGCATTCACATCCTGCACCATCGAGGCAAACTCGGCATCGGAATAGAGAAAGTCGCCGCCGCGTGGGCGGACGATGACGTGAAACGGGATGGTTGCGCGACCGAGCGCGACGCGCACGGTGCCAAGGCTTGGGGTGAGACCGCCTTCAAGCAGGCTGGCGCAAAGCTCAACCCTGTCGGCGCCCGCTTCCTGCGCGGCAATCAGTCCGTCGATCCCTTCGACGCAGATTTCGATGACCGGTGTTTTGCTCATGCGGTACGCCCCTCGCCAGATTTGTCAGCCCTTGCGTCTGCCGAAATCAGGGCAGTACTTGGTGCGGACGACGGGGGTCGAACCCGTACGACCAGAGGTCGAGGGATTTTAAGTCCCTTGCGTCTACCAGTTTCGCCACGTCCGCGTAGCCGAAACGCTATGTCACAGCCATTGGCGAAAACACAAGCGGTGCGGCTCTGCTGAGGCGACGCCTCACGGACTTATTCTTCCTCGACGAAAACCTCGTCGCGCTTCTTGCGCACGCTTGGCAGCAGCACCACGACCAGGATGAGGGCGGCGACAACCAGAAGCCCCGCGCTCAAGGGGCGGGTGACGAAGGTGCTCGGATCGCCGCGCGAGAAGATCATGGCGCGCCGCAGGTTTTCCTCAAGCAGCGGACCCAGCACGAAGCCGAGCAGCAGCGGTGCGGGTTCGCAGCGCATTTTCAGCAGGAAGTAGCCGAGCAGGCCGAAGAAGGCGACGATATAGAGGTCGTAGACGTTCGAGTTCACGCTGTACACGCCGATCGAGCAGAACGCCATGATGATGGGGAACAGCACGTAGTAAGGCACCGTCAGCAGCTTAACCCACAAGCCGATCAGCGGCAGGTTCAGCACGATCAGCAGCAGATTACCGATCCACATCGAGGCGATGAGGCCCCAGAACAGGGCAGGTTGCTCGCCGGCCACGTTCGGGCCAGGAACTATACCCTGGATGATCATCGCGCCGATCATCAGAGCCATGACCGGGTTTGCTGGAATGCCCAGCGTCAGCATCGGGATGAACGAGGTCTGCGCGCCGGCATTGTTGGCTGATTCGGGACCTGCCACGCCGGCCAGCGCGCCCTTGCCGAATTCCTGCGGCCGGTCGGACAGGCGCTTTTCCACCGTATAGGACGCAAAGGCTGCGAGAACGGCCCCGTTGCCGGGCAGGATGCCCAGAGCCGAGCCGATCGCTGTTCCGCGCAGGATCGGCCATGTCATGCGGCGAAAATCCTCACGCGTCGGCATCAGGCCGGTCACCTTGGACATCAGCACCTGCCGGGTGCGTTCGTCCTCAAGGTTGCGTAGGATCTCCGCGATGCCGAACAGTCCCACGGCGATGGCGACGAAGTTCAACTGGTCGCCAAGCTGGGTGATGCCGAAATTGAGGCGCGGTACGCCGGAAATGACATCGATGCCGACCAGACCAAGCAGCAGGCCGAGCAGGACCATCGCGACCGCCTTGATGACGGAACCGTGGGCCAGCGCCACGGACATGACCAGACCGACGATCATCAGGGAACAATACTCCGCCGAGCCGAACTTCAGCGCGATGGTGGTGAGCGGTGGAGCGAACAGCGCAATGAGCACCGTGGCGATGGTTCCCGCCACGAAGGAGCCGATCGCCGCTGTCGCCAGCGCTACGCCGGCGCGGCCGTTGCGCGCCATCTGGTAGCCGTCGATCGCGGTTACCGCCGATGACGATTCGCCAGGCATGTTGATCAGGATCGCCGTGGTGGAGCCGCCATATTGCGCGCCGTAGTAGATGCCGGCCAGCATGATCAGGGACGATACCGGATCGCCAATCTGGAAGGTGATCGGCAAGAGCATGGCGATTGTCGCCGTTGCGCCGATGCCCGGCAGCACGCCGATCAAGGTGCCCAGGAGCACGCCGATCAGGCAGAAGCCGATATTGTTGAGGGTCGAAGCGGTGGCGAAGCCTAGCGCCAGATTGTTTATGAGTTCCATCTCAATCCCCTACCAGCGCAGCATCGGACCGAAACGCTCGAATGGCAGGCCGAGCCCATAGCTGAAGACGAGGACGGAGAAGATCGTCAGCAGCACGGACAACGCCAAGGCAAAGAGCGGGGTCATTTTGTAAGAAGCGAAGGACGCGATCATCGCGGTGATGAAAACCGCCGGCACGAAGCCAAGCGGCCGCACGGTCAGGCCGAAAACGATCGGCGCAAGCAGAATAAAGAGCATGCCGCGCCAGGCAAGCTTGCCGATCGGCTCGCCTTCGACGCGCAGCGCAGCGACGAGGATGACAACGCCAAGCAGAGCCAGAAGGATTGACAGCACCAGTGGCAATCCACCGGGGCCGATGCGCAGCCATGTGCCAAGTTCAACCGAAAGGGACTGAGCCGCGAAAATCGCGCCGGACAGAATGAAGAACACGCCACAAATCGCGTTCGTGGTGTCGAATGTCATTTTTCGCATGGCGTCGACCCGTGTGCGGTTCGGGACGGCCACAACATTGGACCGTCCGCCGGGAATGGACGAAAAGAAACGGGAGGCTTTCGGCCTCCCGTCTGGTGGATCAATCCGCGTACTGCCCGGCCGCTTCAATGATCGGCTTCCAACGCGTGATCTCGCTTTCCAGCTTAGCCTTCAGCGCAGCGGGCGTGGCATCGGCGTCCGATGAGGGCAGGGTGCCGAGTTCGGCAAAGCGCGCTACGACATTTGGATCCTTCAGAGCAAGCTGGAGCGATTTCGACAGCCGCTCAGTGACTTCAGCGGGCGTGCCCTTCGGTGCGTAGATGCCGTGCCAAATGCCAACCTCCATGTCAGCCAGACCGCCTTCTTCGGTAGTCGGCACGTCGGGCAAGACGTCGAGACGCTTCGGCGAGGTGACGGCGTAAGCCTTGATGGTGCCGCCCTGGATCTGCTTGGTCGTGTTGGTGGTCTGGTCGCACATGATGTCGACCTGGCCGCCGAGCAGATCGGTCATGGCTGGGCCGGTCCCCTTATAAGGCACTGTCACGAGCGGAGTACCGATCGCGCTCATGAAAAGCATGCCGCACAGATGCGACGCCGCGCCGATGCCGGCATTCGCCACCGTCACAGTATCCTTGTTCGTCTTGGCGTATTCGACCAGGCCTTTGAGGTCGGTCGCTTCGAGATCCTTCTTGCCGACGATGGTCATCGGCACTTCCGTTACCAGGCCTACATATTCGAAAGCGTTCAGCGTGTCATAGGCAAGCTTGCGGTAGAGCGTAGCGCTGGTGGCCATGCCGATGTGATGCAGAAGCAGCGTGTAACCATCCGGATCGGCCTGCGCGACGCGGCCCGCGCCAAGCGTTCCGCCGGCGCCGCCCACATTTTCCACCACGATCTGCTGACCCAGATCCTTCGACATCGACTCGGCGACCAGACGGGTCACGGTATCCGTCGGACCGCCGGCGGCGAAGGGCACGACCATGGTGATGGTGCGCTCGGGATAAGTCTGTGCGCTAGCGCTGTAGGCGCTGAGCGCGAGCGCTGCGGTGACGCCAAAGGCGGCGAGAAGCTTTGTCATTCGTTCCTCCCTGGAAGCGATATTTTATCCGACCGGCCCTTAGGTTCCTCCAAACCGGTCAGCTGAATTAGGAGTACGGCATCCTTTCGCGGCTTATCAATCCCGTTGGACCCGATTCAGGAACAATGTGAGGCTGTGGCTGCGCAAATGGGTGGATTTCGTAACATCGCGCGATTCGGGTGTGTGCGAATTCACCCATTCACTCATTCTGACCGCGCATGACGTCCCCATCTGCCCCGCCGGTCTGCTTCCCCAGGCCATATCTCTGCATCTTTTCATAAAGCGTCTTTCTAGAGATCCCCAGCGCCTCATAGACAGGCTTTAGGCGTCCCCCATGCTCGGCCAGGGCAGCGGCAATCACGGATTTTTCGTAGTTGGCGACGCGATCGGCCAACCCTCGCGACGTATCCAAGTCGACCTCCGTCTTCTCCCCCGCATGAGCGAGGCCAAGAACATGCCGGTCTGCAGCGTTGCGCAGTTCGCGCATATTGCCCGGCCAGTCGCGTCCGGAGAGGTCGGTCAGCATCTGCGGCGCGACCTGCGGATCGTCGCGGCGATAGCGGGCCGCGGCTTCGCGCACCAATTGAAGAAAGAGCAGGGGGATATCTTCGCGCCGTTGGGCAAGGGGCGGCATTTTCAGAGTGACGACATTGAGCCGGTAGAGGAGCTCCGCGCGGAACCTCTCCGTCGCAACTTCCTGTTCGAGGTCGACCTTGCTCAACGCGATGAACCGCACATCGAGTGGAACGGGCTCATTGGAGCCGAGGCGCGTGATGACGCGATCCTGGAAGACGCGCAGCAGCTTTGCCTGCAAATCCTGCGGCATGGAGCCGATCTCGTCGAGCAGAACCGTTCCACCCCGCGCATGTTCGAATTTGCCGTAGCGGGGACGCAGGGCGCCGGGAAAGGCTCCCGCTTCATGGCCGAACAATTCGCTTTCGATGAGGCTGCCGGGCAGGGCGGCGCAGTCTATCGCGACAAAGGGCTGCGCTGCGCGAGGGCTGAGATCGTGAATGGCGCGCGCCGCGACCTCCTTGCCTGTGCCTGTGTCGCCTACGATTAGCAGGTCGGCGTCCGTGCCGGCCACCGCGCGAAGCCGGTAGCGCAGATCAACCATAGCCTGCGTGCGGCCCGGCAGGCGCGCTTCAAGATCGTCGCGTTTGCCGGCAACGGCGCGCAGTTCGCGGTTTTCCAGCACAAGCTGCCGGCGATCCATGGCGCGCCGCGCCATTTCAGCTAGGTGGCGCCCGTTGAAAGGCTTCTCGATGAAATCATAGGCGCCTTCGCGCATCGCCCGCACGGCAAGCTGCACGTCGGCATGACCCGTTACAACGATGACCGGGATCTCCGCGTCGATTTCCCGCGCGCGCGTCATCAGCGTCATGCCGTCCATACCCGGCATGCGGATGTCGGTGAGGATGACACCATTGAAGCCAGGCGTGACGAAGTCGAGCGCACGTTCGGCGCCGTCGCACTGCTGGACCCTCAATCCTTCGAGGTCGAGCGCCTGCGCGGTCGAGCGCCGAAGCTCCTCCTCGTCGTCGACCAGCAACACGATTGGCGGCTTCACTCGGCGGCCTCCGCGAGCCCGTCCGCAACAGCTTCCAACTCGACGGAAAAGATCGCGCCGCCCGCCGAATCGTTGTCGACGCTCAGGCGTCCGCCGAAATCCTTGACGATGTTGTATGAGATGGAGAGACCAAGGCCGAGGCCTTTGCCCACGCCCTTGGTGGAATAGAAGGGATCGAAGATCCGCTCGCGAATGGCGTCGGCGACGCCTTGGCCGCGATCGCGCACCGAAATGGTTGCTTTCTCGCCATTTCTGGTGGCACGCACCGAAATGCGGCGGTCTTCGCGTCCTTCGACCGCGTCGGCCGCGTTCGAGATCAGATTGACCAGAACCTGCTGCAGCCGAACCGCGCCCGCGACAACGGTCAGGTTCGCTGGCTCGATCTGCACGTCCACCCTCGCATCCGCGGATTTGAGCCGTGGCGTCACGATTTCCAACGTGTCCCGCAGCGTCTCCGAGAGCAGCACCGGCGCCAGCGACTGGTTCGGCTCCCGTGCGAAATTGCGCAGATGCCGGCTGATCGACGACATGCGATCGGCGAGGCGGCCGATGCGGGAGAAATTGTCCCGCGCCTCGTCCGGCCGCTTGCGCTCGATCAGCGTAACGCCGTTTTCGGCATATGTCTTCAGTGCGGCGAGCGGCTGGTTGAACTCATGCGACAATGCTGCCGACATCTGGCCAAGCGCAGCCAACTTTCCCGCCTGCACCAGATCCGACTGGGTGCGACGCAATTGCTGTTCGGTCGCGCGGCGCTCGGAGACTTCGCTCTCAAGCTGCCGGTTGACCTCGGCCAGGTCGGCGGTCCGTTCCTCGACCCGCCGTTCCAATTGCTCATGCGCCGTCTTTTGCAATTGCAATCGTTCGGCGAGCCTCGACCGGCGTTGCAAAACAACGGCTGCGGCAAGGCCTGCGAGGCCGATCAACAGCATCGCGGCGGCCATTGTCATCCACGCCTGCGCATGGGCCGAGCGCGTGTCGGTGAGCACATTCACGCTCCACCCGGCGTCGGGCATGTCTTCGGCCTGGACCAGATATTCGCGCAGCGTGCCGTCGCCGGCCGGGACGGTCATCAAGGAGGTGCCGACATCTGTCGTCGAGCGTTGGACCGCCAGTTCGGTCACTTCGGCGTTGGCGTAGCGGCGCGATTCGGCGGTGCGTCCGACCCGATCCTGCGTCAACGGCAGCAGGCTGGCATAGAGCCAGTCTCGCCGGCTGGTCATGAAGATGACCCCTTCCGGGTCGTGGACGATGATCTCGTAGTCGCCGCCAGACCAGGAGGCCTCGATGGCGTCAAGATCCACCTTGAACACGATTACGCCCAGCACCTTTGCGTGGTCGAGGATGGGCGCGGAAAAATAGTAGCCGCGTTTCAGCGAAGTCGTGCCCAGCGCGAAGAAGCGTCCGCCTTGGCCTTTCATGGCCTGCTGAAAATAGGGGCGGTAGGTGAAGTTCTCGCCGACGAAACTCAACGGCGTGTCGAAATTGCTGGCCGCAATAGTGTCCCCGGTCGGGAGCATCACATAAATGTCAGATGATCCCAGCAACGTATTGATCGACTTGAGATAAGTGTCCACCGCGGCGCGACGGGCGGCGTCGGCGGGGTTGGCGACCAGCTGCCGAATGTCCTGCCGGTCCGATATCAGCGCCGGCAGCGGTTCGAAGCGACGGATGTGACCGGCCAAAGCCGAGACTGCGAGGCGCAGGGTCGTCTCGCCCCGCGCGGCCAACTGCTCCAGATAGATGCGGGTCGCCAGTTTGCCGCCGAACGCTCCCGCCAGTAGCAACGCAAGCGCCACCGCCAACACCAGTTTCGTCCGGCTCGACAAGAATGACGCCAAATCTCCTCCCGGCGACTTTGTTAAAAGTCGAGGTTACAGCCGATCAGCCGAACTGCACAACTGTACGCCCGGCCGGTGTCAGAAAGCGCTAACGTAGAGCCCGCCATCGACCGGTATGTTCTGACCGGTGAGATAGCCTGCATGCACGGAGCAGAGAAAGGCGCAGATCTGTCCGAATTCTTCCGGCGTGCCGAGGCGCTTTGCAGGGATTTCGGCGGACAATTTCGCCTTTCGCTCCTCATCGCTCACGTCAGCACTGAAAGCCCCGCGCAGGCGGTCGGTGTCCAGCTTGCCCGGCAGCAGATTGTTGATGGTCACGTTTCGGTGGGCGACGGTGCGCGCTACCCCCGCCAAGAATGAGGTGAGGCCAGCGCGGGCGCCGGACGACAGATCGAGACCTGGTATGGGGACATAGACCGACAACGAGGTGATGTTGACGATGCGGCCGAAGCCGCGCTCCGCCATGCCGTCGATCACAGCCTGCACCAGCTCAAGCGGTGTCACCATGTTCTGCGTCACGCCTTCGAGTATCTTGGCGCGGTCGAGTTCGGCAAAGGCGCGGCGCGGCGGCCCGCCATTGTTGTTCACAAGGATGTCCGGGCCGGGGCAGGCAGCCAACAGCGCCGCCTGGCGCTCGGGATCCGAGACATCGCCTGGGATCTCGATGACGTGAACCCCAAATTTGTCGCGGATCTCCTTCGCGGTCTTGGCTAGAATCGTCTCGTCGCGCCCGTTGAGAACCAGGTCGCAGCCGGCCTCTGCAAGCGCCATGGCACAGCCGCGCCCAAGCCCTCGGCTCGACGCGCAGACGATCGCTTTCTTGCCTTGCAATCCCAGATCCACGGAAACCTCCATCGCTAGCTATCAGTAGTCGGCGCTTGCCGAAGCTCCGATGTGCCGCCGCAACACGCCGGTGGTCAATCGCGAAATCTCTCAGACTGTTTCTGCAAAGTGTTGGACCAGCGCGTTTCACCTCAATCTCGCCCATGCTAAGGCGTCCCCGCCTGCGGCCTATGAGAATCATGCCGCGCTCCCCGCAAAGCCAGAATGTCTTCCCTTCCGCCTCTTACACCCGAACAACTGGTAAAGCCGCCGCATTTCGAAGCGCGCATGAGCTTCGCTTTCGGCGCTTTGTTCCTCGCGCCTGGGGTTCACGTTCCCTATTTCCCGGTCTGGCTGGCGGCGCATGGTTTCTCGCCGAACGACATCGCCATAATTCTGTCGGCGCCGATGTTCCTGCGCGTCTTCACGACCCCTCTGATCACCACCTTGGCGGACCGGTCTGGAGACCGGGCGAATGTCCTGACGTTTCTCGTCGCGGCCTCTGCGTTCCTGTCGCTCGGCTATTTTCTGCCGGTCAGCTACGCGATGGCACTCATCGTATCGCTGCTCCTTGCCATCTTCTGGACCCCACATTCGCCGATTGCCGATTCCGTCGCTTTGTCCGGCGTTCGCAGATGGGGCTGCAGCTACACCAAAATGCGCATATGGGGGTCGATCTCCTACCTGACGGGCAGCCTCGTCGGCGGCCTTGTGCTGTCGTTCACCGGCATCGACATCGTTCCCATCCTTATTACCGGAGGGCTGGCGTTGCTTCTGGCGGCATCGTTGCTCGTCCCGCGCGTCGGCCCACCGCGCCGCGCGTCCCAGCCGGCGCTTGACGCGCTTGGCAAGGCGGACCGCTTCGACAAGCGGTTTCTCTATATGGTCATTGGTGCCGGGCTGATTGCCGGCAGCCATTCCTTCATCAACAGCTTCATGTCGATCTACTGGCAGTCGGTCGGCTACAGCGATCCGATGATCGGCTTCTTCTGGTCGTTCAGCGTGGCGGTTGAAGTCTTGATGTTCTGGGCTTTTCCACGCTTCTTGGGCCGGTTGAGCGCCACCGACATCTTGTTGACGGCGGCTCTGTTTTCCGTTTTGCGCTGGATCGCCTATCCAATGGTCGAGCCGCTTGGCCTTGCTGCGCCTGGCTTCTTCGCCGTGCAAGGCCTGCACGCCTTCTCCACCGGCCTGATGATCATCGGCGTGCAGAAGGTGATCGCTGACGAGGTGCCGGAGGCTCGGACAGGTGCTGCGCAGGGGCTTGCCTATTTCGCCAACGGCCTGAGCATCGCGGCGATTACGCTTGCGTCCGGGCCGCTCTACAGCGCGCTTGGCATCTACGGTACGATCCCCATGATCGGCGTTGCCGCTATTGCAACGGGATCAATCCTGCTGGCCAGGCATCAACCCCAAAGGTCGGCGGTCGGCGGCGAGACAAGCGAACCGGCATAGACGAGGGCGGGCTCCCGGTCGCGAGACAAAAGCAGCGGTCCGTCCAGATCGACGAACTCAGCGCCCTGCGCCAGCAGCACCGCCGGCGCCATGGCCAGAGACGTGCCGACCATACAGCCGACCATGACGGAAAAGCCGAGCTCTCGCGCCCTGTCGCGGAGAGCCAAGGCGGCCGTCAGGCCGCCGGTCTTGTCGAGCTTGATGTTCACCGCGTCGTAGAGGCCGACGAATCGTTCGAGGTCGCCGATGACGTGCAGGCTCTCGTCGGCGCAGAGCGGTACTGCGCGCGACACGTCGCGGAGTGTTTCGTCGGCACCGGCCGGCACCGGCTGCTCGATCAGAGCAACCCGATATTTGGCTGCGGCATCAATATTTTGCTGGAGCGTCTTCAGCGTCCAGCCCTCATTGGCATCCACAATCACGCGGCTTGCCGGCGCGGCTTCAGCCACCGCTGCCATCCGCTCCGGGTCGCCATCGGAGCCGAGCTTGATCTTTAGCAGCGGGCGGTGGGCGTTGGCGCGCGCCTGCGCGGCCATCGCGTCCGGCTCAGCCAGCGACAGCGTGTACGCCGTCTTCAGCGGTACGGCGCGGGTCGGGCAGATCAGACTTTCCACCGTCCGTCCCGACTCCTTTGCTTCCAAATCCCACAGTGCGCAATCCACCGCGTTTCGCGCCGCGCCAGCGGGTATTGCAGTTTGCAACGCATGGCGGTCCAGACCGCCTGCGATGTCTACTGCGACTGCGGAGATCTGGTCGTGCACGCTGGCGATGCTCTCGCCATAGCGGCCATAGGGAACGCATTCGCCGCGCCCCTCGAACGCTCCATCGCGGATCGTGCAGGTCAGCACTTCGGCAGACGTCTTGGACCCGCGAGAGATGGTGAATGTGCCGGCAATGGGAAAACTCTCGGCCGTGACGGAAAGGACACGCGGCAACTTATTGCACTCCATGGAGGAAATCGCCGCACTGAGGCAAATCGACAGCCGCCAGACGAACGGATAAACACGAGACCATGTTGATCAAACGACGGCAGGTTGCAAGCGGCGACGCCGACACCCCGCGCATCGATGTGAGCGAAGAAGGCGGCGTGCTGAAATGCACGCTGAGCGGCGCCTGGACGACGCGCACGATAGGCCACCTGGATCAGGAGATGCGGTCGATAGCGTCCAAGCCGGCTACACGTCTGCAAATCGACCTGCACAATGTGGAGCGCATGGACACCGCCGGCGCCTGGGTGGTCGAGCGCCTCGTGGCGTCGGCCAAGGCCAATGGGGCCGACGTTGAGGTTGTCGGGCAGGATGATGCCGAATCGACCCTGATGCAGGCCGTCGCGCCGTCGACGAAGCCTGACGGCGCCGCACGGCCTTCGGAGCCTTTCATTCTGCTCCGCTTCTTCGAGCATGTCGGCCGCGGCGTCTACACGATCCGCGACGACCTTCTGTCGGCGATGTACATTCTTGGTGCAACGATCCGGGGCGGCCAGATGAAGGCGGGCAGGGGGCATGGCATCAATATTGCCGCCATCGTCAACCAGATCGACCGCATGGGGGTCGGCGCTATTCCGGTGGTGGTGCTGATGTCCAGCATCGTCGGCGCGATCGTTGCCCAGCAGGGGGCGTTCCAGCTCAGCTATTTCGGCGCCGACATCTTCGTCGTCGACCTTGTCGGCATCCTCGTGCTGCGCGAACTCGGCGTGCTGATGACGGCGATCATGGTTGCCGGCAGATCCGGCAGCGCGATCACCGCCGAGATCGGCTCGATGAAGATGCGCGAGGAAGTCGACGCGATGAAGGTCATCGGCCTCAATCCGGTCGGCGTGCTGGTTTTTCCGCGCCTTGTCGCGCTGGTCATATCGCTGCCCTGCCTGACGGTGGCGGCGAATTTCGCCGCCATCGGCGGGGCGATCCTGGTGTCGTGGATCTATTCGGACATTCCGCCTGCCGCGTTTATCGACCGCATGCGGCAAAGCATAGATGTGAGCACGGTCTTTGCCGGTCTGATCAAGGCGCCGTTCATGGCGATGATTATCGGCATCATCGCCTCCGTCGAGGGGTTGAAGGTCGGCGGCAGCGCGGAATCGCTGGGCCTTCAGGTCACGAGTTCGGTGGTCAAGTCTATCTTCGTGGTCGTCATTCTGGACGGCATGTTCGCCATATTCTACGCCTCCATCGGATTCTAGGAGTGGCTATGGACGGGGTAGCCGAGATCGATCGAGAGAAGGGGGCAGACGCGCCGGCCGAGGACGTCGTGTTGCGCGCCCGCGGTGTCACAGTCGCTTTCGGCGACAAGGTGATCCTTGAGAATCTCGACCTCAACATCATGCGCGGCGAAATCCTTGGCTTCGTCGGAGGCTCCGGCACCGGCAAGTCCGTGCTCATGCGAACGGTTCTTGGGCTGAACCGCAAGCAGGCCGGTACAGTCGAACTGTTTGGCATAGACGTCGACAAGGCTACCCCGGAGCAGCGCATGGCGATCGACATGCGCATGGGCGTGCTGTTCCAGCATGGCGCCCTGTTTTCCGCGCTTTCGGTGATGGAGAATATCCAGGTGCCAATGCGCGAATATCTCGATCTGCCGCAAAAGCTCATGAACGAGCTCGCTTTGCTCAAGATCGAAATGGTCGGCCTGCCGCGCGACGCGGGAGCGAAATTTCCCTCCGAACTGTCCGGCGGCATGATCAAGCGCGCCGCCCTGGCACGCGCTCTAGCCCTCGATCCGGACCTTGTTTTCCTCGATGAGCCGACATCCGGCCTCGATCCGATCGGCGCCGCCGATTTCGACGAACTCACAATCAAGCTGCGCGACACGCTAGGCCTCACCGTCTACATGGTCACCCATGATCTCGACAGCCTGTTCACGGCGTGCGACCGCATTGCCGTACTGGGGAATAAGCGGGTGCTGGTGGAGGGCACTGTCGAGGACATGTTGAAAAGCGATGAACCCTGGGTGAAATCATATTTCCGGGGCAAGCGGGCGCGGCAGCTCGATCTGTCGACAAGGGCATAGGCAGCGGATGGAAACTCGGGCCAACTACGTCATCGTCGGCATCTTCACCATCGCGGCGGTGCTGGCGGCGTTCGCGTTCGTGTATTGGACAGTGGCGATCGGCGAGCGGGGCGAGACCGCCTTGCTGCGCTTTCGCATCCCTGGCTCCGCCTCGGGTCTGGCAAGGGGCAGTGCTGTCCTTTTCAACGGCGTGCGTGTCGGCGACATTCAGCGGGTCTACATCGACGTGACGAATCCCTCCGCGGCAATCGCCGACGCGCAGGTCGATCGGCAGACGCCGGTCACGCGCTCTACTAAGGCGGTGATTGGCCTCGCCGGCCTGACCGGCACCGCGAATATCGAGATGAATGGCGGAAGCCTCAACGAACCGAACCTGTTTAGCGAGGCCGCCTCCGAGGGCCGCGTCGCCGAGATTGTCGCCAATCCCTCGGCGGTGACCAATCTCCTGCAGACCGCGCAGCAGATCTTTGAGCGCGCCGACAATGTGTTGACCCAGCTTGAGGGCTTTACGAAGGACGCCCGCCAGCCGCTGCTGAAAACGGTCGAGAACGCTCAGAGGTTTACCGACGCGCTGGCGGAGAATGCTGACGGCATCGACAAATTCCTATCGAGCGTCAGTTCCTTGTCGGAGGAACTTGCCGGGCTCTCCGGCAAGGTCGATGGCGCCATTGAGACGGTGGAGAACATCCTTAACGCGGTCGACCCGAAAAAGGTGGCGTCGATCGTCGAAAACGCGGACGTCTTCTCCAAGAATCTCAGCGACTCCAGCAAGCGCTTCGACACTTTGGTGGGCGGGGCCGAGGGCACGCTGAAAAATGCGCAAGCTGCGCTGGCTAAGCTGGAACAGCTTCTCGGCTCGGAAAACGCCGATGGCCTCGTCGCGCAGGCCAACGAGACGCTCAAGGCCTATCGCCTCGTCGCCCAGAATATCAACGACCGCGTCAAGGTCCTGGACCAGGTCGGCACGACGCTGACCGCCTATAAGCAGGTGGCGGATACTCTGAACTCCCGCATTGGCGGCATCATGGACGGGTTGTCGCGCTTTTCCGGAAGTGGACTCCGCAATGTCGAGTCGCTCGTTCAGGACAGCCGGCGCTCTGTCAACCGCATCGAACAGGCAATCAGCGATCTTGAGCGTAACCCACAGCGCATCATCACTGGCGGCGATGGCGAGGTGCGCCAATTTGACGGGCGCGCCCGGCGCTGAGGGCTGCGCGATAACGGCGTTTAGTGGGCCGCAAAGCCCAATTGACGCGCGAGTGGTTGCATCGCAGCATGGTTTGATCTAGCGACGAAGCAACGCGCCGAGGCGCAAACCTTTCCTCGCAAATCCAAGCTGACGTTACCCATGAGCCTTATCGACACACGCACGCCCGACCCGAAGCGGTTCATCTCCGGCGCCACCGGCGACTGGGAGGTAATCATTGGCATGGAGGTTCACGCGCAAGTGACCTCCGAGGCAAAGCTGTTTTCCGGTGCGTCAACCGCCTTTGGCGCGGAGCCGAACGCCAATGTGAGCTTCGTCGACGCGGCGATGCCGGGCATGCTGCCGGTGATCAATGAAGAGTGCGTCCGCCAGGCGATACGCACCGGACTGGGTCTCAAGGCCAAGATCAACCATAAATCCGTTTTCGACCGGAAGAACTATTTCTATCCGGATTTGCCGCAGGGCTACCAGATTTCGCAATTCAAGCAGCCGATCGTCGGCGAGGGTACGGTGATCGTATCCGTCGGCCCGGACTCGAAGGGCGAATTCGAGGACATCGAGGTCGGAGTCGAGCGGCTGCATCTGGAGCAGGACGCCGGCAAGTCGATGCACGATCAGCATCCGACCATGTCCTATGTCGATCTGAACCGCTCGGGCGTGGCGCTGATGGAGATCGTCTCCAAGCCGGACCTGCGCTCCTCCGACGAGGCGAAGGCCTACCTTACCAAGCTGCGGACCATCGTGCGCTATCTCGGCACCTGCGACGGCAATATGGACGAAGGCTCGATGCGCGCCGACGTCAACGTATCCGTGCGCAAGCCGGGCGGCGCGTTCGGCACGCGCTGCGAGATCAAGAACGTCAACTCCATCCGCTTCGTCGGCCAGGCCATCGAATATGAGGCGCGCCGCCAGATCGCGATCCTTGAGGATGGCGGCAAAATCGACCAGGAAACGCGCCTGTTCGACCCCGGCAAGGGCGAGACGCGCTCCATGCGCTCCAAGGAAGAGGCGCATGACTATCGCTATTTCCCGGACCCGGACCTGCTGCCGCTGGAGTTCGACCAGGCCTATGTAGACGATCTGGCGCAGCATCTGCCGGAACTGCCGGACGACAAGAAGGCCCGGCTGGTCGAAAAGATGGGTCTCTCGGCTTACGATGCCTCCGTGCTGGTCTCCGAAAAGGCGATTGCCGATTATTTCGAGCAGGTCGCCGAGGGGCGCGACGGCAAGCTCGCCGCCAACTGGGTCATCAACGACCTGATGGGCGCGTTGAACAAGGCTGGCAAGTCGATCGAGGAGTCTCCTCTTGCGCCCTCCCAACTGGGCGGCATCATCGATCTCATCAAGGAAGGCACGATCTCCGGCAAGATTGCCAAGGATTTGTTCGAACTCGTCTGGACTGAGGGTGGCGACCCGAAGGAACTGGTCGAAGCCCGCGGCATGAAGCAGGTGACCGACACCAGCGCCATCGAAAAGGCGGTCGACGATGTCATCGCGGCCAATCCGGACAAGGTAGAGCAGGCCAAGGCCAAGCCGACGATGGCCGGCTGGTTCGTCGGCCAGGTCATAAAGGCTACCGGCGGCAAGGCCAATCCGCAGGCGGTCAACGATCTGGTGAAGGCCAAGCTCGGCATCGAGTAGTCCGGATGTTCGTCCGCACTGCCTCCGGCCGCGACATTCCGGCAATCCGCGCGCTCCTGGTCGAGACGTGGCACGCCACTTACGATGCAATCTACGGCGTCGAGCGTGTCACGGAAATCACCAATGACTGGCACTCGATTGCCTCGCTGACGCGCCGTCTGACAGTACCCCGCTCGGAGTTTCTGGTCGCGGATGACGGAAAGACGCTGGGCGGAGTGGCATTTGCCGCTGCGGATGAGAGCGGAGAAGTGGTGATGCTTCGTCAGCTCTATGTTTTGCCAAGCCTGCAGGGCAAGGGAATTGGTGGTCTCTTGCTCGATGAGGTCGAAGGCTCCTTTCCAGAGGCCAAGAGCTTCCGGCTGGAGGTCGAACAGGCGAACGAACGCGCTATTCGCTTCTACCAGTTGCGCGGCTACGAAATTATGGGACCGATGCAGGGTGGCAAATGCGGCCCTTCGGCGCTTGAGATGGTTCGCCGACGCTAAGTATCTGAAACAAAATCGATAGGCCGGAGCGAACCTGATGATTTCGAAAACCGGAGCGCAGCGTATATTTGGGTACTTGAGCACCGCAAGCGCAGAAATCGCCGTTCGCAGCCCGGCATGGCGATTTTGGATCAGACATTAAGGAGTCTTGCCAAATCGCTTCCCCTGAACCATCTATGGGGTAGTTCCGCGGGCCTTTACCCCGCCGTGACTGGAGAATTGCATGGGACGCTTCGCCGTCATCTCTATGACCGACAAGGCCGCCGCCCGGGTCCGTGAAATCATGGACACGCGCGCAAGCGCCAAGGGAATCCGCCTGGGCATCAAGAAGGGTGGCTGCGCCGGAATGGAATACACGGTGGATCTTGTCACCGAGCCTAAAGCCGGCGACGACCATATCGAACGCGACGGCGCTCATGTCTATGTCGCGCCGGAGGCTGCGCTGTTCCTGCTCGGCACCGAAATGGATTTCGAGCAGACCACGCTCAGGACCGGCTTCACCTTCCGCAATCCGAACCAGAGTTCGGCCTGCGGCTGCGGCGAATCCGTCGAGCTAAAGCCGGCCGACCTGAAAGCTCTCGCCGAGGCGCGGGCGCAAAGCGCCGCCTGATCGCATAGCTCCGGAAATTCTTCGGATCACACCTCGGCGGCCCTTCGGCGCGCATAGGCCGCGCTTTCATGCGCGTGTACTTCGGCAACGCGGATCAGATTGTCGAAGTGGCGGGTCAGGGTCTGGATGGGCGTCGGCGCGTTGAGCACAAGATACATGTCGCCGACATAGATGGCGGCGCGATACGGCCCGAAAATCGTATAGGGCACCGAATAGCGCTGACGGCCGTCGTAGAGAAACAGACGAAACGTCGGATAGAGATCGTCCAACAGGGTCGCCATGTGGAGCAATTGCTCGCGCCGCTCACGGGCCGGAAAATTCTCCCACACGCCCAGGCCACGCGCGAAGATCTCCAGCGTATGGCGCGGCATGCACGCTTCCATATCGGTCTCGGGGCGGCGGTTATAGTCGATTCGCTGGCGCGCTTCGCTTGCCTGCGCGTCCGGATCGCGATGGCTGATGCCGGCCTCGTAGTCGACCAGCGCATCGGTGCGCAGAAGGTCGGGAATGCCCGCGGGGACATAGCGCACCTTCGCGCCCGCAGCCTCTCCGTACCAGCGCGCCATGAAGGACTCACCGTAACTCGACACACCTTCCTCGATTTCCAGCATGTCGCGGATTTCGCCGGTCAGCGCCTCGTCCTGGCTGAGCCCGAGCAGCCAATCCAGAGAAACCTTGTGCTCGCCGGCGATCGTCATCATCGTTTCAGCGCGCGGCAGGCGCACGCTCGCGCCTGAGAGGATTTGCGATAGTGCCGACCGGTCCACGCCGATCGAGGTTGCGAAGGCCGACTGATTCATGCCCGATCGCTGCAGCAGCGTCTTCAGGCGCTCGCGAAACAGGGCAGAGACATCGCGCTTGTCCATCGCGTTTTGGCCCTCATGCCGGTGACAATCGAAAATCTGGTGACTAAGTATAACATTTGCGGCGAATGGTGCGCAATGTAAACAGATTCTGCGCGTATCCGCGTTGCGGCGCACGCGGTCTCCTGACACCATTATGTCAGGAATCAGCATAGCAGTTCAGGCAAATGAGATTGAGGGATCTTCCAACGCGCAAATCCAAATGGGCCGCCATTGAGTGGCCTACAGTCGGCCTCATCATCGCCTGTTATGGCGCCTGGCTGGCGATAGGTCTTCTGCTTTGGCCAACCTATCCGATTATTGCCGTCCTCGCGCTCGGCATTGTGCTAGCGCTGCAGTCCTCGCTCATGCACGAAGCCTCGCACGGACATCCGACACGCGACGGCAGGGTGAACGAATGGCTGGTCGGCCTGCCTGTCGGCCTGGTCTATCCCTTCCGGCGCTTCCGTACGCTGCATTTGCGCCACCACGCCGATGAGCGGCTGACCGATCCCTTCGACGATCCGGAAAGTTACTATCAGGCAATCTGGCATCATGAGCGGCTGCCTAAGCCGCTGCGCGCTCTGCTCAAAACCAACAACACTATGGCCGGACGCTTTTTCCTCGGCCCATGGCTGGGCAGCGCGGGGTTTGTGGGCGCCGACGTGCTACTCATTTCCGCTGGCGATCCCGCCGTCCGCAAGGCTTGGCTCATCCATCTTGCGAGCCTTGTGCCGGTGCTCCTGATCGTCGCCTTCGTGTTCGACATGCCGCTCTGGCTGTATGTGCTGGGGCCGGTCTGGATCGGGCAGGCCATCATCCAGATCCGCACCTTTGCAGAGCATCAATGGTCGGAACGTCCGGATGGGCGGACCATCATCGTCGAACGCTCGCCGCTGGCCTTCCTTTTCCTCAACAACAATCTGCACCTTGTTCACCACAAGAGCCCGACCGTCGCCTGGTATCGCCTGCCAAAGCTTTTCCGCGACCGCCGCGACGACTGGATCCGCATGAATGACGGCTATGTCTTCCCGAACTACTTTGCCCTCGTGAAGTCCTTCGCATTTAGGGTGAAAGAGCCTGTCGTGCATCCCTTCCTGCGCCGCGCGCCGGGGCCTGGCCGGGCTTTCCGACCCCGCATGCGCGGCCGCAGCCTGACGGGCATGGCGACGACCCCCATTCCCGCCGAGCCGCCGAAGGAATGACGCTTCCCTTGGCGCCTGCTTCGCTTGCAAACATCGCATTGCGCGTTCGATAAGGCGCGATGGGCGATTTCATTGTAGCTCTGCCGATGTACGACTGGCCGGAAAATCGAGCCGAGGTCGACGCCGAATGGGCGACGATCCGTGACGCGTTGCGCCACGCCGGCGTTGATGCGCCCACGGCACTTACGCGGGACTATGCCGGCCTGCACGAGCTTTGGCAGCGCCCGAACCTGCTCTTTGCCCAGGCGTGCTGGGGGCCGTTGGAGCAGGGGCTTGCGGTGCGTGTCCAGGTGATCGGGCAGCCGGACTATTCCGAATTCGACGGCGGAGCAGGAGAGCTTTATTCCAGTGCTATCGTGATGCGGGCTTTACCGTCCCAACTGTGGGAAGGGTCGGACAACGTCGCTGTCCGGGATGGGGGTCAGGAAGCTCGGGGGTATACCTCCGCCCCGACGCTTAGCGTCGACCCTCCTAAAAAGGGGGAGGGTAAAGCCGCCGCTATCCCCATCCACCTTCTCCGCAATACCCGCCTCGCCTTCAATTCACTGGACTCCATGTCCGGCATTCTCGCTCTCGGCCGCGATCTGGAAGCAATGGGCGAGTCCCTCGCGGTCTTCTCCGAGCGCATCGAAACGGGAGGACACCGGAAGTCCATCCAGGCGGTAGCGGAGAGCAGGGCGGATGTCGCCGCGATCGACTGCAAGAGTTGGGCCTTGGCGAAACGTCACGAGCCTGCAACTGACAAGCTGCAAGTCGTCGGCTGGACCGCCCAGCGCAAAGGCCTGCCGTTCATCACCGCCGGCAATACGCCTCCTGAGCTTGCCAAGATCCTCCGCGACGTCCTGGTGCAGACAGGGAAGGCCCTGGCCGCGTGACGCTCGAAGCGTTGCCCGGGCTGTTCTAGCCGGCCGGCGCCATGCAACGCCCGATCTAAGACGACCGCCTTGGCGCAACATTCATGCCGGTGTCAGCTTCAGCGGATATCGCGACAGTGTCTCATGCCCGTTCTCCGTGATGAGCACCTGATCTTCGAGCTTCACGCCTTCATGGCCGCCAAGCCGGCCGATATAGCTCTCTACGCAAACCACCATGCCGGGCTCAAGCACGCCATCCGGCGTGTCGTCGGTCCAATCCGCGGCATGCGGCAAGGTTGGGTATTCATCGGCGAGGCCGACGCCGTGATACAGCACGCCATAGCGCGTTGGAAAACAATCGCCGGGCGGCACAGCGGACCGATCCACCAGATCGCGGAACGTAAGGCCGGGCCGGAGCAAGGCGGTGTTGTGCGCGATCTGCTCGGCGGCAATATCGAAGAGGTCCAGCTGTTCGGTTGTCGGCCTGTCGCCGCAGAGCCAGGTGCGCGACAGATCGGCGCAAAAGCCGTATGGCCCGATCAGATCTGTGTCGAACGCGACCAGATCGCCCGCCTCGACCCTGCGCGACGAGCATTCCTGGAACCACGGATTGGTGCGCGGACCGGATGACAGCAGCCGCGTCTCGATCCATTCGCCGCCGCGCGCGATATTGCCGCGATGCAGTTCGGCCCAGAGCTCATTCTCGGAAATTCCCGGCTTCAGTGCTGCCTGCATTTCGCCCATCGCGGCCTCGCAGGCAACGATGGCGCGTCGCATGCACAGGATCTCGTCAGGCGATTTGATCAGCCGCGCGCTTTCCATCACCGCCTCGCCATTGCCGACGGAGACGCCGAGCCGGGCGAGTTCCCTCACGCCCTCCGCGTTCAGATGGTCGACGGCGATGCGACTGTTTCCGCCGCCATGCTGCTTGACGAGATCGGCTATGCCTCCTGCCCAGCGCCTGGCGCGCTGGTTGCTCAACTCACCGCCATACATGAACATGAAGGTCACAGCAGGCCGCACCTCGTCGACCACACCGGAATGATCCGACAAATGCTCACAGGAGAAATAGTCGAACAAAACGACCGGGCCCTCGGTCGCGACAAAGCAATGCCGCGTGGGGTTATGCGCGACCCACAGCTGCATATTGGTGGAGTCGGTCGCATAGCGGATGTTGACGGGATCGTAGAGGAGTGCGCCGGCATAGCCGCGCCGTTGCAGCTCGTCGCGGATGCGCACCAGCCGATATCTGCGCATTGCGGGAAGATCCGGAGCAGGGATGCCCGCAGCAGCCCATTCTTTCTCCGCAGGCTCTCCATAGCCGAGGACATGCTGATTGAGCTCGGCGGCCTTTTCGCGGGATCGAGCCCGAAGAGCCGCTTCTTCCCCCGGTTCGAACGGCATGATCTTGCGGTGGCGGGAGAAGGTTCTTCCAGTGGTCAAGCGGGCTTTCCAGCGTTCTTGGCCTTCTGGGCCACAGGCTTGATCCGAACCCGCATTGTCTTGTCCGTCGGATGATCGAGGTCGAAAAAATCGGTTTTGCGGACCAGATCGCTCAGTTTTCGAAAGCCGAAGGTACGAGGATCGAAATCTGAGTTCAGATTCGCGAGTTGATTGCCGACAGTTCCAAGAGGTACCCATCCGTCTTCGGTTTCCATCTGCTCGATCACTTTCCTGATGATCGGAGTTGCAGCGCTGGGTGGCTTCAGCGGGGAGCGGACGGGTAATGGGTCTTTGGCATTCGGTGGGGCGGTTGGCAGAAGGTTTTCCGTGTATATGAAACGCCTGCAAGCCTCACGAAAGCTCTCCGGCGTCTTCTGTTCACCGAACCCGAAGACATCAACCCCCTGTTCCCGAATGCGAGCAGCCAGGCGGGTGAAATCGCTGTCCGATGAAACCAGACAAAACCCGTCGAATCGCCCGCTGTGCAGTAGGTCCATCGCGTCGATAACGAGCGTAATGTCGGATGCATTCTTTCCGGTCGTGTAAGCGAATTGCTGCTGCGGAATGATGGCATGCTTGGACAGAAGATCGGCCCAGGCCTTCGAGCGCGCATTCGAAAAATCACCGTAAATACGCCGCACGCTGGCTTCGCCAATCTTGGCGATTTCCTCGAATAGACGGTCGGCGATCTTTGCGGACGCGTTGTCTGCGTCGATCAGAACTGCGAGACGCAGCGGGCGATTGGATTGCGGCATTTACAGTGACCTCGCAGCAGGCGCCTATCCCCGCATCTTCTCGCCCTTCGGATCGAAAGGTGGCTCGACATTGATGCGCGCCTTGCGGCGATGGCCCAAAATCTCGATCTCGAACAGGCCTTCGCTCTCGTCAGCCGCCAGCGCGGCCGGAACGTAGCCTTGCGCCATCGACTTGCCGACATAGTGCGCATAACCGCCTGACGTCACCCAACCGACCACGCGCCATGCGCCATCCACCGTGCCGCGAACCGCCGAGGCCCCCTCGGCCGCTGTTGAGCCCCGCACTTCCTTGCCCGTTGCGTCGAAACGCGGCGCGCCGAAATCATGCGTCTTGCCAACGGTGCCGAAGTCCGTGGAAACTTTCGCCCAGATAGGCTCGTCGCCCATCACATCGGCATCGGCGGCCTGGACGAACATCGACACGCGGCGCATTTTGGATATGCCGTCAGCCTTGATTTCCGCTTGCTCCTTGGCCGCTGCCTCTCGACCGATGAAGTCGTTCTTCTCCATGCGAATGAAGCGGTCCATCGATCCCTCGAACGGCCCGTAGATCGGCCTGAGCTCGCGGAACCAGGTCGGGAAGTTCTTCTCCAGCCGCATGGATAGCAGGGCGCGCATCCCGAAATCGACGATGCCGAATTCCGCGCCGGCGTCCTTCACCGCAGCATAGACCAGCCGCTGATAAGCCGGCGCCATCCAGATTTCGTAGCCTAGATCGCCGGTATAGGTGACGCGGTTGACCATACAGGGCGCGCCGCCCACCGCCATTTCACGAAAATCCATGAATTTGAACGCCGCCGTCGATACATCGACGTCGACGAGCTTCTGCAACAGCGCCTGCGCCTTGGGGCCGGCGATCGAGAGGCCAACCAACGTCTGATCGAAGCGGTGGACACGCACTGATCCGCCATTTGGTCCGTCCTTCGGCAGATGCTTTTCAAACCAGCGCATGTGATATTTCTGCGCCGCCGACGAGCCGAAGATCATGAAGCGGTCAGGCCCGGCATGGGCGATCGTGAAATCGCCGATCAGCTTGCCGAATTCGTTCAGCATGGGCGTCAACACGATCCGCCCCTGCTTCGCCATGCGATTGCACATGAGGCGGTTGAGAAACGCCTCGGCGCCGGCGCCGGAAACTTCATATTTGGCAAAATTGGCGATTTCGGTGACGCCGACGCGGTCGCGCACCGCCCGCACCTCGCTGCCGATATGGTTGAAATCGTTGGAGCGATGGAAGGAGACGACATCCTTAGGCTCGGTGCCTTTTGGCGCGAACCAGAGAGGCGTTTCCAGGCCCCAGCTGTCGCCCATCACGGCGTTTTGCGCCACCATCGTGTCGTAAAGCGGGGTGGTCTGCGCAGGCCGCGCCGCCGACAGCTCCTCATTGGGGAAGCGGATCGAGAAGCGCCGCGAATAGTTCTCGCGCACTTTGGCGTTGGTGTAGCGCAGGCTGGCCCATTCGCCCCAGCGCGCCACGTCCATGCCCCAGACGTCGAAGCCGGGATCGCCGTTGACCATCCAGTTGGAGAGCGCGAGGCCCACGCCGCCGCCCTGGCTGAACCCGGCCATCACGCCGCAGGCGACCCAGAAATTGGTCAGGCCCTGCACCGGCCCAACCAGCGGGTTTCCGTCAGGTGCGAAAGTGAAGGGGCCGTTAATGATCTGCTTGATGCCGGCCTTCTCGATACCCGGAAAATGCTTGAAACCGACTTCCAGAGACGGCGCTATGCGGTCGAGGTCGGGCGCCAGCAATTCGTGGCCGAAGTCCCAGGGAGTATTGACGGGCGACCACGGCTTGCATGCCTTTTCATAGGTACCGAGCAGAATGCCATTTCGCTCCTGGCGCGTGTAGATCTCGCCTTTGAAATCCAGCACGCCGACCATCTCGCGCCCGGTTTCCCTGTTGAAGGCCTCCACCTCCGGCATCGGCTCGGTCAGCAGATACATGTGCTCCATTGCCAGAACCGGGAGTTCGACACCCACCATTCGGCCGACCTCCCGCGCCCACAGGCCGCCGCAATTCACCACATGCTCGGCCTTGACGACGCCCTGTTCCGTGATGACGTTCCAGGTGCCATCCGGATCCTGTGTCAGTTCCTTCACCGGGTTGCGCAGCACGATTTGCGCGCCGAGTTTCTTCGCCGCCTTGGAATAGGCGATCGTGGTGCCGGACGGGTCGAGATGTCCTTCGACCGGATCCCACATGGCGCCGACGAAATTCTTCTCGTCCATCAGCGGAAACATCGCCTTCGCCTCTGACGGCGTGATCAGTTCCGTGTCCATGCCGAGGTAACGGCCCTTGGCGTGGGCGAGGCGCAGGAAGTCCATGCGCTCCGGCGTGTCGGCCATCATCACGCCGCCGGTCAGGTGCAGCGAACAGGACTGGCCGGAAACTTCCTCCAGCTCTTTGTAGAGCTTGACCGTATAGGCCTGCAGCTTGGCGACGTTGGGATCGCCGTTCAGCGTGTGAAAGCCGCCCGCGGCGTGCCAGGAGGAACCGGAGGTCAGCTCCGACCGCTCGATCAGCATGATGTCGGTCCAGCCGGCACGGGCCAGGTGATAGAGCACAGAACAGCCAACGACACCGCCGCCGATGACCACCGCTTTGACGTGAGATTTCATGAGAATCGGATCCGCAAAAAAAGTATCGTTCACTGAAACGATGCTGCCGCGATCGCCCAGCTTGCCCCGATTCTATAGTTCGGAAAACCACCCTGCGCTGTCGAGTGCGCGGCAACGAGTGGAACGAATTTGACATTCGCATCCCGTCCGACGTCGTGCGCATTTGCGAAGGTCAGGTTAAAAGTTTTATCAGAATCATACACTTGCAAGTTATCCTTCGATTCTGACATTTGCCTGAATGGGTTGTATCCGCGTGATGCAAATATCAGAATCGGATCACTGGGTGGCGCTTGCGTTGAACGTCGTCTCGAGAGTGTCGGGCTGTTGGATCACTGCGAATTCGATGGCCACTCCTTCGTCGAAATGACGCACGACTTCACCCCGCATGGTTCCCAGGACGACTTGCAAGCCGAGGGCCGGGCGCACTTCGATTTCGACGGCCGCTCCTGAGAGCGAGAGATCGATGATACGGCATTCATAGTGCCGGCCGTCCATGAGGTGGAGAACCGTGACCGGATTGCGCGGCGTTATCCGCTCATGCCGCCTGTCTTCCGGCAATCCGTTCTTCTGGCGGCCGGCGAGCCAGGCCAGTCGCGCGGCGAGTTTGTCCTTCTTTCGCTCGGTTGCCACGACATTCATGGCGAAAACCGTCTCGTCGCTGCGCGTTACGATACCTTCGAGGCGGCCGACATGGTCGAGATAGGCGATGACTTTCTCACCTGGAGCGCCAGGCCGGTCGGCGCGCAGCGCCACGCTGGCGGGCGAGATGTCCATCACCTGGCAAGAGTGTTCCGAGTGATCCTCAAGCATGAAACGGCCGTAGATCTTCACGTCAAAGCGCGAATAGGTGCGTCTGTCACCCGCAGCTATATTTGCTGCCGCTACATCCATCTCGGCCTCGATTGTCCGCAAATCCGCGCCGGTGTCTTATCCCGGCGATGAAAAAAGCTAGCAAGGCACAGGTTAAGATCAGGTAATTTAGGCATCGCAAATACGGTGATTTGCGCCATTCCAGACGCTATCTTTCCCGCCCGCCGTTGAAGACCACGAGGTGTCGAACGCGGCGCGGCTGATGGGAACTGCGGCGGTCGTTGGCGATATTGTGCACCGCGTGATTGTGCACGGCGTGCGCTCCGGCTGCCACCAAGGGGCGGCTTTCTACAAACTCGGGCGCGAGGTCGGGATCGACGATACGCACCGCGTCGATTTTCGCCTCCACGACAGGATCGGCGCCAAGCCAATAGGCCCGTTCGCATGCGGTTACCAATCCCAGGCAGCGTGGGCTGTCGCGGCCGGCGTCAAGCGGCAACAGCAGCATTTCGAAGAGCATCGAGCGCCCAGCCCTGGATCGTCCGTTGAAGCTCAGCACTGCGACAGACCGCTGGATGAAAACGGCGGAAAGCAGTTTCAGCACCATGTGGTGGTCATCGAGGCGCCACAGCGAGGGAAACGAGATGCCCTTGAGCTCGCGATCGTAGATTGCGCAAAGGCGCGTTCCCGCAAGCCTGAATATTGCATCGCCAAGATTGTCGGCTTCGAGGATGAAAGTATCGGCAAGCAGGCTTTTAATGTCGGCCGGTTCGACCTCACGTCGGGCAGGGGCCGTACGACCGTCACGCAGGCGGTTCCAGTACTGGAACAGTGCGATCGTCCCTTCCTGTTGCATGGTGTGTCGCTCCGGTCGTCCCGCGGCCGGCATATGTCCCATCGGTAGACAAAAGGACCTGCCTGACAACGTTCATGCACTTCGAAGCACATCGCATGCCAGCGCCGGCTAAAGTTGTTCACCGAGCGGGGTCATTAAGGTTAACAAATGGTTTACGTTGCATCGAAGGAACGACTGTGAGAGCCTTCGGTCACTCCAGGAGCCAGTTGGGGCGACCCAATTGGGAGACTTCCAGTCAATCTTCGGGCGTAGGCGCTCGACCGGCCGTTCAGGGGAAACTCCGAACGGCTCTTTTTTTGCCTCTATGGTCTTGCTGATTCGACCCGGCCCGGCGATCAACGCTCGCCGTAATGAACTGGAACCAGAGATGACAGACGAGGACAAAGCGACGCCGCCGACCGACAGCTTGCCTGAAGAGCCGGGTAAGCGCGAGCCTGCGATAAACGTTCCGCTGATCGTTCTGGCAGCGATCCTCGCCTGCGCCTCAATCCATCTCGTGCGCATCTATGTCCTCACGCAGGAGCAGGACCTCGCGCTGCTCGTGCGCGCCGCCTTCGTTCCGATCCGCTACACCGGTGGCTACGACCTCGACGTTTACGCCTTCACCAGCCCGGTTACCTACTCCCTGCTGCATGGCAGCGTCACCCACCTTGCCGTCAACATGGTTTGGCTCGCCGCTTTCGGTTCGCCACTCGCCAACAGGATGGGCGCTACGCGGTTTCTGCTGTTCTGGATCGTCTCAAGCGTTGCGGCTGCTGGGCTCCATTTCGCAATCTACCCCTACGGCCAGTCACCGCTCGTCGGCGCCTCGGGTGCGATATCGGCAATGATGGGGGCAGCGGCGCGTTTTGCCTTCCGCATTGATCGCTCGGCAGGGCAGCCGACATTTGCCGGGCCAGTCCTGCCTGTTGCCTATGTGCTGCGGCTGCGCGGGGTGATCATCTTCCTCGCGGTCTGGATGGTGATCAATCTGGTGACGGGTGTCTATTCGCTCACACCCGGTGTTGCGGATCAAATAGCCTGGGAGGCGCATATAGGCGGGTTCCTGGTCGGGTTCCTGGGCCTATCGCTATTCGACCGCGCTTCGCGAGACGATCGCTGAGCGCCACACGCAGGCTTGAAAAAGCGCTGCTCCCGTCGCACGATGCAGCGTGGAGATCGATGTCGAGGAGATGAGATCGATAGCGCTTGCTAAAGCGGGCGAGGCAGTGGAGGGTACGCGATGACCGTGAAGTCTATTCTGGACGAGAAGGGCCACGATGTTTTTACCGTTGGCCCCAACGAGTTCCTGTCCACCGCAATACGCGAACTCGCGGAACGTCGCATTGGTGCTTTGGTAATTACCAATGGCGATCGCAAGATCGTCGGCATTCTCTCCGAACGTGACATCGTGCGCGCTCTTGCCAAGGACGGCGCCGACGCTCTCGATCACCCGATTAAGGCCGCGATGACCCCGAAGGTCAAGATCTGCAACGAGCACCACACCATCCACGAAGTGATGGAGATCATGACCCAGGGGCGGTTCCGACATTTGCCAGTCGAGAAGGACGGCTTGCTCTTTGGCCTCATCTCCATCGGTGACGTAGTGAAGCGGCGCATCGAGGAGGCAGAGCGCGAAGCAGACGAGATCAGGACCTACATCGCCACTGCGTGACAGGCAAAAACGTCAGCGTTGACTTACGCTATACGCGACTGATTGGCGTGTGGAGATCACGCAACGTCCTTACGAAGCTGCTGACAAGACCAATCCGAGATTGTCTCTGTAAAACCCAAAGTCGTTAAAGTATTATGCCCTCTCACTCTGCACAATGAGGGGCGTATGATGGGCAACATCGTCATTCGTGGCACCTATCACGTAAAAGGCCGTGAGCCGGATGGCGACTCGGTTGCCTTCATTGCTGACAACGCAGCGCTGTGGGACCATTTCGACTGGAGCGACCCCAAGAAGAAGCCCAAACCGGGTAAGAACAAACCGCTGCAGCTTCGAATCGAGGCGATCGACGCGCTTGAAACGCATTATGAAGGCTACACGCAGCCTCGGGCGATCGCCAAATCGGCAACGCATCAACTGCTCACGGCCTTCGGTGTCGAAGCACTGACCTATAGCCTCAACTTTAAGAAGATCATCACTGCCAACGACGGCGCTCCAGGCATCATAATCTCGAAGGGGCTGGACGGTTTTGATCGGCCGGTTTCATTCGCTTTGCTTGGTGAGCACGACATTGTCGACGGAACCGTACTGGACGCACTCACGCCGGAACTGGTTGCCGCGACGATCAACTACAAACTTGCGGCCGAGGGGCAGGTCTATCCAACCTTCTACCAAGGAATGGATGAGGTCGCTCTCGATACGATTTCCAGGGCTGTGGCCGATGCGGTAAACGATAAGCGAGGTATCTGGACATTCGACCGCAGTCCCGGCTTCACCTTCTGGGAGCCTCGCACAATCTACGAGGATGTCGTTATCCTGCCGAAATTGTTTCGGCGGCTGGTCGGTTATTGCGACACGCATGACAATTTCAACGAACTCGGCGCATGGCTGAAACGCGCGCGCGACCCGTTCACGGTGATATCGACAGGACAATACTTCACCCGCCTGGGAGACCTGGTTGCGGTGAAGGGAAGGGATATCTCCCTCAAATTCGACCCGCTCGATGTCCTGTTTGGGCCGAAGAAACAGGTGACGCCGGTCGTTTGATGAGAGACGGGGCCTGTCGCACCGGCGGCTGAGGCTATCCTGGCCGCCGGTGTCATCGTGTCTGGAATTACTTTAGCCGGCCTGCTGCGTGCGCCAGCATCGTGTACACCTTGCCGGCGTCCGACATGAACGCCCGCCGAGTGGCAGCGTCATCGCGGGAAACCGCATTCAGCCGTCGCTCGAAGTCGTCGGCATAGCGGTCGACGGCAGCGTGAAACTCCGGGTCAAGCTTGTACTTCCGCTGGATGTCGTCGAACGTCTTCTGGCCTTTCAGCGTATAGAGCCGGCGCGAGAACACGTCTTCCTCTCCGCCCAACCGACGCTCAAGCATCTCCGACAGCGTTTCGACATCGAGCGCCCGGGCAATATCCCCGGAGATCGATTTCAACATGTCCGAGATTGGCCGCGAGGCCGTCTCACGCTGCGTCCGCGCGGTCGCCTCTTCGCGCTCGGCTGCGCTGCGGTCCGGATCCCAGCCTTCCGGCTTGGATGCGCCATCGACGTCCAGCGAGCCGCGCAACAGCAATTCGCCGGTTTCCGCTGGCTCGGGCCGGCTGCGAAGAGGCAGGCGCGGCGGTTCAGGCAGCCGCGCGGTGGCCGAAGTGCGGGCAGGGCGGCTGTCGCCCCCGTCGACCTGCGGAGTGGTGCCTCCGCTTCTGCCGGATTTGGCGACGATGGCCGACAGTTCCTTCAGCGCGTTGATCTGCTCTGCAACGGCACGTCGAATGGCGGTCGTCGACTCCTTGGCTTCGGCAGGCATGTCGATCACACCCTTCTTCAGCGCCGAGCGGGTTTCCTCAAGCTCGCCGCGGATGTTCTCCGCCGTCCGCTTGATCTCGACAGTCGCGTCGGCAAAGCGCTGCGTGGCCGCCTCGACCACGCCGATCATCGAGCTGCGGATGGTCTCGGTGGACTCGCGCGCACGGCTTTCGGCGCGATCGAGCGAGTTCTCCAGGATTGACTCGAAGGAGCGCATCAGACGTTCGATGTCCTCCGACTTCTTGACTAGGCCGACAGCCAGGTCTTCGAGCGCCGATTGGCGGTCGTCGAGCGTCGTCACCAGATTTGTCTGCGCCGAGCCCAGCAGGTCGGACGCGCTGGACAGCAGACGGCTGTGTTCCTCGAACCGGCTTGCAATGCCGGAGACCGCCTTCAACGTCTCGGATGTCATCTCCGTCAGGCGGCCCGTATTGGATTCGAGCAGGCGCGCCGAGCTTGCGAAGCTCTGTGAGGCGCGTTCCGTCGAGACGGCGAAGCTCTGCGTCGAGCTTGTTAGCTTTCCGTCCACCGCCCCCAGGCTTGTTGCGGCGAGATCGATAAGCTCGGCCAACTGACCATTCGAGGCAGCGAGGCGCTCGATGAGGTCGCTGGCTTCGCCGGCGAGCGAACGCTTTACGTCAGCCACTAGGTCGAGCGATTCCGCTGTCTGCTTCGACAGGGCGTCGACGAAATTGGCGTTGTCACTGAGCATCCGTGCCGTCGCCTTTTCGGTAGCGGCGGCCATGCTGCGTTCGATCTCGGAGCCGCTTGCCGCAAACCGCTCGACCAGCGGCTTCGCCTGCTCGTCGAGAATGCGGGACATCTCCAGCGACCGGCTGTCGAGAACGGTGGTCAGTTCGCGCGTATTGTCGGCGATGGCGCGCGCTGCATCCGTCGTCGTAGCGGCAATGTGCTGGCCGACCGCGGTGAAGGTGCGCTCGACCATCTTTGCGCGCTCGGCGATCTGCGCCTCGCTTTCCGCGATCTTGCCACGCACCGCTTCACCGGTGATGTCGGCTGCCGCCGAAAGGCGCTTCTGGCCCTCGACAACCTCGTCAAGGACCTTGGAGGTGATGGACTCGGTCGTCGCCGCCAAGCGATCGCCGGCCAGATCGAGCGTATCACCGATCGATTTGGCTGTCAGGGCTATCTGGTGTGTTGCCTCGTCGGTGCGTTCGACAATGCGCTGGTCCGCGCGTTCAAATATCGCGTCCAGCTCCGCCGTGCGTGAATCCAGCGTGGCCGCGACCTCGCCGACTCGCTCGCTGAGGCGCTGATCGGCCTGACCCAGAATGCCATCCAGGTCGGCAGTGCGGGCTTGGAGCGAGTCGGCGGTTTTTTGAGTCAGCTGGGCGAGCCGCTGGTCAGTATCTTCGAACAGCCGGCTGATATCCATCGCACGGGCTTCCATACCGGCGACCGCCTCGCTCGACTTGCCCACCAGCCTTTCACCGGCGCGGTCGAAGCGATCGTCGAGGTCGTTTGCACGGGCGTCGAGTGCCGCAGCCACCTGCTCCGTACGCAGGGCGACGCGCCGCTCGGCGGCGTCGAACACCTTGGCGAGATCGGCGGTGCGTGCGGCGATCTCCAGCGTCGCCTTGCCGGTCAGCTCGGAAGCGCGCTTCTCGGCCTCTTCGTAGGCGGAGGTCACAGCCGCCGCGCGGGCGGCAAGTTCGGCCGAAGTCTGATGGGTCCGAGCGATGATACGCTGCTCTGTCTCCTCAAAGGCGTTAGCCACGTCGACCGTGCGGACGCTAAGCTTGTCGGCGCTGGTGTCGATCTGGCGCGCCAGCGCCTCGTCGGCGTCGGTGAAGACACGGCTGAGTTCGCCGGCGCGTATTGACAGCGCTTCGGCGGTTTCGCCCACACGGGCGGCCAACAGCTTGTCCGCATCGTCGAAAGACCTGGAAAGATCCACGGCGCGCTGCGCCAGGGCGCTGGCGCTTTCGATGGCGCGCGACACCAGCATCTGGTCGCCCTCATTGAACAGCCGAGTGATCTCGTCGGCGCGCAGCGACAGCGCGCTGGCCGTCTCCTGGTTGCGCGCCACGATCTGCTCGTCGGCTTCCTTGAAGGCACGCGCAATGTCGGTTGCGCGGCGCATCATGCCTTGCGAAATTTCTTCGCCCTTTGCGTGGAAGGCGTCCAGCGTCTGGTCGGTACGCTGAGCGAGTGCCAAAGCGGTTTCCTCGCTGCGGGCCAGGAGCTGTTCGTCCGCATCCTTGAAGGCGCGCGCAATGTCGGTCGCGCGTTGCACCATGACCTGCGAAATCTCCTCGCCCTTTGCGTGGAAGGAGTCCAGCGTCTGGTCGGTGCGCCGGGCCAGCGCCTCGGCTGTCTCCTCGGTGCGGGCCACAAGTTGTTCGTCGGCATCCTTGAAGCTGCGTGTCAGCTCCGCGGCGCGGCGTACTGTCGTTTGCGCCAGATCCTCCGTCCGGGATGTGAGGGCGGCCAGCGTCGCCTCAGCGCGCTCGGAAAGGGCCGAGCCAGCAGCCTCAAACGATGCCGCGATCTCGCTGGCGCGCGACGTCAGCACGGAGCCCGTATCATTCGCATGCGCGCGCAGCGCGGTGCCGGCATTGTCCAGCGTATCGGCAATGCGCGCATTCGCCTGTTCGAAGGCGCTGGCGATTTCCGCGGCCTTGTCCTGCAAGGTGCGGGCCGTGTCTTCGGCGCGCAGGCTCAGCAGGCTGGACGTCTCGTCGGCGCGCAACGACAGCCGCTGATCCGCCGCCTCGAAGTGCACCGCAATTTCGGAGGCGCGTGCGAGCAGGGCGTTCGCAGTACGCTCGGCCTGGGCGCCAAGCTGCAGATCGGCATCGCTGAGCGCTTTGCCCGCGGCATCCGAAAGGGCCGCGGTCAGTTCCAATACCTTGTCACGCAATTCGCCGGCCGCATTGACGGCGCTCTTCTCCAGCACGATGCGGATGTTCTCGACGCCGCCAGACAGCGCGCGCTGCATGGCGCTGCTGCGTTCTTCGATGACGCCTTCATGCCTGCGGAAAGCTTCGTCGATCCGGGCGACATCAGCGTCTAGCGCGGACGAGATCTCGGCACGCCGCTGGGCGAATGTGTTGACGTGTTCGCCGATCTGCAGGTCGATCAGCGTGCGAGCTTCGTCGAGCTTCTCAACGTCTTCAGCAAAGGCGCGCGAGAGAACGGCCCGGCCGTCGGAGAGTTTCTCCACCTGGCTTGCCACCATACCGTCGATCTCGGTGCGTGTTTCGGCGAGCTTTACCAGGTCGGCCTCGAGGGCGCGCCGCAGAATGTTGCGGCCCTCGGCCAGCTTTTCAACCTGGCCGGCAACCAGGCCGTCGATGGACGACCGGCTTTCGGAGAGCTTCTGCAGGTCCGCTTCCAGCGCTTCCGCCAAGGAGGTGCGGCCTTCGGCCAGCGAATGAGCATGGCCGGCCACGATATCTTCGATGCGGCGGTCCAGTTCGCCTCGGCTTTCCGAGAGTTTCTGCAGATCGGATTCGAGCGCCCGCCGCAGTATGTCGCGACCTTCCGACAGCCTGTCGACCTGCGCAGACACCATCGTGTCAATGCTGCGGCGCGCTTCCTCCAGCTTCTGCAGATCGGCATTCAGGGTATCGGACAGCAGCTTGCGTCCTTCGTCCAACTGTTCGCCATGCGTCGAGGCGACAAAAGCGATGAGCTGATCCAACTCCTCCTTACTGGATGTGATCTTCGCCAGGTCCTCCTCCAGGGCGCGCTTCAGGACGTTGCGCCCTTCGGTGAGGTGTTCGACCTGTGCCGAGACCAGCGTGTCGATGTCCTGACGCGTCTCGGCGAGCTTTGCGAGATCGTCGGCCAGCGCGTCGGCGAGCGCCGAGCGGCCCTGCGCCAGTTGCTCCGCGTGGGTAGCCGCAACGCTGGTCATCAATTCGTCCAGCCCCTCCTTGCTGACCTTGATGCGATCGAGATCGGCTTCCAAGGCGCGCTTGAAGATGTCGCGGCCCTCGGAGAGCTGCGCTACCTGAGCAGAGACCATGTCGTGGATGTGCTGGCGTGTTTCGCCGAGCTTCTGCAGATCGTCCTCCAGTGCTGAGGCGAGGGCGGCTCGTCCATCGGCCAGATGGGAGACCTGCGCTTCGCCTATAGAGGACAGCAATGTGTCCAGCTCGTCCTTGCTTTCGCGAATCTGCCCCAGATCCGTTTCCAGCGCGCGCGTCAGGATTTCGCGGCCTTCTGAAAGGCGCGTTACCTGCGCCGCCATCAATTCGTCGATGCTCTGACGTGCATCGCCCAGCTTCTCGATGTCTTCGCGAAGCGCGCTGCCAAGCGCGGTGCGGCCCTCGGCGAGACGCTGCGCATAGGAGGCCGCAACAGAGTTGATGAGTTCTTCGACTTCGGTCTTGCTTCCCTTGATGCGTTCAAGATCGGCTTCCAGAGCCCGCTTGAGGATATTGCGGCCTTCGGAGAGGCGAGAGACTTGTGCCGCCATCATGTCGTCAATGCTCTGACGCGTTTCGGCGAGCTTGCCGAGATCGTCATCAAGCGCGGATACAAGAGCAGTGCGCCCTTCGGCAAGTCGTTCGGCATGCGAGGCGGTAACGGCTTTGACCAACTCCTCGATCTCGCCCCGGCTTGCATTGATGCGGTCGATGTCGGCCTCGAGAGCGCGCTTGAGAATGTTGCGGCCCTCCGACAGGCGCGTGACCTGCGCGGAAACCATTTCGTCGATGTCCTGGCGCGTCTCGGCAAGTTTACCGAGATCATCCTCAAGCGCCGCAGAAAGAGCAGCGCGCCCATCGGCGAGGCGCTCGGCGTGGGTCGCCGCAACGGTCACGACGAGCTCTTCGATCTCGGCCTTGCTCTCGTTGATGCGGTCGATATCGGCTTCGAGCGCGCGCTTCAGGATGTTGCGGCCCTCGGACAGACGCGAAACCTGTTCCGACACCATATCGTCAAGGCTCTGGCGGGTTTCCGCCAGCCGGGCGAGGTCGTCCTCAAGGGCAGCGGCCAACGCGGCGCGACCCTCGGCCAATTTGCCGGAATGCGTTTCGGCGATGCTGTTGATCAGATGAGTGACGTCGCCGCGGCCCTCGTTGAGACGGTCCAGATCGGCTTCCAGGGCGCGCCGGAGCAGGTCTCGCCCTTCGGCAAGGCGCGTCGCCTGGGCGGCAACGACTTCGTCAATGCCGCGCCGCGTCTCGGCAAGCTTTTCGATGTCGTGATCCAGCGCTTCCGACAGGATAGTGCGGCCTTCGGCAAGGCGCTCGGCATAATGTGCGGCGGCCTGAGACATGGTGCCGTCAACGTCGTCGCGGGCAAAGCGGATCTTATCGAGATCAGCTTCAAGGGCTTCCGAGAGAACGTTCCGGCCTTCGGCGATGCCGGCCACCTGCGAGGCGACCAGATTGTCGATGTCGGCCCGCGCGTCGGCGAGCTTTTGCAGGTCGGCCTCCAAAGCACGCTTCAGGATGTTGCGGCCTTCCGCCAGCTTCTCGACTTGCGCCGAGACGAGACCGTCGATGCTGGCGCGGCTTGCGTTCAGTTTGTCCAGGTCCTCTTCCAGAACCTGCGAGAGTGCGCGCCGTCCTTCTTCCAGCTTTTCGCCCTGGGCGCTGACGAGCCTGTTGATCAGCGCATCGATCTCCGAATGGCTATCCTTGATCTTCTCAAGATCATTGGAGAGGGCAAGCCGCAGGGTCTCGCGGGCTTCGCCCAAGCGGCCAAGCTCGCCGTCGAGCAATCCGCCAAACTCCTCGCGGGCCTGTGAAACGGTGTTGAGGTCCGCCTCCAGCGCGCGGCTGAGTGCTTCCCGCTCGCGCTCGAGACGGGTCGTCTGGCTGGAGATAAGCGAGGCGACGGCCTCCTCGAATTGCTGGCGGCCCTCTCCGATCTGGCGCAGATCGTCCGCCAGGTGCGCGGCGAGCCCATGCCGGCCTTCTTCGTAGGCCCGCATCTGCTCGGCCACGAGACGCTGCACGGCAGCCTCGGTGGACGCGTTTGCTTCCGCGATCTTCTCCAGATCCTCGGCAAGCTGGCTCGAGAGCGTCAGACGTCCTTCTTCGAAGTTCCGCAATTGGGCGGCGACCAGGCGCTGGATCGTCAGTTCGACCTCGGTCTTGGCGTCGCCGATCTTGCCAAGGTCTTCGTCAAGTTGGCTGGACAGCGCCTGCCGGCCTTCATCATACGCACGGGTCTGTTCTGCGAGCAGCCTCTGGATCGTCTGCTGGACTTCCTCATTGGCGCCGGCGATGCGGCCAAGGTCTTCCTGCAATTTAGCGGACAAGGACTGTCGTCCCAAGTCAATGGCCTGCGCGTGATCGCCGATCAGACGCTGCACCGTGCTGTCAATCTCCGCATGGGCGCCGGCAATCCGGCCGAGATCGTCCGACAGGCGGGCTGCCAGAGCCTCCCTACCGAAATCGATTGTCTGCGCATGCTCCATGACGAGGCGTTGGATCGTGCTTTCAACCTCGGAATTGGCCGCAACAATACGGTCCAGATCGGTGGCAAGCTGGCCGGAAAGCGCTTCGCCGCGCTCGTCGAAAGCCTTTGCGTGTGCCGAAAGCAAGTTCTGGATGGTGCTCTCGATCCGGCCGTTTGCATCCGCGATCTTGTCCAGATCGGATTCGAGCGCGCGGGTCAGGATGTCCCGGCCCTCGGCCAGCTTCTCCACCTGGCTCGCGACGATACCGTCAATGTTGGCCCGCGCATCGGCCAGTTTCTGCAGGTCCGCCTCCAGCGCGCGGCGCAGGATATCGCGCCCCTGCGCCAGTTTCTCAACCTGTCCGGAGACCAGACCGTCGATGTTCGAGCGACTCTCCGCGAGGTTCTCCAGATCGGCGCGCAGGGCTTCGGACAAAGCCTGCCGGCCGGCGGCAAGACGCTCTTCCTGTCGGGCGACCGCTTGCGCCAGCGTCGTCTCTATTTCGGAATTTGCATCCGCGCGGCTGTTGGCAATCTTAACCAGATCGGCATCCAGCGCACGCTTCAGAAGCTCGCGACCTTCGGCCAGTCGCATGACGTGCGTGGAGACAGATTCGTCTATCGACCCATGCGCTTGCTGAAGATGTTTCAAGTCATCCTGGATTGCCTGAGATAGGCGCGCACGGCTCTCGTCGATACTCTCGATCTGGTTGGCGACGGAGAGGTCGATCAGCCTCCGCGACTCGTCCACGCGGTTGGTGTCCTCATCCATAGCCTGGACAATGCGAGCGCGGCCCTCGGCCAGCTTGTTTACATGGCTTCCGACCGCGGTTTCGATCGTGACGCGCTCGTCTGCCAGTCTCCGCAACTCGTCCTGGACGGCAGAAATGACGCGGTTGCCAGTCTCGCCCAGCAATCTTGCTTCCTCCGCTGCGGAAGCGTCGATCTCAACGCGCGCCTGCGTCAGGCGCTCCAGATCGGTATCCAAAGCGCGCGACAGGGTCGAGCGGCTCGCTTCCATCTGCTCGGAGAAATGGCTGACCCGGCCGTCGATCATCGTCGCGGCGGACTCGACCATGTCGTTGATGTCGGAGCGTACACGGGTGGCGCGCTGGTCGATCATCTCGGCAACGCCATCCTTGCCTTCCGCGAAGGTCGCGGCGATTTCACGGGCTCGCTCGACCAGCGTGTCGTTGATCTGGCGCGCGCGCGCCTCAAGAGCGGCATTCAGCCGCTCGGTGCCGGTGTCGAGCGCGTCCACGCGCGTTTCAAAATGGCCGATCAAAGATTGGCCGCGTTCTGCCAGCGTGTTTTCAATGCCCTCCAGGCGGGTGCCGATCTCCGCGTCCAAGGCGCGGGTGGCGTCGCCAAGCAGCGAGACGATGCCCGCAGCGCGCTCCTCCAGCATCTCGCCAAGGGTGCGGGCAGCCGTCTCTGAACTGTGCCCCATCGCTGCGATCCGGCTATCGAGAAGGCTGGCGAACGCCTCCCCCGAGGAGGCGATCTGTTCGGTGATTGCGCTCAGACGTTCGTCGATAGCGGTAGAAATCGAACTCCCGCTGGCGTTCATGCGCTCGACAAACTCGTCGCCCGTGCGGGTGAGCGATTGAGCGAGCGACGATGACGCGCCGCTGATCTGATCCCGGATCGCCTCGCTGGCGGCTCCCAGTTCTTCTTTCAGCGTTTCATGGGCTCCGGAAATGGAGGTGCGTACACGCTCGGCATGTAAAACCACCGCCTCGCGTTCGCTCCCCAGGCCATCGACCAGCTGGCGAATCCGTCCCTGATTTTGGACATATGACTGTTCGAGCTGATTGACCTCGGTCTGCACTAGCGTTTCCAGTTCGACCGCGCGGGCAAGAGTGCGCTCGATGCCTTCGTTGAGGGCCAGCACCTCGCGCCGCACGGCATGGCCCACCATCATGACGCGTTCCTGGGCATTGGACTCCGGCTCAACGAGCCGCAATGCCAGTTCGGTCATCGACTCCGCAGCCACGCGCATTTCCTGGGCGCGTCGAATCATCACAGCGAAGGCCCAAAACAGAACGATCGGAACCAGCGTCAGCACAGCCAGCAGGATCGCGTTCGGCTGCGCAAGCAAAGCCTGGACCGAGCGAATGGTCCACAAACTTTGGCCCAGCAGTGCGTTGGCCAGCAGGAAGGCTCCACCAAGCCAAAGGGCCGTCAGAAGTGCGACGGCCCAGTAGACCCGGTTGCTCCTGCGATTGTTGAGGCGATGGACTATCGCGCGATAGTCGCGCTGGCGGTCGTCATTGGCGGGGGAGAAACCGGCCGGCTGAAGCGGCGCCTGTTCGTCCGAAGAAGCGTCTGCGCGCGTCTCGCGGGCGATCTCTTCCGCCGCTTGCGATATACGCGCCTCCAGGTCCTCAAGCGATGCCGGGTTTTCGAAGGACGAGGCCGGCTCCTGCGCCAATTCCGTCTCTATGGCGTTCTCAAGTTCTCGTGCAACTTCCTTGTCGAACTTACTGCTCGATCTAACTTTTTTTGCCATCGCTTGACTTCCCCGGAACATGTTCGTCAAACCCAGGCAGGATTTGACGCGAAACTTGAGGGTCGGAAGGGACCAGCTCTATCGTAATGGCGGCATTAGACAAAGGGAACCTGAATTCGGGCACATGTATAAAAGTTTAAACATAAGGTTAACGCCGACGCCCGCCGGTTTCATAATTTACAGGGGCTTTCTCGGATTTGTTGATACGATGCCTTCATTAACCGGTTTTCCACAGTCGCCATCTACATTTGAACGGTCTCGGCAACCTTTCGTGGAGAAATCCGATGGCCGCAGCTGAGCCGACACGCTCTGGTCGCGCTGGCAAAGTCGCTCAAGAGGCCAACCGGAACGCCGGAAGGCCTATCGACCTCGTGCATCTGGGGCGCCAAACCATGGGCGATCGCGCGCTGGAAGAGGAGATCCTGAAGCTCTTCGCTCGGCAGGCGCTGTCTATGCGCGACGATCTCATGACCGCCACGGGCACCGCCCGTCTTCGGCTGGCCCATACCTTGAAGGGCTCGGCGCTCAGCGTCGGCGCTTTCGTCCTGGCCGAAACGGTCCGCAGGTTGGAACTGGAGCCAGATAATCCCGCCGCCCTGGACGCTGTCTCAGCGAAAGTTGAAGAGGTCTCCAACTTTGTCGCGGCCATCAGCCGGTAAGGGGAGCGTTCGCGGACGTCGCAGTGCGGCCGGAGTTGACACCGCCGTTCAAGTAACTATTTCCCGAGCAGCTTTCCTCCTACGCCGAAATAATCTTGTGGCGCTCTGCCGGGACTTCTATGGCCAAGATCACATACATTGCCCACGATGGCACACGCTTTGAAGCCGAAGCCGAGCCCGGCTCGACCGTTATGGAGAACGCCATCAAGCATGCCGTGCCGGGCATTGAGGCGGAATGCGGGGGTGCCTGCGCCTGCGCAACGTGCCACGTCTATGTCGACGAAAGCTGGACGGATGTGGTGGGCGAGCCGGAGTCGATGGAAGAGGATATGCTCGACTTCGCCTATGATGTGCGCCCGAATTCGCGCCTGTCCTGCCAGATAAAGGTGCGGGACGAATTGGATGGGCTTGTCGTTGCGGTTCCGGAACGGCAGGGTTAGCGTCTTTCCCGCAAGCGCGCGGTAGCTTGGGAAGAACGGCGCGCACCCCAAGTGAAACCCGAAACGCTGCGCATGGCCATTCGACGCGGCGCGACATAGGTCCGCTGTTTGCGCGGCGGGGAGACGACGAAGTTCATGAGCGACGCGATCAAGACGGACGTTGTCATCATCGGGGCAGGGCCTGTCGGCCTGTTTGCGGTGTTCGAGCTCGGCCTCTTCGACATGAAGTGCCATCTCATCGACATTCTTGACAGGCCGGGCGGCCAATGCGCGGAACTTTACCCGGAAAAGCCGATCTATGACATTCCGGGTTTACCGTCGGTCTCAGCGCAGGGCCTTGTCGACCGTCTGATGGAGCAGATTGCGCCATTCAAGCCGCAATTCACCTTCAACCGCATGATTACGTCGCTTGACCGCCTCGAAGACGGCACGTTGCGGGTCACAACGGATGAGAACGAGGTTTTCGAGGCCAAGGTTGTGGTCATCGCCGCCGGCGGCGGCTCCTTCCAGCCGAAGCGTCCACCGATCCCGGGCGTCGAGGCCTTCGAGGGCAAGAGCGTCTTCTATTCGGTCAGGCGAATGGACGATTTCCGCGGCGAGGATCTGCTGATCGTCGGCGGCGGCGACTCCGCGCTCGACTGGACCGTCAATCTGCAGCCTGTCGCGCGCCGGGTCACCTTGGTCCACCGCCGTCCGGAGTTCCGTGCCGCGCCCGACAGCGTCAACAAGATGTTCGCCTTGCAGGAGCTCGGCGAGTTGGATTTTCAGCTCGGCCAGGTCACGGAACTGAAGGGAGCGGACGGGAAGCTCGCCTCCGCAATCGTCAAGGGACCGGATGGGGACGTGGAAATCCCTTGTACGAGACTGCTGCCGTTCTTTGGCCTGACCATGAAGCTCGGCCCAATTTCGGAGTGGGGTTTACACCTCCACGAAAACCTCATCCCGGTTGATACCGAAAAATTCCAGACCTCCGAGCCCGGCATCTTCGCCATCGGCGACATCAACTGGTACCCAGGGAAGCTGAAACTCATTCTGTCCGGATTCCATGAAGCGGCACTCATGGCACAGGCGGCCAAGCGCATATTCAGTCCGGGTGAGCGCATCGTGTTCCAGTACACGACCTCATCCAGCAGTCTCCAAAAGAAACTGGGTGTAGCGAGTTAGTCTGGCGGAGGCGGAGGCGGCAACTGAGACTGGGTGGTCGCGTCCACTCGATGAAAGTCGGGAGTAGGGCTTTCAACCCGTCAGGCTTTGTGCCATCGCTTAAAGTCCCAGCCGTCCGGTCTTGGCCTGCTCCATGCGATATTTCAGCAGGCTGAGCAGCCGCTTTTCGAAGGTGATGCCCTCGACGCGGTCGAAAAGTTGTTGCGCACGATCATGCTTTGCCAGGATCTTGTCGCTTGTCGCCTTGGCCTTCTCCGCAGCAATTGCGCAGCTTTTCTGCCGGCCGAGGCTCAGCAGGCTCTGTTCAAGCATCCGCGCGTGGTTCTTCGCGACGACAACGTGGCCTTCTTCATGACGCTTGATGTCTTGCGACAGTGTCGCCCAAATGAACCGGGTGTCGGCATCGGCCTTCGATGAGCGCCGCCAACGCGGCAGGATCACCTTCGCCGAGACGGAGACAGCAGCCGAAACGATCTCGCACGAATTGCCGTGCTCCGCGTAGCCGATGCGGCTGTTGAACTCCATGCGGGTTGCGCCCGGGTGGCGAAGGCCAGTGCTGTTCACGTGCGGACCGCGCCGGGACAACTCGCTTTGGATCTCATCGAGCGTAGACCCGCCGATCGAGAAATAGCTGTAGGTTTTCGTCAGATTCGCAGCGCCGGCCGGACCCGCGCCGGCTAATGCCAGGGCCAGCAGCGCAGTCAGCGTGTTCGTCTTGAGCCAGCGGATCATTCATTGCCTCGCACCTCACCTTGCGATAGGCCAGTGTGCAGTGCAACGGAAAATCGAAGCATAGCAGGGCAGGCGAGAAGGCGCGGAGAATGGCGGCGGCGCGAAGACTATTGATGGGCGATTTGCCGTCCCGTCGTCCCGGAATCTCCCTATGACCGTCAGGCTCTGGCATCTTGCGCATGGCCGATCGCTCGAACTTGGGCGACAGGCGCGGCTGATGGGCATTTTGAACGTTACGCCGGACAGTTTCTCCGATGGCGGCCGATACGCCGAGGTTGAGGCGGCAGTCGCGCAAGCCTTTGCCATGGTGGAAGCCGGCGCCTCGATCATAGACATAGGCGGCGAGTCGACCCGCCCGGGTGCGACGGAAGTCGATGCCTCAGAAGAACAAGCGCGGGTGTTGCCGGTCATTTCCGCTCTGCGGCAGAAGACCGAAGTCATCATCTCGATCGACACCTATCGCGCTTCCACAGCCCGCCTCGCGATCGAGGCCGGTGCGCATATCGTCAATGATGTCCATGGCTTGCAACGGGAACCTGACATCGCCGAGGTAGCGCGCGACACGGGTGCCGGGCTTGTCATCATGCACACCGGCAGAGGGCGCGAGAAACTTGCCGATGTGATTGCCGATCAGTTTCGGTTCCTACAGCAGTCGCTGGAAATCGCCTTCGCGAGTGGAATCTCGCCGGATCGTATCGTGCTCGATCCTGGCTTCGGCTTCGCAAAGGACCCGCAGGAAAATATCGACCTCATGGCCCGATTTGTCGAGCTTCTTGCGCTCAATTATCCGTGGTTGATCGGCACTTCGCGTAAACGTCTCCTTGGTCATCTGACAGGGCGGGACCCAATCAATCGGGACCCGAGTACAGCAGTAACAAGCGCCATGCTTCGTATGGCGGGTGCCGACATTTTCCGCGTTCACGATGTCGCGATGAACAAGGACGCGCTGGCGATTGCCGATGCTGTGCTGGCGTCGCGGTTGGCCAAATCGGACGACTTGCCGCGATGACGCACCCGTCAGGCGAAAGAGCCACGGCCTATCTCGGGCTGGGCGGTAATCTTGGCGATCCGCGCGCCGCCATGGCGGCGGCGTTGCGCGCGCTCGATGCCGGCGAAAGCATAAGCGTTGTCGCTGTTTCCTCGATCTATCGCACGCCGCCCTGGGGAAAGACGGATCAGCCGGACTTCTTGAATGCCGTGGCCGAGGTCTCGACAACACTTTCACCCCGCTTGCTGCTCGACCGATGCCTCGACGCCGAACGGGAGCTGAAGCGTGTGCGGAATGAACGATGGGGACCGCGCCTCATCGATCTCGACATCCTGTGGTTCGATGGCCGGCAAATTGCGGAAGGCGATCTCGAAATTCCGCATCCGCGCATGCTGGATCGGGCCTTCGTGTTGGTGCCGATGGCTGAAATCGCGCCCGACCTTGTGCTGGGCGGCGAGACCGCTGACAGCCGCGCGCGGTCCATAGACCGCAGCGGCATCGTCAGGCTTGAGGTCGAGTCGATGTGGTGGCGAAAAGGATAGCGGGAGGCGCAACACCGCCGATTCGCTTAGGGGGCAGCCGTTCTCAGCACGACGCTTTTGCCCTATCACCCCCGGAAGCCGCCCTCATCCAGAAATTTCTGCTCATCCGCTGTCGACATGCGGCCGAGGATTTCATTGCGGTGAGGAAAGCGGCCAAATCGCGCGATGATATCGCGGTGACCGCGGGCGTGATTGACGAAATCGCCCGATAGGCGTCCGCCAAGTTCGACCGCCATCTCCTGGTCCGCCGGCGACTCCGAATGGGAAAATGGCAGGTAGAAGAAGCCCCGCAGGTCTTCCTCAACCTCCTGATCGAGTCCCAATTCGATTGCGCGCCGCGTCATGAGGCGCGCTAGCGGGTCGCTTTCATACATTCTTTCGGTACTGCGGAAGCAGTTGCGCGGAAATTGGTCGAGAAGCAGCACAAGAGCCAGAGCCTCTTCACCTGTGTGAAGCCATGCAGATAATTCCCCCGCCGCCGCCTTCTCATGCAGCGCATTGAACCGGCTTCGAAACTCGTCATCGAAATCAGCGCTTTTCGTGAACCATTTTTCGGGCCCAGCCTGACGCCAGAAGTCGACAACCGCCTTGGCGTCGGGGTTGGTATTCGCCATTGAAACACACTCCCTCTCGTAGGCCCCAATGTTCTAGCTGGAAGGATTGGCCCTCAGCAGCCCGGCTGTAGGCCGCTTTCCGTTGGCGCGCTTAACTGCCCCCGCGTCGCGCACGGCAAGCCCCTCCTGCATGTGTTAGCATATCAAGTAGCTCGTAATTGATTGAGTAGTATTTTAGGCGAAAATAATGCGTCCCTGGGTGCTGCCCACCGTGTTGTTCCCAACGGGACCGATGCTTCGGGCCATGTCGCCACCAGATCGGGGTTGTCGACCAAAAGCTTATCGTCTCCCGCCATCTATCCATCCGATCGGCCCTGGTGTGACCGTTGATTGCGTGCGGAACCATCGCGGCGCGCGGGCATTCCCTTTTGGTCTTTCAACAAAGAGGAGCACCAACATGCCCACAGCTTCAGGACATACAGACGCCATCCGCGCATCACGCGTGATCGGCACCGAGGTCTACAACGCCGCCGGTGACCATATCGGCTCGATCGAGGATGTCATGCTGGAAAAAACATCGAACGGCATCATGTTTGCGGTGATCGGCTTCGGCGGATTTCTCGGTATCGGCGAGAAATACCACGCGATTCCGTGGTCGTCGCTGGACTATGACGAAAAGGCCGGCGGTTATGTCGTGCCGTATTCGAAGGATCAGCTGAAGTCGGCGCCTGCCTATTCCATCGACGAGCTAACCGGGGATGATGGCGAGCGTGCCCGCGACGCCTCCTATGAATATTACAAGGTTGAGCCCTACTGGCAGTAACCTCCGCCATAGCCGCATCTTTCTGGGAGCCTCGCGTCGTTCGACGCGGGGCTTCTTGGCTTTTGGCGTCCTGCGCTGCGTTGCGTTTCACGAGACTTCCGCTAAGAGAGACCACCTTTCCGGACCAATCCCACGCGAAACCAGGAGCGCCCCATGACCGCCATTGTCGACATTGTCGGCCGCGAAATTCTCGACAGCCGGGGCAACCCGACCGTGGAGGTCGACGTCGTTCTTGAGGACGGTTCGATGGGCCGCGCCGCGGTGCCTTCCGGCGCCTCCACCGGCGCGCATGAGGCCGTCGAACTGCGCGACGGCGGTGCGCGCTATCTGGGCAAGGGCGTCGAGAAGGCCGTTGACGCCGTCAATGGCGAAATCTTCGAGGCGATCGGCGGCATGGATGCCGAAAACCAGCTGCATATCGACCAGACGATGATCGACCTTGACGGGACGCCGAATAAGAAGCGGCTGGGCGCCAACGCGATCCTGGGCGTTTCTCTGGCGGTCGCCAAGGCAGCCGCCGAAGCATCGGGCCTGCCGCTTTATCGCTATGTGGGCGGCCCCAACGCGCGCATCCTGCCCGTGCCTATGATGAACATCATCAACGGCGGCGTGCATGCCGACAACCCGATCGATTTCCAGGAATTCATGGTTCTGCCGGTCGGCGCGCCGACGCTGCGCGAGGCGGTTCGCTGGGGCTCCGAAATCTTCCACACCCTGAAGAAGGGTCTCAAGGAAGCCGGTCACAACACCAATGTCGGCGACGAGGGTGGTTTCGCGCCCAATCTGAAGAGCGCCCAGGCCGCGCTCGATTTCATCATGTCTTCGATCGAGAAGGCCGGCTTCAAGCCCGGCGAGGAGGTCGCGCTTGGCCTCGATTGCGCGGCGACCGAATTCTTCAAGGACGGCAACTACGTCTACGAGGGCGAGAAGAAGACGCGCGATCCCAAGACGCAGGCGAAATATCTCGCCAAGCTCGCCAGCGACTATCCCATCATCTCGATCGAGGACGGCATGGCCGAGGATGATTGGGACGGCTGGAAGACGCTGACCGACTTCTGTGGGGACAAGGTACAGCTGGTCGGCGACGATCTCTTCGTCACCAACTCGGCGCGCCTGCGCGATGGCATCAAGATGGGCGTGGCCAACTCCATTCTCGTCAAGGTGAACCAGATCGGCTCGCTATCGGAGACGCTGGACGCGGTCGAGACCGCCCATAAGGCGCGCTACACCGCGGTGATGTCGCATCGGTCGGGCGAGACGGAAGACTCCACCATTGCCGATCTCGCGGTGGCCACCAATTGCGGACAGATCAAGACCGGCTCGCTTGCTCGCTCGGATCGCCTTGCCAAATACAACCAGTTGATCCGCATTGAAGAAGAGCTGGGCAAGTCCGCGCGCTATGCCGGAAAGAGCATTTTGAGGGGCTGATCCGGACAGGATGGGCGCATGATTCCGGGCCAGGACTCCAAAACCTTAAAATTTCGAGTCACTCCGTAACCCTCCATTAAGCACAGTCGGGCGAGATAGACGCATGGAGAACTCGCCCATGTGGACCCGTCACCACAAGCAAAGCAGCACCGGCCGCCTCATCGTTCCGGCGATCACGGCGGTGTTCCTTTCCTATTTCGGCTTCCACGCCTATCACGGCGAATACGGCATCTATTCCAAGTACCAGACCGAAGACCGCATCGTCGAACTTCAGGAGAAACTGAAGCACACGACCGAGGAGCGCGAGGAGATCGAACGGCGTGTGCAGTTGCTACATGACGGGACGGTCGAACGTGACATGCTGGACGAATATGCCAGGCGCGCGCTGGATTATTCGCAGGCGGGCGAACTCACAATCATGCGCCAAGCCCCCTCCACGAATTAATCGAAATCCAGTTAATTTCACTTTCTGCCAAGAATTTGAAACTCTTAGCTGCATGGCAGGCATGCAAATTCGAGCAAATTTGCGCATGGACGAACGCAAAAATTCCGTGCTAGCGTTACCGACATGACGGAGGGTCAACCCTCCGCGACGGGACGAGACAAGCAGGGAGATTTGCATGGCTACCGCCGCCAAGCGGGCGCCAGCCAGAAGGGCTGACGCCAAGAACGGGTCTGTGCCGGTCACACCCAAACCCTCCGATTTCACCAAGGAACAGGAGATCGAAGCCTATCGCGGCATGCTCTTGATCCGCCGGTTCGAGGAGAAGGCGGGACAGCTTTACGGCATGGGCTTCATCGGCGGCTTCTGCCACCTCTACATCGGTCAGGAGGCGGTCGTCACCGGCATGAAAATGGCGCTGATCGATGGCGACCAGATGATCACCGCCTATCGCGACCATGGCCATATGCTGGCGATGGAATTGTCGCCACGCGGGGTGATGGCCGAATTGACGGGCCGTCGCGGCGGCTTGTCGAAAGGCAAGGGCGGCTCCATGCACATGTTTTCCAAGGAAAAGCATTTCTACGGCGGCCACGGCATTGTCGGCGCTCAGGTTTCGCTCGGCACGGGTCTCGCTTTCGCCAACAAATATCGCGGCAACAAGAATGTCTCCGTCACCTATTTCGGCGATGGCGCGGCCAATCAGGGCCAGGTCTACGAAAGCTTCAACATGGCGTCGCTATGGAAGCTGCCTTGCATCTACGTCATCGAAAACAACCGCTACGCCATGGGCACGGCGGTGACGCGTTCGTCGGCCGAGACGGATTTCTCGCAGCGCGGCGTTTCGTTCAAGATTCCGGGCATTCAGGTCGACGGCATGGACGTACGAGCCGTCAAGGCGGCCTCCGACATGGCGACCGACTGGTGCCGGTCCGGCCACGGGCCGATCATCCTCGAAATGCAGACCTATCGCTATCGCGGTCACTCCATGTCCGACCCGGCCAAGTACCGGTCGAAGGAAGAAGTGCAGAAGATGCGCTCCGAGCATGACCCGATCGAACAGGTCAAGCAGCGGCTGCTCGAGAAGAAGTGGGCCAGCGAAGACGATCTGAAAGCAGTCGACAAGGACGTTCGCGACATCGTCGCCGACGCGGCGGAATTCGCCCAAACCGATCCAGAGCCGGAAGCATCCGAACTCTGGTCCGACATCACGTTGTAAGGGGAGGGCGGACAATGCCGATCGAAATTCTGATGCCAGCCCTTTCCCCGACGATGGAAGAGGGCAATCTCGCCAAATGGGTCAAGAACGAGGGCGACAAGATCGTCGCCGGCGACGTCATCGCCGAGATCGAAACGGATAAGGCGACCATGGAAGTCGAAGCCGTGGACGAAGGCACCTTGGGAAAGATCCTGATTGCAGCCGGCACGGAGGGCGTCAAGGTCAACACCCCGATCGCCGTGCTGTTGCTGGAAGGCGAGAGTGCGGGCGACATCGGAAAGGGTGCTGCGCCGGGCAAGGCTGACGCCCCTGCCGAAGCCGCCCCTGCAGCGGAGGCGCCGAAGCAGGCTCCTGTTCCGGCTGCGCCCGCCGCTCCGTCTGCTCAGACGGCGTCCGATCCGGATATTCCGGCCGGCACCGAGATGGTGACCACGACGGTGCGCGAGGCGCTGCGGGACGCCATGGCCGAAGAGATGCGCCGCGACGCGGACGTGTTCGTGATGGGCGAAGAGGTGGCCGAGTATCAGGGCGCCTACAAGATCACGCAGGGACTGCTGCAGGAGTTCGGCCCTCAGCGTGTGGTCGATACGCCGATCACCGAGCACGGCTTCGCCGGCGTTGGCGTCGGCGCGGCGATGACAGGATTAAAGCCGATCGTCGAGTTCATGACGTTCAACTTCGCCATGCAAGCCATTGACCAGATTATTAATTCGGCAGCGAAGACGCTTTACATGTCGGGCGGCCAGATGGGTGCGCCGATCGTGTTTCGTGGTCCGAACGGCGCTGCGGCGCGCGTCGGCGCCCAGCATTCGCAGTGCTACGCCGCATGGTACGGCCAGATTCCCGGCATGAAAGTGGTGATGCCGTACAACGCGGCTGACGCCAAGGGCCTGCTCAAGGCCGCAATCCGGGACCCCAACCCTGTCGTTTTCCTCGAGAACGAAATCCTTTACGGCCAGTCCTTCGACGTGCCGAAGATGGACGATTTCGTCCTGCCGATCGGCAAGGCGCGTATCCACAAGCAGGGCAAGGACGTTACGCTGGTATCCTTCGGCATTGGCATGACCTATTGCATCAAGGCGGAAGCGGAACTTCGCGGGCTGGGGCTGGATGTCGAGATCATCGACCTGCGTACCATCCGCCCGATGGATCTGGACACCGTGATCGCCTCGGTGAAGAAAACCAACCGGCTGGTCGTGGTGGAGGAGGGGTTCCCGCAATCGTCGGTTGGCGACTTCATCGCCAATCAGGTTTCGCAGCGCGCCTTCGACTTCCTCGACGCACCGGTGATCACCGTCGCCGGCAAGGACGTGCCAATGCCTTATGCGGCGAACCTCGAAAAGCTGGCGCTGCCGAACGTGGGAGAGGTAATCGACGCGGTGAAGGCTGTAACGTATCGCTAGATCGGAACCGGGTTTGATCGACAGCAATGGCTGATCCCGTAAAGCGTCCCGCAACCTATGCAGATCTGGAGGCGGTTCAGCCGCATCTGGTCGCTGAGATTATTGACGGAGAGCTTATGACGCACCCCAGGGCGTCGCCTCGGCATGGCGCGACTGCGAACAGTTTGGGTGACGAGCTTACAGGTCCCTTCCAGAAGGGGCGTGGTGGGCCGGGCGGTTGGGTATTTTTTATTGAGCCCGAGGTGAAGTTCGGTGGCGACATTCTAGTGCCGGACATTGCCGGCTGGCGGCGTGAACGCTTGCCGGCTCTGCCGGAGCGGAACTATTTCGAGGTTGCGCCGGATTGGGTTTGTGAAGTGCTCTCGGGATCCACTGAGAAGCGCGATCGTACGCTGAAGATGCGGATCTATGGTGAAGCGGGGATTCCCCACATCTGGTTGATCGATCCGCGCCTGCAGATTTTGGAGGCGTTTGCGAATGTCGGGGGTCGCTGGACCAAGGTCGGCGACTGGAACTCGGACGATGCCGTGCGTGCACCACCCTTTGACGCCATTTCTTTCTCTCTCGCCGATCTGTGGCCGCTCGACCCGCCGCTCGGCTTCAACGACGACCCCGCACCCTATTACGCCGGAGACCGCTAGATGCCCATCAACATCACCATGCCGGCCCTTTCGCCCACGATGGAAGAGGGTAATCTTGCCAAATGGCTGGTCAAGGAGGGCGACAAGGTCGCGCCCGGCGATGTGATTGCCGAGATCGAGACCGACAAGGCGACGATGGAAGTCGAGGCCGTCGATGAAGGCACCGTCGCCAAGATCGTGGTGCCGGCTGGCACCGAAGGCGTCAAGGTCAACGCGCTGATCGCCGTGCTGGCTGGCGAGGGCGAGGATGCCGCTGCGGCTGCCGCAGGCGGGGGCGCTGCCCCGGCAAAGGCCGAAGCGCCAAAGGCGGAAGCCCCGAAAACTGACGCGCCCAAGTCTGCGCCCGCCGCAGCGCCCGCGCCGCAAGCTGCAGCGCCCGCCGCAGCACCTGCCCCCAATGGCCACGCCGGTGGTGACCGCAGCTTCGCTTCGCCGCTGGCGCGGCGTATCGCCAAGGACGCCGGCGTCGACGTCTCTGCAATCAAGGGCTCCGGCCCGCATGGCCGCGTGGTCAAGGCGGATGTCGAGGCGGCCGTGGCCGGCGGCGGCGCGAAGGCAGCGCCTGCTGCAGGTGCCGCCCAGCCTGCGGCCGCCGCACCCACTCCCGCGCCAAAGGGCGCATCCGACGAGCAGACGCTCAAGCTGTTTGCCGAAGGCTCCTACGAACTCGTGCCGCACGACAATATGCGCAAGACGATTGCGCGCCGCCTGGTCGAAGCAAAGACCACCGTGCCGCATTTCTACCTGACGCTGGATGTCGAATTGGATGCGTTGCTTGCCTTGCGCACCCAGCTCAACGGGTCCGCGCCGACCAAGAAGACCGACAAGGGCGACGTCCCGGCCTACAAGCTCTCCGTCAACGACATGGTCATCAAGGCGATGGCGCTGGCGCTGCGCGACGTGCCGGCCGCAAACGCCTCGTGGACCGAAGGCGCGATGGTCATTCACAAGCATGCGGATGTCGGCGTCGCCGTCTCCATTCCGGGTGGCTTGATCACCCCAATCATCCGCAATGCGGAATCGAAGACGCTGTCGACAATCTCCAACGAAATGAAGGATTTGGCGGGACGTGCGAAAGCGCGCAAGCTAAAGCCGGAAGAGTATCAGGGCGGCACCACCGCCGTCTCCAACCTCGGCATGTTCGGCATCAAGGACTTCGCCGCCGTGATCAACCCGCCGCATGCCACGATCCTCGCGGTCGGCGCGGGCGAGGAGCGGGCGGTTGTCAAGAAGGGCGAGATCAAGGTCGCCAATGTGATGTCGGTGACGCTGTCGACCGACCATCGCGCTGTGGACGGCGCCTTGGGAGCCGAACTCCTGCAGGCGTTCAAGAAATACATCGAAAACCCGATGGGGATGCTGGTCTGAGAGGCGCGCTGTGCGCTGCCTTCCAATCGTCGCGCAGTCGCGCAGCGGCTGCCCTGAGTTTCGGCGAGGCGCGCTGTGAAGAGCGTCCTCTGCTACGGTGACTCGCTGACCTGGGGCTATGATGCGCAGATGCTTGCGCGCCATGCGCTGCAAGACCGCTGGCCAACTGTGCTTCAGTCCGCTTTGGGCGCTGGCTTCCATGTCATCGCAGAAGGATTGAACGGCCGCACGACCGCCTTCGATGACCATTTGGCGGGTGAAGATCGCAACGGCGCGCGCATCTTGCCGACGGTCCTCGGCACACACATGCCGCTCGATTTGGTCGTCATCATGCTCGGCTCCAACGACATGAAGCCGTGGATCCACGGCAACGCGCTGGCCGCCGCGCATGGCATGAAACGCCTGGTGCAGATCGTTCGCGGCCATCCCTATTTCGGCAATGCGCCCGCCCCAAAGGTGCTGCTCGTCTCGCCGCCGCATGTTTCGCGCACTGACAATGCGGAGTTCTCGGCAATGTTCTCGGGTGGCAACGAGGCGTCGCAAAAGCTCGCGGCGGCCTACAGCGCGGTAGCGGCGGAAATGGGCTGCGCCTTTTTCGATGCAGCGACTGTGGCCCGCACGACGCCCCTGGATGGCGTGCATCTTGACGCGGAAAATACGCGGGCGATCGGCGCCGCGCTCGCCCCCATTATAAGAGATTTGTTGAAGAGTTGAGGCAGGAGATCTGACTGTGGCTGATTCCTACGACGTCATCATCATCGGTTCCGGTCCCGGCGGCTATGTCACGGCGGTTCGTTCCGCGCAACTCGGGCTCAAGACGGCCATCGTCGAGCGCGAACATCTGGGGGGCATCTGCCTCAACTGGGGCTGCATCCCTACCAAGGCGCTGCTGCGCTCAGCGGAGGTGATGGACTATGCCACGCACGCCAAGAATTACGGCCTGACCATCAGCGGCACGGTGAGCGCCGATGTGAAAGCGGTTGTTGAGCGTTCGCGTGGCGTCTCCGCGCGGCTCAACGGCGGCGTCGGGTTCCTGATGAAGAAAAACAAGGTCGACGTCATCTGGGGCGAAGCAAAGCTGACCAAGCCGAACGAGATCGTGGTCGGCAAGCCCACCAAGCCGGCAATGCAGCCGCAGCATCCCGCGCCGAAGGGTACCAAGGGCGAGGGCACGTACACGGCAAAGCACATCATCATCGCCACCGGCGCGCGGCCGCGCGCGCTGCCCGGCATCGAGCCGGACGGCAAGCTGATCTGGACCTATTTCGAGGCGATGGTGCCGCCGGAAATGCCGAAATCCTTGTTGGTCATGGGTTCGGGCGCCATCGGCATCGAGTTCGCCTCTTTCTATCGCTCCATGGGCGTCGACGTGACTGTCGTCGAGATCATGCCCCAAGTGATGCCCGTGGAAGATGCCGAAATTTCCAAGCTGGCGCAAAAGCAGCTCGAGAAGCACGGCATGAAAATCCTGCTCGAAACCAAGGTCACCAAGGTTGAAAAGGGCGCGAATTCCGTCACGGCGACGATCGAGGGCAAGGACGGGAAAACGCAGACCATCACCGCCGACCGCCTGATCTCGGCCGTCGGGGTACAGTCGAACATCGAGAACCTCGGCCTGGAAGCGCTGGGCGTGAAGACAGATCGGGGCTCGATTGTCATCGACGGCTACGGGAAGACCAACGTGCCGGGCGTCTACGCCATTGGCGATGTCGCGGGCCCACCGATGCTGGCTCACAAGGCAGAGCATGAAGGCGTCATCTGCGTGGAGAAGATTGCCGGCGTGCCGGGCGTCCACCCGATGGATAAGCTCAAGATCCCTGGCTGCACCTATTGCCACCCTCAAGTCGCGTCCGTCGGGCTGACCGAGGCGAAGGCCAAGGCCGAGGGAAAGGATATCCGCGTCGGCCGCTTCTCCTTTGGCGCCAATGGCAAGGCCATTGCGCTGGGCGAGGATCAGGGCCTCATCAAGACGATCTTCGACAAGAAGACAGGACAATTGCTTGGGGCGCATATGGTTGGCGCCGAGGTGACCGAGCTGATCCAGGGCTTTGTCGTCGCGATGAACCTCGAAACCACCGAGGAAGAGCTGATGCACACGATCTTTCCGCACCCGACCTTGTCGGAGATGATGAAGGAGAGCGTGCTCGACGCCTATGGCCGGGCGTTGAACGCATAGGGTCCTTGCGACAAAGCCACTGTTACTGAGGTCATGCCCGGACTATATGGAATCGTGGCCGATGAGGTCAGCATACCGTGACCGAAGTGGTCAGCATACGAGGAGTACTAACATGGAAGCACAGGCACTTATCGTTTTCTTGCTTGTCGGCCTGGTGGCCGGCTGGCTTGCCAGCTTTATCGTCGGGGGCGGCAGCCTGATCAGATATTTGCTGAGCGGCGTTGTGGGCGCGTTTGTGGGCGGCTTTTTGCTCTCGGCGCTGGGCATCTCGATCGGCATTGCCAATCCGTTGATTGCTCAGATCGTGGTCGCCACGATCGGCGCAATCGTTGTGGTTTTGATCGCGCGGGCAATCGCCTGACGCCGTAGAGCGAGGAAAGCAGCCATGGAAACCAGCTACGGAATTCTCGGAATGCCCGGGGTCGGTTTCTTTGGCATGCTCCTGATCGGTTTTCTTGCCGGCTGGATCGCCGAGCGCACGATGAACCGCAATCACGGCCTGCTGACCAACATCCTGGTTGGCATCGCCGGCTCCTTCGTTGGCGGCACGCTTGCCGGCCTGATGAACGTCGCCTTCTACGGCTTCTTCGGAAATCTGATCGTGGCCATCGTGGGCGCGATCATCATTCTGTGGATTTTCGGCCGCGCCCAGAGCGCGCGATAGAGTCCCTTATGGTCACTGTCCTCGACACAATCGCCTCGCCCCGCCTGCGGCATCCGGAAAAGGCGCATCGGCCCGACCAGGAAGTGCTGCGCAAGCCTGACTGGATCCGCGTCAAGGCGCCGGTCTCGCGCGGCTATCAGGAAACGCGCGAGATCGTGAAGTCGCACAAGCTGGTGACGGTGTGCGAGGAAGCCGGCTGCCCCAACATCGGCGAATGCTGGGAGAAGAAGCACGCCACCTTCATGATCATGGGCGAGATCTGCACGCGCGCCTGCACCTTTTGCAATGTCGCGACCGGCATGCCGACGGCGCTCGATCCCAATGAACCGGAGAGCGTTGGCAAGGCCGTCAAGCAGATGGGTCTGACGCATGTCGTCATCACCTCTGTCGACCGCGACGATCTCGACGATGGCGGCGCGCAGCATTTCGCCGATGTCATCCACGCCATCCGGCGCGAAACACCGGATACGACCATCGAAATCCTGACGCCGGATTTCCTGCGCAAGGATGGCGCGCTGGAGATCGTGGTCGCTGCCAGGCCGGATGTCTTCAACCACAATCTGGAGACCGTGCCGTCGAACTATCTCACGGTGCGTCCCGGCGCGCGCTATTTCCACTCGATCCGCCTTTTGCAGCGAGTGAAGGAACTCGACCCCTCGATCTTCACCAAATCCGGCATCATGGTCGGTCTGGGCGAGGAGCGAAACGAGATCCTGCAACTGATGGACGATCTGCGCAGTGCCAATGTGGACTTCATGACGATCGGCCAGTATTTGCAGCCCTCGAAAAAGCACCATCCGGTGAAGAAGTTCGTCACCCCCGACGAATTCCAGTCTTATGCGACTGTCGGCAAGGCGAAAGGCTTCCTGCTGGTCGCCTCCAGCCCGCTGACGCGCTCATCGCATCATGCGGGCGATGATTTCGCCAAGCTGCGTGCTGCCCGGGAGGCTCAGCTTTCCCGCATCGCCTGAACGACCTCGCGGCAACAGCCGAATGCCTGAAAAGCGCGCGTCGAGTCCTCGTCATAGGATGTTCCGGCGGCGGCAAGTCGACCTTGGCGCAGGCTTTGTCGCGGCGATTCGGGCTTCCCTATATCTCCATGGACCGAGCGTTTTTCTGGCTGCCTGGCTGGAAGCTGCGCGACAAAACCGAAATGAAATCGATGATCGCAGATGCCGTCAGCGGCGATCGATGGATAATGGATGGCACCAGCCCCGGCACGTTCTATCTGCGCCTGCCGCGCGCCGATGCCGTGGTGTGGCTGCGTCTGCCTCGCTTGCTTTGCCTGTTCCGTGTGGTCTGGCGTCGGATCCGCTATGCGGGTCGCGCCCGGAGATGGCCGCCGACTGTCCCGAAAGACTAAACCTCGAATTTCTCCGCTATATCTGGAATTTCGAGAAGGAAGACACGCCGGACATTATCGAAGGTCTGGCGAAGCACGGCCCGGATGTGCCAGTTTTCATTCTGAATTCACGCCATGATGCCGGCAAGCTGCTTGCGCTTGTCGAAAAGCGCGATACGAACTGACCATGCCGCAATTTGAAACCACACGCAGCGTCCTGCACGTGCCGGAAAAGATGTTCGCCCTTGTTGCGGATGTCGAGAAATACCCGCAGTTCCTACCGCTCTGCGAGGCGCTGACGGTCCGGTCGCGCAAGGAGCGTGACGGACGCACCATCCTCATCGCCGATATGACGGTCGGCTACAAGGCGATCCGCGAGACCTTCACGAGCCAGGTTCTGCTGAAGCCGGAGGAGAATGTCATCGAGGTGAAATATCTCGACGGACCCTTCAAATATCTCACCAACATCTGGCGTTTTGAGCCGGCGGCCGGCGGCTCGGCGGTGATCTTCTTCATCGACTACGAATTCAAGAGCCGCATTCTGGGCGCGATGATGGGCGCCATGTTCGACCGCGCGTTCCACATGTTCTCGGAGGCGTTCGAGACGCGCGCCGACGAGATCTACGGCAAGAGCGTGGGGTAGGGCGGGTCGACCGACCAGCGTCGCATTCCCGCTACATGGCGACCGTATGCGACCACCGGTAGCCTTTCGGCGCGGTACCGACCGACGTTGTGGCGGGCTACTGCTTCATATCACGGCAGCGGTCGCCTTCGCTCTACATCTCGCGCTGGAACCCACAGTCTGGCCGCAAACGCCGATGCAATGGAGCGCCATTGTCATTCTCGGCGCGATCCCTCTCGGAGCCGGCTTTTACGCCTGGGACTATGGTTGCAAGCACGGCGACATCATGATCCTCGGCGCGCTCTCCTATGCTGCGCCGCTGTTCTCGGTGCTGGTGCTTCTGCTCGCCGGCTTCGGCGTCTTCCACTGGTCGGTCGGGCTCGCCTGCGCGCTGGTGACCATCGGTGCCCTGATCGCCGCCAAAGATATGCTGCTCAAAGTGCGTCCGGCCGGTTTCTCCGAAATAGGTGGTGCTTAGGGCGAAGGCCGCTTGCCGCTCCGCTATCGCTTGAGCTTTTTGCTCATGTAGACAGTCGTTCCACCCATGAACGTCTCGCATTTGTCGACAAGATATCCAGCACGCCTGTAGAGCGCCACGTTGGACTCGAAGGCGGCATTCGTCAGCATGCGCATCTCCTGGAGGCGCGACTCAATCGCTATCCGCTCGGCAAAGATCAAAAGTTGCCGGCCCAGGCCCTTGGCTTGGTGAAGGGGCGCCAATGCGATATTTTCGATCCAAAGATGATCGCGGTGAACGATCAGTTCAATTATGCCCACCAGTTCCGAGCCGATATGCATCACTTCGATCCGGTGCTCCCGGACGGCCCGCTCGTAGTCGGCCTTCATGGGCAGCGGCTCACGCGAGATAACCGGAACCCACTTGGCATAGGCGGCGCGCACAATGTCGCGGATCGCATCGGTGTCCTCGGATTGTGCGGTCCGGATGGTCACAGATGATGTTGCAGGCATAGGCGCTTCCTTGTCGTTAACGGGAAAGAAAAACCCTGCCGACCGGATGGTGGGCAGGGCTGCTGGAAAGCGAGAAAGCGGGGGAGTTAGACTCCCGAACGCCTACGACTTCGCGAAATCAACATGCAACCCAGCGTCTTCACGCGGAGTCGGCGTCGCTCTGTGCGGGTTGAAAGCATCGGGATCATGCACGCATTTGTTGTCGAGATGTCGACTACGGTCAATGGAGAATTTTCAACAGGCCGATGGAAACTGCCGCAGCACTACCCGCCAAGCGCTTCAAGCCCCATTATCAATGCTGTCTCGACCGTCTTGCGCCTGACATAATCCCGGCCTTGATTGTCGAAGAGGTGTTTCTCCGCGCTTGGCTCTTCGCCAGTCACGGCCAAGCCAAACCACACAAGCCCGACCGGCTTTTCGGCCGTGCCGCCGTCCGGCCCGGCAATGCCGGTGACTGCCAGGGCGATGCCCGCATGAGAGCGGGCCAGCGCACCTGCCGCCATCTCCAGCGCCGTCTCACGCGACACGGCGCCGTGCGCTTCGAGCGTCGCGCGAGAGACGCCGAGCATCTCCACCTTCGCTTCGTTCGAATAGGTCACGAAGCCACGGTCGACCATCGAGGACGAGCCGGGAATGTCGGTCAGCAGCGCGATGATCATGCCGCCGGTGCAGGATTCGGCCGTCGCGGATAGAATTCCCTCGCGATGGCAGGCTTTCAGAAATCGATCCGCAAGGCCGGCAAGGTCGCTCATCCCGGCAAACTCCCCGGATAGACCACGGTTGCGGTGGCGATCGCGGCGATGCCTTCTTCCCGCCCGACAAAGCCGAGCTTCTCGTTTGTCGTTGCCTTCACCGAAACCCGGTCGGCGGAAATCTTCAGCATCCCCGACAGCGCCTGCGTCATCGCCTCGCGATGCGGCCCTATACGCGGCGCTTCGCAGATCAGCGTGATGTCGGCATTGGCGATCCGCCCACCACGCTCGCGCACCAGTGCTGCCGCATGCTCCACGAAAATGCGCGATGCGGCGCCCCGCCATTGCGGGTCGGAAGGTGGAAAGTGGGTGCCGATATCGCCCGCGCCGCAAGTGGCCAGCAGCGCGTCGGTCAGCGCATGCAGTGCGACATCCGCGTCTGAATGGCCGGAGAGGCGCTTGCTGTGCGGGATCGCGACGCCGCACAGCGTCACCGCATCGCCCACTTCAAAGGCGTGTACGTCATAGCCGTTTCCGGTGCGCACATCTGGAAAGGTCGTGTCGTCGTCCAGCCGTGCGTTTGCCATCTCGATATCCCGTGCGAATGTCAGCTTGATGTTTTGCGGATCGCCTTCGACCAGCGCGACGGCCATTCCCGCCCATTCCGCGATTGATGCATCGTCCGTAAAATCCTGCTTGCCGGATGCCTCTGCTTCGCGATGAGCCCTGAGGATCGGCGCGAACGGAAATCCCTGCGGTGTCTGTGCGGCAAACAGCCCATCGCGCTGCACGGTCTGCTCGATCAGCCGGTCTGCGGTCGCCCGTTTGATCGTTTCCACCAGCGGCAGCGCGGGGATGGCGCCGCGTTCGGGGCCAAGTGCGGCAACCACCCGGTCGATCAGCGCAGGGCCCGCGAAAGGCCGTACGGCATCATGGATCAACACCGCGTCGGGCGTTTCGTCCTCCAGCGCTTCCAAAGCCAGGCGCACCGAAACCTGACGGCTGTCGCCACCCATTACGACGCGCACGCGTTCCGCCAGCGCGCCCGCCACTTCGTGAAACAGCGGCCTGTCGTCCGCATGAATCGCAACAACGACGCTCCCGATGCGCGGGTGAGCGAGAAATGTTTCCAGCGTATGTGCGATTATCGCTTTGCTGCCGAGGCGGCGATACTGCTTGGGTCCGTCCGCCTTGCCGGCGCGTTCGCCGCGCCCCGCCGCAACGATGACAGCCGCAAGCTGTCGCGGAAAAGTGTGGTGATCGTCTGGACCGCGCGTCATGAGTTGAGCCATAGGTGCGTGCGTTACGCAATGCCAGAGCCTGTTCAGGAATTTTGACCGCGACAACAGTTCGCGGTTGCGCTGCGGTGCCTGTCTGTCTAGGAATTCGGCACAAAGGAGCTATGCCGTGTTTTTAGGCAGCACTAACCCTGCGATCCTCGCTCAGCCGCTCGATGTCGGCGGGGTAACGATTCGCAATCGCGTCTTCCTGGCGCCGATGTCGGGCGTCACCGACCTGCCGTTCCGGGAGCGTGCCTACGCGCATGGCGCGGGTCTGGTCGTCTCGGAAATGGTCGCCAGCGGCGAACTCGCCAAAGGGCGTGGCGACACGGTGCGCCGCATCCGCCGCGCCGGCAACGTCACCCACGTCGTGCAACTGGCCGGGCGGGAAGCCGCGGCAATGGTCGAAGCCGCGCGGATAGCCGAAGGCGAGGGGGCTGACATCGTGGACATCAATATGGGCTGCCCAGCCAAGAAGGTGACCGGCGGCTATTGCGGTTCGGCGCTGATGCGCGATCTGGATCAGGCGGTTTCCCTCATCGATGCGGTGATTGGCGCGATCTCGCGGCCGGTGACGGTCAAGATGCGGCTCGGCTGGGACGATGACAGCCGCAACGCACCGGAATTGGCGCGCCGCGCCGAACAGTCGGGCGTTCGCATGGTCACCGTCCACGGCCGCACACGATGCCAGTTCTACGAGGGCAGGGCGGATTGGCCGGCCATTGCTGCCGTCAGGGCAGCGGTGACGATTCCGCTGGTGGCGAATGGCGACGTGGCGTCGCCCGCCGATGCCGCGCGCATTCTGCAACAGTCCGGCGCGGATGCGGTGATGGTGGGTCGCGCCAGCTATGGTGCGCCGTGGAAGGCGGGCATGATCGCCGCGTGCGCCGCCGGGCACGAAGCCAGCCCGCCGGCATCCGGCAGTGAATCGCTGGCAGACTACGTCGCGGAACACTATTACGACATGCTCTCTTTTTACGGCGTGGAAAGCGGCGTGCGGCAGGCGCGCAAGCATCTGGGCTGGTATCTCGACCGCCACGCACAGTCCGTCTCGCCCGAGTTGCGGCAGCGGATTCTGCGCTCACTCGTCCCCGCGGACGTTGTTGCAGGTCTGCGCGAAGCGCTCGTCAGCGACAGGCCGGTTCTTTTGCCGGTGGCCGCATGAGCGTCGCTCAACAGGCCGAAGCGGGGAAGGAAGACGCCGCGCAGCTGGTGCTCAACACCATCCGCCGCCCGGTCATCATGATCGGTGCCGACAATCTCATCAGCTACGCCAACGCCGACGCGGAAGACTTCTTCCGCTCCAGCGCCAGCACGCTGGCGCGCAACCGCCTCGACCGCTTTGTTCCCTTCGGCAGTCCCTTGCTCTCGCTGGTCGAGCAGGTACGCGAGCGCCGCGCTCCGGTGAATGAATACAGGGTGGACATTTCTTCGCCGCGGCTCGGTCCCGACAAGCTGGTGGACCTCTACGTCGCGCCGGTCATGGAGTTGGTGGACTCCGTCGTGGTCATGTTCCAGGAGCGTTCCATGGCGGACAAGATCGATCGCCAAATGACGCACCGGGGCGCCGCCCGTTCGGTTTCGGGTCTAGCGGCAATGCTTGCCCATGAGATCAAGAACCCGCTCTCCGGCATTCGCGGCGCGGCGCAGCTTCTCGAACTGGCCGCAAATGACGAGGATCGCGCCCTGACGCGCCTGATCACCGAGGAAACTGACCGCATCGTCGCCCTGGTCGATCGCATGGAGGTGTTCTCAGACGAGCGTCCCATCGACCGCTATCCGGTGAATATCCATGTCGTTCTGGATCGCGTGAAAGCGATCGCCATCAACGGCTTTGCGCGCGGCATCAAGATCTCAGAGACCTACGATCCCTCCTTGCCGATGGTCCATGCAAACCGCGATCAGTTGATCCAGGTGTTCCTGAACCTGGTCAAGAATGCAGCCGAGGCAATCGGCGATCGCCCGGGCGGCGAAATCACCCTCACCACGGCGTTTCGCCCTGGCATCCGCGTGTCGGTCCCGGGCACGCAGGATCGTGTGTCGCTGCCGCTCGAATTCCGGGTGCACGACAACGGGTCCGGCGTATCGGAGGACATCCTGCCGATCCTGTTCGATCCTTTCATCACTACAAAGCAGAATGGCTCGGGACTGGGGCTCGCGCTGGTCGCCAAGATCGTCGGCGAGCATGGCGGCATCGTCGAATGCGATTCGACGCCTCGAGGCACCACTTTTCGCATTCTAATGCCGGCCTGGAAGGACGTGTTGCGTCCCGAGGACCTAGAAGGAGACCACCCTTGACCACACAGGGGCAGATCCTCGTCGCCGACGATGATGCCGCAATCCGCACCGTTCTAAACCAGGCGCTGACCCGCGCCGGACATGAAGTGCGCGTCACCTCGAATGCGGGCACCTTGTGGCGGTGGATCGCCGCCGGGGATGGCGATCTGGTGATCACCGATGTCGTGATGCCAGACGAGAATGCGTTCGACATGCTGCCGCGCATCAAGAAGGCGCGGCCCGAACTGCCGGTTATCGTCATGAGCGCGCAGAACACCTTCATGACGGCGATCCGGGCGTCGGAGACCGGTGCCTATGAATATCTGCCGAAGCCGTTCGACCTGACTGAACTCATCAACGTTGTCGCTCGCGCCCTGTCCGAACCGCGCCGCGCCAAGCGCGATGCGCCGCAGGAAGAGCAGGTCGACGCCATGCCGCTGGTTGGCCGCTCGGCTGCCATGCAGGACATCTACCGGATGCTGGCCCGCATGATGCAGACAGACCTGACGGTGATGATCACCGGCGAATCCGGCACGGGCAAGGAGTTGGTCGCGCGTGCTTTGCACGAATATGGCCGCCGGCGAGGCGGTCCCTTCGTCGCGATCAATATGGCGGCGATCCCGCGCGACCTGATCGAGTCGGAACTGTTCGGTCATGAGCGCGGTGCCTTCACGGGCGCCCAGCACCGCTCCAGCGGTCGCTTTGAACAGGCCGAGGGCGGCACCCTGTTCCTCGACGAGATCGGTGACATGCCGATGGAGGCGCAAACCCGGCTGCTGCGTGTTCTCCAGCAAGGCGAATACACCACCGTTGGCGGTCGAACACCGATCAAGACCGATGTCCGCATCGTTGCCGCGACCAATAAAGATCTGCGCACCCTGATCAATCAGGGCCTCTTCCGCGAAGATTTGTTCTACCGCCTGAACGTCGTTCCCTTGCGGCTGCCTGCCTTGCGGGAGCGGGCGGAGGATGTGCCCGATCTGGTTCGTCATTTCTTCACCCGCGGCGAAGCCGAGGGACTGCAGGCAAAGCGCATCTCATCGGGCGGCATGGAAGCGCTGAAGCACTATCCCTGGCCTGGCAATGTACGCGAACTCGAAAACCTGGTGCGCCGGCTTGCCGCGCTCTATCCGCAGGAAGAGATCTCGCGCGAGACGATCGAAAACGAGCTCAGCACGCGCGTTCGCTCCGACGCGTCGGGCGACGCTACAGGCGGTGTCATCCCCGTGGATTTGACCATTGGCCGCGCCGTCGAGCATGTGTTGCAGCGCTACTTCGCTGAATTCGGCCAGGAGTTGCCTCCGTCCGGCCTCTACGACCGCGTCCTTGCCGAAGTCGAGTATCCGCTCATCCTGGCAGCAGTGGCGGCGACGCGTGGCAACCAGATAAAGGCGGCCGAGCTTCTGGGTCTCAACCGCAACACGCTGCGCAAGAAAATCCGCGACCTCGGCGTCAACGTCTACCGATCGGGCCGCAACGGCTAACTTCTTGTAGCTTGCTGGGCGGCCACTCCGCCGCGAACGCCGCTGTATCATCCCCCGGTCAGCTTCTAGCCCTGTGCCTTATTGCGGCTTTGCTTCCCTGGTGCTGTTCGCCACGTCACGCGACTGTGCGAGCAGGAAGTGCAAAGCGAGCGCTCGCGGCTTAATCGGCGCCTTCGTTTGGATCGATTTCGGTCGTGGAATCGGCGAGGACTTCAACCTCGCTGTCCTGCCCGGACTCGACGGTGACCTGGTTCTGAAAGATGCGGTCGCGGTTCTTGGCGACCACAGTATACTGGCCTTCCGCTAGCACGACCGTTGCATAGGGACCGACGGTCTCCAGAATAGGATCGCCGGAATCGGTCAGAACCGACCAGGACGTCTCGGCCATCGCTTCAGCGCCCTTTTCGCGCACCAGCTTCAGCGTGACCTGTGCCGCCTTGTGCTCGACCATCGCCTCGGTCAGCTTGCCTGCCTCGACGACCACGTCGGAGCGCACCACGGCGTTGACCGCGCCATATTCAGAAACAATGTGATAGGTGCCGGCGTTTAGCCGAACTACCTTCTGCGGCTCCACATCGCGAACGATCAGCGCGCGGTCGCCCGAAAGATCCGGTTTTGCCTCGTATATCGAGAATTTCAGCCGGCTTGAAGGAATTGGCTTGCCACCCGCCAGCAGCGCGTTGAGCTGCAGGCCACCAGCGTCAAGCACCACCTCTTCGCGCTTGGCGTCCTTACCCAGAGTGATGCGCTTGGTTGCCCCGGCCCGTCCGAAGGCGGCGTGCACAAGATAGGTGCCGGGAAGCAGTTCGAAGACTGCGACGCCGCCTTGCGACTGGGCGACAAGCGGCAGCTTCCCGTCCTGGCCGGCTTCCGGCTGGAACACGCGCCAAATCATCCCGCGTGTGATTTCCTCGCCCTTCTCCGTCATTCTGGCAGCCAGCCGCAGCGGGGTCAGCTGGCTTGTCGCGAGCGGTCCGGGCTGCTGGGGCGGCGCATAAGCGTTGGTGGCGGGCGAGGAAGTCGCAGGCTGCGGCTGTGTCGGCGGCGTCTGGGTTTGCGACTGCGCCATTTGTACGCCGGCCAAAATCGCCGCGAAACCAAACACGATTGACAAGGAGCGGCACGATATGACCATGGCTTGCCTTGAAGCCGACTGCGGTGGCAATTTCAAGGCTCAAAGTAAGCAGTTCCACGCCCGGGCGTATCCGATAGGTAGCCTCAGCCGGACCCATCAAGGAGACGCCCGTTTTGACCTCTTCGATTCTCGATTTCCTCGCTTCGCGCAGTTCCGCGCCAATCCCGGAATTGCGCGAGCCAGCCCCCGATGATGACCAGATTGCGACGCTCATTCGGATCGCCACGCGCGTGCCTGATCATGGACGCCTGGCGCCATGGCGCTTCATCCTCTATCGCGGCGATGCGCGTCATGAACTCGGCGAAAAGCTCGCCGCCTTGGCTGAAAAGCGCGAGGGACCGCTGAGCGACGCGCGACGCGAACAGGAGCGCGCGCGCTTCTCGCGCGCTCCGTTGGTCATCGGCGTCATCCACAGCCCCAAGGAAAACCCCAAGATCCCGCAATGGGAGATGATTCTGTCAGGCGGGGCGGCCGCCATGACCCTGATCATCGCCGCCAACGCCATGGGCTTCCGGACAAACTGGATCACCAACTGGTATTCCGACACCGAGGAAGGCCGCGAACTGCTCGGCCTCGCGCCGCACGAGCGCGTCGTCGGCTTCATTCATATCGGCACCTTCACGGGCGAAGTACAGGAACGGCCACGGCCCGACCCCAAGACCCTGGTGTCGGATTATTCCGGACCGTGGAAGCACGATCACGTGCTGTAGCTGGCGAAGGGGGCCTCCGCGAGGACTGCTGGCTGAATTGTAGAGCGGAAGCGAGGCTGCAGCGGCTAGCCAAGAGCTCTTGCTGCTTTCGCCCGCGCCAGGATCCGTTCGGCAAGGCGCAAATGCGGTCGGTCGTACATCTTGCCGTCAATGCCCACGACGCCGGGATTGCCGGCTGCCGCGAAGGCCCCGATAAGCGCGGTGGCCTTCGCGACCGACTCCGCCGACGGCGTGAAGATCGCGTTGATGACCGGCACCTGATCCGGATGAATCGCCATCTTGCCGGTGAACCCGTCGCGCACCGCCTCGACACATTCGGTTTCGAATGTCGCCATCTCATGAAAATTGGGGAATACGGTGTCGATCGGCGCGACTTCAGCATGAGAGGCGGCAAGTAGGGTCATCGCGCGGGCCAGTCGAAACACATCCGTATAGCGTCCCGCTGAGTCGCGCGCCGCTTGCGCGCCGATTGCAGCGGAGAGGTCTTCCGCGCCCCATGTGACGCCGGTCAGCCTCGGTGACGCGCCGCCATAGGTGCCGGCGCCGAACACACCGGCAGCCGTCTCGGTAATGATGGGCAGGATGCATATGCCACCGTCCGGCAACCCCGCCTCGGCCTCGTGGACCCGCAGCTTTGCCGATAGATGCTGTACATCGACACCGCCATTCGATTTCGGCAGCATGACGCCGTCGGGTGATGCTTTCACCACCGCGGCAAGATCGGCATCGGTCAGGCCGGTCGAGAGGTCGTTGACGCGGATAAAGATGGCGGACCTGGTCGACGCGCGGTTGGCGGCGATGAAGTCCGCCGCAACCGTGCGCGCTGTCACCTTATTGTCGGGCGCAACCGAATCCTCCAGGTCGATGATCACAACATCGGCTTCGGAAGCGAAGCCCTTTGCCAGCTTCCTTTCCGAATCGCCAGGAACAAATAGCAGCGATCGCATCGCGTCAAACCGGCTTCTTGCGCAGCATCGCCTGGCGCGTCGTCTTCGCCACCAACACCCCATTCTGGTTGTAGGCGCGGTGTTCGAACTCGACGATGCCGCGATCGTTCTTCGACTTCGATTCCCGGACCGATTTCACCTCGGTCTCCACGCGAACCGTGTCGCCATGGAATAGAGGATGCGGAAAAACAGTGTCGGTCATACCGAGATTGGCAATGGTTGTTCCCAGAGTTGTGTCGTGAACCGAAATCCCGATCATCAAGCCAAGCGTGAAGAGCGAGTTCACCAGCGGTTTTCCCCACTCGGTCTTGGAGGCAAAGTCGAAATCGATATGCAGCGGCTGCGGGTTCAGGGTCATGACCGAAAACAGCATGTTGTCGCTCTCCGTCACAGATTTGGTGAGTTGGTGGCGGATCACCGAACCCACGATGAATTCTTCCAGATAGAGCCCAGCCATGGTTCCTCCCGCGGCACGATCCATCGATTTTGTTACGGGTTCAGAGGGGACGCTGCAAGCAGGTTAAGAAATATGGTGAACGCTTCGTAAACCATTCATCTCTAATACTTCTTCCAGGGTCAGGGGATAGGGCTGGGATGGTTATAGCGCATTTTCTCAAATGGGTTGAGTTGGCGAAAGTCTCGGAGCGAGCGGCAGCGGCCGCGGCGCTGGCTCGGGCCTATACACAGGGCGATATGGCCTTCGAGGATCGCTGCGCCGCAGAGGCCGGAATGACCTTTCTGCTCGACGATCCATCGTCGAAAGTTCGCCAGTCCCTGGCGGAAGTGCTGTCGCTTAGCCCATTTGCTCCGCCGCAGATCATCGCCGCCCTAGCAGCAGACCAGCCGGAGGTGGCTGGGCTGGTCCTCGCGCGTTCGCCCTTGCTCAGCGACCTCGATCTGATCGAGTCGGTTGCGAGCCGCCATATCTCGACCCAGAAACTGATCGCAGCCCGCCCTCGGATCTCCATGGCCGTTTCCGCCGCGATCGCCGAAGTCGCAGAGGCCGACGCCTGCTCCGTCTTGCTCGACAATACCGGCGCCGATATCGCCTCGCTCAGCTTTCGGCGAATGGCCGAACGTTTCGGACATCTTGGCGGTTTGCGCGAGCGGATGATCGCCGACGCGCGGCTGCCCGCAGAGAGCCGGCACATGCTGCTGGTCATGATAGGTGAGGCGCTTCGGCGCGCACCATTGGTGCGGGCGCTGGTGGGAGATGCGCATGCCGACCGCATCACGCACAACGCCTGTGTGAAGGCTTCGCTGACGTTGATCGATCGTATCGGTTCGGAGGAATATCCGGCGCTGATTGAGCATATACGGCTGCGTGGCGACCTGACCGCGAGCTTTCTGGTGCGCGCCGTGGCGCACGGCAAGGTTGACTTCTTCGGCGCCGCGCTGGTGGCTTTGACCGGGCAGAGCGAAAGGCGGGTGCGCGCGCTGCTGGCAAACGGCTTTGACACCGCACTTCGCGCCGTCTTCGCCAAGGCCGGGATCAGCCAACAGACCCACGCGGTTCTTCTCTGCGCGCTGAAGATCTGGCGGCTGGTGGCGCGCGGCAAACGCGTCGCGGGCGCCCAGGAGGTCAGTTGGCTGATGCTGAAGGAACTGGGCGGGCAGGGCGCCCAGGGCGATCTGGCGGCTTTGCTGAGGTCCATTCACCTCGACATGCTGCGAGCCAATGCGCGTGGCCACGCATTGGCGATTGCCGCAGCCTGAGTCCGCCAGCGAAGCAGGATGCGTGCGTGGCGCCTACGCCGGTGCCGAATGGCACCAGCCGTCCGGCATCAAATGTCGAGTTCTTCCGTCTGTGCGAATTCCGCACGTTCCTGGATGAAGCGGAACCGCGCTTCCGCTTTGGTGCCCATCAGGGCATCCACAGCGCTTTTGGTGACGGATTCTTCGTCGATCACGTCGACCCGCAGCAGTGTGCGCTTCCTCGGGTCCATCGTAGTCTCTTTCAACTGGCTCGCCATCATCTCACCGAGACCCTTGAAGCGACCGATCTCCACCTTGCCGCGCCCGCTGAATTCCGTGCGTAGGAGCTCATCCTTATGGGCGTCGTTGCGCGCGTAAGCGATCTTGCCGCCCTGACGCAGCGAGTAAAGTGGAGGCACAGCCAGGAAAAGATGCTTGTCGCGCACCAACTGCGGCATCTCTTGGTAAAAGAAGGTGATCAGCAGCGAAGCGATATGCGCGCCGTCGACATCGGCGTCGGTCATGATGATCACGCGGTCGTAGCGCAAATCTTCGTCGCGATATTTCGAGCGGGTTCCGCAGCCGAGCGCCTGAATGAGGTCCGAAATTTGCTGGTTGGCCGCAAGCTTGTCATTGCCGGCGCTGGCGACATTGAGGATTTTCCCGCGCAGTGGCAGCACAGCCTGGCTTGCCCGGTCGCGCGCCTGCTTGGCCGAGCCGCCCGCGGAATCGCCTTCCACGATGAAGATTTCCGCACCCGCGGCGGCATTCTGCGTGCAGTCAGCCAGTTTGCCGGGCAGGCGCAACTTGCGCACCGCCGATTTGCGGCTGACTTCCTTCTCCTGACGTCGCCGCACGCGCTCGTCAGCGCGGGCGATGACCCATTCGAGCAGCTTCGAGCCTTCCTGCGGATTGTCGGCCAGCCAGTGGTCGAATGCGTCACGTATCGCGCCTTCGACAATCCGCACGGCCTCGATGGTTGCGAGGCGATCCTTGGTCTGCCCAACGAATTCCGGTTCGCGGATGAACACCGACAGCATGCCGGCAGCCGAGATCATGACGTCTTCGCTGGTGACGATCGAGGCGCGCTTGTTGCCGGTCAGTTCGGCATAAGCGCGCAATCCGCGCGTCAGCACGTTACGGAAGCCGGTCTCGTGCGTGCCGCCTTCATGGGTGGGAATGGTGTTGCAGTAGGAATTGACGAAACCGTCGCCTCCGAACCAGGTCACGGCCCATTCCACGGCGCCGTGCCCGCCCTGTTTCTCGCCCTTGCCGGCAAAGATGGCTCGCGTCACCTGAAACTCGTCGCCCAGCGAAGCCGCCAGATAGTCCTTGAGGCCGCCGGGGAAGTGGAACTCCCCCTTCGCCGGGGTAGGATCCTTTTCTTTGATCAGCGCTGGATCGCAGGACCAGCGAATGTTGACGCCGCCGAAGAGATAGGCCTTCGACCGCGCCATGCGGTAGATGCGCGCCGGCTCGAAGGCCGCGCCCTTGCCGAAAATCTGCTCGTCGGGATGGAAGCGCGTCTTCGTGCCCCGCCTGTTTTGCACGTCGCCAAGTTCTTCCAGTTTGCCTTGCGGGATGCCCCGGGAAAACCTCTGCCGGTAAAGCTTGCGGCCGCGCGCCACTTCCACGGTGAGGTCGTCGGACAGCGCGTTGACGACAGACACGCCGACGCCATGCAGGCCGCCCGAAGTTTCGTACACTTTGGAGTCGAATTTGCCGCCGGCGTGCAGCGTGGTCATGATGACCTCGAGCGCCGACTTGTTCTTGAATTTGGGATGGGGATCGACCGGAATGCCGCGCCCATTGTCGGTGACAGTTAAATAGCCGTCGGCGCCGAGTTCGACTTCGATGAAGGTCGCATGGCCGGCCACCGCCTCGTCCATGGAATTGTCGATCACCTCCGCGAAGAGATGGTGCAACGCCTTTTCGTCGGTGCCGCCAATATACATGCCGGGGCGGCGGCGCACAGGCTCCAGGCCCTCCAGCACTGCGATGGTGCTGGCGTCATAGGCGTCGCTTGCATCCTTCGGCGCAGATTTCCGAGCCGCCTGAGCGATCGGATCGGCGGCGCGGGCAGGGCGTGGGGCAGGCTCGGTCATGCGCGAAAACAGGTCGTTGCTGTCATCCATGCGTAGGACATTCCAGGAGGGCGAATCAACCGGGTGATACTGCCAGTTTTGACGCGCAGACGACAGGAGTTCCGGCTCCGTTCACAAAACACCGCAACAAGGGAGGATTGTCGTGGGCACAGCGCCTCCTTCTATTGATAATGATATTTGAAATATCATTGTGAATAGATTATACATGCCCCACGATGATGACAGCCGCTCAAATGCGCGCGGCGCGCGCGTTGCTCGGGATTGACCAGAAGACACTGGCTGACCTGTCCGGTCTTTCGGTGCCGACTATCCAGCGAATGGAGTCCAGCGAGGGCAATGTGCGCGGCATCGTCGAGAGCCTGACGCGCGTGGTCGAGGCGCTCGACCGCGCCGGCGTCGAACTGATCGGAGAGGACGCGCCCAGTCAGGCGGCAGGACGAGGCGTCCGGCTGAAGGAGCGAAGCGCCCGAAGCAAGCCCACGATAGCCGGCCACGGTGAGGGCTGAGACCAGAATGAGCACGCGAGCAGCATCTGCAGCGCGCCCGGCGGCCCCAAGCTTTGCAGAATTGTTTACGCCGAAACTGGTCACGGTGTTCCGCGAAGGCTACGGCTTGTCGAACCTGCGGGCGGACGCGATTGCCGGCCTTACAGTGGCGATCGTCGCGCTGCCGCTTTCCATGGCTATCGCAATCGCTTCGCATGCTTCGCCGGCGCAGGGGCTCTATACCGCGATCATTGGCGGTTTTCTGGTCTCGGCTCTAGGGGGAAGCAGGTTCCAAATTGGTGGCCCGGCCGGGGCCTTCATCGTTCTCATCGCGGCGACGGTGGACACGCATGGCATGGATGGCCTGTTTCTGGCCACCGTTCTTGCTGGCGTCATCCTCATGGCGATGGGTTTCCTAAGATTGGGAACCTACATCAAGTTCATCCCCTATCCCGTCACCGTCGGCTTCACAGCCGGAATAGCCGCAATCATCTTTGCCAGTCAGATCAAGGATTTGCTCGGACTTACTCTGGCTGAACCCGAGCCTGCACAATTGGTCGCAAAACTTGAGATCCTTTGGCGGCACCTCGCGACGATCAACTTCGGGGCCGTTGTCCTGGCCATCGTGACAATCGTCACCATAGCGGTGCTGAAGAGGCTTCGACCGAATGTCCCTGGCATGTTGATCGCCGTTGCCGGAGCGGCTGCCCTGGTTGCGGCCTTCGACATGCCGGTCGCCACGATAGGCAGCCAGTTCGGGGGAATACCGGAGGCGCTACCCGTACCGTCTCTTCCAAAGTTCGACCTCGCCAAGATTCAGGCGGTCCTGCCGAATGCGATTTCCTTCGCGCTGCTGGGATCGATCGAGTCGCTGCTGTCGGCGGTGGTGGCCGACGGCATGACGGGCCGGCGCCACCGGTCGAACTGCGAACTGGTGGGACAGGGCGTCGCCAATATCGCGTCCGGCCTTTTCGGCGGCATCTGCGTGACCGGCACGATTGCGCGCACGGCAACCAATGTGAGAGCCGGCGCACATGGTCCGATTGCCGGGATATTGCATGCCGTCTTCCTGCTGCTTTTCATTCTGATCGCAGCACCGCTGGCAAGCTACATCCCACTTGCGAGCCTTGCCGGCGTGTTGGCCATCGTCTCTTGGAACATGATCGAGAAACATGCCTTTGTGACGCTGTTGCGGGCCTCGCGAGCCGATGCCGCCGTATTGCTCGTAACGTTCTCCCTCACCATTTTTCGGGATCTCAGCGAAGCGATTGTGGTTGGTTTCGCGCTTGGCTCGGTGCTTTTCATCCACCGCATGTCGCAGACCACCGCCATCGAAACCAATGTGCCAATGGTGCCTGAAGATAGGGCGGATACCGAAAACGGGTCCCGTGACGCCTATCATGAAGAGTTGGCGCAGAACCCGGCCGTTGTCATTTACCGCATTAGCGGGGCGTTTTTCTTTGGTGCGGTTGCCAGCATCGGTTCCGTCCTCGACCGTATTGCCGATAATCACCGGCTGCTGGTCATCGACCTGTCGGCGGTCCCTTTCATCGACTCGACCGCTGCGAACACGATCGAAAGCCTCGCCCACAAGGCAGCTGGACGCAATGTCCGCGTGGCGTTGACGGGAACCTCAGCGGCGGTGCGCAAGGAACTCTTCGCACATGAAATCAAGCCGCCGCTCGTTCACTATGAAACCACCATCTCTGCTGCGGTGAAGAAGGCGCATCTGGCGAAGGCCGAATAAGTCGCAAGCTGACTTGAAGTCGCTTACTCCGCCGCGTCGACATAGGCCGTCAAGGGCGGGCAGGAACAGACCAGATTGCGGTCGCCCGCCACATTGTCGATCCGCGAGACCGGCGGCCAGTATTTGGCCGCCAGATCGGGATCGGCTGACGGATAGGATGCTTCCATGCGCGTGTAGGGATGGGTCCAGTGCTCCGCCAGCGTCTCGGTGGCTGTATGCGGCGCATTGACAAGGGGGTTATCCTCCTTCGGCCAATAGCCGTCCGCCACTCTTTTCGCCTCCTGGGCGATGGAAATCATGGCATCGCAAAACCGGTCCAGCTCTCGCTTCGGCTCCGACTCCGTCGGCTCGACCATCAGTGTTCCCGCAACCGGCCATGACATGGTCGGCGCGTGGAAACCGTAGTCGATCAGTCGTTTTGCGACATCTTCGACGCTCACGCCGGCGCTGTCCTTCAGGATCCGTGTGTCGAGGATGCACTCATGCGCGACGCGGTCGCCGCGGCCCTTGTACAGCACAGGATAATGATCCTTGAGGCGCGTCGCGATGTAGTTCGCAGCCAGAATGGCCTGTTCGGTTGCCTGCTTGAGGCCGTCCCCACCCATCATGCGAATATACATCCAGGTGATCGGCAAGATCGATGCGCTGCCGAACGGCGCAGCGGACACCGGGTGTTGCGTACCGAGATCGATATGCCCGGGCAGAAATGGTGCAAGGTGTTTGCCAACGCCAATCGGACCGACGCCGGGACCGCCGCCGCCATGCGGAATGCAGAATGTCTTATGCAGGTTCATGTGGCAGACGTCGCCGCCGATGTCGCCGGGTCGGGCCAAGCCGACAAGCGCGTTCAGATTGGCGCCGTCGAGATAGACTTGCCCGCCATTGTCGTGGATCAGCTTGCACAGGTCCTTCACGCCCTCCTCAAACACGCCATGTGTTGAAGGGTAGGTGATCATCAGCGCCGCCAGGTCAGACGCGTGTTGCGTCACCTTCGCAGTCATATCGTTCATGTCGATATCACCGCTTTCGGTGCACTTCACCACGATGACGTCCATGCCGGCCATAGCCGCGCTCGCCGGATTGGTGCCGTGCGCGGAGGAGGGGATGAGGCAGATCTTCCGATGCGGTTCACCACGCGAGGCGTGATAACGGCGGATCGCGAGCAGGCCGGCATATTCGCCCTGGCTGCCGGCATTGGGCTGAAGCGATACGGCGTGGAAGCCGGTGATCTCCGCCAGCCAGCGCTCCAGATCGTCGGTCATCGACCGATAGCCCTTGGAATGAGCCTTGGGTGCAAAGGGGTGGAGATTGGCAACAGTCGGCCAACTGACCGGGATCATCTCGGCGGCGGCGTTGAGCTTCATCGTGCACGATCCAAGCGGGATCATGGTCCGATCGAGCGCCAGATCCTTGTCGGCGAGCTTACGCAGAAAGCGCATCATTTCTGTCTCTGAGCGGTTCTCGTGGAAAACCGGCTGGGTCAGAAAACCTTTGAGTTTCCTTGGCTTGCCCGGCAATGCCGATGTAGCTTCCGAGGGAACCTCGACGCTGAATACATCGGCTATCGCCTGCAGATCAGCCTCAATAGAGGCTTCGTCGAAGCAAATGCCGACTAGGTCTTGGTTGACCATTCTGAGTAGGCGTCCATCCTTTTGCGCCTCCTTCGCCTTGGCCTTCGCACTGCCTTTCAACTCAACCGTCACAGTGTCGAAGCGCCGTTCTCCCAACACCTTGAAGCCCTTCGCGGCCAGGGCCGTGGCCAATCGCGAGGCAAGGCCGTGCACTTGGCGCGCAATCGCCTGCAAGCCTTCCGGGCCGTGCCAGATGGCATAGGCGGTGGCCATGTTGGCCAGCAGCGCTTGCGCCGTGCAGATGTTGGAGGTCGCCTTGTCGCGACGGATATGCTGTTCGCGCGTCTGCAGTGCCAGCCGGTAACCGGGCCGGCCCTGCGAATCGACCGATTGCCCAACGAGGCGTCCGGGCATCAGCCGCGTCAAAGCGGTCGACACGGCGCAATAGGCGGCGTGTGGGCCGCCGAAGCCGATTGGAACGCCGAAGCGCTGCATCGATCCCACCGCGATATCGGCGCCGAGGCTGGCCGGCGCGGTGGTGATCGTAAGAGCCAGGGGATCGGCGACGAAAATGACCACGGCGCCGGCGGCCTTGGCTTCCGCGATCTTGGCTGCGTGATCGCCGTAGACGCCGAAGGTGTCCGGCCATGCGACAACAAGGGCCGCCGTGTTGCCATCGATAGTATCGCCGTCGACCTGAATGCCCAGCGGTTCGGCGCGCGTCACCACCACATCGCGGGTCTGCGGATGCAGGGCGTTGGCGAAGGCAATCTTCGTGCGCTTCTCGCGATGATGGCGGAAGGCCATGCCGACCGCTTCGGCCAGCGCCGTCGCCTCGTCCAATAGCGAGGCCGACGCAACAGGCAGGCCGGTGAGTTCGGTGATGAGGGTCTGGAAATTGAACAGCAGTTCAAGCCGGCCCTGGCTGATCTCCGCCTGATAGGGCGTGTAGGCCGTATACCAGGCAGGGTTCTCGAAAAGGTTTCGCACAATGACGGGCGGCACATGGGTGCCATGGTAGCCGAGGCCGACGAAGCTCTTCAGTACCCTGTTAGCAGCCATCTTTTCGGCGAGTTCCGCCAGCGCCTCGGCTTCCGTCGCCGCCGCCGGCAGGTCGAGCGGCCGCTCCAGCCGAATCTTCTTGGGCACCGCCTGGCTGATCAGCGTCTCAAGGGAGGGAACTCCCACCGTTGCCAGCATGGCGCGTGTGTCGGATACGCTTGGGCCGATGTGGCGAGGCGCGAAGGGATTGGTCGACTGGATCATCGCGAATTTCCGTGTTTGCCTGGAGAAGGTGAGGATTCGGGCCTGGAGCGCTACCCCACGAGCGCCTTGTATCCAGCTTCATCCATCAGGCCCGTCAGTTGGCCCTCATCGGCAAGTTTCATCTTCCAAAGCCAGCCATTGCCCGTGGCAGCCGAGTTCACCAGCGACGGGTCGGAGACAACTGCATCGTTTGCCGCGACGATCTCGCCGTCGGCCGGGGCGTAGACATCGGAGGCGGCCTTGACCGATTCCACGACCACCGCCGTTTCGCCCTTCTTCACCACCCGTCCGACTTCGGGCAGTTCGACAAACACGAGGTCGCCCAGCTGTTCCTGCGCATAGTCTGTGATGCCCACAATTGCTACATCGCCTTCGACGCTCAGCCACTCATGATCTTCGGTGTAATAGGTCGTTGCCATGATCATCATCCTTTGACGTAGCGATGGGGGGTGAAGGGAAGGGGGTGCACATCAACCGGGATGCGCTGGCCGCGCACCTCGGCAAACAGTTTGCCGGCTCCAGGCTTGGCCAAAGCGGTCGCGACGTAACCCATGGCGACCGGGTGGCCGACGGAAGGCCCAAAGCCGCCCGAAGTGACGCGGCCGACCGTATTGCCATCCTCGTCAACCAAAGGCGCGCCGCCACGAACCGGCTGTCGGCCTTTGGGCTTCAGGCCTACGCGCTTCTGCTTTGCGCCATCGGCGAGGATTGCGCGCAGAGAGCCGGCGCCGTTGAACGCACCCATCTCTCGCAGATCCTTGGGGATCGCCCAGATCAGCGCCGCACCAGATGGATCGGTCGTCGGGTCGATGTCGTTGCCGTGGAGACAGAGGCCGGCTTCCAGCCGCAGGCTATCGCGCGCTGCCAGACCAACCCACATAACGCGCTCGTCGGCCGTCAGCTTCTTCACCAGATCGCGAGCGTCCGCTTCGGGCAGCCCGATTTCAAAGCCGTCCTCGCCAGTGTAGCCGGAGCGGCTCATGAACCAGTTCGGCTTCGGCTCCAAGCCGTTCATGAAGACCAGACCATCAAGGTCGATCCCTGCCTCTTCCAGCGCGGCTGCGGCCTCAGGCCCCTGAAGCGCAAGAAAGACGCGGTCCAGGGGCTCGATGAGGCAATTGTAGTGCCTTGCAACGGACCGCATCAGCGCTTCGTCAGCGTCGGCGTTACCGGCATTTGCCACCACCATGAAGCGGTCGTCGCCCAGCCGGGTGACGATCAGATCGTCCAGAATGCCGGCCGCGTCGTCCAAAAAGAATGACAGCTTCGATTGCCGGAGCGGCAAAGCGGCGGCATCGATGGGGCACGCCTTCGACAGCATCGCCGCCGCGCCGATGCCCGACACGACAAAAAGCTTCATATGGGAAATGTCGAACAGGCCGGCATGCGCACGGGTGTGCAGATGTTCCTTCATCACACCGGCCGGATAGGTCAGCGGCATGGACCAGCCGGCAAAGTCGCCAAACTTGGCGCCGGATTCTCTGTGGATATCATCGAGAGGCAGGTGTTTCGGATCGCCGGTCATCGTCCCTCCAGAGTCGCGCGTTCGATCCGCCACATGTGCGGCGGATTCGCGCCCCTCTGTCGGAAGCCTGAGAGACTCGCGCAGCCGGAACTCTGTCGGCGACGCTTACACCTTCGGCGCGGGAGTTTCCTCCCGACTTTCCAGAGTGTCCGACCCGTCTACGGTTCGTTTGCCTGAGAGATTTCGGGCGATTTCCCCTTCGGCGGCAGCGCGAAGCTGCTCTCTCCCACAGACCGGTGAGTCCCGCGATACTCGCTGGACCCTGGACATCGGCTCAATAGCCCATGTCCGACAGATTGTCACCTCCTTGCGACGCCCCCCCGAAGGAATAACAATCAGATCGCGGCGCAGGGTTTAAGGCGAGACGCGTTCGCCTGGTTCAGGTCGCACTCTATGCCCGCTGCCCAAGCACGGTGGCCGTCTCCTCGCTGAGTGCCTGGCCGCCACGCTTCGGGACGGCCAGTGGCGCCGGCACCGGCGCCGGCATGTTACCCTTCATGTAGCCCCGGCCGGCCTGCAAACCACCGGCCAATTGCGCTTCGAAGCGGGCCTGGTCGCGCTCGCGCACATCCGCGATGACCTCGGCCGCGATTTCCGGCTCGACGCCAAGATGTTCCAGCGTCGTGCGTCCGAACAAGAGCGCCGACTCGAATGTCTCGCGGATCTGGTACTCGACACCGACTTCGATCAGCTTCAACGACGAGCCTCGGTCGTAGGAGCGGGCGAATACCGGGATCAGCGGGAATTCCGACTGCATCAACTCTGCGATGCGTACCGTGACATCGCCCTTGTCGACGCAGACCAGCACGGCCCTAGCCCGCCCGGCGCCTGCGGCGTGCAAAATGTCGATCCGCGTCCCGTCGCCGTAGTAGATCTTGAAACCGAAGCGCGCGGCAGCCTGGATCATCTCCACATCGTTGTCGATGATGGAGACGTCGACGCCGCGCAACAACAGCGGTTGCGCCACGATCTGGCCGAACCGGCCGAAACCGATGATGAGCACGCTGCCGTGCAGCCCGTCGGCCACGTCGACTCCTTCCAGACTGACCGCTTCTTGGCGCGGCGCGAAACGGCGGAAGAGCAGCATTGTCAAGGGCGTCAGCGCCATGGAGATAATGATGATCGCGGTGAGGATTGCGTTCGCTTCCGCCGTGATGATCCCGACGGCCGCCGCGCTGGCATAGAGGACAAAGGCGAATTCACCGCCTTGCGCCATGATGACGGCCCGCTCCAACGCTTCCGCATGCGTCGCCTTCGTAAATCGCGCGACCGCGTAGGCTCCCATCGCCTGGAAACCCATGAAAAGCATGACATAGAGGGCAATGGTCTGCCAGTTGGCGGCGACAACGCCCAGATCCAGCGACATGCCGACCGCCATGAAAAACAGCCCCAGCAGAATGCCGCGGAATGGTTCGACATCTGCCTCCAACTGATGGCGGAAGGTCGATTCGGATAGCAGCACGCCGGCGAGGAATGCCCCCATCGCCATTGAAAGGCCGCTTAGCTGCATGGTGAGGGCGGCGCCAAGGACGACCAGCAAGGCAGCGGCGGTCATCACCTCACGCGCCTGGGCGTCGGCCAGAATTCTGAACAGCGGATTGAGCAGATAGAGGCCAGCCACGATGAGCCCCGCAATCGCGGCGATGCCGATGCCGATATCGATGAAACGATCGGCAAGTGTCGTTGTGACGTCGCCCGGCGCCGCCGGTGCGAGAAACGCTACCAGGGCCAGCAAGGGCACGATCGCCAAATCCTCCAGAAGCAGGATCGAGACGATGCGCTGGCCCTTTGGCTCGGCTGTCGCGCCCGTCTCCTCAAGGATCTGCATCACGCTCGCGGTCGACGTCAGCACGAAGCCCGCCGCCGCCACAAAGGATACCGAGGCCGGAAAGCCTGCCACGATGCCCACCATGGTGAGGAGAAATGCGCAAACCGCGACATGCAGCACCCCGAGGCCGAAGATCTCGCGCCGCAGGCTCCACAGCCTGGAGGGGCGCATTTCCAGCCCGATGATGAAGAGAAACATCACGACGCCAAGCTCGGCGACGTGCAAGATAGAGGCAGGCTCCGAGAAGATCCCCAAACCGAACGGGCCGATCACCAGGCCGGCGGCGAGGTAGCCGAGGATCGATCCGAGACTGAGGCGCTTGAAGATCGGGACGGCGATGACGCCTGCGCCAAGCAGCGCCACAACCTGTAGAAGTTCGGTGTTCGTCGCCGCTTCGGCCGCCATGTCGTTGTTCCAGAGCTCTTGAGCAAGCCTGAGCGGCCGCCATCCTTGCCCGCCAAGATAGGGCGGCAAGTCGCGCGCGAACAAGGGCGAAAAGCCCGGCGCATCAGGTCATTGAGCATTTACACCGACGCGGAAATATTTGGCGTTGCGCGAATGCAGATGAGAACGAGGAGTTGGAGTAAATCCGATTCCCTTTGGATGCGGCGTTAGTCGAGAGAACCGCCGCCGCTACTCCGCGATGGAGCCGACCTTCGTTTCGTCGACGCGCTTGAGGTTCATGCCGACAACCGGAATCATGCGGTCTTCGACTTTCACCGAGACAGTTACCACCATCGCATCATCGCCATCGAGCTTGGCGATCATCGCGCCCTTCAGCTTCTTGCGATTGATACCGAACACACCCTTGTTGTTGCCGATGACGTTGCCGGACACGATGTCCATGCCTTCGCCGGCAGCGCCATCAAGGAATCTGCCGCGATATCCAGCCCCGGAACGCTCCACGGTCGCGGTCATTTTTTGGCTGAAGAGGCCGACGCGACAGCCGCCATCCAGCGTCATGCCTGCCTTCCTCTCGGGCGTCGAGCCCGTGAAATTGCACACGAACTTGGTGCCCTTATACTTCCCGGCGATGATCTCGCCGGGTCCAGACCAATTGCCTTCCGCCTGCTTGAAGAACTTCTTGTCAACATCGGCAGCCGACGCCGAGCCCGAGAGGGTCATCGGAAGACTGGTGACGGCGGCCAGAACCACGAGAGACAGCTGGGCAAAACGATGCATGGGAACTCACTTGAACTGCTGACCGGGGCACAGCAAATCATGAACAAGAATGGTTAATGCTTTCTGTAGAGGCACCATGCCCGGTTGTGAAGCGGGACGGAAGTCAGCCTTTCTGTTTCGTCTCGGTGGAAGCAAAGCGGGTCAGCGCCGAGAGGAAATCGCCCATGCCGGGCCGTTTCAATGCGGCAAAAGGCAGGGGGCGCGCTGCTTCCATGGCCGCCATGCCGATGCGCGCGGTCATCATCCCATTGACGACGCCTTCGCCAAGCTTGGCGGAGAGGCGAGCGGCAAGGCCATGGCCGACAATCTGCTGGACGAAGCTGTCACCGATGGCAATTGAACCCGTAATCGCAAGGTGCGCGAGTACATTTCGTGCGAGGCGGAAGAAGCCCAGCGTTCCCGGTCGTCCGCCGTAAAGCGCGGCGAGGCGGCGGATCAGCTTCGCTGCCTCGTAAACGACGTAGGCGACATCGACCAGCGCACGCGGACTAACCGCGGTGATGAGCGAAACCCGCTTCGCCGCATCGAGGATCAGCCGTCGCGCCTGGGCGTCGAGCGGCGCAAGAATGTCTGTTTCGGCCAGCCGGATAAGGTCGGCGCCATCAACAATTTCACCGCGTTGTGCGGCTAGCAATTTGCGTCCTGCAGCGGTCGCAGGCTTGTCCGCCACAAATACTGCCAGCGCGTCGACCACCGCCTGGGCAAGTTTCGGGTCGTTGCGGGCCAGCGCATCCTCCGCCTGCGCTCGCAATTTCTCGACTGAAGCAAGACGGGCGAGCGCCAGACCTTCGCGTACTATGATCACCAGCAGCGCAAGCCCGGCCAACCCGGCAAAGCCGAACGCCACCCAACCCAGCCAGTCGGCACGCGCGAACAAATTGCGCACGAGGCTGTCAGTCCACAGCGCAATGGCCAGTGAAACAAGCGCTCCGGCGGAGCCAAGGAAAACCCGCAACCAGATGGAACGGCGTGGCTTTTCCTCCACAGGGGGCGGCATGTCCGTGACCGGCTCGGCATCGGCAAACACATCGATTTCGTCCGCCGTGACCACAGCAAGCTCTCGATCCAGCGAGCGCGGTTTGCGGGCGGGCAAGCCGGCTGCCGAAGGGGCGTGGACAACCGTTTCCGGCGATTTCTCGGGTTCGATGCGAAATGCTGCGGGTTTGCGAGGCACGCTCATGCCAGCCGGTCTCCAATCAGGAATTGCAGTGCCCGGTCGAGGCGGATGTGGGGAAGCGACAAAGTCAGGCCATCCGTGCTGCGTTCGAGCTTAGGCGGACGAAAGCGGACGAATCGGATGTCTGTGAGCGCTGCGTCGTTGTGGGCCTTGCCATCGAAAAGCGACCCTATGTCGGACGGCAGATCGCCTGGAAATACGGCTGTTTCGGTCTTGCCGTCGAATTCCTCGTCGCCGATCTCTTCGCCGGCGAGCGGAGTGCCGATGATCACCGGCAGCGTGTCGCGTCCCTGTTTGATTGTGCCCTCGCGGGTAGCGCGCACAGCCGCCATGGCCAGCACATCGACGGCGGCGCCCGAAAAATCCGCGCGGCTGATCGCGCGGTCGGCTATGCGCCGTACGATCGCCTGCAGCCGGTCGTGGCTTTCGTGGTGCAGATGGTCCGCCTTGGTCGCAGCGATCAGGATGCGGTCAATTTTGCGCGCGAAGAGGTCGGTGAAAACGGAGCCGCGCCCCGCCCGAAAGCAGGCGAGAATTTCCGTCACCGCGCGTTCCAGATCCGCCATCGCTCCCGCGCCAGCGTTAAGCGCCTGCAGCGCATCGATCAGCACGATCTGCCGGTCGAGACGGGCGATGTGCTCGCGAAAGAACGGTTTGACGACATGTGTCTTGTAGGCCTCGTAGCGGCGCTCCATCATGGCCCGAAGCGAACCCGAGCGGCCCTTTTCGCCTGGCGGAAGCGGAGCGAAGGTCAGGGCGGGCGAGCCTTCCAGATCGCCCGGCATCAGGAAACGGCCGGGCGGGAGAGTGGAGAGCGCGCGTTCGTCGGTCTTGCAGGCTTTGAGATAGGCGGTGAAGCTTTCCGCAAGCCGTCGCGCGGTTGTCTCGTCGGCATCGCCGTCCGGCTTCGCGATGCCCGCCAGACCACGCCATTCGCTGGAGAGGTCGGCGCGAACCGGCAAGTTCGCCAGATCGTAGGCGTCCTTGCAAAACTCAGCATAGGACTTGCCTAGCAGGGGCAGGTCGAGCAGCCATTCGCCCGGATAGTCCACTATGTCGATCGACAATTTTCCACTGGAAAACAATCGGTTCCAGCCGGAAGCTGATTCGTACTCGATGGTCAGGCGCATCTCCGAAATGGCGCGAGTCGAGTCCGGCCACAGGCGTTCGTGTATCAGAGACGCGACGTGATCCTCATACTGGAAGCGAGGCACTTCGTCGTCCGGCTGCTGCTCAAGATACGCGCGCGCAATACGCCCTGACTTGCAGGCCTCGAACATCGGCAGGCGACCGCCATGCACGATATTGTGAACAAGGGAGGAGATGAATACTGTTTTGCCAGCACGGGACAGGCCGGTGACGCCAAGTCGAAGCGAGGGGGAAAACAGACCGGACGCGCGTTCGGCGAAAGTGTCCAGCGCAATCAGCGCTTCATCAGTAAAGCTGGTGAGAGACGCCAATCGCTACGTCCATTGGTTGCTGGCCAAAGCCAGCATATAGGCGCTTGGAGCGGTAATGTGAAATGGCAGTTCCGCCGCTGGTTTCTCGGGGATGAGAATTACGTCTCGCCGGGCGCATGGAACGCCTCAAGGTAGCCGTTGCCGGGCGCGGCTGCGCACAGGCCGGCGTCAAAACGCACTACCGCCAGGCCGGAGGTCGGAAAGCCGGCATGGAGAGTGGCGCGCGCCCTGTCCTCGCCGCTGCCGGAGACCGCCATCGCAAGGTCTTCCATCATTGGATTGTGGCCGATGATAAGGATGGAGTCGGCGGTGCAATGCTGCCGTATGATGTCCAGATATCCTGCGGCATCGGTGATGTAGAGCGTGTCGTCGAACTGCACTCGGCCCGTATCGGCTTGGGCCGCGACGCCCTCCAGGGTCTGGCGGGCGCGCAGGGCGCCGGAGCACAAGGTCAGGTCGGGAACGTAGCCGAGTTCGCTCATGGTCGCGCCGATCTCCCCGGCGTCAACCTGGCCGGATTCGTCGAGAGGACGATCAAAATCTCGTACCCCTGGCAGCGCCCATCCAGCTTTCGCATGTCTCAGCAGGTATAGGCGCGCCACAGACTTCTCACTCATCGATGATCGTCCGTTCGATGTAGCCATCTCCCCGACTTGATGCAACTGGCCCTTGGTGGAGGGTGATCCGGTATCCATAGGGTCGAGCGTATATAAGACAAACACGCTTGCGAGGCCGATACCCGCAAACTATATAGGCGCGCAAATTCGGGGTTTAGTGGGTGAGTCGATGACCGATCTCGTTGATACCAGTTATATACCCTCCGAGGACGAGCCCTTCATGAACGAGCGGCAGAAGTCTTACTTCAGAAGTAAGCTCTTAACCTGGAAGACCGACATCCTCAGAGAAGCGCGCGAAACGCTGGAAATTCTCCAGCAGGAAAACGCAAATCATCCTGACCTGGCCGACCGCGCATCGTCCGAAACTGACCGTGCAATCGAACTTCGTGCCCGCGACAGGCAGCGCAAGCTGATTGCCAAGATCGATTCTGCCTTGCAGCGGATCGATGACGGCACCTACGGGTACTGCGAAGAAACCGGCGAGCCGATTTCTCTGCGGCGGCTCGATGCCCGGCCGATCGCCACGCTGTCGATCGAGGCGCAAGAGCGTCACGAGCGTCGCGAAAAGGTGTATCGCGACGATTGAGAACGATTGCGGGTCTACAGTTCCGCGGGCCTGCAAGACTGCTTTGAACGTCGTCCGTGCCGCTGAATAGCGGTTTTTTGGTCGATTCTGGAGCTGGAGTGTCTCGGCAGGGTCGTGTGGTACGCGCGTTGTACGTCCCTTTGCGCCGCCCTATCGCCGCCGGCCGGCTCACCGGGTGGTGCCGCGTGGTCGAGCGACTGAAAAGGGCTGCCTTGGCTCTCAATCGCCTTCCATTTTGCGCAATCGTGATGACAATGCGCGTCGTCTTTGACGAGGAATCCACATGCTCTTCCGCCGATTGTTCCGCCGATATGCTGGTACGGCGCTGGTCGTCACAATGGTTGCGTGCGCTGGCGTTGCGATTGCCGAGGAGAGCGTCGGCCAAAGCCTGATGGACCTGCTGCGCGGCACTGCCAGCCCCGAGACGCCTGATCGCCGCGTGCCGTTCGGCAAGGCGGAGATGGAGTTGTCGTTCGCGCCCCTGGTGAAGGCGACGGCGCCTGCGGTGGTCAACGTCTACGCCTCCCAGCAGGCCAGGGAGGTCCGCTCGCCATTCGAAGGCGATCCCTTCTTCGAGCAGTTCTTCGGCCGTCAGGCCCCGCCGCGCGCCCAATCGTCACTCGGATCCGGCGTCCTGGTAGACCCCAGCGGCATCGTCGTGACCAATTATCACGTCATCAAGGATGCCGATGAAGTGAAGGTCGCCACTTCCGACGGGCGTGAGTTCGAGAGCAAGGTTCTTCTCAAGGAGGAGACGGTCGATCTCGCGATTCTCAAGATCGAATCGCCAGAGCCGTTCCCGACAGTCGCAATCGGCGATTCGGATGCGCTCGAAGTCGGCGATCTGGTGCTTGCCATCGGCAATCCCTTCGGCGTGGGCCAAACAACCACCGGCGGTATCGTTTCCGCGCTGGCTCGCACCCATATCGGCGTGTCCGATTTCGGCTTCTTCATTCAGACCGATGCGGCAATCAATCCCGGCAATTCGGGCGGTGCGTTGATAAACATGCAGGGGCAGGTGGTCGGCATCAACACGGCGATCTACAGCCGCAGCGGCGGCTCTATCGGTCTCGGCTTCGCCATCCCCTCCAATATGGTTCGGGCCGTTGTCGCGACGGCAAAAAGCGGCGCGGATCATTTCGAGCGGCCATTTATCGGCGCGTCATTCGAGCCAGTGACGGCGCAGATCGCCGAGGCGCTTGGGATGCCGCGCCCTTCCGGCGCGCTGGTCGCGGCCGTCGCGGCCAATGGCCCTGCAGCAAAGGCGGGATTGAAACCCGGAAATGTCATCCTGAAGATCAATGGCGCGGCAATCGAGCATGTCGACGCGTTGGGCTACCGGCTGGCCACTCAAGCGATCGGCGGCACGATCAAACTCGACGTCCTGCGCCAGGGCAGGGAGGAAGAAGTCGACGTAACGCTCGCCCGCATGCCGGAGGGCGTGAACGCGCCAGCGGTTGAAATTGGTGGCCGCAGCCCGTTTGCGGGCGTCAAGGCAGCGGAGCTGTCGCCTGACCTTGCTCAGCGCCTCGGCGTCGATGAGGAGAAAGGCATCGCAATCGTCGGTATCGGTCGCGGTTCGCCGGCGGAGCGTGTGGGCTTCCAGCCGGGAGATATCGTGCGCGAGGTCAACGGTGCGGAGATCGACACCGCCGAAAAGCTGCAGGAGGCAGCCGCCCAGCGCACGCGTTGGTGGCGCTTCACCATCGAGCGAGACGGCAGACTGATGCGGCAGGTGCTGCGCTTCTGATGGCCGATCTCTTCCAACCCGACGTCCCTGATCGACCGCCAGTCGGGCGGCCGTTGGCGGATCGGTTGCGGCCGAAGGGGCTCGCGGACGTCGTCGGACAGGAGCACCTCACCGGCCCGGAAGGCTCGCTGACGCGCATGATAGCAGCGGCCTCGCTCGGCTCGATGATCTTCTGGGGTCCTCCAGGTACCGGCAAGACGACCGTGGCGCGCCTGCTCGCCGGAGAGACTGACCTCGCCTTCGAGCAGATTTCCGCGATCTTTTCCGGTGTGGCCGATCTGAAGAAGGTTTTCGAGACGGCTCGGCTTCGCCGCGCCAATGGCCGGCAAACACTGCTTTTCGTCGACGAAATCCATCGTTTCAATCGCGCTCAGCAGGACAGCTTCCTTCCGGTCATGGAAGATGGCACCATCGTTCTGGTCGGTGCGACCACCGAAAACCCCTCCTTCGAGCTCAACGCCGCGCTTCTGTCGCGTGCGCGGGTTTTGACGTTCCATACGCTGGGAGAAGACAGCCTGGCTCAGCTTCTCGCGCGCGCCGAGGAGGGCGAGGGCAGGGCGCTGCCTCTGGATGAAACCGCCCGCGCAGCCCTCTTGCGGATGGCTGACGGAGACGGCCGGGCGGTTCTTACGCTGGCCGAAGAGGTGTGGCGGGCAGCGAAACCCGGTGAGGTGTTCGATGCTGCTTCTCTTCAGGCGGTCGTGCAACGCCGCGCCCCAATTTATGACAAGGGACAGGATGGCCACTACAATCTGATCTCGGCGCTGCACAAATCGGTGCGCGGCTCCGATCCCGATGCGGCGCTGTACTACCTTGCCCGCATGTTCGATGCTGGGGAGGATCCGCTTTATCTGGGGCGGCGGCTGGTGCGCATGGCGGTAGAGGATATTGGCCTGGCCGACCCGCAAGCCCTGGTGATCGCCAATGCGGCGAAGGACGCCTACGATTATCTGGGCTCGCCCGAGGGAGAACTCGCCTTTGCACAGGCTTGTGTCTATCTCGCCACCGCGCCGAAATCGAACGCCGTCTACACCGCCTTCAAAGCCGCAACGGCGGCGGCTAAAGAGTATGGCTCGCTGTTGCCTCCCAAGCACATCCTGAACGCCCCCACCAAGCTTATGAAGGATGAGGCATACGGCGCCGGATACCGCTACGACCACGACGCGCCGGATGCGTTTTCAGGCCAGGACTATTTCCCGGAGAAGATGGGCCGGCAGACCTTTTACGATCCGCCGGACCGCGGCTTCGAGCGCGATATCCGCAAACGGCTGGACTATTGGGCGAAGCTGCGCGCTGAGCGCAGGCAGGGCGGATAGCGAACAAAGCCAGTTCAGCCGCCCCGATTGTCTTGCACCGGAGCAATTTCGGGGGCGTTCAGCAGGGTCGTCAGGTGCTGCTTCAATCTTGCGATTTCCTCGTCGGACCAGTCTCGCCGATCCAGCACCTGCCGCCAGGCTTCCGTATAATCCTCGGGCGCGTAAACATGGCCATAGCCCATTGGCGTGCCGGTGGCGATCAACAAGTCGAAACCGAGCTGCAACATGGTGACCACGGGGTACCATCTCAGGGAAGGGGAGACATCCGGACCGCGCGGCACCGTCATCCAGGCCGGTTTGCGGTAGGCGTCGCGATAGTCGAAAAAGACGATCGGATCGCTTGAATATTGCAGATAGACAATCCGCAGAGACCCCCACGGCGCATCGGCGGGAACTGGCGAGCCGTTCTGGTTCATGAAGCGCACAAGCGATCCGTTGCGAAATTCCGGCAACCAGGCTGGTGCGCCTGCATTGCGGGCATCCGTTACGCGGCGCCACGTGCTGCTGGGGAAGGGCGGTCCGGCCCATAGGGCGCCCTGAATGGGATCCTCGAATATTTCGAAAAGCTGCGTGGATTTCTCCGAATTCATCGACCCGAGACTGAGACCGTGGAGGTAGAACTTCGGCCGCCTGTCTTTCGGTAGCGTCGTCCAATAGCCATATACCTCCACGAAGAGCGCGCGTGCCGCCTGCGAGGCATAGTCGGGCTCGATTAGCAGAGACAGCGGGCTTGAGAGATAGGAATATTGCTGCGCCACGCTGGCGACGTTGCCGTTCTGCAGATATTCCAGACCCGTCATAGCATCCGGATCCACCCAGCCGGTGCCGGTCGGCGTTATCACCACAAGTGCTGCGCGCTCAAAGGCGCCGACCCGCTTCAGCTCTTCCAACGCAAGTTTTGCCCTTGCCGCCGCTGTTTCCGCCGAGCGCAGGCCGGCATAGACGCGAATAGGCTCCATCGACGGTTTGCCGGTAAAAGCGCCTATTTCCTCGGCGGTGGTTGCCGATGCGATGAACTCGCGGCCCGCCCGGCCGAGTTCATCCCAATTGAGCAGGGACGCCGCGCTTCCCGTCTTCTCCGGCGATGGAGGCTGCGGGCGTTCGGGTTCGATCAGTGCGTCATACTGTCTGTAGGACGAGTCCAGCAGGGTGAGTACGGCACGCAACGCCACATCCTTGACCAGCAGCCACAGGACGAGAGCGGCAACGATGACACCCATCAGGTTTGCGATCCGTGTCGGGAGCAGGCGCGCGCTACGCCGGAACGTCAGGCCGAAGACAGCGAGGAACAACCTGGCGAGCGCCAGCGCGACCAGGAAGACCATCACTGCGATGAAGCAAACCTGGAGGGAGTGGCTATCGGCCAGTGGTGGAAGTCCCATCAGGCCGCGGATCGAATCCTGCCAGCCTGCCGACTTCCATAGGAAGGCAATCGCAACGACCGCGCACAATGGCGCGGCCACGAGCTTGGTGAGGCTCACGAGCCGTTCCGTCGGCGCCGGCAGTTCCAGATAGCGCCAGAGCGATCGGATCAAGACGCCGATGGCGTAGCCGGCGGAAAAGGAAAATCCGGACAGCAATCCTTGGATAAGATAGCTGCGAGGAACCAGAGACGGCGTTAACGCCGCCGCAAAGAAGAGTGTGCCGAGAACCAGACCGATGGCCGAAAGCGAACGCCACAGACGCAAGGGCCATCCGATGATCATGCTCTTTCCCTCCAGACGAGCCCGCACCGATCAACGCCGATAGAATGTCTGAGGCTGGAACCTACGCAATGTGGGTTACGATGTCATGGCCCGGCTGGAAATCGATATCGGGTTATTCGAGGGATCTTTCGCGTTGGCAAACGCATAGCCCTCTGCCTTGTGGACCGGCCCGAAGTCGAGACCGGCCAGCTTGAACTCAGCGCAACTCGTCTCGACATTCTCAACATCGAAAACCAACTTGATCAGGGCTTGGCCTTCCTTCTGGCTCGTCGCTGCAGAATGAAGAAGGATGGTCAAGCCGCCGTGATGCGGCCGGAGCTCTACGATGCGATCTTTGTCTCGCTGGTGAGCGGTGAAGCCGAAGAAGCGCGTATAGAATGCAACCATCTCCGGAAGCTTCTTCGTATAGATAACGATCCGATTGATAGGAAGGGTCATGCGTGTCTTGGTCAATCTCGTGTTGCAGTCAAGTTGGAATGTCGCGCTCTCGGCAAAGTAGAAATGTCGCATGGCCGTTCCAAAGGGCAGGGTGCAGCACGTTAGAATGCGACAGTGACGCACGTCCTGGCGCGGACATGAGCGCCCGATCGGGCGTAAGCTGGTCGGGGTTGCGCAGCCCGATCGGGTGCGTTCCAGCCTGGCGCCCCGGCTTTAGTCCTTCACTCGGCAGCGGCCAACCTTGCCAGTGCCTGCTCTCGCCGCGCGATGACAGCAGGGTCGTTGATAAAATCAGTCCTTCGGCCCGGCTTCGCCCCGCGCTTCTTGTAA
>DATDBN010000018.1:0-14965 GCA_036524835.1 Mesorhizobium sp. | reverse complement strand
AGCGGCGTAGAAGCCGCCGATAAACGCAACGTCGGCGGAGCCTTCGAGGATATCGCGGCCAGGATCGTCACCGCTGTGCACCAACAGGTCGGCTTCGGCGACACGCCGCGCGAACGCCCCGCCCGAAGCCACGCCATTGCCTTCCGCGCCGCCATAGGCATGCGAGGTCGCGTCCAGATAGAGACGGCCGATTTCGGCCCTTTCGGCCCAGTCTCCCGAGGACAGCGCGTCCTCGACGCCAGCGCCGTAAGTGCCGGGCGACGAGCCGAAGATTCGTGCTGGAGACGCACCGGCCTGTCGCGCGGCGGCGGCCAGCGGATTGTCCAGGGCGTCCTCGTCTCTGGCGGCAACGGCTTGCGTGGCCGCGTCCAGCAGCGCGATCTGGGTGGGAAACATGTCGCGGAACAGGCCGGAGATGCGGAAGGTGACATCGACGCGCGGACGCCCGAGCGTCGCCGGGGGCAATACCTCGATGCCTGTGACCCGCCCGGTCGCGGCGTCCCATTGCGGGCGGCAGCCCATCAGGGCCAGCCCCTGAGCGATCTCCTCGCCGCCGGTGCGCAGCGAAGCGCTTCCCCAAAGATCGATCACCAGCGAACGCGGCCAGTCGCCATGCTTCTGCAGATAATCCCGCAGGACTTCCTCGGCGGCGGCCCGGCCGAGATCGAACGCGGTGGGCGTCGGCATGCTGCGCGGATCGGCGGTGAAAAGATTGCGCCCCGTGGGCAGAACATCACGGCGGCCCCGCGCCGGCGCACCAGCCGGGCCGGCCTTGACGTGCCTGCCGTCAAGTGCCGCGAGCACGGCCGCGCGCTCCGTCTCGGCACTGATGGGGCGGTCTTGGTCGGGCTCGTCCTCGGCGCAGCGCCCGAAGATATGAAGGCCGTCCTTGATGGCAAAATCCTTCAGGTCGCACAGCCAGGCGTCGATCCGGCGCAGCGCTTCGTCGGGTGCATCGGTGGTCGCGATGCCTGCCTCGCCTGCCAATCCGGTGTCCCGCGCAGTTTCCACAATCAGCCGCGCCAACCGGTCGCGCCGCCGGCGGTCGAGCCCATCTGCCTGAGCATATTCGTCGACCAGCCGCTCCAGCTTTTGTTGCGCCTGGTCCAGACCGGCCGTGAGGGCAGGAGGCGGCAGGTGGCCGATGGTCACCGCGCCGATGCGCCGCTTGGCCTGCGCCGCCTCGCCTGGATTGGAAACGATGAAAGGATAGATCACCGGCAGCGAACCGGTCACAATCTCGGGGAAGCAATCGGCGCTCAGCGCCACGGTCTTGCCCGGCAACCATTCCAGCGTGCCATGCGCACCGACATGCACGATGGCGTGAACGCCCAGAACGCGCCGCATCCACAGGCCGAAGGCGAGCAGTTCATGACGCGGGGGCAGGGTGGGGTCGTGATAGTCGGCGCGACGGTCGGCGCCGCAGCCCCGATCCGGCGCGATGGCGACGGTGACGCTGCCGAAGGTCGCGGCGCGGAAGACGAAGTGCTGAGACTTGCCCTCCCCCTTGTGGGGAGGGTCGGCGAGCGGGTCGAACGAAGCGGAAGGTGCGAGACGGGGAGGGGGTGAGAAGCTGAGAGTCGCTTCCTCAGAACCCCCACCCCGCCCTTCGGGCGACCCTCCCCCCCAGGGGGCGGGTAAAGGGGCGCCCCACGCCGCCTCTACGGCGGAGCGAGCATTCTCGGGCAACTCGGCGAACAGGGATGAGTATTCGCTCGCCTCAAGCTGCGGACTGCCAGACCGCAGAAGGTCCAGCAACGCCTTGGGAGACTCGGGAATCCCCTCAACGAGATAGCCTGCGTTTCTGAGGTCACGCAGTATGGCGAGAACCGAATTTGGAACATCCAGGCCGACCGCATAGCCCGTACGCCCGGGCGCGCTCGGATAATCCGGTATCAGGATCGCCAGTTTGCGCTCGCTGCGCGGTGTTTGCTGCAGGCGGACAAGATTGGCGGTTCGGGCGGCCACCTGCGCGATACGGTCGGCTTCCGGGCGATTGACAAGCGCGCGAAAGCCAAGCGCGGGATCGGCCTCGATTTCGGATTTGAAGGATATCGCGCCGGCAAGGATACGCCCGTCCAGTTCCGGCAGCACGACGTGCATGGCAAGATCGGCGGGCGCGAGGCCTCGCTGGTTCTTTTCCCATGCATCGCGCCGCGTCGTGGCGGTTACAACCTGCAGCACGGGGACGCCCGCCCGGTCGAACAGCGTTTCAGCGCCGGGCTCGGCACCGGCGGCGAAGGCGGTCGCGGTGATGATGGCGGCCGGTTTCATCTCGGCAAGCGCCGCCTCCACAAATGAGAGCGACACAGGATCCTTCAGCGACGAGACGAAGATCGGAACCGGATGCAACCCCTGCTCGCGCAAGGCATCGGCCAGCGCATCGATCGGCGCAACGTCACCGGCCAGAAGCATGGAGCGATAGAAGAGGATAGGGATGACGGGGAGGCGGATGGGGGTAGGGCGGGTGCTCTCGAAACCCTCGGCCTCTCCGTCTTGGGGCAGGGCTATTGTTTCCGGGCGTTCGAGTCCGGTCCGCAACGCCCCCTCACCCTGCCTCCACTTCGCTCGGCCACCCTCTCCCCGCTGGGGAGAGGAGGTCGTCAACGTTGGCGCAAAGTGCCGCCGCCTTGCTGCCGGCTCGGGCGAAAGCAGTGAAAACCTCCTCTCCCCAGCGGGGAGAGGGTGGCCGAGCGAAGCGGAGGCCGGGTGAGGGGGCGTATCCGACAACTCTCCGCTTTGCAGGGAAGTGAAGGTGAGTTGGCCCTCAACGCTAAGGATGCGCCCGTCGCCATAAAATCCCGCTTTGGGTACCTCGACGGATGTCGTCTTGTCCTCAACGCCGCGCGCCAGAGCCGCCAGCCGCCGCGCCAGCGTCCGCATATTGTCGGGGCCGCCTTCGCGAAAGAAGGAAAGCAGTGTGTCGAGTTCGGCGCGGGGCAGCGTCGCGCCTTCGATCAGGCGAAGATCCTCCTCGCGGCACTCGCCGGGGAGAAGCGCAAGCTTGATGCCCCTTTCACGCGCTATCGTGGCTAACTGGTCGCAGCCATAGCGCCACCAATCATAGCCACCCAAGATACGCACCAGGATGACCTTGGCATGCCGCGCCACGGTGTCGATCCACAAGTCGACCGACATTGGATGGCGAAGGTCGCGCAGCGCGGCAAGCCGAAGCGAGGGCAGGGTGTCGCGTTCCGCCGCCCACGCCGCTGCCAGTCCCGCCAGATCGGAATCGGTGAAGGATAGCGCGACGATGTCGCCCGGCGTCTGTTTCAGATCGACCGGCTCGATAAGGTCGTCGAGCGACGCTGCGCTGGTGGTCAGGATGTGCATCGAAAGTGCATCGCTATCCCAACAGAATTGTCTCGATTGCGGCCCGGTCGAGGCCTTTCAGCCCGATGACCACCAGCCGCGAGCGGCGGTCGTCCTGGGCGGTCCAGGCGCGATCGTAATAGTGGTTTACGCGTGGGCCAACTGCTTGCACCAGGAGCCGCATCGGTTTGGCCGCAACGTGGACGAAGCCTTTGACCCGAAGGACGTTTTGCTTTTCCGCAGCCTCGGTCACGCGCGCCGCCAGCGCCTCCGGATCGGCGATCGAGGGTAACTCCAGCACGAAGGAATCGAATTCGTCATGCTCGTGATCCAATTCGTCGTCGTGATGGGTCTTGCGATTCTCGATGTCGTCCTCGACGGCGAGGCCGAGTCCGAGAAGCACCGACGGATCGATGCGGCCGTGGACCGTCGGCACCACCTTCACGGCGCGGCCGACATGCTCGTCGATGATCGCGTGGGCGCGCGCCGTTCCCGCCTGATCCATCAAGTCGCTCTTCGACAGGATGATCAGGTCGGCGCAAGCAACCTGATCCTCGAACACTTCCTCGACCGGATCCTCATGGTCCAAACTGTCGTCCGCCGCGCGCTGCGCGGCCAGAGCGTCCATGTCGGAAGCCACCTGACCGGCGGCCAGGGCCGGCCCATCGACCACCGCGATCACCCCATCGACGGTGACGCGGCTCTTGACCGTCGGCCATTGAAATGCCTGCACCAGCGGTTTCGGCAGAGCCAGCCCCGAGGTCTCGATCAAGATGTGATCCACTTTGGGCGAACGCGACAGGATCTGGTCGAGCGCCGGCACGAAATCGTCGGCAACGGTGCAGCAGATGCAGCCATTGGCCAGTTCGACGATGTTTTCCTCGGGGCAGTTCTCCACGCCGCAGCTCTTCAGAATATCGCCATCGATGCCGACATCGCCGAATTCGTTGACGATGATCGCCAGTCGCTTTCCCTTGGTGTTTTCAAGGAGATTGCGGATCAGCGTCGTCTTGCCGGCGCCGAGAAAGCCGGTGATGACGGTGCAGGGCGTACGGGCGAGATCGGTCATGAAATGTCCTTGATGGAGTCGAACGGAGGGATGCGCGCAATCAGTCCGCGCTTGAGGGATTCGGGTCGGCCGCGCCAGGGAATGAGGCCGTCCTGCGAGGAAGCGAAAAGCGTCGCGCCAGCCACAAGATCGGGGCCGGACTCGATGGTCAGGTCGCCGAACACATAGCTCCAGCAGCCGTCGCGAAGAAGCGCCGCGCTCAGCCGCCGCTTGCAATTGCCGAGGCATTCCGCCTGCTTGACGGTTATCCCGCTGTCGCAGGCGGCACGTCCGGTTGCTTGTGCGAGAAGGGTTCCGGCGCGTGGGTGAGCATCAGAGCCATTCTCGTCGCGGCACGACGAGCAGACGATGATTGTGACATTGCCCTGTTGTGCGGCGGTCGACGCCGACTGGTCGGTATTGGCTTCCAAATGCCGTGCTCCTTGCCCGGGACACCCGCCGGACGGTCGGAATTCTTTTTCCGCACCTATCGTTATCCCAAACCCGAGAGGCTGGGCGACATGCGCTTGACGGCAGGTCTCCTGGCTCACGGCTTCTAGCGCCTCGCCGCCTTCCCGGAACATCCAGTGGCAGTTGGCTTCGGCTCGCCGCTTACAGTTGCGGGGACAGCCGCGGATTTGGCTCCAGGCCTCACCGCGTTCCCTCTTAGCCCTCGCCGTTGCGAGCGAGGGACCGTCAGGCGCGATTTAGGCGGTCGGGGGCAGGGAAGTCAACGCGTGGATGCGGCAAGGCGAGGTCCGCAGGCGACCATTGGAGAGATCGGCATGCGGTAGCGCTGGCTTGCGCCGCGTAAGTTGGCCAACCAGCAGTCCCTTCGGGGAAACTTCGGAAGAGATTGCCGTTCCACGCACACTTTTGAGAGCTGTTAGGAAGGGCAGCGTGCTGGGCATGGCCGAGGATGGTTGAACGGGCGGTCGACTCCGCTTTTTACTCGTTTCCGACTTCACGCGCCCCGCGAATCCTGTTCTGCGTTTCAGGGCGGCGTGATAGAAATATCGCTCATGATGGCCCGCATCGCATTTGGTGTCATAGTGCTGGTAGCCTGGCTGGGCATGCTCCCGGCGGGCGCCACCAGCGCCGCGAAGGCCAGCGAAAGTGTTTCCTTCAGCAGCGCCACCTATCCGCCGACGCCGTACCAAGTCGCGCAAGCGCTGCAAAAGGGAAGTAAACCTGCACCTGTGCCTGGCCAACCGCTGACGGGGCGCTTGACGAAGCCCGACGGCGAAGGGCCATTCCCCGCAGTCGTCGTCCTGCACGGATGCGGGGGAACCTGGCGTTGGAACGAAGTCTGGTCGGACCGGCTCGCGGGTTGGGGATATGTCGTCCTGGATGTCGACAGCTTCGGTCCTCGGGGGGAGACCTCCATTTGCGGTCACCCAGGATCAATTTCCGGCCAGACCAGGGCACTTGATGCCCACGGCGCGAAGACTTTCCTGGCCGGTCTTCCCTTCGCTGACCCCGCGCGGGTTGCGGTGCTGGGCATGTCGCATGGTGGCTGGGCAACGCTGAATGCCATACAGAAGTCGACGACCACAGATTTGGGCCTGAAGCCCTTTCGGGCGGCTGTCGTCCTCTATCCCTGGTGCAGCAAACCATCCGACCTGGATGCCCCGCTGCTCATCCTGACGGGCGAATTGGACGACTGGTCCCCAGCAGCGCGCTGCAGGACATTTGTTGCGGGCGTCAACTCATCCAGCGAAGTGGTTCTCAAGGTCTATCCGGGCGCCTATCATTTGTTTGACCTCAAGGGTGTCGATACACGCCAAGAAGGTCACATCCTGCGCTACGATCCCGAGGCGGCGGACGATGCCGTTCAGCGCATTGCCGACTTCCTGGCCAAATATCTTTAATTCGCGCTGCGAAGGTCGCCGATTGCGTATGCCGGGCACTTACGGTCGCGCCCGTCCCCTCAAACCTGTATATATCTGGTCAATCAACGGCTTCACGGCCGGATAGTTCATCAATAACAATGCGATAGAATAGATGGTCCGAGTGACTGCTGGTGGTTTCTGCATCGGGCTTGAGGCTGCCGGGCTCCCACCAGTTCACGTGCGTGCTCAACTCAGACCACGCATGATCAAGCTCTATCTTGAACCCGATGCGGTCGGGCAGCTCCTCAAAATGCCCTGCGGCGATCACGCTTTTCCACGTGCCGTCTTCTGCAATTTCTTCAACCAGCAGCGAGACGCGCGGATTGTGGCGCATGATATCGACCTTCTTGCCCGGCATGGTGAAGGAATAGACATAGATGTTTCTCAAGGCATAGTAGATGGGAACGACATAGGGTTGGTTGTCGATGCAACAGGCGAGATGCCCGAGGCGATGAGCCTCCAGGAATTTGGTGCACTCCAAATTCCCCATGGTCTGAACTCGCATTTTCGAGTTCTCCTCCGCGCGTTCCGCTAAATGACCATGCACTTGTCGCAGATTTTGCCGCCCATGACGACGCCATTCTTGATCGCCGCGCTGCTGATTGAACTGACGCCGGGGCCGAACATGACCTACCTGGCGCTGGTTTCCGCCAGCGACGGACGGCGCGCCGGCCTGGCCACCGTCGCCGGAATTGCGCTCGGCCTGGCTCTGATTGGGCTGGTGGCCGCGCTGGGTGTCGCCCAACTCATCCAGACCTGGACCCTTCTTTATGAAGTCCTGCGGTGGTCCGGGGTGGTGTTTCTGCTTTACCTGGCCTGGGAAGGCTGGACGAGCGGCACAGATGTCGTCGCGGAAGCGCCCGTTGAACAGGGCCGGAATTTCGCCCGCGGCTTGATCACCAACCTGCTCAATCCAAAAGCCGGCCTTTTCTATATCTCCGTCCTGCCGACATTCATCGATCCTGCTCTGCCGGCGATGAGACAGGCCGTCATACTCACGGCACTCTACGTGGCAGTGGCGTCACTCGTACATCTGCTTATCGTCCTCCTGGCAGGATCACTCGAGCAGTTTCTGAATGACACCAGGCGGGAAGGACTGGCGCGGCGGTTTCTGTCGCTCTTGCTTGCGGCCGTCGCGATCTGGTTCGGATGGACAACTCATCGATGAGAGCCGGGTCGCAGCAGAGCTTGACGGTTTCGGTATCCTTCGCCTCGCTCGTGAAGGCAGGAGCCTGCCGCGGCGTCCCGGATCGCGTCAGGGTCCGGCTCGTCCAGGCGCGCCGGCAGCGACTCCCGCGAATACCGCCGACGGGGTCACCGTTCCGCGCACGATTTCTGCACCCGGGGCGCCAAAATCGATCCAGCCCGAGTTGAAACCGTCCTGCATTTCTTCCCACGGGCCGATGCTGTCTGCCGGCAGGCCGATGGATGCCAATGCGGGCGTCCATGCGTCTCGCGGAATGGCGCGGGCAACGACTTCGCGGTGAAGGACACGCGCCATGGCGGCAGCGAGATCGTCGGGGCTGGTCGGGGTACCCAGTTCGATGACGCGGCGCCCGGACCATTCGCTTGCGAGAAGCTCTGCAACCACGCGTCCGATATCCTGCGACGCCACCATGGGAAAACGCCGAAAAGTCGGCTGCAGGAAGCTGTCAAAGACGCCGGTGCCGCGCGCGCGATCGAGCGACGGAATATAGTTTTCCAGAAACGAGCCGGCACGGACGATCGCGACCGGGCGCTGGTAGTCGGCCAAAGCCGCTTCGAGGATCTGCGTCTGGTTGATATTTCCCAGTCCGCCCGGCCGCTCCGATCCGATCGAGGAAAGGATCACCAGCCGCGATGGCTGGACCTGTCGAAGGCCGGAGACGATGCCTGCCGTGATCGCCCGGGCTTCGGGGAAGTCAGGGGTAACGGCGAAGGGCGTAGGCTGCATCAGGAACGCGGCATCAACACCCTGCAGCGCATCGGCCAATGCCGCGCCGTCAGTGAGGCTGCCTTCTCTCAATTCCACCCCCCGGTCAGCCCAATGCGCCGCCTGGGTGGCATCGCGAACGAGCGCCCGCACCGGCTTGCCGGCATTCAGCAAGCGGGTGGCCGCCGCCCCACCAACTTTCCCCGTGATGCCTGAAACAAAAAACATGATACATATCCATCTGATATCGTGCGAGATTACTTTTATCCAATTACTCTTGCGAGAGCAATGTGTCATCGATCAGGCTTTTCATTCTGTCATCCTTTGCCGAACTTGGGCCAATGCATGGCCATCTGCTGCGCCTCGAAGCGGAGCGGCGGCATGTGAATTTATGGACCGATATCAGCGTCGGCGCTGTCTACGGCGCAATGAAGCGAATGGCGTCGGAGGGACTGCTCCGAGAGGTTCGCAGCGAACAGGAGGGAAATCGTCCCGCCCGCCAGATCTTCGAGATCACCGAGCGTGGCCGTGCGACGTTGCTCGACTTGGAGCGCGCCGGTCTGACCGAAATCTGGTTCAAGTTCGATCCGTTCGACCTTGCCCTGGCGCGTGCAACAGAAGCGACGGCTACGGACCTTCCGGTGATTTTGAGGGATCGGCTGAAAAGACTGCGTGAGATGTTGGCGCAAACCAAAAGCGTCAACGACCGCGCTCGCCGGCATTCCGGCAAGGCGAAGGACTGGGCCTTGCGGCACTCCGAGATGCGGCTGGAGGTCGAAATTGATTTTCTCGCAGGTTTGCTCGGCGAGATCGACGCCATCGTGCGCGAAAAGGGCGGGGTGGTGTGATGCGGGTGTTGTCCTCCCGCCCCTATACGCTGTGCAGTTCCAGCCCCTTCAACCCTGGGCCCAAATCTCCAGCCGGGGTGATCTCCATCCGACCCAGCCCCAACCATGCCTGCATCAGCCGCAATTCGTCCATCAGCGCCTCGGCCGTTTCCGGCGGGGCGCCAGGTTCCGAATAGGCCGCATGGACGCGCAGAATGCCGGCCGGGCGATCCGCTTTCAGATCCACCCGGGCAACGATTCGCTCGTTCAGGAGGAAGGGGAGGACGTAGTAGCCGAACTGGCGCTTTTCAGCAGGTGTGTAGATCTCGATGCGATAGTGAAAGTCGAACAGCCTTTCCGTTCGGGTGCGCTCGAAGACGAGCGGATCGAAAGGCGCCAGCAGCGCGCGCGCCTTGATCCTGCGGGGCAGGCGGGCGTCGCGGTGCAGATAGCCGGGGCGGTGCCAACTCTCGATCCGCACGGGCAACACTTCGCCGTCCTCGACCAGTTCGTCCAGCCGGCCTTTGATGTCCTGCGGCGACAGGCGGAAATAGTCGCGCAGGCATTGCGCTGTGCCGACGCCGAGCGCGCGGGCGGAAATGCGCAGCAACTGCCGGTGCGCCTCTTCATCGGAGGGGATGGGTGCAGCGAGCGCGGCAGGAGGGAGACAGCGTTCCGGCAGATCGTAAAAGCGCTCGAAACCTCGCCGCGAATGCGTGGTGATGCGGCCGGCCCAAAAGAGCCATTCGAAGGCGGCCTTGGCGTCGCTCCAGCCCCACCAGCCGCCGGCACCCTTGTGGCCCTCGATCTCGGAAGCGGCGATCGGCCCTCTCGCTCTTACCTCCTCATAAATCTCCTCGATGAAGGCTGGCTTTTCTCGCGCCCACTTCGCCAGCCCGCTATAGATCTCGCTGTTTTCCCGGGCGCGGCGCATGCGCCACTGCATCAGCGGCCACAGATCGAGCGGCAGCAGCGATGCCTCATGCGCCCAATATTCAAAGAGCAGCCGCTTGCGGCCAGCCATCGCCTCGTCGAGCAGCGCCATCGGGTAGGGGCCGAGACGCGAATAGAGGGGCATGTAGTGCGCGCGCACGACCGCGCTCACCGAGTCGATCTGCAGGAGGCCGGTGCGGGAAAGCACCTTGCCGAGATGCCGGCGGGTTATCGGCGCTTCGGGCCGCGGTTCGCCGAAACCCTGCGCGGCAAGCGCGATTCGGCGAGCGAGAGGCAGGGATACTGTTTCTATCATGCAATCCGCGGGCCGACTCGCTGCGCCTTGTCATGGAATATCATCAGATAAATATTCAGCTGAAGCCCCTTCCTTTTGCGACAAGACACTGCCTCGCCGCCGCCAATCAGAGCCGCGGCATTGGACCATTAAGACGCGACTTGCCGCCCGCACTCAAGCGGCAGCGCCGGCACTCCTGACAATCCTGGCATCAATCAGAGCGAAACGCGCTGCCGGGTGGATTTGACATATAAAACATGACAAAAACAGTAAAGAAATCAAAGTGAAATCTGGGGTGCGAGCGTCAAGGTTGCACTTGCACCGCCGAACCGCCTGCGCTAACCGTCGCCGCATTGCAGCATGACCTTCCAAACGGCTCAGCGGACAGACTGTCACGCTTCCGCATTGGGTCTCAGTGTTGTAGTCAAAGGTATCGACCAGCGGCGAGACACCAACATGACGTCCTTGTTGAGTTCTTATCTCCCCATCGTCATTTTCATTGGCGTTGCGCTGGTGGTGGGTCTCGCGCTGATTGTTGCTCCCTATCTGGTCGCCTATCGGAACCCCGATCCGGAAAAGCTTTCCGCCTATGAGTGCGGCTTCAATTCGTTCGACGATGCCCGCATGAAGTTCGACATCCGCTTCTACCTGGTGTCGATCCTGTTCATCATCTTCGACCTTGAAGTGGCGTTCCTGTTTCCCTGGGCGGTATCGTTCGGGAAGATCGGCATGCTCGGGTTCTGGTCGATGATGATCTTTCTGGCCGTGCTGACAATCGGCTTCGTCTACGAATGGAAAAAGGGAGCGCTGGAATGGGATTGACCCAAGACTCCGGTACGCTCGTCGCGCCGACACCACGCGGGATCATCGATCCGTCGACTGGCAAGCCGTTCGGCGCTGACGATCCGTTTTTCACCGACATCAACGCCGAACTGGCGGACAAGGGCTTTCTGGTCACCTCCTCGGAGGCGCTGATAACCTGGGCGCGCACCGGCTCGCTGATGTTCATGACATTCGGCCTGGCGTGCTGCGCGGTGGAGATGATCCACACGTCGATGCCGCGCTACGACAGCGAGCGGTTCGGTGTCGCGCCGCGCGCCTCACCGCGCCAGTCGGACATCATGATCGTCGCCGGCACGCTGACCAACAAGATGGCGCCGGCGCTGCGCAAGGTCTACGACCAGATGCCGGAGCCGCGCTACGTCATCTCCATGGGCTCCTGCGCCAATGGCGGCGGCTATTACCACTACTCCTACTCGGTGGTGCGTGGCTGCGACCGGATCGTCCCTGTCGATATCTACATTCCGGGCTGCCCGCCCAGCGCCGAGGCGCTGCTTTACGGCATTCTTCTGCTCCAGAAGAAGATCCGCCGCACCGGCACGATCGAACGGTGAGACAATGAGCGAAGCTCTCAACGACCTCGCCGCTTATCTCGGCGAAAAGCTCGGCGACAAGATCGGCTCCGCCGTCATTGCCTATGGCGAGTTGACCATCGGGGTTGAACGCGACGACCTGATCGCGGTCGTGACGTTCCTGCGGCGTGACGTTCAATGTCAGTTCATCTCAATGATCGACGTTTGCGGCGCCGACTACCCGTCGCGCGCCCTGCGTTTCGACGTCGTCTACCACCTTCTTTCGCCGCGCCAGAACCTGCGCATCCGCATCAAGGTGCAGACTGACGAGGATACGCCGGTGCCGTCGATCACCGAAGTATTTCCCGGCGCCGACTGGTTCGAGCGCGAGACCTACGATCTCTACGGCATTCTCTTCTCAGGTCATCCGGATCTGCGCCGCATTCTCACCGATTATGGCTTTGAGGGGCATCCGCTGCGCAAGGACTTCCCGCTCACCGGCTTTGTCGAGGTTCGCTACGACGACGAGGTCAAGCGCGTCGTCTACGAACCGGTGGAGTTGAAGCAGGAGTTCCGCAATTTCGACTTCATGTCGCCTTGGGAGGGCACGGACTACGTGTTGCCTGGCGACGAAAAGGCCAAGGTCAGCTGAGCTTCGACATGGAAGAAAGCGGCAAACTAACTGGTGGATGCTTGTGCGGCGCGGTGCGTTTTGCCGCCACGCCGGTAAAGGCAGAGATGGACGTCTGCCACTGTGGCATGTGCCGCCGCTGGTCGGGTGGAACTTTCATGGCCGTCGCCTGCGGTACCGGTTTTGGGGTCGTCGACGATTCCGAACTTGGCCTCTATCGCTCATCGAAATGGGCCGAACGTGGGTTTTGCCGCAGATGCGGTTCGTCGCTGTTCTGGCGCGGCGTTGCCGATGGCCATGTCGCCGTCTCGATGCAAGCATTCGACGATGCCAGCCGCTTCAGCTTCGTTGAAGAGATATTCATTGATGAGAAGCCCTCGACCTATTCGTTCGCGAACGAGACTCGCAAGATGACGGGAGCGGAAATCATGGCGGCCTACGCAGCCAAACGGGAAGCCGGACATGGCTGAAACATCCGTCCGCAATTTCAACATCAACTTTGGACCTCAGCACCCTGCGGCTCACGGGGTATTAAGGTTGGTTCTCGAACTCGATGGCGAAGTGGTCGACCGCGTCGATCCGCATATCGGCCTGCTGCATCGCGGCACCGAAAAGCTGATCGAGGCGAAGACCTATCTGCAGGCCGTGCCTTATTTCGACCGGCTCGATTATTGCGCGCCGATGAACCAGGAGCACGCATTTGCGCTCGGCGTGGAACGGCTTCTCGGCGTCGCCGTACCGAAGCGCGGGCAGTTGATCCGCGTGCTCTATTCAGAGATCGGCCGGATCATGTCGCACATCCTCAATGTGACGACGCAGGCGATGGACGTCGGTGCGCTCACGCCGCCGCTCTGGGGCTTCGAGGAACGCGAAAAGCTGATGGTGTTCTACGAGCGCGCCAGCGGTTCGCGCATGCATGCGGCGTATTTCCGGCCGGGTGGGGTACACCAGGACCTTCCCCAGAAGCTGATCGAGGACATCGGCAAGTGGATCGATCCGTTCCTGAAGACGATCGATGATCTTGATGCCCTGCTGACCGAAAACCGTATCTTCAAGCAGCGCAATGTCGATATCGGCGTCGTATCGCTAGACGACGCATGGGCCTGGGGCTTCTCCGGCGTCATGGTTCGCGGCTCCGGTGCGCCGTGGGATTTGCGCAAGTCGCAGCCCTATGAGTGCTATGACGAGATGGAATTTGATATTCCGATCGGCAAGAACGGTGATTGCTATGACCGGTATCTCATCCGCATGGAAGAGATGCGCCAATCGGCCAAGATCATGCGCCAATGCGTCGACCTGCTCTTGGGTAAGGAGAGCAGCGGCCCGGTTTCCAACTTGGACGGCAAGATCGTCCCGCCGAAGCGGGGCGCGATGAGGAAGTCGATGGAAGCGCTGATCCACCACTTCAAACTCTACACTGAAGGCTATCACGTGCCGGCCGGCGAGGTTTATGCGGCAGTGGAAGCGCCGAAAGGGGAGTTCGGCGTCTATCTCGTCTCCGACGGTACCAACAAGCCCTACCGCTGCAAGCTGCGCGCGCCCGGCTTCGCGCATTTGCAGGCAATGGATTTTCTCTGCCGCGGCCACATTCTGGCCGACGTCTCAGCCATCCTCGGCTCTCTCGATATCGTGTTTGGTGAGGTCGACCGCTGATGGTGGCACTGCCGAAATCGCGAATGACGGTCAGCCAGTTTTTCGACTGGTGGGACAAGCGTCGTGGCGACGAGAGATACGAGCTCGTCGATGGTGAAGTGATCGCGATGGGGCGCGACCGAATTCGCCACAATCGGGCCAAAACCAGCACCTTCACAGCGCTGTCACGTGCTATCGCAAAAGTTGGCGTGCCGTGCGAGGTCTTCATTGATGGCGTTGGGGTGTCGCGCAATACCAAGAACTTCCGACTTCCGGACGTCGTGGTGAACTGCGGCGATGTGGAACCGGATGCCTCCGTTGTGCCCAATCCGGTTATCGTCGTCGAGATCGTCTCTCCGAGCAGCGAAGACCATGATGTGCACATCAAGCTTGCCGAATATTTCCAGATACCTTCGATCGCGCATTACTTGATCATTTATCCGGAGCGCCGGCTGGTGATACACCACCGCCGCATGGAGGGGTCCGAGACCGTCGGCGCATCTTTCGCCTCGCGTGGTGAGATCGAGCTGACACCGCCAGGAATCTCGTTGGATGTCGATGTGTTGTTGGCAGAGATAAACCGATGACGGTGGCGCTGAATGCAATGGCTGGTCGCCCTCGTCATTTTCCTTGGACCACCTATGGCGGGTCTGGCGATTGCGATCGCTTTGGCGCGCAAGCGGGAGAGCTTGTGGTCCGGGATGGCCGTTGGTCTGCCTATTGGGCTTGTCGTAATGTTTGTGCTGTCGTTTTCGCTGGCATTTGCGGGCTACGTGCTACCGGTCGGGCAGGTCGAATTTTGGTTAACCAATCTGCTGGTTCAACTTTTCCCGCAAATTGCGAAATGAACGGAGCGTCCGAGGGCGCGCCGTTTGGAGTTCACTAATGTCCGTCCGCCGTCTCGCAGAAGCCAGCGTCCAGCCAGCAGCCTTCGCCTTCAACACGGCGATGGCCGCCGAGGCCAAAACCTGGATCAACAAATATCCCAACGGCCGCGAGCAATCGGCCGTCATTCCGTTGCTCATGCTGGCACAGGATCAGGAGGGGTGGGTCACCAAGGCGGCAATCGAGCACGTCGCCGATACGCTTGGCATGCCGTACATCCGCGTGCTTGAGGTCGCGACCTTCTAT
>DATDBN010000017.1:0-24378 GCA_036524835.1 Mesorhizobium sp. | reverse complement strand
TGGCGTCAGGGCAATCGCACGTCACCGCTTGGTGCTAAAGTTCGACGGCCTTGGCGAGCTGTTGCGGCAGAAAAGCCCCCCTTGAGGGGAGGGGTTAGGGGTGGGGGTACCCGCGCCGCAAGGCGAGCTTTGAACCCATATGCGATTGCCCTGCCCTTGAGGGGGAGATGTCCGGCAGGACAGAGGGGGGTCGGTCCAGAAAGACCAAGCCAAAAAAAAGGTTCACCGGAATTTACTAATCTTGACAGCCATCCGAGAGTCTTTGCTTTTTACAAACTTGACAAATTTACACCCGGCGCCTGTCAAACTCAACACCGATTTTCCCTTATATTTCCCCCACGCTGCCCAAATTCCTCGCTTATTTTGCATCGCAATGTAAAGAAGTCGCAGGTACGAGCGTCGATCACTCCCAAATCGCGCCCAGCCATCGAACGACATCGACATTGCGGAGTACTGTCATGACCGATTTTTACAATCTTGTCCCCTCGGCGCCGGAAGGCCGCTTCGACGGCATCGAACGCCCCTATTCGCCGGAGGACGTGAAGCGGCTGCGCGGCTCCGTCCAGATCCGCCAGACGCTGGCCGAGAACGGCGCCAACCGCCTGTGGAAGCTGATCCACGAGGAGAACTTCGTTAACGCGCTGGGCGCCGTCACCGGCAACCAGGCGATGCAGCAGGTGCGCGCCGGCCTGAAGGCGATCTATCTCTCCGGCTGGCAGGTCGCGGCCGACGCCAACACCGCTTCGGCCATGTATCCCGACCAGTCGCTTTATCCGGCCAACGCAGCGCCCGAGCTTGTCAAGCGCATCAACCGCACACTGGAGCGCGCCGACCAGATCGAAGTGTCCGAAGGCAACGGGCTGTCGGTCGACACCTGGTTTGCGCCGATCGTCGCCGACGCCGAAGCCGGTTTCGGCGGCCCGCTCAACGCCTTTGAGATCATGAAGGCGTTCATTGAGGCCGGCGCTTCCGGCGTCCACTTCGAGGACCAACTGGCTTCGGAAAAGAAGTGCGGCCATCTCGGCGGCAAGGTGCTGATCCCGACCGCCGCGCATATCCGCAACCTCGACGCCGCGCGCCTGGCCGCCGACGTGATGGGCACCCCGACGCTGATCGTCGCGCGCACCGACGCCGAAGCCGCAAAACTGCTGACCTCTGACATCGACGAGCGTGACAAGCCGTTTGTCGATTATGACGCCGGCCGCACGGTCGAGGGCTTCTACAACGTCAAGAACGGCATCGAGCCCTGCATCGCCCGCGCCATCGCGTATGCGCCGCATGCCGATCTGATCTGGATGGAAACGGGCAAGCCGGATCTCGCCCAGGCCAGGAAGTTCGCCGAGGCAGTGCAGAAGGCGCATCCGGGCCAGATGCTGGCCTATAATTGCTCGCCATCGTTCAACTGGAAAAAGAACCTCGACGACGCGACGATCGCCAAGTTCCAGCGCGAGCTGGGTGCGATGGGCTACAAGTTCCAATTCATCACGCTGGCCGGCTTCCATCAGCTCAACTTCGGCATGTTCGAGCTGGCGCGCGGCTACAAGGATCGCCAGATGGCGGCCTATTCGGAGCTGCAGGAGGCGGAGTTCGCCGCGGAGGTGAACGGTTACACTGCGACCAAGCATCAGCGCGAAGTCGGCACCGGCTATTTCGACGCCGTGTCAATGGCAATCACCGGCGGCCAGTCGTCGACGACCGCCATGCATGAGTCGACCGAGCACGAGCAGTTCCGCCCGGCCGCCGAATAGGCTTCGGGAGGAAAGAAATCCGGGGACAGTGCGTGCGAAACGCCGCATTGTCCCCGGTACCAATTCAGGAAATCTGTGCTATCCCACACCAGCCATTCGATAGGGAGTTCACATGAGAACGCGGGTCAAGGAACGGGCCGAGGAACAGTCTTCGGCGATGAGCGATGAACAGCAAGCGGCGATCCGCATCGTGGCCAACGATCTGCATCGCCTGAACCAGGCCGTGATGAAGGCGGTCGAGGCCGGCGTATCGGTGGAACTCGTCCGCTCCGCCCGCCACCATGGCGGCAACGGCAATTGGGGCGACCTGCTCATCCCGGTGATCGTGACGCAGAGCCACTGATAGCAGCCATCATGGCTGACTGAAGCTGACATGAAGGCGCGCTGGAAACGGCGCGCTTTTTTCGTTGGGGAGGCGCATTCGCGAAGCTGACGCTTCACCGCCTGCCGAATATCCGCCTTGCCGAACTGGCAGGTTCGCGGCCGCCGGTATCTCCCCCATTAAGGGCCGTGAACGGGGAGAAGGAAGAAGCGTCCGCGCCCTGCGGCCATCACCAGAAACCCCTCCGTAAAAAACTGTTGACTAGTATGGCAGTTGGCCTTAACGTTGCGTCAACTGTTAGGAGGAACAGTTGGGAGTTCACAGCAAGATCGACTGGGTGGTCGAGCAAGGCGCGCCGGTTGGGCCTCAGGTCTACCAGTTGCTCCGTGCCCGCATCATCCGCGCCGAACTGCCGCCGGGAGCGCAGGTTTCGGAGACCGAGATTGCGCGCGCATTCTCTCTCAGCCGCCAGCCGGTTCGCGAGGCTTTCATCAAGCTGGCCGATGACGGGCTGGTGGAAGTGCGGCCCCAGCGCGGCACGCTGGTTCGAAAGATCAACATCGCGTCGGTGATGGATGCGCGTTTTGTGCGCGAGGCCGTCGAGGCGGACATCGCCAAGCTGGTTGCGGAATCGCATGACCCGGTCGTGATCGCCGATCTGCGTGGGCAGGTCGAGGCGCAGCGCCAGGTGGTGGACCGTCATCCGGAAGAATTCATGAAGCTCGATGAGCTGTTTCACCGCTCGCTGGCGGTGGCGGCCGGCAAATCGCAGGTCTTCAAGATGGTCACCAGCGTCAAGGCGCATATGGACCGCGTGCGCTATCTGACGCTGATGCACCGCTCGGTGATCATGCAGTCGATCGACCAGCACGCGGCAATCGTGGACGCCATCGAAAGCGGCGGCAAGGAAGCGACCGACAGTGCCATGCGCAGCCATTTGCGGCAGATCCTGATCGACCTTCCTCATGTGGCGAAATTGAAACCGGAATTCTTCGACGACGAGATGCCAGCGTAAACCAATCAAACAAACCCAGATCAAACAAACCCAGGGAGAGAGACATGATTTCACGACGCACGATCGCAAAGAGCCTGCTTGGCGCGGTGGCCGGCCTGCTGATGGCAGGAACGGCCCACGCCCAGGAAGTGCTGAAATGGGCACATGTTTACGAGACTTCAGAACCGTTCCACACGGAATCTGTGTGGGCGGCGGAAGAGATCGGCAAGCGGACGAACGGCAAGTACAAGGTCGAGGTCTATCCGGCTTCGCAGCTCGGCAAGGAAGCCGACATCAACCAGGGCCTGACGCTCGGCACGGTCGACATCATCATTTCCGGTTCCAGCTTCGCCGCCAAGGAACTGCCGCGCATCGGCGTGACCTACTATCCCTATACGTTCCGCGACGCGAACCATCTGCTGGCCTACACCAAGAGCGACAAGTACAAGGAACTGGCGGGCCTCTATGAAGAGAAGACCGGCCACCACATCACCGCGACCACCTATTACGGCACGCGTCACACGACATCCAACAAGCCGATCGCCAAATGCGCCGACATGGCGGGGTTGAAGATGCGCGTTCCCGACGTGCCGGCCTATCTGGCCATGCCGCGCGCCTGCGGCGCCAACACCGCGCCGATCGCCTTTGCGGAAGTTTACCTTGCCCTGCAGAACGGCACGGTGGAGGCGCAGGAAAACCCGCTGACGACGATTGAAGCCAAGAAGTTCTACGAGGTGCAGAAGCACATCGTGCTGACCGGCCATATCGTCGACCACCTCAACACGATCATCTCCCAGACCCGCTGGGGGAGCCTGTCCGACGAGGACAAGAAGATCTTCACCGAGGTTCTTCAGGAAGCGGCCAAGCGCGCCAGCGACAAGATCGTGGCGCGGGAAGCCGAGCTCGTCCAGGGCTTCAAGGACAAGGGCCTGACCGTGACCGAAATCGACAAGGAAGACTTCAGGAAGGCCGTTGCCGAGAAGGTCACCTTCGAGGAGTTCGGCTACGAGAAGGCCGACTGGGACGCCATCCAGGCCGTGCAGTAACGGCTGAGCCGGCCGCTGTCGCCAGCGCTGGCTCTCCCATAGCATCGCCCCCTCGCCTGGCTGCTGCGCAGCCACCCTCTCCCCCCCACTGGAGAGGAGAGCGGCGGCAAGGTTTGCTCCTTCCTCTCCCCAGTGGGGCTTTTCCCGGCGGGAGAGGGCGGCTGCGCAGCAGCCGGATGGGGGGCGTCTTCACTCCGAGGCCAACCGCGAGGCCATTGTCATGACGCAGACCGAACATCACACGCAAGTCACCGCCGAAGAACTGGCACATGCCTTCGAGGAAGAGGCGGCGCCGGTCGATCTCTCCCATCACGGATGGGAGGACTGGCTCACGCTTGCCCTTTTCTGGGTCATGGTGATCTGCGTCTTCCTGCAGTTTTTCACGCGCTATGCGATGAACAACAGCCTCGCCTGGACCGAGGAGATCGCAACCAACACGCTGATCGCCGTGGTTTTCCTCGGCGCCGCCATGTGCGTGCGGACAACCCGGCACATCCATGTCGATGTGCTCTACCACTATCTGCCGGAACGCGTCGGCGCGCTGATGTCAAAGCTTGTCGACGTCATTCGCGTCATCTTCTTCGCCTACGCGACCTGGCTGATGTGGCGCTACGTCTCCATTGTCGCCAGCGAACGAATGACGACGATCAACCTGCCCCGAAGCTGGTTCTTCTATCTGGTCTTCGTCGGGTTCTTGCTGATGTTTCTGCGCTCGATCCAGGTTCTCGTGGAGAACTGGCGGCGCGGCTACTCGGTGCTTGAACATCCTGAAAAATTTGACGCTCCGGGAGCCTGAACCATGCTTCTCCTTGTTGGTGGATTTCTCATCCTGATGCTGCTCGGCGTGCCGGTGGCTGTCTCCATGGCGGTTGCTTCCGTCGCCTATCTGCTGATCTACAATGTTGCGCCGGACCTCATCGCGGCGCAGCGCATGATCGCGGGCGTCGAAAGCTTCCCGCTGCTCGCGGTGCCCTTCTTCATCCTTGCCGGCAATCTCATGAACATCGCCGGGGTCACGGGCCGCATCTACACCTTCGCCCTCGCTCTGGTCGGCTGGATGAAGGGCGGCCTGGCGCAGGTCAACATCATCGGCTCGGTGATCTTCTCCGGCATGTCCGGCACCGCGCTTGCGGACGCCGCCGGCATCGGAACGATCGAGATCAAGGCGATGAAGGATCATGGCTATCCGATCGAAGCCGCCGTCGGCGTTACCGCGGCGTCTGCGACGCTGGGGCCGATCTTTCCGCCTTCGCTGCCCTTCGTCATCTACGGCATGATGGCCAATGTCTCCATCGGAGCGCTATTCATGGCCGGCATCCTGCCCGGCATAGTGATGACGCTGTTGATGATGATCACGGTCGCCGTGTTCGCCTACAAGCTCGGCTGGGGCTCCGACACGCCCTTCTCCATCGCCAAGCTCGGCGAAGCCACGCTGGAAATTCTCGTCGTCGCGCTGTTCCCGCTGGGCGTCTACATCCTCGTCTCATCGGGTCTCTCGATCAACGTCGCGGTACTCATCGGACTTGTCGTCCTGATCGCGGCCGACTGGTATTTCGACTTCTCCGCCGTGATGGCGCTGATGACGCCGGTGATCCTGATCGGCGGCATGACCATGGGTTGGTTTACCCCCACCGAAGCCGCGATGGCCGCGGTGATCTGGTCGCTGTTCCTCGGGCTCATCCGCTACCGCACGATGACCATACCGGCGCTCGCCAAGGCCAGCTTCGACACGATCGAAACAACGGCCTCGGTGCTGTTCATCGTCACCGCCGCTTCGATCTTCGCGTGGCTGTTGACCGTCAGCCAGGCGGCGCAGGTGTTCTCCGACTTCATCTTCGGCCTGACAGACAACAAGTGGGTGTTCCTGATCCTGGTCAACATCCTGATGCTGGTGGTCGGCTGCTTCCTCGACACGATCGCCGCGATCACCATCCTGGTGCCGATCCTCCTGCCGGTCGCGGCCAAGTTCGGTGTCGACCCGGTGCATTTCGGCCTGATCATGACGCTCAACCTGATGATCGGCCTGCTGCATCCGCCGCTCGGCATGGTGCTGTTCGTGCTGTCGCGTGTCGCCAAACTGTCGGTCGAGCGAACGACCATGGCAATTCTGCCCTGGCTGGTGCCCCTCGTCTTCGCACTGCTGCTGATCACCTTCGTGCCGGCGATCACGCTCTGGCTGCCGCAACAGATGGGATTGATACGATGACCGAAACCGCACTCGCGGCCACGCTCTTCGGGCCGGAAGATCTGCGCATGGTGGAGCGGCCGCTCGGGCCGCTCGCCGAGGGGATGGTGCGCATCAAGTTCGGCGCCGCGGGTATTTGCGGCTCCGACATGCACTATTTCCGCCACGCCCGGACTGGCGACTTCGTCGTCACCTCGCCCTTGGTTCTCGGCCACGAGATCGCCGGCGAGGTGGTCGAGATCAATGCGCCGAACACCCATCTCAAGCTCGGCGACCACGTGGCGGTCAATCCGTCGCGCTGGTGCGGACACTGCGCCCGTTGCCGCGAGGGCCGCGCCAATCTGTGCGAGAACATCTACTTCATGGGCTCCGCCTCCAAGACACCGCACATGCAGGGCGGCTTTGCCACGCTGTTCGACGCGGTTCCGGCGCAGTGCATCGTCGTGCCGAAGGATCTGCCGCTGACGTCGGCGGCGCTGGCCGAGCCATTGGCCGTGTGCCTCCACGCCGTCTCGCGCGCCGGCGACCTGACGGGCAAGCGGGTCGCCCTGTATGGCGGCGGTCCGATCGGCCTGCTCACCATGCTGTCTGCCAAGCAGGCTGGAGCCGGACATCTGACGATGATCGACATTGCGGCGGGTCCGCTTGCCTTCGCCGCGAAGCTTGGCGCTGACGAAACCTTCGATATCTCCGCCGGCAATGATGAGTTGCTGGCGGCGGCCGCCGAAAGGCCGTTCGACGTCGTGTTCGAGGTGACAGGAGCACCGCCCGCGCTGGCTCTCGCGATTCGCTCCGTTCGGCGCGGCGGCACGCTGGTGCAGATCGGCAATCTGCCCGGCGGCGAAATCTCCGTGCCGGCGAACGCGGTCATGGCGAAGGAGATCGACTTTCTTGGCGCGTTCCGCTTCGGCCAGGAATTCGAACAGGCGGTGAAGCTGATCGTCGCAGGCAAGATCGACGTCCAACAGCTTATCACGGCGCGCCGCCCGCTTTCCGATGCCCCGGCTGCGCTGCGCCTTGCGCTCGACCGCAGCCAAAGCGTCAAGGTGGTGCTGGAAGCCGCGTGAACACTCTCGCAGGGCCTTCCCTTCTCGCGCGGCGCACGGCATATTCGGGCAATCCGAAATCTACTGGTGATTGATGCCCGCCGACAAAAAGGACGCCCGTTCGCCGCGCCGTGCAGCCGGCTCCCGCACTCCCGCCTACGTCAAGAACCTCCGAGGTGTCCGAAACTGGAAGGAAGCCACCGACTGGCTGGAGTGGCGAGGCATCGAGGACATCGAATGCATCACCCCTGACCAGGCCGGCGTTGCGCGCGGCAAGATGATGCCGTCGAGCAAATTTACCTCCAACACCTCGCTGGCGCTTCCCTCCGCGCCGTTCATGATGACCATCTCGGGGGACTATCCGGAAGACGGCAACGGCTTCGAATATCCCGAAGACGATGGCGACCTGAAACTGGTGCCGGATCTCTCAACCCTGTGCTCGGTGCCGTGGGAAGAAGATGCGACGGCGCAGGTCATCTGCGACCTTGTCCATCAGGATGGACGGCTGGTCGAATTCACACCCCGCAATGTCTTGCGCCGTGTGCTGGCCGCCTATGCGGATCGCGGCCTGAAGGCGGTCGTCGCGCCTGAGATCGAGTTCTACCTGGTCAGCAAGAACACCGACCCGGACTATCCGCTGACGCCGCCGGTCGGCCGCTCCGGCCGGCCCATCGCGGGCGGCTCCGGCTACTCCATCGCCGGCGTCAACGAATATGACGAGTTGATCGACGACATCTACCATTTCTCGGAAGCGCAGGGTCTCGAGATCGACACGCTGATCCACGAGGAAGGCGCGGGGCAACTGGAAATCAACCTGCGCCATGGCGACCCGATCCAACTTGCCGACCAGGTGTTCCTGTTCAAGCGGACCATCCGCGAAGCGGCGATGAAGCACAATGTCTACGCCACCTTCATGGCCAAGCCGATCCAGGGCCAGCCCGGCTCGGCGATGCACATCCATCAGTCCATCATCGACAAGAAGACGGGCAAGAACGTCTTCACCAAGCCCGATGGGGGCGAGACGGACGCCTTCTTCCACTTCATCGGCGGCATGCAGAAGCATGTGCCGAACGCGCTCGTGATGTTCGCGCCCTACGTCAACTCCTACCGCCGGCTGACGCAGGCGGCCTCCGCCCCCGTCAACAACAAATGGGGTTACGACAACCGCACCACGGCGTTCCGCGTGCCACGCTCCGATCCGGCCTCGCGCCGCGTCGAAAACCGCATCCCCTCTTCCGACGCCAATCCCTATCTCGCGCTCGCCGCCTCCCTCGCCTGCGGCCTGATCGGCATGACCAAGCAGATCGCCTGCGACGCCGCCGTTCTGACAACCGCCAATGAGGACGAGATCGACCTGCCGCGCGGCCTGCTGGAGGCGGTCGACCTGTTCGAAGCCGACGAGGATCTGCGCGAGATGCTGGGCGGCGCCTTCGTGTCGACCTACACCGCCATCAAGCGGGCCGAGTTCGAGACGTTCATGGAGGTCATCTCGCCTTGGGAGCGGGAGTTTTTGTTGCTGAATGTGTGAATGGTGAATGGTGAATGGTGAATGGTGAATGGTGAATGGTGAATGGTGAATGGTGAGATGACAGTTCGACTTACCGAAGGTCAACAGACTTTTCCGCTGGCCATTCACCATTCACCATTTACCATTCACCCCTGAATTGCGATGTACCAGTCCCCCATCTCCCCCGGCCGTTCCTGGTACGAAGACTCGATCCCGGACCGCCCCACCTATCCCTCGCTCGACGGCGATCGGAGCGCCGATGTCGTCATCATCGGCGGCGGCTTCACCGGCCTGTCGGCGGCGGTGCATCTGGCCAAATCGGGGACGGATGCCGTTCTCATCGAAGCCTATCGCTTCGGCGATGGCGCTTCGGGGCGCAATGGCGGCCAAATGGGAACCGGCCAGCGCGCCTGGGCGGAGGAGCAGGAGGCGGAGCTCGGCCTTGGCCGCGCGAGGGCGCTGTTTGACCTGGCCGAGGAAGCCAAGTCGCATCTTCTGGAATTCACCACAACAAACGGCATCGACATCGACTACCGCGCTGGCCAGATGTCCGTTGCCCACAAGCCCCGCTATGTCGCGGAGTACAAGGCGCACGCTGAAATCATGGCCGAGCGCTTCGGCTATCCGCATCTCTCCTTCATGGACAGAGCGGAGACCGCCGAGCGGCTCGGCTCCACGCATTATTACGGCGGCGTGCTCGACACCGGCACCGGCCATATCCATCCGTTGAAGCTGTTGGTGGGCACCGCGAAGGCGGCCGCTGCCGCAGGCGCCAGGCTCTTCGAGCAAACCCGCTCCACCGGCATCTCATCGCGCAACGGCAAGGTGGTCGTCGAGACCCCGAACGGCACCATCACCGCCGACAAGGGGCTGATCGCCGTCAACGCCTATGGCGGCGACCTCGAACCCGTCAGCGCGGCGCATGTCATGCCGATCGGGTCCTTCATCGGCGCGACGCCGCCCTTGCCGGCCGACACGCCGGTGCTGCCCGGCGGCGAGGCCGTCGACGATTCCCGCTTTGTCGTTCGCTATTTCCGCAAATCAGCGGACAATCGCCTTCTGTTCGGCGGCCGCGAGATCTACGGCGTCAAGGATCCCAAGGATATCCACATCCATATCCGCCGGCAGATCACCGAGATCTATCCTGCGCTGAAGGATGTCGAACTGACGCATGGCTGGGGCGGCTATGTCGGCATCACCCTGCCGCGCCGGCCCTTTGTGCGCGAGGTTCTGCCCAACGTCATTTCGGCGGGCGGCTATTCCGGCCACGGCGTCATGCTGTCCAACTTCGTCGGCAAGCTCTACGCCGAAACCGTCGCCGGCAACCGCGACCGCCTCAAGCTGTTCGAGGAACTCAACGTTCCGGCATTCCCCGGCGGACGCCGCTTCCGCTCGCCCCTGCTGTTCCTGGCGCTGAGCTGGTATGCTCTCCGCGACAGGATTTGAAGAGTAGATAGGCTGACGCTCAGTGGAGTCGCACTCGCCCTCGCGGCAAGCGTCAGGCTATATCGTCCAGATCGAGCCGAAGCGCTTCGGCGATCTTCTTCATCGCGGAAAGACTGCCCGACTTTGTCCCGCCCTCGATCTCGGAAATGTAGGACGCGCTGAGACCCGTTGCGGCCGCAAGGTCGCGTGCCGACATGCTTCGATGGCTGCGCCAAACCCGCACAGGGTTCTCTCCAGCGAGGATACGGTCGACAACAGCGGCGGGAACGAGTTCGTCGCGGCCGGCGGCGATGTCGGCCCTCACCTTCTCGGCGCCTGCAATATCGCTGCGATCAACGAGGGCTTCATACTCGTCGATAGGAAGGATAACGAGGGTTTCGCCCTTGGGAGTGGTAATCTTCTGCATGGGTGCCACCTAATCGTAAATTCCGCCACGCGGGCTGTTGAGAACGTCCAGCACATTACCCTGATCGTCCATGATGACGCGCCAGTCGGCAACACGCAGGCGAATGTAAGGTGAGCCAACCAATGCCTTCACATTGTTGGCGAGGCTCTTGGGATCGCTGGCATACTGCACAATTTTCGACGTGATGCGCTTGGCCTCGTTGGCAGGCATCCTGCGAAGAGTCTTGAGGGAAGATTTGCTGTAGGCGATCTCTTTCACGGCTTCTGGTAGCAAATAGCGAATTTTTGTGCAACAAAAGTTTGCATCAGCGAACAATCGCAATTTCACGAGGCCTGCACCGCAGTTCCGCGCCCTTGGCACCTAAAGACCACCGCTCCAGCATACCACCCACTTTCGGCTGGACAGCATAGTCTCCGGCTGACAAAGCGGGCGCACCGGATGAAACTCCGCAGCCAGGCCAGAGAACATTATGACGAATGTCGCTTTGACAGGACTTGCCCGCGAACTCGCCCGTCGCGACGATGAAGGCAGGCCTGTACGCATCGGCGTCATCGGTTCCGGCGAAATGGGAACCGACCTCGTCACCCAATGCATGCTGATGAAGGGCGTCGAACTGGTCGCGATGTCGACGCGCCGTCCGCACACCGCCCGCAACGCCGTCACGATCGCTTATGGCGACGACAGCCGCGCGGTGGAGGCCGATACGGCATCGAAAATCACCGCGGCAATCGAGGCGAAGAAGCTCGCCATCACCTCCAACGAGCAACTGGTCACGCACCCGCTGGTGGATGTGGTGATCGACGCGACCGGCAAGCCGGGCGTCGCGGCGGATTTCGACCTGATGGCGATGGAGCATGGCAAGCATGTCGTGATGATGAACGTCGAGGCCGACGTCACGATCGGCTGCTACCTGAAGCAGCAAGCCGACAGGCTGGGCGTCATCTACACGATTGGCGCCGGCGACGAGCCCTCTTCCTGCATGGAACTGATCGAGTTCGCCTCGGCGCTGGGCTACACGATCATTTCAGCCGGCAAGGGCAAGAACAATCCGCTCAACCACGACGCCGTGCCCGACGACTATCGCGCGGAGGCGGAACGCCGCAACATGAACCCGCGCATGCTGGTCGAATTCGTCGACGGCTCAAAGACGATGGTGGAGATGGCGGCGATCGCCAACGCGACCGGCCTGGTGCCCGACGTTCCCGGCATGCATGGGCCCAACGCCAGCCGCGAGACCCTGGCCAAGGTTCTCATCCCGAAAGAAGACGGCGGGCTGCTGTCGAGGAAAGGCGTGGTCGACTACACGATCGGCAAGGGTGTCGCCCCCGGCGTCTTCGTGGTGGTCGAGGCGACCCACCCGCGCATCATCGAGCGCATGGACGATCTGCATGTCGGCATCGGCCCCTATTACGGCTTCTTCCGGCCCTACCATTTGACCTCCCTTGAGGTGCCCCTGACGGCGGCGCGCATCATGCTCCACGGCAAGCCTGACATGGTGCCCCTGCCCCGCCCGGTCGCCGAGGTCTGCGCCGTGGCGAAGCGCGACCTGAAGTCCGGCGAAACGTTCGATGCGATCGGCGAGACCTGCTATCGGTCCTGGACGATGACCGTCGGCGAGGCGCGGGCTGCCGGCGCTGTGCCGGTCGGCCTGCTGGAAGGCGGCAAGGTGCTGATGCCTGTGAAGAAGGGCGAATTGCTGACCACCGCCATCGCCGCGCCCGACCCCACCACGCGGCTGTTCGCGCTGCGGCAACTGCAGGACAAGATGCTCTACGGCGGGTAATCCGACGTAGGCTATCGCTACTTGCCCAGTTCCACGCCCCTCTTGCGTGCGGCCTCGACCGCCTCGGTCACAAGCGTCTTCAACCTGTCCTCGCCCATCAGCACTGCGAGGGCCGCGGCGGTGGTGCCGTTTGGGCTGGTCACCTGGCGGCGCAGTTCGCCTGGGTCCTCGCGGCTTTCAGCGGCAAGGGCTGCAGCGCCATAGACCGTTTGCATGGCCAGCAGCTTCGCCGTCTGCTGCGGCAGGCCGGCGCTTTCGGCGGCTGCTGTCAGGCATTCGATGAAATGGAAGATGTAGGCCGGTCCGGAGCCGGAAACCGCGGTCACCGCATCCATCAGGCTTTCATCGTCGATGGTCGCGACTTCCCCATTGGCAGATAGCAGGCCGGCGACGAAATCGCGGATAGTCCCGGTGACCTGCGGATTGGAGAACAGCACCATCATGCCCTTGCCGATGGCGGCCGGCGTGTTCGGCATGCAGCGCACAATGGCCGCATCGCTGCCCAATATCTCTTCAAAAGTCGCGATTGGCGTTCCTGCCGCAATGCTGAGGAACGCCGATTTGCGCGTGGCGAACCCAATATAATCGGCAACGATCTCGCGCATGACCTGCGGCTTCACCGCAAAGATCACCAGCTTTGGATTGGCATCGCCCGGTATGGCTTGCGGCCCCGCCGCGACCTGACAGCCGAGCTTCGCGGCCCTTCCGCGCAGATCGTCGTTCGGCTCAACGACGAAAACCTCGTCGTTGGCAACTTTCCGGGCGGTCAGCCAGCCGGACAGCATGGCGAACCCCATATTGCCGCAACCAACCAGAACGATCTTGACCGTCATGCACGCGCTCCCCTTGTCGCTCGCCGTCATAGACGCTGATCGATAGAGGCGAAAGTGCATCCCGTGGAAAACGAAACGGGACGCACCTTACAGATGCGTCCCGTTGCAACATGTCTCACCTGCGCGGTCAGTGCCGGCTGGCTGCGGCCGTCCTACTTATAGGTCGGCAGGAAATTCGGGTTCACGTCGATGCCGAGCCGGCTAGCGAAAGGCTTGTTCGCTGCGTTCCGCACGATCGGGTGATCGGCGGTAGCGGCCGGCAGGAGGTTGCGGGACTTCTGGATCGAACCAGTGGTTCCGGTGTCGATGGTCTCGACGGAGGGGGTAGGCTTTCCCGCATCCTTCGCAAAGGTGGCGCCCGTCAGCGACAAGATAGTGGCGAGGGCGATGATGGCGGTTTTCATGGTCTTGCTCCTTCATTTCCTGTACGTGTACAGTATGCGTACATATACGACGATTTTTTGGAGGCGCAAGAGATTTCGTACGTGTACAATATTTTTGAATACCGGCGGAGAACGTGCCACCACCAGCGTTCAATCGCTATCCGCTGGGGATAGGGCGATCGCGTTTGGTTCGAGGGCCGCGATGACCTCTTGGAACCACCCAATGCGACAGCCCTGCCGCGATAAGGCAGACAATGTCGGCATTGATGTTGCGGCAGATCTCACGCCGCGCTTGCGCGGCGGATTTCCTGAGGCGTCGGGGCCACCAGCGGCTCGACCTTGCTTTGCCGGATGCCGGTCAGGGCCAGTTCGATGACCCGGCCGGCATAGGCCTTGGGATCGCCGAACGGATAGAGCGAGAACGTCAGGATGAGCGATACCGCGCCATGCGCCACCGTCCACAGGATCGTGGCGATGGCCCGCGCGTCGCCCGACAGCGCCTTTGCGTCGATGCACTCCTGCACGGCGTTCAACAGCCCCTGGAAAGCCGGATTGTGCTGCTCCAGATCCTCGAATGTCCTGTCCTGATGCACCACCAGCTGCGGCGTCATGAACACGGTGCGATATTCGTTCGGGTTCTCAAGGCCGAAGATCACATATTCTTCCAGCCCCGCCCGCAGGCTGTGCAGGGGGTCGGGCGTGCGCCGCGCCTCGCAGCGCTTCGCCAACTCGACGAAAGCATCCTCCGCCATGGCGGTGAGGATCGCCTGCTTGTCGGCGAAGTAGGAATAGACCGACATCGTCGCAAGGCCGACGCGCTGCGCCAGCTTGCGGATCGTCAGGCTCTCATAGCCTTCGTCCTTGACCACCGCATGCGCGGCGCAAAGCAGATCCGAGCGAATTTCTTCGCGCTGGCGTTCTCGGCGGGCCTTCACATCGATGCGCATTCATTTTCTCCGCATTCTGAAAAAATATACGCAGTACGAAGTCGTTTCAACCCCGACAGTGACGATCAGCCTTGATCGGGCCACGGCCGGATATTAACGATTTGTTTCCCACGGCTCTTTAGCCTGCGTTAACATTGAACGGCGCTGAGGTCCCCCAAGGCTCAGCTATTGTGGCTCAAGGCATGTCTGATCGCGAAAACCGCACCGAGGACGGGCGAGGCACTTCCGTGCTGCCGCTCAGCCGCGCGATCGCCGAGGAGCGCGCGAGAAGCCTCGGCCAGCCGCGCCGATCCCGGTCCAGCCTGATCCTGCAGGCTCTCGCGGGAAGCGTCGCGAAAGAAGGGGTGCGGGATCGTCGCGCGCGATCCGCAAGGGTGGCGCAGACCGCCGGGATGAGGGGGGCAGATGAGTACGGCCGCCCGGTTGAGCCGATCGCGGCCCGCAGCCGCATCTCCCGATCGCTCGCCACGATCTTGGCAGCGACCACCGCCGGTGCGCTTATCGGCAGCGCCTTGGCCCTCTCAACGCCCGCAACCTATGATGCCTCTGTCCAGTTGCGCATCACGCCGCCCGATCAAACAACGGCAAAGCCTGCCGGCGCGCCCCTGCCTTCCGGCGCGGTGATAGACGATCCGGTCCGCATGCTCACCGCCCCCGCCATTATGAACAGGGTGGTCGACAGGCTGAAGCTCGAAAGCGACCCTGAGTTCAACGGCGGGAGAAGTGGACCCGGCCTCGATCCACTCGGCTATATCAGCTCGCTGTTCGCGCCTTCCGAGACCGCCGTCAGCCCTGAGGGGCAGCGCGCAATCGCGATCCGCAATCTCGGCAACAGCCTATCCGTCGAGCGCGGTGACGCGGATACGATCATCATTCGGGCGCGCAGCCATGATGGCGGGAAAGCCGCCAGGATCGCCAACGCGGTGACAGCGGAATTCATTGCGGAAGCGGAGCGGATCCGGCCCGGCGCCCCGGGCAGCGCGGGCGACAGGCTCGACAGCAGGCTCAGCGCCCTGCAGCGGGATTCGGAAGATGCCGAGCGCAAGGCGAAAGCCTTCATGGCCGCCAACGGCGTTGCCGACATCACCGATGAAGAGATAGCCGCACTTACCGATCGATTGTCGACTGCCAAGGCGCGGACGCTGCAACTGAACGGGCTGGCAGAAAGCGCTCGCACGCTCGACGCCGAGGCTTTCCTAAAGGCCGCTTCATCCGACGTCGCTGGAGCTATTCCCGCGCTGCACGGCAAACACGCCGCCGCAAGGCTGGAGCTCAATCGTCTCGCGGTCACGCTCGGACCCAAAAACCCGCAGTATCAGGCAATGCAGGCGCAGGTCCGTAGCGCACGCGAACAGTTGCTGACCGAGTTGCGGCGGGTCGGCGCCGAGATGCAAGCCGAGGCCACCCGCGCGGCGCAACTGGAGCAAGACCTGGCTGGAAAGCTGGCGCAGATGAAGGCCCGCCAGGGCGATTGGTCCGGCAAAATGGCAACGCTGCTTGAGCTGGAGAGTGAGGCGACGACCAAACGCGCCGTCTACGAGGCGTTTCAACTGGTGGCCCGTGAAGGCGGCGCGCAGAAGGGCAGCGAGACCGACCCGGTGCGCGTCATTGCGCCGGCCTCGACGCCAGCCGGTTCGTCGATCTTGCCACGTGCCCTCATCGCCGGCACTGGCGCTCTGCTAGGCTTGCTGGCGGGAATTGGCATCGCGGCCTTGGGGCGGGCGACAGGCAAAGCGCGTGCGCCAGCCAGGGCGCGACGCGAAGCGCCCGTCGCCGAGGCACAGGACCACACCGCGCCTCAGGCATCCCCGGAGCCAGACGCCACAGCGGTCGCTTTCGAAGAAGAGACCTTGCAAGCGCCCTTTCAATCTGCACTGCCGGACTCGCAGGCGCCGGAGACCCTCACAGCGAGCCTCGGAGAGGCCGCCGCTGAGCCTTCGTCCAACACACGGGTGACGGAGCCGCCAAAAGACAGCGAAACCGCCGCCCGTTCCGCCCCTCGCACTCGGGCGATCAACCCGACAGGCGATGCCGAAACTGCGACCCCTGAGCAGAAGGGGGATGATACACCTCTGTCGTCCGCGCCGCTGGCGCCTTCGCCCCCAGCGGATTGGCATTACACGCCCTCCTGGGAGAGGGCGCCCACGGTCACGCCAAGGCGGCAGGAGGATCGTCCGCCGGCACCAGCGTCTCCCACGCCTCCGCCGCTGTCGGCCGACGCCCCCACTCTGCATCCCGAGCTTCCGACCCAGCCGCCGTCACCCCAGCCTGAAGCAATTCAGCCTGACGCAATTCAACCTGAAGCAATTCAGCCTGAACCAACCCAGCCTGAAATAGCGCCGATGGACGAGAAGTCCCTCTCCGAGATCCGGGAGAGCATTCGCCAGTGCCGCGACGCGGTGCGGGAGCTCAGCCAAAGCCGCACGCGCCGGCGTTACTTCTAGGCCGCGGTCCACCCCGATTTTCGCAATACGCCATGGGATGACGCTGACACGGGATTGCACAGGCGCGATTCCCGCAATATGCGCGCCTAGATCAAACAGCGGGATAGCGCTCATGGCTGATATCATCGACGGACGAGCTGCCGCGGCTGACGTGATCGAAACGGTCAAGAACCTGACGGCCGCGCTGAAGGCGGGTGCCGGCGTCACCCCGGGCATCGCTGTGGTCATCGTCGGCGAAGACCCCGCGAGCCAGGTCTATGTCACCTCCAAGGGCGCCAAAGCCAAGGAATGCGGCTTTCACTCCGTCCGCCACGCTTTGCCGGCTGACGCCAGCGAGGCGGACCTGCTGGCACTGATCCGCAGCTTGAACGCCGACCCCGCCATTCACGGCATTCTGGTGCAACTTCCGTTGCCGGCCCATATCGAGTCCGGCAAGGTCATTCAGACCGTCGCACCGGAAAAGGATGTCGACGGTTTCAGCTTCGTCAATGTCGGCAAGATCGGAACCGGTGAGTTGGAGACTGCCTTCGTGCCCTGCACGCCGGCTGGCTGCATGCTGATGATCGCCCGGCGGCTCGGCAAGGATCTGTCGGGGCTGAATGCCGTGGTGGTCGGGCGGTCCAACATTGTGGGCAAGCCGATGGCGAATTTGCTGCTTGCCGCCAATGCCACTGTCACCGTCGCCCACAGCCGCACCGCCGACCTTGCCGCGCTTTGCCGCACAGCGGACATTCTCGTCGCGGCGGTGGGCAGGCCGGAGATGGTGCGGGGCGACTGGATCAAGCCCGGCGCCACCGTCATCGATGTCGGCATCAACCGCATTGCGGCTCCCGAACGCGGCGAGGGCAAGACGCGCCTGGTCGGCGACGTCGCCTTCCGCGAAGCCGCCGAAACCGCCGCCGCGATCACGCCCGTGCCGGGCGGCGTCGGGCCGATGACCATCGCGCTCTTGATGGCCAACACGCTGACGGCGGCGACGCTGGCCTCCGGTTTGCCAAGACCGCAATTTTAGGGCACTTCTCGCCACCGCGCCTGGAGCGTTTCCAGGAAAAGTGCTTAGCGGTTTTCCAGTTCGGAAACGCGACAAACAAAGGCCCAGCAGCCGCCACGAGGAGACCGATGGCCCGAGGCCAAGTCCCGCCATTGCCCGTCGCCGAATTCGTGCCGCCGCCGGATGCCCCGGCGGGCCGCCGCTTTGCCTTTCTGCTGGTGGAAAAATTCTCGATGTTCTCGCTGGCCGCCGCCATCGACACCGTGCGTTCGGCGAACCGCCTGCTCGGCCGCGATTATTACAGCTGGACAACCGTTTCCGCCGATGGCGATCCGGTGATCGCCTCCAACGACCTGCCGATCAAGATAGACTACAGCGTCGCCGACCTGCAGCCGGCCGATATCCTGTTCGTCTGCGTCGGCCTCACCACCGACTTTCCCGGCAAGAGCAAGGTGCTGGGTGCCTTGCGCAATTGGGGCCGGCGCGGCGGCAAGCTTGGAGCGCTGTCTGTCGGCTCGCATCTGCTGGCGGAGGCGGGCCAGCTCGACGGCTACCGCTGCACGATCCATTGGGAAAACCGCGCCGGCTTCCTGGAGCGCTTTCCGGAAGTCGAATGCACCGGCAATGTGTTCGAGATCGACCGCAAACGGTACACCTGCGCAGGCGGTACGACCTCGATCGATCTGATGCTGGAGATCGTGCGCGCGGATTTCGGCGCCAATATCGCCAACAGCGTCGCGAACCAGTTTCACCACGAGCGCATCCGCTCGGCGGGCGACCGTCAGCGTGTTGGACCCGAGCGCGACCTGTCCGGAAAGTCCGAAAAGCTGCGCAAGATCGTCGAGCGCATGGCCGACAGCCTGGACGAGCCGCTGACGGCGGTGCAACTGGCCAAATCCGTGGGCCTGTCGGTTCGCCAGGTAGAGCGCCTGTTCCTGCGCCACATGTCGATGACGCCCGGCCGCTATTACATGCGCCTGCGGCTGGAGCGGGCGCGCGAGTTGCTGCGCCAGACCAACATGCCGATCCTCGACATTGCGGTCGCCACCGGCTTCACCTCGCACAGCTATTTCGCGCAGAGCTACCGGCTGCAGTTCGGCCGCCCGCCGAGCGAAGAGCGCCGCACGACGTATTGACCCCCGCAGCATCCGCGATTATTTGATGCGTGATGCGTGATGCGTGATGCTTGATGCTTGATGCTTGAGGAGTCGCGAATGAGAACGACCCTGACAATCGACGACGACGTGCTTGCCGCAGCAAAGGCCCTTGCAGAGCATGAGCGGCGGAGCATTGGAGACGTGGTTTCGGATCTAGCGAGACGATCACTGCTGAAACAGGAGATTACACAGTACCGAAATGGTTTTCCGCTTCTCCCGGTGAGGCCAGGTGCAAAACCCGTAACTCTTGAAGACGTGAACAGACTGCGCGACGAGTTGCCGTGATTTACCTGTTGGACGTCAACGTCCTTATCGCGCTCATGGATCCCATTCATGTCGCCCATGCCACCGCGCATTCATGGTTTGCGCTGAGTGTTAAGGAAGGTTGGGCGACCTGCCCGACCACCGAGAATGGCTTCATCCGTATTGTGAGCAATCCCAAGTTTCAAAATCCCTTGGGATCTCCTGGCGCGGTCGCCAAGATCGTTGCGGAATTTCGGAATATGGATGGCCATCGATTCTGGCCGGACGACGTCAGCCTGTCCGATTCTGATCTGGTGCGCGCCGAACACCTGTTGTCTCATTCTCAAGTCACCGACACCTACTTGCTCGCGCTCGCCAGGAGACAAGGCGGCCAACTCGCAACTTTCGACAGGCGCCTGGTGACGGACTCGGTTGTCGACGGCCACAACTCGCTGCATCTGATCGAAGCGAAGTTGCAGTAGGCAGCGCTCTGCCGTTGTAACACCTTAGCTAATTGTTTAGCCTCCCCGCTCACGCGGCAACACAATCCGGGACAGATGATGAAGACGATTGCGCATGCATTCTTGGCGGCGATTCTTTTCGCGTGCTGTACGACTTCACTTCTCGCCGCCGAGCGCACCATCGTCGTTCTCGATGCCTCCGGTTCGATGTGGGGGCAGATCGACGGGAAACCCAAGGTCGAAATCGCGCGCGAGACGCTGAAGAACGTCCTGCAGACGATCCCTTCGGACATGGAACTCGGCCTGATGGCCTATGGCCATCGCGAGAAGGGCAGTTGCGAGGACATCGAACTGGTCGTGCCCCCCGCCACCGGCACCGGCGCGGCGATCGCAGCCGCCGCCGCGGGCATGAAGTTTCTCGGCAAGACGCCGCTCTCGGCCGCGGTCAGGAAGGCGGCGCAAGATCTCAAATACACGGAGAACAAGGCGACGGTCATCCTCATCACCGATGGCCTGGAAACCTGCAACGCCGATCCCTGCGCCATCGGCAAGGAATTGGAGCAGGCCGGCATCGACTTCACCGCCCATGTCGTCGGCTTCGGCCTGACCGCGGAAGAGGGCAAGAAGGTCGCCTGCCTGGCCGAGAATACCGGCGGCAAATATATTCAGGCTTCCGACGCCAAGGCGCTGGAAGAGGCGCTCAAGGTCACGGTCGCCGCGCCCCCTCCTCCACCGGCGCCCGCCCCGGCTCCGGCTCCCGAGCCGGCGAAGGTCGAATTCAACTTCACGCCGCAGGTTGTGATGGCTGAAGGCGGCGCGCCGCTTCAGCACGACGGGCAGGCCTGGAAAGTTTTCAAAGTAAACGCCGACGGCACGCGCGGCGACAACCTCTCAACCGACTACGAAAATTACAAAGGCAATCTCGAACCCGGCGACTATATTGTGGAGGCCAGCCTGGGCTACGCCGCCAGCGAGCAGAAGGTCAAGATCGAGGCCGGCAAGGTCGCCGCGCCGCTGTTCAACCTGAACGCCGGAACCGTGGTGGTGAAGCCGAGGCCGAGCCCCGGCGCCGATGTCGACTCGAACGCGACGCTGCGCTTTCGCTATCCCGGTGCGCAGGATGTGTCGACGGAATATGGCGAGCGGAAGCTCTTTCTGCCGGCTGGTGAGCAGCAGCTCGAGGTGCAGATTGGCGAAGGCAAGGTCAACGAGACATTCCAGCTTGCCGCCGGTCAGAGCATCGAGAAGGACGTGATCGTCGGCGTCGGCCGCGCCGTCATCAACGCCTACTACACGCAAGGCGGCGACAAGGTCGAATCCTCCAACCTTTCCACCAAGATCTACAAGGCGGCGAAGAAGATCGACGGAACCCGCGAACAGGTCGCCTATGGTTTCGGGCCGGACGGCCATTTCGACCTGTCGGCCGGCGACTATGTCGGCACCGTCGAAATGGACGCCGCGCTGGTCGAGTTTCCCATCGTGCCGAAGGTCGGCGAGCGGCAAGTGTACGACATCGCCTTGAAGGCCGGCGTGCTGGCGCTTGTCGGTGAAGGGGCCGACGCCATCAAGGTCTACAAGGCCGCAAAGAAGATCGACGGAAGCCGCGAGGAAGTCGCCTATGGGTTCGGCGACAATTACCAGACCACGCTGCCGGCCGGCGACTACGTCCTGTCTGTGACGTTCAAGGCGGACAAGCCGGCCCTCGAACAGCCGATCACGGTGAAAGCCGGCGAGCGCCTGGAAGTGCCGCTCAAGACGTGAGGGCTCAGGAAGTCATTGCGTTCGCGGCAAGTCGATCGCTGAGGGGAGGCTAACCCTCGCGCCTGATCGTTGAAGCAATTTGGCCGACTCTTTGTCAAAGGTAACGAAAACGTCCCCGCCGAGGCGCCGACCTTCAAAGGCGATAACTCCATCGGCAAAATCGCCGCCTGCGTCGAGCATCACAAGTCCGGCCTCAACGGCCTCCGACTCGCATTCAACGTTGGATGCGCCCACCAGACTGCGAATGGAAGTGGCAACCTGCGCCGGTGATATCCGGTATGTTCGCGACAGGACCCACGCAAATTCGCACAATGCTGGAAGGGCAACAGCCACGGATTCGGATTCACGGAGAATTTCGGACGCCAGCTTTTGCTGGTGTTCATCATCTCCGACCGCGGCGCGAACGAGAATGTTTGTGTCTACGGCGACTTTCAACGCTCGCCCGCCCAGCCCTTTTCAATGGCCTCTTTGATCTCCTCAAGGGTCAAAACGGGATTGTCGGGCGACTTGAGGCTACCGATGAAAGCATCGATCGATCCTGATCCCTTAGGTCGGACGGATAGCTTCCGGTTCGGCATGAGATCCACTTCGACCTTGTCGCCCGGCTTGACGCCCAAATGTTGGAGCACTTCCTTCCGGAAGGTGATCTGACCCTTTGCCGTAACGGTGAGCGTAGTCATAGCCTGTTTCCCACTGACCGCCAAAAGTAAGGCATCATTGCCTTACTTCAAGCGCTCACCCGGCAAACACACTCGCCCCCTGATCGGCACGGCCCGCCATCTGCCGGAACGCGCCGAACAATTCGCGGCCCATGCCGAAATCATTGGCTGACAGATCGGCGACCGCTTTCGGCCGCGCCTTCAGTTCCTCAGCCGAGACCAGCACCTCCAGCGTACCGGCTTCTGCGTCGAGCCGCACCATGTCGCCGTTGCGCACCTTGCCGATGGGTCCGCCGTCCAGCGCTTCCGGCGTGACGTGGATTGCTGCGGGCACCTTGCCGGAGGCGCCCGACATGCGCCCGTCTGTCACCAGCGCAACCTTGTGGCCGCGATCCTGCAGGATGCCCAGCACCGTGGTCAGCTTGTGCAGTTCCGGCATGCCGTTCGCCTTCGGCCCCTGGAAGCGGATGACCGCGATGAAGTCGCGGTTGAGTTCGCCCGCCTTGAAGGCGTCGTTCAGCTCCTGCTGGCTGCTCAGCACGAGCGCCGGCGCTTCGATAAACCGATTCTCGGCCTTCACGGCGGATGCCTTGATGATGGAATGGCCGAGATTGCCGCTCAGCACCTTGAGGCCGCCGCTGGCCTGGAACGGCTTGTCAGCCGTGGTCAGCACCTTGGCGTCGCCGCTCACCTTCGGCGATGGCTCGCGCTGCACCGAGCCGTCCGGCCCGAGCTTCGCTTCGACAGTGTAGGGCCGCAGTCCCTCGCCCCAGCAGGTCTGCACGTCTTCATGCAGATAGCCCGCGTCGAGCAGTTCGCGGATGAGGAAGCCCATGCCGCCTGCGGCGTTGAAATGGTTCACGTCGGCCAGCCCGTTCGGATAGACGCGCGCCAGCAGCGGCACCTGATCGGAAATGTCGGAAATATCCTGCCAGGTGATGCGGATGCCTGCGGCGGCGGCCATGGCCACCAGATGCATGGTGTGGTTGGTCGAGCCGCCGGTGGCGTTGAGTCCCACAATACCGTTGACCACCGACCGCTCGTCGATCATGCGCCCGACCGGAATGTATTCATTGCCGAGTTGCGTGGTCGCCAGCGCGCGCTTCGCGGCCTCGCGGGTCAGCGCCTCGCGCAACGGCGTATTGGGGTTGATGAAGGAAGCGCCCGGCGTGTGCAGCCCCATGATCTCCATCAGCATCTGGTTGGAATTCGCGGTGCCGTAGAAGGTGCAGGTGCCGGGGCCATGATAGCTCTTCGACTCGGCTTCCAGAAGTTCCGCGCGCCCCACCTTCCCTTCGGCGTAGAGCTGGCGGACTTTCGCCTTCTCGTCATTCGGAATGCCAGATGTCATCGGCCCCGCCGGGATGAAGATCGCCGGCAGATGGCCGAAGGTCAGCGCGCCGATGACCAGGCCCGGCACGATCTTGTCGCAGACGCCGAGATAGACGGCCGCGTCGAACATATTGTGCGAAAGCCCAACCGCCGTTGCCATCGCGATCACGTCGCGGGAAAACAGCGACAGCTCCATGCCCGGCTGTCCCTGCGTGACGCCGTCGCACATGGCGGGCACGCCGCCGGCCACCTGGGCGATACCGCCGGCCTGGCGCGCGGCATCCTTGATCAGTTGCGGATAGGTTTCGAACGGCTGATGCGCCGAGAGCATGTCGTTGTAGGAGGTGATGATGCCGAGGTTCGCCACCTTGTCTTCGCCCAGCGCGACCTTCTCGGATGGCGAGCAGACGGCGAAGCCATGCGCGAGGTTGCCGCAGGAAAGCACGGCGCGGTTTGCGCTGCGGCTGGCTGCCTGGTCGACGCGATCCAGATAGAGCTCGCGGCCGGGCTTCGACCGTTCGCGGATGCGGTCTGTGATGGCTTGGATTTCGGTCCTGGCGGTCATGATGTTTTGCCTTCCCAATATATGTCGCCCCCTCCACCGCCTTCGGCGGTCCCCCTCCCCCGTAAACGGGGGAGGATCGACGCCGCCGCCGGTTCCTCCTCTGCGAAGCGGGGGAGGGG
>DATDBN010000016.1:0-4737 GCA_036524835.1 Mesorhizobium sp. | reverse complement strand
CAAATCGGCGTCTACCACGTCCGTGTAGCCCCGGCAGACAAGCCGGTGCACTTCCTTGATTGCGTCGGTCCCACTGCGTCTGGGCCGATAGCCATAGGCACCATCCTCGAAGTCCGCCTCGAATATCGGTTCCAGCACCAGTTTGGCAGCGGTCTGAACCACCCGGTCCCGAATGGTCGGCACAATCACATCGAACTGCACTTCTCTCCAGCCAGCCTTTGGGTTCGGCGGAAGTAACCCATCCCTTTCATCCGCTGCGCGGTCAACGTTTCGTGGTGCTCAAGGTCCGTCGTGTCTGCGGCGTGGAGACCTTGAGCCTGCGTCAAGCTGAGCTCGGCAGCTTCGCCATGCCACGGGAGTGGACGGATTGGGGGCGCGTGCCGGCGGTGGAGGCTGGCTCGGCGCTGATCGTTGACGCCTTCGGTTGCGCGGCGCTGGCGGCGCTCCTTTGCTCGTTGAACCAGGACCCATCGGAGGACTCATCAGAGGTTGACCGATGACTCGACTTTTGCGAGAATCGCCGGACCAGTTAGATTCGAGGTCCGATCAGCGCCGTGAAGACGCTCTCCGCCGCCGCCCTGCGCAAACACCGCCGCCGGCTCCTGCACCAGCTCCCGCCGCTCGAGCATCTGCTGCGCGGCTCCCTGATCGAGCGCTACAAGCGGTGTGGCCGGCCCGGCTGCCACTGCGCCAACGGACCGGGCCACGGGCCCAAATTCTACCTGTCCATCAGCAGCTCCGGGGAGCGGCCGCGAATGGATTACGTGCCGAATGCCACCCTTGCCGACTCCCGCCACTACCTCGCCAATTTCCGCAAGGTGCGGGAGGTGCTCAACGACATCTGCGCGATCAATGCGGAGCTGCTCCGCCGGCGCGAGCCGTTCGAGTAAATGGACCCGGCCGTCGCCGCCCTCGACTTTGCCCAGGCGGGCACCATCCTCGCCAACATGATCGAATCCTATCTCGCCATCGGTGCGCCGCCGTCCGAACCGGGGGACAGCACCAATGATGACAAGCAAGATTGCCGAACGCCATCTGTCGCGGGAAGCCTGTGTCTACATCCGCCAGTCGACGATGAGCCAGGTCCGCTTCCACCAGGAGAGCACCGAACGTCAGTACAATCTGGCCAACAAGGCCCAATCGCTGGGCTGGAGCCCGCAGCGGATCCGCATCCTGGACCGCGATCTCGGCCAATCCGGCTCGCAGGCCACCCACCGCGAGGACTTCAAGACCCTGGTGGGCAATGTGGCGATGGGTCAGGTCGGCGCGATCTTCTCCCTGGAAGCGTCGCGCCTGGCGCGCTCGAACCAGGATTGGCATCGCCTGCTGGAGCTCTGTGCGATTACCGGGACCCTCGTGATCGACGAGGACGGCTGCTACGATCCTGCCGAATTCAACGACGGTCTTGTCCTCGGCATGAAAGGAACGTTCGCCCAAGCGGAACTCCACATCATCCGCGCGCGCCTCCACGGCGGTAAGCTCAACAAGGCGCAAAAAGGCGAACTGCGCTTCGCCCTGCCGGTCGGTCTGGTGTTCGACGGCGACCGGATCGTGCTCGATCCCGACCAGGAAGTGCAGGGCGCGGTTCGCACCGTGTTCGAGCTGTACGCGCGGGAGGGCACCGCCTATGCCGTGGTGCAACGCTTCCACGAGCTCGGCCTGCGCTTTCCCCGCCGGTCCTACGGCGGCGCCTGGAACGGCAAGCTGATCTGGGGCCGCCTGACCCATTCACGGGTCGTCGGCCTGCTGGCCAACCCGTCTTATGCCGGCACCTATGTGTTCGGCCGCTATCAATCGTCCAAGCGGATCGGGCAGGACGGCGAGATCCAGACCCGGACGCGCCGCGCGCCCGAGGCGGACTGGCGGGTGGTGATTCACGATCACCATCCAGGCTACCTTACCCGCGATCAGTTCCTGGCCAATCGCCAGCGGCTGGCGGCGAACCGGACCAACGGCGAGGTTCTCGCCGGCCCGGCCCGCGAAGGGCTCTGCCTGCTGCAGGGGCTGCTGGTCTGCGGGTCATGCGGACGCCGTCTGGGCGTGCGCTACACCGGCAATGGTGGGCTCTATTCCGTCTATCAGTGCAACTGGAAGCATCGCGAGGCCCTGACCGGGCGCTGCTGCTTGACGGTGCCCGCGGCGCCGCTCGACAGCGCCATCGCCGCGCGCGTGGTCGCCGCCGTCACGCCGCTGACGATCGAATTGGCACTCGCGGCGCTGAGCAGCCTCGAAGAGCGCGATGCGGCCGTCGCCGGGCAATGGCGGCGGCGGATCGAACGCGCCCGGTACGACGCCGATCTGGCCGAACGGCGCTACGAAGCCGTCGATCCGGCCAACCGCCTGATCGCCGCCACCCTGGAACAGCGCTGGAACGACGCGCTGCAGCGGGTGCTCGACCTCGAGGCCGAAATGACCAAGTTCGAGCGTCAGACCCTGCGAGCCGTCACCGCCGAACAGAAGCAGCAAATCATGCAGCTGGGACGTGACTTTCCGCGGCTGTGGAACGCCGAGACCACCAGCCACCGCGACCGCAAGCGTATGCTTCGCTTGCTGATCAAGGATATGACCGTTGCCAAGGGGCCGCAGCCGAAGCAGGTCCAATTGCACATCCGCTGGCAGGGCGGGGCGACCGAGACGGTGGAATTCCGCCTGCCTCCGAACCGGGCCGACGCGGTTCGCTATCCGCCGCCCTGCATCGATGAAATCCGCGCTCTGGCGCGCTGCCACGACAACCGCGAGATCGCAACGCTGCTCAGCCGGAATGGCAAAAAGAGCGCCACTGGCAAGCCCTTCACGGCCAGCATGATCAGCTGGATCCGCTACAAACACCGCATTCCCGGCCCGTCGGCTGCGGCGGGGACGCTCACAGTCCGCCAAGTGTGCCAACGCTATGGCGTCAGCATGTGGGTGGTCTATTATTGGATCACCCTTGGGTTGTTTCCCGCCCATCGAAAGCCCGGCAGGCCCTATGCCGTCACCATTACCGACACCGTCGATCAGCAGCTACGCGAGTGGGTCGCCAACTCCCACCACATTCCTGGCACTCCTAAACCCCGTTGAATGAGGTGCATTATGCAGTCCATATCGGCACACCCAAAATCCGCTGGCCCCCAGTCTTTTTCGGAAAGGGGACGGCACGCACCGGTGGCGGAAAATAGCTTCCCGAGCTCATCGGGGCTCGGAAACGCGCAAAGCCCCGTCGATCCGGTGATACTCGTTGTTGAATCGGGAATTACCTTCAATGCGTTTGAAATGGCCGAGCATGTCGGCATAGGACCAGTCTGCCCCGTTGCCGAGATAGGCCGCCCAGCCGTCATAATCTTCGCGTTGGCCGCGCATATAGACCATTGCGTTGACGGCGCTACCGCCGCCAAGCGCCTTGGCGACAGGGACGATCGGGCCGCGCCCGCCAAGCTGGGGCTGCGGCACGGTATGATGCATTTCCAGAAAGTCGTCGCGGGCGAGATACTTCATATAGCCGGCTGGAAAGGACATCAGCCGCGCCGTGCTGCGCGGCCCGCGCTCGATGATCAGTACAGACAAGCCATAGGCGCTCACCAGCCGCATGGCGGCGACGCAGGCTGCGGAGCCGCCACCCGCGATCACGATGTCATGTTTCTTCGCAACCACGTCGGGCTTCTCTCAGATGGAGCGAATCATGCCGCCGTCGACCCGGATGCGCGCGCCGGTTACGTAGGACGCGCGTTCACTGGCCAGGAACGCGACGACGTCGGCCAGTTCCTCCGGACGCCCATAGCGGCCAACCGGTATGGTCGCAATGGATGCTCTGCGCACGTCATCGAGCGTGCCGCCGGTTCGCTTGGCCGCGGCCTCGTCAAGCTGGTCGACACGATCGGTGTGAATGCGGCCCTGAACGATGACGTTGACCGTCACGCCATCCGCAGCAACTTCAGTCGCTAACGTCTTCGACCAGCCGATCAGCGCCTGGCGCAAGCCATTGGAGATGGCGAGGCGTGGAATCGGAACTTCGACGCCGGAGGATGTGAGAGAGATGATACGGCCCCATTTGCGCTCAATCATCGCAGGCAGCAGTTGCTGAGTCAGCGAGATAACGCTTGTCACCATACTTTCGAAGCCTGCATTCCACGCCGCGAGATCGACCGATCGCGCTTCGCCCGGCGCAGGCCCGCCGGAGTTGTTGATGAGGATATCGATGCCGCCTTCGGCAAGCACTGTCTTGGCCAGACCCGAAACGCTGGTGCCGTCAGTGAGATCGAGCGGCAGCGCGCGAATGCGGCCGATTGCATCTGTCTCCAGTTGAGCATTCAAGGCGCCGATCGCCTCGATCGAGCGCGCCGCACCGATGACGTCGACGCCCTCATTGGCCAAGCTGACGGCAATCGCCGCACCGAGACCCTTGCTAGCGCCGAGCACCAGGGCCTTTTTGCCTTGGAGGCCGAGCTTCATGCGCCAATCTCCTTCAGACGTTTCGCCTGACGCGCCAGCAGCCGTTCGATATCGGCGGCATCAGCCCTGGAAAGCTGTACTCCCGGCTTACGAAGGGCGGCCGATTTGATGACGCTGCGCTTGGCTAGCACATACTTGCGGCAGGCAAGCCCAACGCCTTGCTGCTGTTCGTAGCGCGCCAGCGGAAGATAGGCGTCGAAAATGTTGTGAGCACGTTCGGGATTATCGTCCGCATAGGCTTGCACCACGCCCACCATCATTTCCGGATAGCAGAAACCAGTCATTGCACCGTCCGCGCCCCGCGCCATT
>DATDBN010000015.1:0-38779 GCA_036524835.1 Mesorhizobium sp. | reverse complement strand
GCACGAATTCTTGCGAGAAGACGCCGACGACCGCCTGTGGATTGTCGCGCCGCGTGATCGCGGTCAGCACCTTCTCGGAAACTTCGAGCACCGTGCCGCCCGCCGCGACTGTACGCGCTGCTATCTTCTGTACCGTCGGGTTGGCCTGCGCCGACTTGGCGAAGACCAGCGTCCTGATCGACCAGCCGAGGTCGAGTGCGTCGATAACGAGCTTCAGCCCCTCGGCCATGAAGGCATTCTGGCTGTCGCGGAATTTCTTCAGCGCCAGCGCCTTGATGTCCTTGACCAGCGGATTGGCAAGGCTGGTGACTTCCTTCACCTGGCCGGGCGCGCCCGCGTGGCGCTCGCGTGGAGGATGAATGCTCATACCGCCACCCAGCGCGAAAACAGCGAGGTGGACAGGGCGCGGCCCGCCGCCTGCTCTCGAATGACAAGTTCGCCCGACTCGACCGCGCCGCCCATGCCGGCAAAGGCGTCGCGCATCAGCGCGTGGATGGCGAAGAAGGACGCCCGGATGGAATAGGCGGTGAGCACCACCGCCAGCGGCCTTGGCGTCAGGATCGCGCGGCAGATGTCGACCATCGCCGGAAGGTTCTCAAATAACTGCCAGACCTCTCCCTTCGGGCCACGGCCATAGGCGGGCGGGTCGAGCAGAATGATGTCGTAGCGGCTGCCCCGGCGCTCCTCGCGCTCGGCAAACTTCATCGCATCCTCGCAGATCCAGCGGATCGGCTTGTCCGAGAGCCGCGCCATTTCCTGGTTCTCGCGCGCCCAGCCAATCGCCTTCTTCGAGGCGTCGACATGGGTCACCTCGGCGCCGGCGCGCGCCGCCACCAGCGAGGCAAGACCGGTGTAGCCGAACAGGTTCAGCACCTTGACCGGGCGACGTGCACCGGCAACGAGCGCCGCCATATGGTCCCAATGCGAGGCCTGTTCGGGGAAGACGCCGACATGCCGAAACGAGGTGAAGCGGCCGAGATAGTCGATGCCGTCATGTTTCATCGGCCATGTTTCGCCGAGCGGGGATTTCGGAAAGCGCCAGCGGCCCATCCCTTCCTCGTCGGTGTCGCCGGTAAAGATCGCGTCGGCGCGCTCCCAATCGCGCTGGGGCAGGGCCGGCTGCCATATGGCCTGCCCCTCGGGCCTGACGATCCGGTAGGGTCCATATTGCTCCAGCTTGCGTCCCGCGCCGCTGTCGATCAGCGCATAGTCGGCATTGGGCAGGACTTCGAGAATGACCGGCAGGCGCTCAACCGGCAGGGCGCCGGTGCGGCGCGTTATAACGCGCGCCTCTGCGGCCTCGGTCGGGGCAATCGCCGGCGTCTGTGCCGGGTTGCCGGGCCGGCGCTCCTCACGGGGCGGCCGGCGATCTTGCCGCTTGTCGCGCAATTTCGTCACCGCGCCTGCTCTCCTATCGGTCGGCGCGCTTATTGGCACGACGCTGTGCGCCGCGCAACAAACGCCGGCGTGACCGGCTCGAACAGCGCGCCGAATCGGCTATTCTTCAATCATGTCGCGATCTGCCCGGCTGTTTAACCTGCTTCAAGCGCTGCGGCGACGCAGGAAGCAGGATTTCGGCTGCAGAATCGTCGACCCCGATGGATTCAGGCTGCGCGTCTTTTGTCCGAGCGCTGCTGAAGAGGCAGTCGCATGAGCGCGCATTGGCTGGCGGTCGCGTCTGCGGACCATGTTCGCATTGGCCGCGCTGAGGGCTTCATGCAGGTCAATCACGGCAAAGCGGGACCGCTACGCCGCCTCCGGCCGGGCGACGGCATCGTCTACTATTCGCCGACAGAGGTTTACGGCGTGAAGGGCCAACTACGATCCTTCACCGCCATCGGCGTGATCAAGGATGGAGAGCCCTATCAAGGCGACATGGGGAGCGGATTCCGGCCCTATCGCCGCGACGTGGCGTGGTTTGACGGCGTTGAGGCGCCGATTGCACCGCTGCTCGATCGCCTCGACCTGACAGCCGGCAACAGGAATTGGGGCTATAAGCTCCGCTTTGGCTTGATCGAGATCAGCGCGGCTGATTTTCGCAAAATAGCGGCGGCCATGGCTGTTCCCATCCCAGTGCAGAGCTGTTGAGAAATCCTCGCGTCGTGCAAGGCTTCAGCGTTTAACCGTCTCATAGACGGCAATCGCTGCTGCCAGATCCTCCAACGCCGCTCCCACCGACTTGAACATCGTGATTTCGTCGGCGCTCTCGCGGCCTGGCTTCTGGCCGCGCGCCAGTTCGTAAAGGTCGGCGATGATCGCATCAGGGGCAAGTGCGCCGGAGGCTAGCGCCTGGACAATGTCGCCGGCCTCTTTCGTGGCGCCCGCATGCGTGTCGACATAGACGCGGGCGCGCCTCACCGTATGGTCGTCCGCCTCGCGCATCGCCGGCGTGAACCCGCCGACCAGATCGATATGAGTTCCGCGCTTGAGTAAGCGGCCGCTGACGACAGGTTGAGTGGATATGGTGGCTGACGAAATGATGTCGGCCTGGCCGAGGGCGGCCGTTAGGTCGGTCGCGACATCGACATTAAGGCCGTCCTGGCGCAGCGCCTCCGCGGCTTTCTCGGCGTTTTCGACCGTTCGGTTCCAGATGGTGACGCGCTTGATCGGACGAACGGCGGAATGCGCCTTTGCCAGGAACGGGCACAGCGCGCCTGCGCCGAGTATGAGCAGATGCGAAGCATCTTCGCGGGCCAGGTAGGAAGCGGCCAGCGCCGAGGCGCAGGCGGTGCGCCATTGCGTCAGCCGGGGACCGTCGATCAGCGCGCGCGGCTCGCCCGTTGCGCCATCGAGCAGAAGGTAGACTCCCATGACCGCCGGCTTGCCAATCGCATTATTGTCAGGCGACACGGTGACCATCTTTATGCCGATATAGCCGTCGGCCGAGGTCCCGGCAGCGTTGAAATCGGTCCAGGCGGGCATGAGCAGGAGCGTGGATGCCGCGCCGTCCGGCCGCTCCACCGTATGATGGTGACGCACGGGTTGCACAGCGCCGGCGCGAAAAGCCTCGCGCAGCGTCTCCACCAGGCCGGGGAAAGTCAGCACGCGATCGATATCCTGCGCAGAGACCGTTAGCATATTCTTACATAACCATGATTTGAGCGAAGGCTCATTGGTGGGACGCGCGCGCCCTCAGGGGCGCGGCAAAGCAGGCGTATTCGAAGCGACAGAACCGCTCTTGGCCGTCCGGGCAGCGCTGGAGCGCGCGGCTTCCGCTTCGATGCTGCGCTGGCGCGCGATCTTGCGGTAGCGGCCCTGCTTGAACCAGGTGGCGATGCTGCCAACGATCATGCCGATGGCGACCGCAGCAAAGAGCAGGAAGAACAGCGGTGCGTTGATGGTAAGCGCTGGATTACCCGGATTGAAGGGGTCCAGTGTAAAAGCGGTCATAGCGCGATTGGCCACCGCCAGGGCAATCAGGACAATCGCCAGGGGGATCAGGATCACGACCACGAGGATGCGGTTATACATCGGCTAGTCTTCCGCGCTGCCTGTCGAGCACCATGCTGCGAGGCTCATCCCTTGCTGTTGTTGAGCCGCTCGCGCAGTTCCTTGCCCGTCTTGAAGAACGGTACCCATTTCTCGTCGACATCGACGGATTCGCCCGTGCGCGGGTTGCGGCCGGTTCGCGCCGGCCGGTTCTTCACCGAGAAGGCGCCGAAGCCGCGCAGTTCGACCCGATTTCCCGAGGCAAGCGCATCGGTAATCTCGTCAAAGATGGCGCTGACGATATTCTCGACATCGCGCAGGAACAGATGCGGGTTGCGATTGGCAATAATCTGCACCAGCTCCGACTTGATCATTCCGTGTTTCCCCTCGTCTATTGTCGCGCTAGGCGAGTGTTTTTGTTCGTTATTTTGCGTGGCTGGAAGACGTGTCAGGTTGCCAGACCGACACCAGCCCGTCAAGGAAGATACGGTCGGCGCCGATCTCCGACAGAATATTCCCGTCGCTCGCCCCGATGCCGAAGAGGCTGCCGAGGCGCGCCATCGCCTTGCCGAACAGGAACGACGAGCCCCTCCTCTCGGGTTCCCATTCCACCACTTCGAGCTTCGGCGCAACGCCCTTGCTCTCCAGCCATTTTACAGCTTCCAACTCGCCGCCCAGCGAATCGACCAGCTTGCGCTGAAGCGCCTGACGCCCGGTGAAGACAGAACCATCGGCCAGGGCCACGACCTCGGCGCGCGAGAGCGGCCTGCGCTCGTCGACCAGCCCGACGAACCAGTCATAGCTATCCAGGACCATGGCGCGCATCATGGCGCGCTCCGGCTCGGTGGTCGGGTTGAAGGGCGAGGGTTCGGCCTTGAGCGGCGACGATTTGATCTCGTCCAGCGTGACGCCGAGCTTGTCCATCAGGCCGCTAATATTGGGAAACTGCACCAGAACGCCAATGGAACCCAGAATGGAAGATTTACGCGCCACGATATGGTCCGTCGCGCTGGCGATCATGTAGCCGGCCGATGCCGCCAGCGTACCGACCTGGGCGACAACAGGCTTCGCCGCGGCCAAGCGGCGCACTTCATCGAAGATGGCCTCGCCACCGGCGGTCGTGCCGCCCGGCGAATCGATCGACAGGATAACCCCCTTCACCGCCGCGGTTTCGCGCAGCTTGGTCAGGCGCTCCATCAGTTCCTCATCCTCGGTGATCGTTCCTTCGATCCGCACCTTCGCGATGTGGTCGACCGCGCGCGCGCCGATCTCGCCATCGAACCACATCACCGCCGCGCCGACGACGGCTATCGCCGCCACAGCGAAAGCGAGAACGCGCCAGAAGGTCAGCTTTCGGCGCAATTGTCTGCGATCGATCATTTCGTCGGCTCTCAGGGCCATGCTTGTCCACCTCGATAGTGCTCGGCTGGAACGGGTCCGGCGCGCGGTAGCCGGGGAACGCCGTGTCGGCCTTGCTTAGAGGAAGGCGAGCCGGCTCGCTACCCGATTGTGGCGGGGCCGCGCCATCCGCCGCCCCGGCTTGGCAATTTTCAAGGTCTGCTGCATTGCACAATGGACCTAAAATTACCATATTGAGCCGAAATGTTTCGTGATCGATGCCGCGTTTTTGTGATACGGTGCCGCAACTGATCGACAGTCCGTGCGGTTCGTCACTTCGTTCGGCGCAAAAAGATGCAGCGTTGCGGCGCGGGATTGCGAGACTGGAAGGGCTTTTGGTTGGCCGCGCGGCGTCAACGCGCGAGAGGGGCCATGCGGAAATGAGCGGGGCAAGGGGTAAGCTTTGATGTTGGCCGGAACGATTTCCGAGCAGGCCACGCGACGTGCTGCTTCACCGAAGCAAAGCGCATCCGATGCGCCGCGGCAGCGCGCGTTCGCCATTGCGCAGCGGCACTCCAAGCTCGTGCGCGCGCTGAAGATCATCGTGCCGGTCGGGGCGATCGCCATGGCGGGCGCATTCGTGGTCGCTTCCTATTTGCTGACACCCGTGAAAGTGAACGTCGAGGCTGACGGCAGCACCTTCGTCGACGGCAAGCTGGTCATGGCGAACCCGAAGCTTGAGGGCGTTACCAAGGAAAATCGGCCCTATTCGCTGAACGCCCAGCGGGCGATCCAGGATTTGAAGGCTCAGGATCTCATCGAACTCGAGCATATTTCGGCAAAATTGCCGATCAACACGAAGGACTGGGCGACGATCGGCGCGTCGAAGGGCGTCTACGACCGTGTCGCGAACACACTCAATGTCGGCCAACCCTTCAAGGTGAAAACGACAGAGGGGATGACGGCCATGCTGCAATCCGCTTTTGTCGACATCGCCAAGGGCAGCCTGACAACCGGAGATCCGGTGGATATCGAACTGAAAGGCGGTCGCGTGCAGGCCGGTTCGCTGTCGGTACTCGACAAAGGCAATCAACTGGTGTTCGAGAAAAACGTGCGTGTGAATATTGATGCAACCCGGGTGCAGAGCATCCGGAGCAGCGAAGGGGGTTAGTATGAGATCCGGTTTGATAAGCTGCGGCCTGTTGCTGTCGGCTGCGCTTGCGATTTCACTCCCCGCCCTTGCCCAGGAAAATTCAACGCAGACGCGAATGGGGCTCAAGCTTTCCGGCGACCAGCCGATCCAGATCGAAAGCGACAAGCTTGAGGTCAATGAGAAAGATTCACGCGCCGTCTTTTCCGGCAATGTCAGCGTCGTGCAGGGCACGACCATGCTGAAGACCGTCAAGATGACGGTTTTCTACGTCAAGCCGGAGCAAGGCAAGGCGCCGCCGGCCGGTCAGCAGGCCATCGAGCGGCTTGAAGTGGACGGCAAGGTCTACGTGAAATCCGAGGCTCAGGAAGCCACCGGCGATCATGGCACATTCGATATGAAGACCGAGGTCCTGACGCTGACCGGTGAGAAGGTTGTCCTTTCCGAAGGGCCGAATGTCCTGATGGGCTGCAAGCTGACCGTGCAGATGAAAACCGGCGAGGCGAACTTCGAGCCTTGCAGCGGACAGCGGGTCAGGACCCTGCTGACACCGGGATCCCAGAGCCAGCAGAGCCAGTAATGGCGGATAGTACATCGTTTTTGACGCGTACCTTGCGCCGCAAGGAAGTCGCGCCCGAGCCCGACCCGTATTCCGGGGCGGTCAAGGGAACGCTGATGGCGCGCGGCCTGACCAAAAGCTACAAGGGCCGGCAGGTCGTCAGCGGCGTATCGATCGGGCTGAGGGCAGGCGAGGCGGTCGGCTTGCTCGGACCGAACGGTGCGGGAAAGACGACATGCTTCTACATGGTCACCGGGCTGGTGCCGGTCGACCAGGGCACTATTCTCATTGACGGGTATGACGTGACGTCCATGCCGATGTATCGGCGCGCGCGACTCGGCGTCGGCTACCTGCCGCAGGAAGCCTCGATTTTTCGTGGGCTGACGGTCGAGCAGAATATTCGCGCCGTGCTGGAAGTCGTCGAGAAGAGCCGCAAGGAGCGCGAGCGCAGCCTCGACGCCCTGCTGGAAGAATTCCACATCACGCATCTGCGCAAGGCGCCCTCGATCTCCCTGTCGGGTGGTGAACGGCGGCGGCTGGAAATCGCAAGGGCGCTGGCCACCAAGCCGAGCTACATGCTGCTCGACGAACCTTTCGCCGGCATCGACCCCATCGCGGTGACCGATATCCAGCAATTGGTCCGGCATCTGACGGCCCGGGGCATCGGCGTTCTGATCACCGACCACAATGTTCGCGAGACGCTGGGGCTCATCGATCGCGCCTATATCATCCACGCCGGCGAGGTGCTGACGCACGGCCAGGCGGAGGAGATCGTGGCCAATCCGGATGTGCGTCGCCTGTATCTCGGCGAAAGCTTCAGCCTGTAGAGCGGCTTTCACGCGGCTGGAACGCCCGGCTTCGCCGTGGCGTCTTGCCTCACTTGGCCTATCGCTGCGTCATTTCTGATCGCGCCGAGCTTGACAAGCAAGACGCGGGCCAATCTCTTATGCTGCCATAAAAGCTAGATCGAAGCTGAGCAGACTTCGACAGAAGCTAGGGTCGGGTAGGAGCGTGAATGGCTCTTGTAGCCAAATTGCAGTTGCGTCAGTCGCAGTCCCTGGTGATGACGCCGCAATTGATGCAATCGATCCGATTGCTGCAACTGACTCACGTCGAACTCGAACAGTTCATCGAAGCGGAAATCGAGCGAAACCCGCTGATCGAGCGCGCCGAATCGGCCGATGACGATCGCGGTGGCGATGCCGTCGAGCAAGCGGCGGAGCACAGTGATGGCGACGGTGAAGTCTGGTTCGAGGATGCCGCTGTTCCCAGCGCCGAGGCATTCGCCGAAGGGTTCGACAGTTCGATGGAGAACGTCTTTCCCGACGATCCGGGTTCGCAGGAGCGGGTTGGCCCGACACTGACCGAGACGTGGAAATCTTCCGCCGGCGCAGGGCCGGGAACCGGCGGCTCCGGCGAAGGGTTCGACCTCGAGGACATTGCCGCGGCTAAAATTACGCTTCGCGATCACATCAGCGAACAAATCGTGTTTGCCTTTCTCGACCCGTCGGATCGGCTCGTTGCGGCCGATTTGACCGACGAGCTTGACGAGGCAGGCTATTTTCGCGGCGATCTTGCGCTGATCGCCGAACGGCTGGGCGTTCCTCCGCACGAGGCGGAGAGAGTGCTGCTGGTCTGCCAGACTTTCGAGCCGACCGGTATTTTTGCCCGCACGGTGGCGGAGTGCCTGGCGCTGCAGCTTGCCGTTCGCGATCGGCTCGATCCTGCCATGCGCGCGCTACTTGCCAATCTCGAACTGCTGGCGCGGCGCGATTTTTCAGCCTTGCGAAAGATCTGCGGCGTCGATGACGAGGATTTGCTCGACATGGCCGCCGAAATCCGGGCCCTCGATCCGCGACCGGGCACAGCCTTTACGTCGGGCGTCGCCGATACGGTGGTGCCGGATGTGACGGTTCGCGCCGCAAGCGACGGCAGTTGGACGGTCGAATTGAACAGCGAGACGCTGCCGCGCGTGCTCGTCGACAACATCTATTATGCGCAGGTGCTGGCGAAGACGAAACAAGCGGCCGAACGCGAATTTTTGACCGAATGCATGCAGAATGCCAATTGGCTGACGCGCAGCCTCGACCAGCGCGCCAAGACGATCCTGAAAGTGTCGACGGAAATCGTCCGGCAGCAGGACGGGTTCATGGCCAACGGCGTCCGGCATTTGCGGCCGTTGAATCTCAAGACCATCGCAGATGCGATTGGCATGCACGAATCGACGGTCAGCCGCGTCACCACCAACAAATTCATGCAGACGCCGCGCGGCGTTTTCGAGCTGCGCTATTTCTTCACCGCGGCCCTCGCCTCGGCGGAAGGCGGCGAAGCGCATTCGGCCGCAGCCGTGCGGGACAGAATCCGTGAGCTGGTGGAGGCGGAAAAGCCGGCCGATGTGCTTTCCGACGATACGATTGCCGATATTCTGAAGGAAGGCGGTGTCGACATAGCCCGCCGGACGGTAGCGAAATACCGTGAAAGCATGAGCATTGCCTCATCCGTCCAGCGGCGGCGGGAAAAGCAGGCGCTTGCCTCGGTGGGACGGTAGCTGGCCATCCCGTGCCAGCAACGCCGCTCCTCCGAAGGTCGAAGGACCGACGCAAGAGCCAGTAGAGACGCGTCTGATTACAATTGCTTTGCAGATTTCAACGCCCTTTTGCACGGTTCGTGCAAGTGTTGAGGTGTGGACGTCTTCGCGACTTCCTCTGACGCCTGAGCTCTACGGTCCAGAAGCTCGCCGGTTTGCTACACAGGCAGCAAATCCCGCGGTGGCTCTTCGATGGAGCGGCTTCCCTGCGGACCACTCCGGTCCCGCCATCGATTGACAAGCAGGAGTCAAGTGTCTAGAAGCCCGCCCGCATGAGGCGTTGCGGCGTCTATACGAGATCAACCGCTGTGAGGCGGACCGTGTTCAACCCCCAAAGCTCGGACCTGAAATCGGCGCCGGAAACGCCGGAAGCCTTGTACGCTTCGGTGGCAGGTATAAAGTCCGGGCAGTCTGAATTCGAACGAGGAAGGTCAGTTTCCGATGACGTTGCGCATATCCGGCAAGCATATGGAAATCGGCGATGCGTTTAGAACCCGCATCATCTCCAGGATCGAAGACGCGGTGACCAAATATTTCGATGGCGGCTACTCGGGCACCGTGACCGTGATTAAATCGGGCAGCCGCTACAGCGCCGACTGCATGATTCATCTCGATAGCGGCCTCGGTCTGCAGGCCAGCGGTCTCGGACAAGAGCCGGTGGTTGCGTTCGAAGAGGCGGCCGATCATTTCGAAAAGCGCATGCGCCGTTACAAGCGCAAGCTGAAATCCCATGGAACCGGCGGTACGAACGGTGCGGCGATCGACATGAACTACACGGTCGTTGCGGCCGTTGGTGACGACGATGATGAGGTGCCGGAAGACTATGCGCCGGCCATCGTCGCCGAATCGACCGTAGCGCTCAAGACGATGTCGGTTGCATCGGCCGTCATCGAATTGGACACCAAGGACAGCCCCGTGCTCGTCTTCCGCAACGCGGGCAATGACAGCGTGAATATCGTATATCGCCGGCCGGATGGAAATATCGGCTGGATCGATCCCTCGACGGCAAAAGCCGCTCGGAACTGACGGCGTGGAGAGACGCCCCGGCCCCCGAGCCGGCGGCGCCGAAAGTTCAAGCAAAGGAACTTGGCATGGACTTGAGCGATTTGATCGAGGCGTCGGCAGTTATGCCCGCGCTGAAGGCCAATTCGAAAAAACAGCTGCTTCAGTTGCTCGCCGAAAAGGCTGCTGCACTGACCGGCATTCCCGAGCGGGAGATTTTCGACACCATCCTTCAGCGGGAGCGGCTTGGCTCGACCGGCGTCGGCAACGGCATTGCCATCCCGCATGGCAAGCTGGCTGGCGTGAAAGCGATCACCGGCATTTTCGCGCGGCTGGAAACACCTGTCGATTTCGAGGCGCTGGACGACCAGCCGGTCGACCTGCTCTTCCTGCTGCTGGCGCCTGAAGGCGCCGGCGCCGACCATTTGAAGGCGTTGTCGCGCATCGCGCGCGTGCTGCGGGACCCCGACACAGTGAAGAAAATCCGTGGAACGCGCGACGCCGCGGCTATTCACGCGCTTCTGTCGACCTCGGCGACCTCTCACGCGGCCTGAGAGAGTCCAGGCACGATCGCACGGGCTTGTCGCGAGCATTTGCCTGCCGCGAATTCGTGTGGTACTTCAGATATTTGGTTTGGACCAGCAGCCTCGGGCAAAGCCCGAGGAAAGGCGCTGGGGCGGCGCTTACGACACCACCCATTTCTGAGCAGAGTCAGTGCACAGCGACAGGCGTTAGGTCGTTTTCAAACGCTCCGGCAATTGCCCTGTCGCGCGCATCGGACAGCAGGATAGGCTGGCCGTTGGCGGCAAACAGTGCCCACAACCGAGTCCCCGCCGCGATTTCCGGAAGGCCGGGAAATTTGCCTTTCAGCTCTTCGCTGGGCATTTCGCGCACATAGGCGACGATGCCCTCGCCGATATGGGCGAGCTGATCCTGAGTGACGGTTACGGTCGTTGCATTACTGGTCATGTTGGCCTCCTTGTTGCGGGCCTTCTTAGGAACAACCCGCGTGAGAGCTCGGTGGTTCCGGCGTACCGGTTATTAATCTTTCACCGAAATGTTTATTTTCCGTACCAGCCTTTCGGGCTCCGGCCGCTCCAGATCGATTGAGAGCAGGCCATTCTTCAATTCGGCAGCCTTGACCAGCATGCCGTCGGCCAGCACGAAGATGCGCTGGAACTGTCGTGCGGCAATGCCGCGATGCAGGAATTCACGCTCGGCCTCGTCCGCCTGCCGGCCACGGACGATGAGCTGGCTTTCCTCGGTGGTGACGTCGAGATCGCACTCCTGGAAGCCGGCCACCGCCAGCGTAATCCGCAGCCGTTCGGCATGACCGTCGGTCTCGCGAATGCGTTCGATATTGTAGGGCGGGTAGGAATCGCCAGTTTTGGCCAGCCGTTCCAGCGTCTTCTCCATGGCGTCGAAGCCAAGCAGCAAAGGCGACGAGAAGGGCGTCATTCTACTCATGTTACCGGGTCCTCGTTCGAGCGACACATTGGGGAAAAACCCGGATGGCATTTTTCCCACGACACCTGATATGGTCCGCGCCGCCGCCGAATTCAAGGCGGTTTCGCTTAACGAACCGCCGCCGCTCAAGGACCTGAAATGCCTCAGAAAATTATCATCGACACCGATCCGGGACAGGATGATGCGCTCGCCATCCTGCTGGCTTTCGGCAGCCCGGAACTGGACATCCTTGGCATTACGGCGGTCGCCGGCAACGTGCCGCTCAGGTTGACGCAGACCAATGCACGCAAGATTTGCGAACTGGCGGGCCGCGCCGAGACCAAGGTATTCGCCGGCGCCATCCGGCCACTGGTGCGCCAATTGGTGACGGCCGAAGAGGTGCATGGCAAAACAGGCCTCAACGGCCCTCAATTGCCCGATCCGAAAATGCCGTTGCAGCAGCAGCACGCGGTCGATTTCATCATCGAGACGCTGTTGGCGGAGGAGAAGGGCACGGTCACGCTTTGTCCGCTCGGGCCGCTCACCAATATCGCGCTGGCGCTGATCCGCGAACCGAAGATCGCGCCGCGCATCAAACAGATCGTCCTGATGGGTGGCGGTTTCTTCGAGGGGGGCAATGTCACGCCGGCGGCGGAGTTCAACATCTATGTCGATCCGCAGGCGGCCGATGTCGTGCTGCGAGCCGGCATCCCGACGGTCATGATGCCGCTCGACGTGACGCACAAGGCGCTGACGACCGCGAAGCGCATCAAGGCGATCCGCGACCTTGGCACTCCGGTCGGCACGGCCGTGTCGGAGTTGCTAGAATATTTCGAGCGTTTCGATGAACAGAAATACGGCACCGATGGCGGTCCGCTGCATGATCCCTGCGTCATCGCCTACCTGCTCAAGCCTGAGCTGTTCCACGGGCGTGAATGCAATGTTTCCGTGGAACTGGCGTCTGAGCTGACGATGGGCATGACGGTGATCGATTGGTGGGGCGTGACCAAGCGGCCGAAGAACGCGACCGTGATGCGCGAGATCGACTCGGATGGCTTCTTCGCCCTGCTGACGGAGCGGCTGGGGAGGCTTTGATCACCCCGCTGCCAGGCGAGCGCGACGGGTATCACGAGGGTGGAGGTCAATTCGTAGGAAGCCAGTCAGTTCGACCCCACGCGCCAACTCCACCTAAGCCAGCACCTCGTCGACTTCCCTTGCCGTCGGCATTGCCGGCTGGGCGCCCGGCTTGAGGCAGGCGAGCGAGCCCGCGGCCGCTGCGCGGTGCAAGGCATCCTGCAGGGGCAGCTTGGCAAGCAGCGCGGCACCGAAATAGCCGCAGAAGGTGTCCCCCGCGCCGACCGTATCGACCGGCGTGATCTTAATCGCCTTCACCTCAAAGGTTTCGGCAGGCGTCACCGCGATCGCCCCTTCGCCACCCAGGGTGACGACGATGGTGCGTCCGGTGCTTGCTGCGAAGGCCTGCATGCGCGCCGGCCGGTCCTTTCCGGAAAGCTTCAGTGCCTTGGCGTAGAGGTCGAACTCGGTCTCGTTGGCGACGACATAATCGGCTTTGGCGAGCAAAGGCGCGGCCTCCATGCGAACGGGCGCGGTGTTGAGAATCGTAATCGCGCCGGCCTCACGGGCCGCGTCCAATGCGGCTTCAACCGTGTCCAGCGGGATCTCGTGCTGCAACAGCACCACCTCGCCGGCCGCAAGCTCGATATGGGCGAAGTCTCCGGCCTTGACGGTGCCGTTGGCGCCCGGAATCACCGCGATGACATTCTCGCCAGCCTCGTCGACGAGGATCAAGGCGACACCCGTCGAGGCGTGGCGCTCGTGCACGCTGGCCAGGTCGATGCCGCCGGATCGCAGCAGAGCCGTCGCGTCGCCGGCGAAGCTGTCCTTGCCGACAGCGCCGACCATGCGCACCGGCGCGCCGGCGCGCGCCGCCGCCAGCGCCTGATTGGCGCCCTTGCCGCCCGGCGCGGTCTTGAAGGCCGAGCCTGGAACGGTCTCGCCCGGCGCCGGAAGTCGAGCGACATCGCCGATCAGGTCGAGATTGATAGAGCCGATGACGGTGATCACGTGGACGCCTCCCGATTGTTCCGCCGGAGGCTAGAGCATTTTGTCGAAGAGTGGAATCACCGTCGCGGGGGCGCGCCTGGCCTACGCAGTGGCGAGTTGCCCCGCCTCCCAGCCCAGGATCGCGCGCTTGCGGGTGAGGCCCCAATGGTAGCCGGTCAGCGCTCCCGACTTGCCGAGGGCGCGGTGGCAGGGCACCACGAAGGAGATGGGATTGGCCCCGACCGCGGCGCCGACGGCCCGGCTGGCGGCGGGGTTGCCGATCTCGCAGGCGATCGCTTGATAATTGCGAGCGCGTCCCATGGGGATCTTGAGGAGCGCCTGCCACACCCGCACCTGAAAGTCGGTGCCGATCAGCACCACTTTCAGCGGCTGGTCTGCACGCCAGCGGGCTGGGTCGAAGATGCGTGCCGCAAAGGGCGCCGTCGCCGAGAGATCCTCGACATAGTTCGCGTTCGGCCAGCGGCCCGACATGTCGGCGAAGGCTGCACGCTCCTCGCCGGGATCGTTGAAGGACAGGCCAGCGAGGCCGCGGTCGGTGACCATGACCAGCCCGACCCCGAACGGCGAGATGTGATAGCCGTAGCGAATGGTGAGCCCCTCGCCGCGCGATTTGTAGTCGCCGGGCGACATCGCCTCATGCGTGACGAAGAGATCGTGCAAGCGGCCAGGGCCGGACATGCCGACCTCGTAGGAAGTCTCAAGCAAAGGCATGCCGCCGTCGAGCAGTTTGCGCGCGTGGCTCAGCGTCACCGCCTGCAGGAAGGCCTTTGGAGACAAGCCGGCCCAGCGGGTGAAGAGCTTCTGCAGTCCGGTCGGTGTGTCGCCCACTTCCTCCGCCAGCGCCTCCAGCGAAGGCTGCTCGCGATAGTCGAGGCTGATCTTCTCGATGACGCGGCGCACGATGTCGTAGTCGCCGCCTTCCGGCGTGATGTCCCGTTCAAGGATGGCTGTCTGGGCGTTCATGCGAAATCTCCTGTCGACGCGAATATCGCGTCGCGGGCGACAATTCTCCACCCGTTTCTTGCTTTCCAGGGTTTGTTTAGCCGAATCCGCGCCCGGCCCAGCGATTTTAGGCTTTCGCCTTCGCCAGGGCGCCGGCAAAAGCCCTGGCGAAGCTCTCTCGGTCGTCGGGATTGAGAAAGGCGCCGATTGGCACCCGCTGGCCCTGTCCCTCAACGGCCATTGCCGTGATGCCGATCATCTGATGGCGCGCCACGGCAAAGCGCGTCCCGAAGGGGTTGAAGCGATGCGCCACGAAACGGCCGGAGGGGGCGTATTTCAGGATGTCGAGCCGGGTGCGCGACACCGACACTTCCTCCCTCACGCGGGCCGCGCGATAGTTGGCCCGGAAGGCGAGGTAGAGCAACAGGACGTCGAGGCCGAAAAAGCCGAACACCGGCCAGGCGCCCCGTGACAGGAAGATGAAACCGGTGACGATCCAGCCGGCGACCATAACGCCCATCAGCACCAGAAAGCCGGTCCGCCCCAGCGAGCGGTGCGGCCTGAGCAAGGCCCTGAAGAAAGGCTCGTCGGCTGCGAAACGCTCTTTTGTCTCGGACATGCCAGCTATTATAGAGGGCAATGGCCAAATCTGAAAAGCCTGCGGCAGCCCGAGCCGCGGCAAAATCCCCGTCAGCGAAATCCCCTGGGACAGAGCCCCCTGGGGCAAAATCCCATCTGGCGAAATCAAGAGCGCCGGCCAGGCCTCCGCGCGACCGCTACACGCCGGCCGAGGTGCGCGAAATCTTCCGCCGCTTTTCCGTGCAGCGGCCGGAGCCGAAAGGCGAGCTTGAGCATGTGAATGCGTTCACGCTGCTGGTGGCGGTGGTTCTCTCTGCCCAGGCCACCGATGTGGGCGTCAACAAAGCGACGCGCGCTTTGTTTGCCATCGCCGACACGCCGGAGAAGATGATGGCGCTGGGCGAGGATGCCATCGCCCGGCATATCCGAACCATCGGACTGTGGCGCAATAAGGCCAGGAACGTCGTTGCCCTGTGCGCCGCGTTGATCCGCGACTATGGCGGCGAAGTCCCACCCGAAAGGGACGAACTCGTCAAACTGCCGGGAGTCGGCAGGAAGACCGCGAATGTCGTGCTTAACATGGCCTTCGGCCAGCCCACCTTGGCGGTTGACACGCATATCCTGCGCATCGGCAACCGCCTGCACATTGCTCCGGGAAAGACGCCCGATCAGGTTGAGGCCGCGTTCCTGCGCATCATTCCGCCGGAATATTTGCGCCATGCGCATCATTGGCTGATCCTGCATGGGCGATATGTCTGCAAGGCCCGCAAGCCGGAATGCCCGCGCTGCGTCATCGCCGATCTCTGCAAGGCCGAGGTCAAGACGACATCCGTACCCGCGCCGCTGGTGGAGCTTGGCGTACTGCCGGCGGAAGCTTCCGAAACGGAGGAGTTGCCGCGCATAGATGGTCGGACGGCAAGCGCATAAGCGATAGTCCGCCACCATGGAAGTCATTTCGCGGTGCATGTCGCATGGAACAAATAATGCCGGTGGTCGCTAAACTGCGATGCATTGGCCAAAATATTCTCTAAGCTGGGCGTCGTATTGGGATGCCATGAGCGCGCGTTTCGTCAAATCCAGCCTCAACACCGACAAGGCGAGCCCTGCCGTCGCAGATCGTCCATCCCTGCCGTCGGCCAATGGCGGCACCGTCTGGCTCGGCCAACGCCCGCTCCGATTCATCGCGCCTATCGCCGCCCTGATCCTGGCTGGCGCGGTGTACCTGATGGGAGTTCCGCAAATCATCAACTTCGGCCTGCTGGCCGTCGCCCTGGTGAGCTTGGCTGTGCTTGCGAGGGCCGCGCAACTCGAGTTCCGTCGTAGGCGGCATCTCGACGAGACCGCCGCCCGCAGCCGCGCCGAAATGGAATCGCTTGCCGACCGTGTCTGGGAGTTGCAGGAAAGCGAAGAGCGATTTCGCGGCCTGATCGACGCTCTGGGCGACCTGGTGATCCATCGCGACCGTGCGGGGCGGCTCGTCTACGCCAACAAAGTGTTCGCCCATCTCGTAGGCCGCGAGCCTCGCGAGCTTGTCGGCCGGACCTTGACCGAACTTGGGATCGATATCGGCGTGGTGCCGGATGCCGCCTTTTCCAAAGAGGGTTATCTGAGTTCGACGGATGTCGAAATCCAGACGCCCGAGGGCGGGCGCTGGTTCTCGTGGATCGAACTCTCCCTGCGCGACAAGGATAGCCGGACCGCCTCACACCGCGCGATCGCACGCGACATTACCAGCCGAAAGCGCGCCGAAAGCGCGATGGTGCAGGCTCGCGAGCGCGCCGAGCATGCGAGCCAGGCAAAGACGCGCTTCCTGGCGACCGTCAGCCACGAGATCCGCACCCCGATGAATGGCATAATCGGGATGGCCAAGCTGCTGAGCGACACGAAACTGTCGCCGGAGCAACGAACCTATGTCTCCGCTGTGTCCACTTCGGCCAGTTCCCTGCTCGCGCTGATCGAGGATCTGCTGGACTACGCAAAGATCGAGTCCGGCCGTTTCGAACCTGAACCGCAGCCCGTGTCGCCGCGCGAACTGGCCGACAATGTCGTGGAACTGCTGTCGGCCCGCGCGCATGAAAAGGACATCGGCCTGGGGTGCCACGTCGCTCCGGATGTCCCGGTGCTGATCGATGCGGACCCCGGACGGGTGCGGCAGGTTCTGATCAACCTGGTGGGAAATGCGATCAAGTTCACCAATATCGGCGGCGTTTCGGTGAGCGTCGCCAATAGCGAGGCGGCCGGAGAGCCGACGATCCGTTTCGTCGTCAGCGATACAGGCGGTGGAATATCGCCGAATGACCGGGAGCGAATCTTCGAGGAGTTCGAACAAGCCGACACGACATCGACACGCGCGCATGGCGGCGTGGGCCTCGGCCTGGCGATCTCCCGTCGCTTGGCGCGCTCGATGGGTGGGGATATCGGGCTGCAAAGCACCGCCGGAAAGGGCTCCAGCTTCTCCTTCGACATCCCCGCAAGGAATATCGTCTCCGCGGTGCAGGATGTGACTCTTCGGCTGGATAGCCGGCACTTCATGATCCTGTCGCCGCGGACGACGGAGGCATCGGTGATTCGCGATGCCATCAAAGCGTTGGGAGGCAGCGCAGACATCGCATCGACCGCCAAGCAGGCCAGCGCCGCGGCCGGTCGCTTCGACGCAATCATTGTCGATGCGGCTCTGGAGGGACGGAACGGCGCGCTTCTGGCGCGCCTTCGCAAGCAAAGCTTTGCGGACAGCGCCGCCGTCATCATGATCGCCCCGGCGGATAGGCCGAAGCTGGCCGAGTACAGAATGAATGGCTATGCGACATTTCTTGCCCGGCCGGTGCGCAGCGATACCCTGGCGCGCGTGCTCAAAGCCAGCCTGGAAAAGCAGAACGACCCGCGGAGCGCGCCGAGTGAGATGCTTTCTGGGCAGGGCCAATCCGGGCAGGCTCCCGCGCGTTCGCTGCATGTGCTGCTGGCCGAGGACAACGCAATCAACGCGCTTTTGGCGCGCGCCGCCCTGAGCAAGGCGGGGCATCATGTCGAAACGGTGTTGGACGGCAAAAGCGCGGTCGAAGCCGCCACACGCGACGATGGCGAGCCGTTCGACCTGCTGCTGATGGACCTTCATATGCCCGTGATGGACGGGATGGACGCAATCGCCGCCATTCGCCGTCACGAAAAGAAGCGCGGCCGGGCGCCGGTGCGGATCATGGTGCTTACCGCCGATGGCCAGGAGAGCACAAAGCACGCGGTGTTGGCGCGGGGCGCGACAGGCTTCGTGGCCAAGCCGCTGGATCCGGACGTCCTCGTGCGGTCGGTCGAAGATCAGGCTGCGGTCTGGGCCGTGTCTCCAGGCGATTGACGCTGTTTTTATGATGTGAAATGCATGAGCGTCACATTCATGTTGCACTCTTTCACTAGGGCGTGAGGCGAGAGGGATCGCAGGAGACCGACCCCATGCACCCCGAAAACTACCGTGCTGAAAATCACAGCGCTGATGTCTGCCAGGCCGCCAATGCGATGTTGGCTCGCCATCTCGGGTCGAACCAGATTGCCGGTGATGTGCTTGGACGGATAGGCGCGCTCGAAGTGCGTCTGGCTTCCAGCGGCGAAGACGTTCGCGCGGCTCAGCGCCTGCGCTACGACGTGTTCCGCCATGAGCTCGGTCTGCAAGCGCACTCGGCGGTGGGGCAGATCGATGCCGACGGCTATGACGAGGCGTGCGACCACCTGATCGTTGTCGATACTGATTTCGCCGGCAAAGCAGGCCGACGCATCGTGGGGACCTACCGCCTGCTGCGGCAGGACAAGATCCATCTGAGTGGGGGCTTCTATTCCGAAAGCGAGTTTGAACTCAGCCAGCTGGCGGCGCGCCATCCCGGCCTTCGCTTCGTCGAACTCGGCCGATCCTGCGTCCTGCCCGATTATCGCAGCAAGCGCACGATCGAGCTTCTATGGCAGGGCATCTGGGCCTATCTGAACAGGCACGGTATCGACGTCATGGTGGGCTGCGCTTCGTTTCGGGGAACTGTGCCGGCGCTGCACGCGGAAGCGCTGTCCTATCTCGCCGCGCACTGCCGGGCGAGCGGCGATTGGAGCATCCGGGCGGTTGGAGATCGCTACCACACCATGGACCTGATGCCCGTTGAAGCGATCAATCCTCGGTCCGCGCTCGGCGCGCTGCCGCCGCTCATCAAGGGCTATCTTCGTGTCGGCGCCAAGGTTGGCGACGGGTGCGTCATCGACCGCGAATTCGGTACGGTGGATGTGTTCATGGTGATGCCAGTCAAGGACATCGGCACGCGCTACATCAACTATTATGGCGGCGACGGTCAAAAACTCGTCGCCTGATCCGCAGGGGGACCGGCGCGTTTAGACCGGCCGGCTGCAATCAGGGAATGTCCTCCGGGCGCCGTCCCGGCCGGCTCCGGTAGGGCGCAAAGGTCCAGCCGAACCAAAGAGCACCACCCCGCACCACGAAAGCGACGACGAAAGCCAGCGCCGCCGAAAGGCCGGGCGAGGCGAGCATCGTATCCGCCGCCACATAGGCCGCGGCGCCTGCGCCGGCCGCGCTGATATAGATCTCCGGCCGCAGCAGCACCGACGGCTCGCCGGCAACGATGTCGCGCAATATGCCGCCAAAGGTCGCCGTGAGCATGCCGGTGATGATGGCGACGACCGGCGAGCCGGTGATTGCCAGGCCTTTCGCGGCGCCCATCGCGGCAAAGGCCGCCAGGCCGACGGCATCCAGCCAAAGCAGCCATTTCCAGCGCGATTCGAGACGATGGGCGGAAAAGAAGACGAATACGGCCACCGCCGCGCAGATCAGGACATAGTCACGGTTGCCGACCCAGAAGACGGGTATGTTGAGAATGACGTCGCGGAGCGTGCCCCCGCCGATGCCGGTAATGCTGGCGAGGAAGATGAACCCGACGACATCGAGTTGCTTGCGCGACGCCGACAGCGCCCCCGTTGCGGCGAAAACCGCCACACCGGCATAGTCGAGGAGGGTGATGGGATCCACTATGCGTCCGCTCGGATGAGGATCGGACCGCGCGCGGCGGCTCAATCGGGAAAGGCTTCGACCACCTGCTTATATCGCCGGAATCCCGCTCTCTCATAGAGCGCCAGTGCGCCTGGATGATCGTTCGTGTCGGTATGCAGCCAGATGCGGGTGGGCGAGAACTGCCAACAAAGCTGCAAAGCGCGGGTGAGGAGAGCCGCACCCAGGCCTCTGCCGTAGAGATTGGGCACAATGCCGAAATGCGCGAGCTCGATCTCGAGCGAGCCAACGCCGACAAATTCGCACAAGCCCGCCGCCGCCTCACCGTCGCGCAAGATTACCAGCAACATTGCCTCGTGGGACAAGAGGCGCTCAAGATCGGTCCGCTCCATCCTGAGGCGGGAGTCCCACTGGACCGCGTCGCCTACCGCCCGGTAGAGCGCCAGGTAGCTGTCCACGTCGAGCCGCTCGGCCTTGATCGAAAGTCCTTCAGGCTGGACGCGCTGCGCAGGGCCGCGCGGCGGCTCCGTCATCTCCAGGTAAGTCACCTGACGATCGACCATGCGGCGTGTTCCGATTGCCGGCCTTATGCGTCTTTCTCGGCCTGTTCGTTGACGGGGCCTGGCTCGGCGGCGTTGGCGTTGGCGGCGGCTTTCGGCCCTCCCTTGGAAACGCCGACCATCGCTGGCCGTAACACGCGGTCACCGATCGAATAGCCCGGCTGCACCACCTGCGTCACCGTGTTGGCGGGGAGGTCGGGGTTAGGCACCTCGAACATCGCCTGATGGAAATTGGGGTCGAATTTCTCACCCTGGGGGTCCAGCTTCTTGACGCCATGGCGCTCCAGCGCGCCGAGCATGGAACGCTCCGTCATTTCGACGCCCTCGATAAGCCCCTTCAAACCGGCGTCGCCGGACGCGGCCGCTTCGGCGGGCACGGCTTCGATCGCCCGGCGCAAATTGTCGGAGACCGAGAGCATGTCGCGCGCGAAATTCGCGATCGCGTAGGACCGTGCGTCGTGCACGTCGCGGGCGGTGCGGCGGCGCAGGTTCTCCATCTCCGCCGCGATACGCAAGGCGCGGTCCCGAAGGTCTTCGTTCTCGGCCATCAGCTTGGTCAAGACTTCGAAATCGCTCTCCGCTCCCGGTTCGGACTGCGGCATTTCGTCGTTGAACTCGAAGCTGTCATCAGCCGGTTGGTCTTTTTGGTGTTCGCCGCTCATTTCAACTCACCTTGGAAGGATTCCAAATTCGTGCCCGATATCGAGCTTCGAAGGCCAAAAATCAAGGCTTCAGAGCAATTCCACAAATGTTCATGCGGGATTGACCCCGCCGGTTTCAGAAGCTTTGACACAAAGTTTACTTTCTTTTCGATTTACCGCCGGCAAATAGCCGCAGAGCGGAACCTTGCCCCTCCCAGTCGAGTTTCGAGGGGGAAGGACCAGATGCAATGCAGCGCAACAGTAACGACAACCATTCGCCCCTGACACAGGCGATCAGACGCCACGCCCATAGCGAGGCATTGCGCAGCTACGCCGCGAGCCTGCCGCAATTCAAGGTTTCCAACGACCTGCCGGACCGGTTTCTCGATATGCTTGTCGAGATCGAGGCAGCGGAGGTCGCCAGGCGGCGAAGCTGACCTTACTCGCTGCGGTGACGCCGCCAGGAATATCCCGCGCCAGGCGCGGCCGGCTTGGCGGTCGGTTGGTAATAGAGGGCGATACCGCCAGTGTCGCCTTTCTCCAGCCGCTCGATCAGAGTCGGATGCGATACCTCGAACTCATCGAGGCCGAGCCGAAGCATATGCGGCAGCTGGTCGATCAGCACCTGGCCGGTCGCCCGCAGAGCGCCCGCGAAGCCGTAGCGGGTGCGCAGCAGCGATGCCTTTGAGAAGGAGCGTCCGTCGCTGAAGGCTGGAAAGGCTAGCGCCACAAGCGCCGCGTCGCCAAGCACGGGCACCACTGTGTCGAGCTTGTCGCCCGGCAGCAGCAGCACGCCGAGCCGCTCCCTGGCCGAAGCACGGACGGTCGGATCGAGGTCGAGCACCACCTGCAGCGGCAGGATGAAGCGGCCATTGCCGGCCAGCGCATCCGCGCTTTCGGCATGGGTCCATTCGTCGTCGCGAAAGCCGCCCGGTGTCCAGAGACGGGTGAGAGGGGGTTGTATCTGGTCAGTCATGGCCAACATCTAGCATTTACCCGAAGAGTTGCAGACCCCTTCGGTTGAAGGTCATGCGCCAATACAGAAAAGCGGAGCGGTTCGCCACTCCGATGAACAGTGATGAGAAGAAAGCCTACAGCGATGCGTCCGTGAGCGACTGCTCAAGGCCTGTCAGGTGGATGCCGCATTCAACCTTCGCCTGGCCCGCCCAGCGGCCGCTGCGTGCATCCTCGCCCGGCTTGACAGGCTGGGTGCAGGGGAAGCAGCCGATCGACAGATAGCCATAGGCCACCAGCGGATTCTCGCGCAGCGCCTTGGCGCGCATATAGTCGGCAAGGTCCGATGTCGTCCAGCCAGCCAGCGGGTTGATGCGGATGCGTTCCCCGACCGCCTCGAAGACATCCAGCCTGTTGCGCGTCGCCGCCTGGAACCGCTTGCGCCCTGTAAACCACGCTGCATAGGGCGCCAGGCCGCGCGCCATCGGCTCGACCTTGCGGATTTCGCAGCAGGCATCGGTGTCTCGCTGGTGCAGCGTGCCGTCGGGATCGAGCCCGGCCAGCGCTGCCGGATCGGGGTGCAGCACCTCGACGTTGCGCAAGCCGAAATCGGTCACCAGCGCATCGCGATAGCCCAGCGTCTCCTCGAAATGCTTGCCGGTGTCGAGAAAGAGCACCGGCAGGCTGCGGTCGACATCGGCGATCATATTGAGCAGCACCGCCGAATCGGCGCCGAAGGACGACACCGCGGCGATTTCGCCTGAGAATTCCTGCCGAACGGAGAGTTCGATGATCTCTTCCGGGCTCAGTTCGCCATAGCGCGCATTCAGGCTTTCCGCCTGAAGAACGCGTTCCCCGGCGAGATCAAGCGGCTTTAGCTTCGCTAGCATAGAGCGCCTCCTTGAACGGCGCCGGGCCTACGCGGCGGTAGGCGTCGAGAAATTTTTCGGAACCGTCGGTGCGCAGGCCAAGATAGGTTTCGACGATCTTCTCGATTGCGTCGGTGATCTCGTCCGGGCCGAAGCCTCGGCCGATGATCTCGCCGACCGATGTGTTCTCGTCGCCCGAACCGCCCAGTGTGACCTGGTAGAGCTCGGCGCCTTTCTTTTCGACGCCGAGAATGCCGATATGACCGACATGGTGATGGCCGCAAGCGTTGATGCAGCCGGAAATCTTGAGCTTGAGTTCCCCGATATCGCGCTGCCGCTCCAGCGAGGCGAAGCGGTTTGAAATCTGCTGCGCGACCGTAATGGAGCGTGCGTTGGCCAGCGCGCAGTAGTCGAGGCCCGGGCAAGCGATGATGTCGGAGATCAGGTTCGAATTCGCCGTCGCCAGTTCGATCTCGACCAGGCGATCATACACCGCGCGCAGATCGGCGCGCGCCACATGCGGCAGGATGAGGTTCTGTTCGTGGCTGACGCGCAGTTCGTCGAAGGCGAACTGCTCGGCAATGTCGGCAATGGCGTCCATCTGGCTGTCCGACGCGTCGCCCGGCACTTCGCCGATGCCCTTCAGCGAGATCGTCACCGCCGCGTAGTCCGGGTTGCGGTGTGTGGTCACGTTCTGGTCCAGCCATTCGCCGAAGCTCCTGGAGTCCAGCCGCGCCATCTTGAGCACGTCGTCGCCCTCGGGTCGCGCCGGCAGCGCCGGCGGCGCGAAATAGGCGTCGATGGCGGCAATGTCGGCGGCGGGCAGCGTCAACTCGCCGCCCTTCAGTTCAGCCCATTCGGCCTCGACCTGACGCGTGAAATCCTCGACGCCGGTCTCATGCACGAGGATCTTGATGCGCGCCTTGTACTTGTTGTCGCGGCGGCCATAGAGATTGTAAACGCGCAGGATCGCCGTGCAGTAGGAAAGCAGGTCCTGCTCCGGCAGGAAGTCGCGGATCTTCTTCGCGACCAGCGGCGTGCGGCCCTGGCCGCCGCCGACATAGACCGCGAAGCCCAGTTCGCCTTGCGCATTCTTCTTCACATGCAGGCCGATATCGTGGGTCTGGATGGCCGCGCGGTCGCGCTCGGCGCCCGTCACCGCGATCTTGAACTTGCGCGGCAGGAAGGAAAATTCCGGGTGGACCGTCGACCACTGGCGCAGGATTTCGGCATAGGGGCGGGGGTCGGCAACCTCGTCGGCCGCCGCACCCGCGAAGTGATCGGCGGTGACGTTGCGGATGCAGTTGCCGGAGGTCTGGATGGCGTGCATCTCGACGCTGGCGAGGTCTGCGAGGATGGCAGGCATATCGCCCAGCGCAGGCCAGTTGAACTGGATGTTCTGCCGCGTCGTGAAATGGCCATAGCCCTTATCGTATCTGCGCGCGATATGCGCCAGCATCCGCATTTGACGGGAGTTCAGCGTGCCGTACGGAATGGCGATGCGCAGCATATAAGCATGCAGTTGGAGATAGACGCCGTTCATCAGCCGCAGCGGGCGGAACTGCTCCTCGGTGATCTCGCCGGCCAGACGCCGCTCGACCTGATCGGCGAACTGCGCCACGCGCGCCTGCACGAAGTCATGGTCGAACTCATCGTAGCGGTACATGTCTCAGTTCCTCACGCCGCGCGTAGCGGCTGACATTCAGTTCAAATTCCGGCAGGGCCGGCATATCCGCCTGGTGCGGGTTGCTCCGCCTGCTTGCCCAGATCGAGGCGATTGCTCGGCCCCGCTGCGCGAATGCGTTCGCGCAGTCGCAGCGGCACGATTTCACCGTCGACCAGGTCGACGTCGATGATATCGACATCGAGCACCTGATTGGCCGCGAAGGCGGCCTTGCCGATCGCGTCGAGCTTCTCCTCATGCGCCTTGTCGCGCGCGATCTCAGCGCTGGCCAGCCTTTCCGACCAACTATGATCGGGCGCGTACCAGACGGCGATGCCGTCGATCAGCCGATTGGCGGTGAGCACCTTCATGCGGCCTCTCCGCCAAGGAGTTCGCCGGCCGGAATGCGCTGGCTGGCGAGGGGCTCCGACTTGTCGAAATTCGCGCCGGCAACAGCATCGCCGATGATCGTCATCACCGGTCCGGTCAGGTCGACGCGGGCCTCGAGCGAGGGCAGGTCGGTCAGCGTGCCGTGGAAACGCCGGCGATTGCCCAGGCTGGCATTCTCGACCACCGCGACCGCCGTGTCCGGTGACAATCCGGCATCGATCAGGCGGTTGGCGACATCCGCGGCAACCGAGCGGCCCATATAGACGGCCACGGTCGCGCCCGAAATGGCGAGTTTCGCCCAATCCGGCAGCGCTGCGCCTTTCAGATCGTGGCCGGTGGTGAAAACCAGCGACGAGGTGACGCCGCGCAGCGTCAGCGGGAGTTCGAAATCGGCGGCGGCTGCGAAGGCCGAAGTTACCCCCGGCACGATCTCGTAGGAGATGGCGGCGTCGCGCAGCGCCTGCATTTCCTCGCCGGCGCGGCCGAAGATGAGCGGATCGCCGGACTTCAGCCGCACGACGCGCTTGCCTTCGCGGCCGAGCTTCACCAGGAGATCGTTGATCTCGGCCTGGCTCTTGGAATGGCAACCCTTGCGCTTGCCGACAGGCAGACGCTCTGCATCGCGGCGGCCCATCGCAACGATCGCCTCCGGCACCAGCGCGTCGTAAACGATCACGTCGGCTTCCATCAGATGCCGCTGCGCGCGCAGGGTCAGCAGATCTTCGGCGCCCGGGCCGGCGCCAACTAATGCGACGTGGCCCTCGACCGCCTGACGCCGCAACAGCAATTCGGCTGCCGCGGCCCGCGCCTCGTCGATATGGCCGATCTCGAGTTCGCGCGCCGGCTCGCCGTTGAAGAAATCACTCCAGAAACGCCGGCGCTCATGGCCTTTGGGCAGCAGCCTCTCCGCCGAAGCGCGGAAGGTCTCGGCCAGCGAGGCCAGCGCGCCCAGCGAGGGCGCCAGCATACGGTCGATGCGGGCCCGGATTAGCTGCGACAGAACGGGTGCGGCGCCCTCCGTGCCGATGGCGATGCAGACGGGCGCGCGGTTGACCATCGCTGGTGTAAAGAAATCGCAGAGTTCCGGACGGTCGACCGCGTTGACGTTCAGGCCAAGGCGCCGCGCGTCGGCCGAGACGCGGGCGTCGAGCGCTTCCACGCCGCTGGCGGCAAAGACCAGCCGCGCGCCGGCGAGGTGCTTTTCCTCATAGGGCGCTGCGATGTGCTCTGCACCGTTTTCGCCGATCCAGGCCCCAAGCGCCGGCTCGGGCGCATCGGCCACGATCCGGATGCGTGCGCTGGATTGTGCGATCAGGCGCGCCTTGGCCAAAGCTTCCTCGCCGCCGCCGACAACGGCGACGATCTCGCCCTCGACCCGCATGAAGACGGGAAAGGCGTTCAGCTTCTGGGCACTGTTTTGGCGGGCGTGAGGCACGCTGAACGGTCTCCTGGATGTGCGCACGTTCTACAGGCCGCCTGTGCTTTGCTGAAGAAACCCACTCGCGCCCGCTGCACGGAGCGGCAATCGCTTTTCTGCGCGGCGGCAGGTCGGAAGAAAAATATTCTAAGCCCCGCCCAAGCCTGTTCGCGCGCGATTCCATGACGACGGCCAACCACCGCTGCCGCAGATCGAGGAGTTGCAGCAGGGGGCATGGAAAATGGATGCGGCAGAAGCCGCGGCGTTGGTTCCGGACCTCCAAGGAATATGGATGTTCTGACGCAATTTTGATCTCGCCGGGTGGCGGCTGGCGGAAAAAATCTCCACTATAGGTTTCGAAATCACCGAAACCGGAAACACTGCATGCCGCATGACACGCCGCTGATCGCCACCATTGTCGCGGGCCTCTGCCTGGCCTTCGTCCTCGGGGCGGTCGCGAACCGCTTCCGCATGCCGCCCCTGGTCGGCTATCTCGTGGCGGGGGTGCTGGTGGGGCCGAACACGCCCGGCTTCGTCGCCGATCAGAGCCTGGCGACCGAACTGGCCGAGATCGGCGTCATCCTGCTCATGTTCGGCGTAGGCCTTCACTTCTCGCTGAAGGATCTTCTCTCCGTACGCGCCATCGCGGTGCCGGGAGCCATTGCGCAGATGGCGGTCGCCACGGCCCTTGGAGCAGGCTTGGCTTGGCTGCTCGGCTGGTCGCTCGGCGCGGGCGTCGTCTTCGGCCTGGCCCTTTCGGTCGCCTCGACGGTGGTGCTGCTGCGCGCCATGCAGGAGCGGCGGCTGATCGAGACAGAAAAGGGCCGCATCGCTGTCGGGTGGCTGATCGTCGAGGATCTCGCAATGGTGCTGGCGCTGGTGCTGCTGCCGGCGCTGTCGGGAGTACTCGGCGGCCAGGCGGCCGACGCGGCGCACGCGACCAGCCCTGCCGTTGCGGCGTGGCTGGGCAATGGCATAGCCGGCGTCATCGTGCTGACGCTGGCGAAAGTTGCCGCTTTCGTTGTCGTGATGATGGTCGTCGGCCGCCGCGTCATTCCCTGGGTCCTGCACTATGTCGCGCATACGGGGTCGCGCGAATTGTTCCGCCTGGCTGTCCTAGCCATCGCGCTGGGCGTCGCCTTCGGTGCCGCGAAATTGTTCGGTGTGTCGCTGGCGCTGGGTGCTTTCTTCGCCGGCATGATCATGAGCGAATCCGAGTTGAGCCATCGCGCTGCGGAAGAATCCCTGCCGCTTCGCGATGCCTTCTCCGTTCTGTTCTTTGTTTCGGTCGGCATGCTGTTCGATCCGTTCGGGCTGGTCGACAATATCTGGCCGGTGCTGGCCACGCTGGCGATTATCATCTTCGGCAAGTCCCTTGCGGCCTTCCTCATCGTGATCGCCTTTCGCTATCCGGCGTCGACAGCCCTCATCATTTCGGCAAGCCTCGCGCAGATCGGCGAATTCTCCTTCATACTGGCCGAACTTGGCGTCGGGCTGAACCTGCTGCCGGAAGCGGGCCGTGACCTCATCCTCGCCGGCGCTATTCTGTCGATCGTCCTCAATCCGCTGATCTTCGCGCTGGTCGATCGTTTGGCTGCACGCATGTCGGGGCCGCGGCCGGCGGTATCGATCGAGAGCGCCGCGCCGGAAACGCTGTCCACACTTTCCGGTCACACCATCCTGATCGGCTACGGAAGGGTCGGCAGCCTGATTGGCCAGACGCTAAAAAAGAGCGACGCTCCATTTCTTGTAGTCGAGGACAGCGACAAGCGGTTGGCGCGCGCGCGGTCGGATGGGATCGAGGCAATCTCGGGCAATGCCGCCAACGAGAAGACCTTCGCGCTGACCAATCCGGCCGCCGCCCGTCGGTTGATCCTTGCCGTTCCCAACGCCTTCGAGGCCGGCCAGATGGTCCTGCGCGCCCGCGCCGCGAACCCGGACATCGAAATTATTGCCCGAGCGCATTCCGATGCCGAGGTGGAGCATTTGACCGGGCTCGGCGCGAACGCCGTCGTCATGGGCGAGCGTGAGATCGCACGCGGGATCGTCGAGCATATGCAACTCGGTTCGGCCGAGCCGAAGCTCGCAGACGAGGACGAAAGCGAGGGGCCCGCGAAAGAATCGGCGCCGGCATAGGCAGCAGACCGGCTTGGACGCCCACAGAGTCCAAAGCCGATACGAGAGGAGAGGAAGTTTTGCGCTTTACCTCGTCCTCGGTCGGGGGCAGAATCTGAACAAACAGATCGCCGAGCTCTTGGATGAAATCCCTCGCAATACTGTCCTTGGCTGCAACTCTATTGATGGGCGCCTGTGTGCAAGCCAGCGCAGAGCAGCTTCAGACGATGGACGATGTCGGCGCTGCGATCCAGGCGTGCTGGACACCGCCACCTGGGATACCCAACTCCTGGGTCACTCTCAGCTTCAGCTTCAAGCGCGACGGCAGCTTGATGGGTCCCCCAAAGCCGACGGCGACAGATGTGAAAGGAGGCGATGCGGCGAAGCAGGCTTTTGTCGATGCCGCCGTGCAAGGGTTGCAGGATTGCGTCCCCCTCGACTTCTCACCGGCGCTCGCGGCCGGGATAGGGGGTGTGGTCTATACGATGAGGTTTTCGTCACCTGACGTCGCCGGTGAGCCCATTTGACCGTCAGACGTGCTGGCCGCCATTGATGTGGATCTCGCCGCCGGTAACGTAGCTCGCCTGGTCGGAGCACAAGAAGTAGATGATGTCGGCCACTTCGGCAGTCGACCCCAGCCGGCGCAGCGGAATGGTTTCGACAATCTTGTCAGTCCCTGGCGAAAGGATAGCGGTGTCGATCTCGCCCGGCGCAATCGCGTTGACCCTGATACCGTGCGGGCCGAAGTCCGCCGCCATTTCGCGAGTGAGCGAGCCCAAAGCGGCCTTGGACGTGGCGTAGGCGGTGCCGGCGAAGGGATGCACACGCGTTCCGGCAATCGAAGTGACATTGACGATGGAGCCCTTGCCGGCCGCCAGTTCCTTGAACAGGCCGCGCGCCAGCATGATCGGCGCGAAGAAATTGACCTGGAAGACATCGCGCCAGACATGCATCGGCGTATCGATGGAGTTCATGCGGCTGCCATCGCCCATCTTTGGCGAGATGCCGGCATTGTTGACAAGTGCGGTCAGCCTGTCGCCATTGGCTTCCAGCCGATGACGGATCTCCGAGACGGCGATGCCGACATCCTCGGCATCGGCAAGGTCGACCTTGATGTGGTCTTCCGGTCCGGCCGGCCATGGGCAGTCCTCCGCGAAGGCCTGGCGCGAACAGGTGATGACCCGCCAGCCCTCGCGGGAAAAGCGCTTCACCGTCGCGTGACCGATCCCGCGGCTCGCGCCGGTGAGCACCAATGTCTTGCGGGTATCGGTCTCTGCCATTTCTTCACCTCTCGCCTCAGCTTTAGCCGAGACGGGTCGCTAAGGCGAGAGACCCTGACGCGGGAGACGGTGCCGCACTTCGGCAGGCGTCAATTCCCCGTGATGATGTCGAGGATCGAGGTTTGCCGCTTGATCTTCGGCCCGCCGACATCGGCGCTTGGGCGCTTGATCGAGCCGGTCGTGTCGCTCGGCGGTGCGGGTGAAAGCTTGTCGTTGCGCACCACGCGCACCGGCTTCTTGATCGGTGCGGGCGGTTGTCCGGCGGGGATATCGGCTGGCGGACGGTCGCCTGAAACGGCGGCAGCGGGAATGCGGGGGCCGGCATTGGGGCGGTCGCCAATGGCGGCCGGCGGAAGGCCGACCTGCTCTACCGGCGCCGAGCGCGTCCAGCCGCCGGGCAGCGCCTTCATCGGTACGCCCTCATGGGCGGCCAGCATGAAGTCGTGCCAGGCGATTGCCGGCAGCGAACCGCCGGTGAGGTTTTTCGTCGGGTCGCCGTCATCATTGCCGAACCAGACGCCGGTCGTGAGGTTCGATGTATAGCCGATGAACCACGCATCGCGGGATTTCTGGCTGGTGCCGGTCTTGCCGGCGGCGGGCCAGCCAAAGGCCGCCTTGCCGGCCGTGCCGCCTTCTATCGTTTCGGTCATCATCGAATTCATCATGCCTACCACTTCGGGCCGCATGACGCGGGGGCGGTTGCCGCGGTCATGCTGGTAGAGCAGCTTTCCACTGACCGTCTCGATCTTGTTGATGAAATGAACGGACGGCCTGTAGCCGCCATTGGCAAAGGGCACGTAAGCGGCAGTCAGTTCGAGCGGCGTTACTTCGGAAGTGCCAAGCGCGATCGAGGTGTTGGCGATGAGCGGCGATTCGATGCCCAGGCGATGCGCCGCCTCGACGACTGCATCCGGGCCGACTTCCATGGCAAGCTGCGCCGCCACCGAATTCAGCGACTTGGCCAGCGCCGTGGTGAGCGTCACCTTGCCGTAGTACTTGCCCTTGTAATTGTCGGGTGTCCATTTGCCGATCTTCACCGGCGCGTCGTTGCGCACGCTGTCGGGCGTGCGGCCCTGTTCGATTGCCGCCAGATACACGAACGGCTTGAAGGCCGAGCCCGGTTGACGCCGTGCTTCGGAAGCGCGGTCGAACTGGCTGTTTGCGTAATCATAGCCGCCGACCATGGCGCGCACCGCGCCGGAATTGTCGATCGACACCAGCGCGCCCTGGCTGACATTCATCTTGGCGCCGCTCTCATCGATCAGCGCCCGGATGGATTTCTCGGCAAGCTTCTGCAGCGTCAGATCCACCGTCGCGTCAACGACGATGTCGGAGCGGACGTCGCCGATCAGCGCCGGCAACTCCTCCATGATTCGGTCGGCGACATAGTGTTCGGAACCGGTCCAGTAGGACGCCGCACGCGTGGCCGGTGCGTGCATAGCCACGTTCAATTCCTTGTCGCCGATGAAGCCTTGGTCGCGCATGGCGGCCAGCACCAGTTCGGCGCGATCGCCTGCAGCCTTGGGGTCACGCGCCGGCGACAGTTTCGACGGCGCCTTGAGCAGGCCTGCCAGGAGCGCGGCCTCGGCCAGCGTCACCTCGCGTGCGGACTTGCCGAAGTAACGGCGCGAGGCCGCCTCGACGCCATAGGCGCCCGAGCCGAAATAGACCCGGTTCAGATACATTTCGAGGATCTGGTCCTTGCTGTGCTTGCGCTCCAGCCAGACCGAAAGCAGAACCTCCTGCACCTTGCGCTCAAGGGTGCGCTCCGGCTTCAGGAACATGTTCTTCGCCAATTGCTGGGTCAGCGTCGAGCCGCCCTGCACCATGCGACCCGCCATCGCATTCGAGGCTATGGCGCGCGACAAGCCGATGGGATCGACGCCGAAATGCGAGTAGAAGCGGCGATCCTCGATGGCGATGACCGCCTGCGGGATATAGGGCGACATTTCATGAAGGCCGACAGCTTCCCCGCCGGTTAATCCACGGTTTGCGAGAAGCTTGCCGTCTGCCGAGACGATTTTCACATTCGGCGGCCGATCGGGCACCGACCAGTCGGCGATATTCGGCATTTTGGCGCCGTAATAAACGACGATGCCCATAGCGCCGATGCCGGCCCAGACGGCCATGACGAAACACCAGTAGACAAGCCGGCCGAGCAGGCTGGACCCGCGCCTGCGCGCTTTGCCGCGTTTGCTCTTCGCCTTGCGGCCGGAGGTTCTTCGGCTGGATGGCACGGTACGATCCTCCTCGCGAGCGGACAGGCCGGCCAGGCCTTGCCGCCTCGCCGGCGCATCGAATGTCGGTTCGACCCGCTGCCGTCCGTCTCGCTTCGCCATGGTTCCCGTTCGCGTCCTGCCTGCCGGACGCCTGCTTGCAGGGTAGACATGGCGTTTTAAGGGGGCGTTAAGGGCAGAAATCGTGCAGACGCTGCCAGCGGCTGGGGCGCAGGCAGAGAGGAGGTCGGTCCCGGCTCAACGGTTTACGAGCGACGAATTGTTCCCTGCCGCTAAGCCTTTGTTTTGCAACGGTTCCAAGGCGGAAGCCGCTACCTGCCATTCCTGAAAGTGCCGCAAAGGGTGGCCACACGCGGAGGAGTATACTAGAAAGCAGTCGTGGCGGCGGCACTGCGACAAGGTAATTACGTGCTTCTACGGCTTCTTATTGTGTGTTTTCTGCTTGGCGGATTTGCCGTTGCGTTTGGGCAGGTAGCCAAGGAAACGCAGTCCTTCACGCCGCAATCGCCATGTGCGGATGGCACCAGCGACTGTATGGCCCCACGTTGACACGCTTGGCTTACGCCCGACGAAATCTTACATTCGATCGAGCTTTCAAAAGAGATCGGACGACATGACTCGCCTTTTCGCCTACGCCACGCTCGCGATTCTCCCCTTGCTGGCGGCTTGTGAGTCGATCCCGCAGCAGCCTTATTTTCAGGAACACTGCACTGACCGGGCTTTCGACGCCGGGTTCTGTGAACAAGATACAAATCTGCGGCTATTTACGCCCTACGGGCCGATTCGCGAGGGCCGGTAGCCTGGGGCTATCGAGGCTGGCGGAGGTATCGCCCCGAGCGCTTCGTGGCGCGGGGCGATCATCCTGCTATTGATTGCGGCGCGCCTATCTGCTGCCGCACGCCTTTGACTCAAGGATCAGGCGGCTTTGTGAACGATGCGATTGGAGTGAACCTGGCTCTCGATCCAGCCATAGGTCTTCTTCAGGCCCGCTACCAGGCTCGCAGTCGGCTTCCAGCCTAGTTTCGCGCCGATCAGGCGATTGTCGGAGTTGCGGCCGCGCACGCCGACCGGGCCAGGGATATGGTTCTTATGGACGCGCTTGCCGGAAATCTTGGCGACGATGTCGACCAGCTGATTGATGGTCACCATCTCCTCCGATCCGATATTCACCGGCCCCTCGAACGAAGACCGCAGCAGACGGGTCGTGCCCTCGATGCATTCGTCGATATACAGGAATGAGCGCGTCTGGTTGCCGTCGCCCCAGATCTCGATCTCGCCATTGTCGGCAACTTGAGCCACCTTCCGGCAGATCGCGGCCGGGGCCTTTTCCTTGCCGCCATCCCAGGTGCCTTCCGGACCGAAGATGTTGTGATAGCGGGCGACGCGATTGCGCATGCCGTGGTTACGATTGTAGGCGAGGAACAGCCGCTCGGAAAACAGCTTCTCCCAGCCATACTCGCTGTCGGGCGCGGCGGGGTAGGCCGAATCTTCCGAACAGATCGGGTTGTCGGGATCTTCCTGGTTGTATGCCGGGTACATGCATGCGGACGACGAGTAGAAGACGCTGGAAATGTTGCGCTTGTGGCATGCATCGACCACGTTGAGGTTGATCGTCGCGGAATTGTGCATGATGTCGGCGTCGTTCTCGCCGGTGAAGATGTAGCCCGCACCGCCCATGTCGGCAGCCAACTGGTAGACCTCGTCGAAGCGGCGGTCGATGATCTGTCGGCAGAAGGCGGGATCGCGCAGGTCGCCGACGACGAAGTCGTCCGCTTCCGTGTCCGAAAACATCGGGAATTTGAGGTCCGCGCCGCGAACCCAGAAACCCTCGCGCTTCAATCTCTTGACGAGGTGGTGGCCGATGAAGCCCCCGCATCCGAGGACCAGTGCGCTTTTTACAGGTGCAGTCGTCATGTAAACTCCTATTGTGCGATCTCATCCGCGCCTACGCGGACGGCGAGCGGACAGTCACATCCGCGATCGATGCCTGGCCGCTTTGCGGTCAGCAGTTGCCCTTCTTGCTGAATATGGCGACAAATGTCCGCAAGACTATCAGGATGTCCCTGCCAAGAGACCAATTCCGGACGCAGTCATTCATTCCGTGGTACGAATTGCCAAAGGTCCGTTATTCCTGGCTTCGCTGCCGCATAGACAGCACTATCGGTGACGTAACGCCATATCTCGTTTGAGTCGATTGGTCGAGAGCCTACAATACTGACATCGCCCGTGAGGACGTTTCACAACGGCGGCAATTCGTATCTACCGCTTCGGGAATGCTCCTCATTTCTACTTTTGATTGAGTATTTCTCTCGCCGCCGGTTGAGAAAGAAGGCCATTTCTTCAAAGAAAGTGCAGTCTTCGCAGCCGCCCAAAATTGGGCCATCTTTCTGCTTCAACGCCCTTGACCAAGGCGGACATCAATCGTTGGCACGCCAGGATCCCTGGCGATACAAAAGACTGCTGCGGGCTTCCGATAAAGAAGACCGCAGCATCTGGTCTGAAAGCATACACTTCGGCAGCAGCCGCGATTGAACCTGGCTGTCGGGGCTGTCCCATCGGGAGCGTAACTGGTGAAACTGGTGGGACTATTTGCGTCGATCGTCTTGCTGGTTTCTGCTTACGCCGCCTATCGGGAGGCGGCCCCCTTCCTGACGGGGGGTATGACGGCGCGCGACGTCACCGAAAACGGCGGCGGGGCCGGCGTCTTCGGCATATCATCCTATTCGCAGCGGCTGGCCCTCGACCAATGCCGGGAGTCGCTGCTGTCGGTGGCCGCTTCGCTGCGGCCGGCAAATGAGAGGCAGGCTGCGGCGAAAACGTGCGAAACGATGGCCCGCGATATCCTCCAGCGCAATCCGGCGGACGCCTATGCCGCTACAATCCTTGCCGCCGCAGGATTTGCGGAAGGGAACCCCGAGATGGCCCGCCGGAGCTACCGGCTGTCCTGGCAGATCGCGCCGAATGAGTTCTGGCTCGGCGCGCTGCGCCTCGACCTTGCGCGCGACCACATCCTGCCGGACGCCGGCGATCTTGCCGGCGTCGTGGAGAGCGATCTGATGCTTCACGGCCGTTCGCAGAACGGCCGTGTCATCCTCGCCCACTGGTACCTTCAAGATCCGGCTGCCAGGAAAATCCTGGCCGGGACGCTGGATCGGTTGCCGGAAAATGACAAGGCGGCGTTCCTGGACGTCGTCTATTCGTTGAACGCGGAGTAGGGCGGCGGTGACCGTTTCCGCCCAACAGCACTCCCTGTCCGCCGGCCGGCGAAGCGGTTTCCGCGCCGCCTTGGTGGTGGCGACCGTTTTCCTCGCCTCAATTCCATTCGGCAGCAACAGGCCCTTCTTCTGGGCCTTGTGGTGTGCCTGGCTGGCCCTTTTGTGGCTGGGCTATCTGATGCGCCAGCGGTCGTCCGGCGAGGGCTTGCGAATACCGCTGCATGCCGTGCGCTGGCTGGCGGCGGGATATCTCGTTGTCCTGCTGGTTCTCTGCGTGCAGATTGTGCCGCTCGGAACGGTGGTCGCCGATTTCACCGGGACGACGGGCTTGACGCTTCCGTCCGCAACGTTGAGCCTGGTTCCCGGCGACACCTTCTTTGCCGCGCTGCGCTGGGCATCCTACGGTCTGCTGTTTTTCCTCTGCCTGCAGATATTTGCGCAGCACAGGCCCGCGAGGGGCGTCAGCTATGCCCTGGTGATCATCACCGCGCTCGAGAGCATTTATGCGCTGCTGGCGCTGACGGTCTTCAACGACACGATCCTCTTCTTTGAGAAGCCTCAATATCTTGGCGCGGCGACCGGAACCTTCGTCAACCGAAATTCACTGGCTACATTTCTCGGGATCGGTCTGGTCGTCAGCATCGCTTTGCAATTGCCGGCTACGTCGAGAAGCGGAGTCGGCAATTCGGTCCAGCAACGGCTTCTGCTGGCTGCGGCGTCGGTTGTCCTGATTTCAGGGCTGCTGGCCAGCCAATCGCGGCTGGGACTTTTTGCGACCGTTGCGGGGTTGATGACAATGCTTCTTGCCGCGCGTCGGCGCCTTGTGCTGCGATGGCCGATCGTCATCGGCGCCTTTCTTGCAGCGGCCGTCGTGGCAGTGCTCTATGGCGGTGACTTCTCGTGGCGGCTTCTGTCGCTCAACCAGGCCGCGACAGAACGAGAAGCGCTCTACCGGCAAGTCTGGGCGATGATCGGCGACCATCCGCTGGCCGGCTTCGGCGCGGGCACCTTCCTGCATGCCTTCCCCCTCTACCACATGCCTCCGGTCGCGGTTGACCGCGTCTGGGATTTCGCCCATTCGACCTATCTCAGTCTCTGGAGCGGCATGGGTTTCGTTGCGGGAACAATCCCGATCCTGATGGTCGCGGATATTTTCCGGCGCCTGTGGAGCGCCGTCCGGCAGGGCTACGCCACCCGCGAGACCTACGCGGCCATCGGCGCGACAGCTCTCGTGGCGGTACATTCTCTTTTCGACTTCAGTCTGGAAATGCTCGGCGTGGCGTTCCTCTTTGTCGTCGTCCTCGCTTTGGGGTCGCTCCCGACCTTCCTCCCAAAGTCGGGCCGGGCACTCTCGCCGGGTTCCTCGCGTTGATCTGGGACGCTTTTCTACGGGCGCTGCGCGGCGCGGGGCGGGGCGGCAAACCAGCGCCCCGATGGGAGCGTTTCGAGGAGGCGCCTGCGCGCCTTTATGCGATCGGCGACGTTCATGGCCGTGTGGATCTGGTTCGCGCGTTGGAAAGCTCCATCGTCGAGGATGCGCAAGACGTGTCCAGCGACAAATGGCTTGTTTATCTGGGCGACTATGTGAGCCGTGGGCCGCAATCCGCGCAGGTTCTCGACCATTTGCTGAAGCCGCCGCCGGATGGTTTCCGCCGCATCTGCCTTGCCGGCAACCACGAACTGATGATGCTCGATTTCATTTCTAACCGAAATGTCGACGGACCCTGGATGCGCTCGGGCGGCATCGAAGCTTTGCTGTCATACGGCCTTTCGCCGCAGCAGCTTTCCCGGCGCGGTTTGCGTGCACCCGAATTCTGGTCCACGCTTCAGTCCTATGTACCGGAAGAGCACCTCGATTTTCTTCGCCACCTTCCCAATGGCGTGGAACTTCCCGATTACCTCTTGGTCCATGCGGGAATTCGGCCGGGCGTTTCGCTGGAGCGGCAGACGATCGAAGACCTCACCCTTTCACCAGGCGCGTTCTACGGAAAAGAACGGCCAAGCGAAAAGACCGTCATTCACGGCCACCGGATCGTCGAGGAAGTCGTCAGAACCGGCAATCGGTTCGATGTAGACACGGGCGCATACGCAACCGGCAGATTGAGTGCGGTAAGACTATCGCGTGACGGGCCGCCGCGAATTTTGACCCAGAGTGGCAACGCCGTTATCAACACATTGCTAAAATGAATGATGACGCGATGTGGTCATGAATAGTGCGGGTCCCAGGAATCATTATGGGAATTGATTTGAAATTGCCGAGAGTTGAGCGTTCGCCTCAAGGGGCGGGTTTCGACTTGCGCGCGATCACCGGTTTGCTGCGCCGGCAGGCTCGCCTGATCATCGCAACGGTGCTGACCATCGTGGCGCTGGCCATCGTCGCGACCCTCGCCGTCGATCCCCGCTATACCGCGACGAGCCTCATTTTCGTCGATCCCAGCGACAAGAATCTTCTCGACCCGACAGCAGGCGCCGCAAGCAGCGGATCCGACAGTCCGCGCGTCGACAGCGAGGTCGAAATTCTCAGGTCCGACGCTGTGCTGATGGCGGTCATCGCGTCGCAGAATCTGGTCGCAGACCCGGAATTCGGGGTAAGGCTTGGCTGGCGCGAGAAACTGAAGGGCTTTCTCCGGATCGGCCGCGTCGAGCTTCCGACCGGGCAGGAAGCGCTCGGCGTCGTGCGAAGCCGATTGTCGAAGGCCCTTTCGGTGCAAAGGCGCGGCGACACCTATCTGATCTCGGTGCAGGTCACCACGCGTTCGCCGGAGAAATCGGCCGCTTTGGCCAATGCGATCTCGGACGCCTATATCCAGCTGCAAATCCAGTCGAAGGTTGACAGCACCCAGGCCGCCCAAGCGGCGGTGCAGCGGCAGATCGAAAAGACCCGGGCGGCGGTCGTGGCCGCCGAGCAGGAATTCACCACCTATATATCCAGCAATATCGACAAGCTGGCGGCCCTTCCCGGGGGTGCGGCCCTGGCGCAAAAGCGCGACGCGCTGAACTCGCTGACGGAACGGTCGCAGCAGGCTTCATCCCAGGCCGAGGCGCTGCAAAGTTCTATCCAGCAGCGGAACTGGAATGCATTGTCGAAGCAACTCGAAAACGACGCTGCGGCCGAACTGCTGCGGCAGCGCGAGGTTTTGGCGGCCTCGCTTAATCAGACCGCGTCCGGTTCGCCGCAGGAAACCAGCCTGAAGGCAAAGCTGTCGGAGGTGGAAGCCTCGCTCGTCAGCACCGCGGAGACCGAGATCGGCCAATTGCAGAACACCGTCGCCGCAAGTCAGGGCCAGTTGACTGAAACCAGGCAGGAATTGACGGCCGCGGTCACCAAGGCGAG
>DATDBN010000014.1:0-2952 GCA_036524835.1 Mesorhizobium sp. | reverse complement strand
GCTTGCGCTGCCCTCATCAAGGCGATGCTTGAGGAAGACGGCTTCGCCGTTCGCCTGGAAAACAGCGCCGCCGCCTTCGCCGATCGTAAGCGCCCAGCCGTGGCCGTTCAGTCGGGGTGATGATGCCAGGGCAGGAGTTGGTCGAGATTGCGGTTCGGCCACCTGGCGACGATGCGTTCAAGCGTCTTCGTGAGCCAGGCGAATGGATCGACGCCGTTCATTTTGGCGGTTTGCAGGAGCGTTGCGACCGTCGCCCATGTGCGTCCGCCGCCATCGGATCCAGCGAAGAGGGAGTTCTTGCGGGTGATGGTTTGCGGCCGGATCGCGCGCTCGACGGCGTTGCTGTCGATATCGAGGCGGCCGTCATGAAGGAAGCGTTCGAGGGCTTCGCGGCGGCTTCTGGCATAGCGGATCGCCTCGGCGAGTTTTGACTTGCCGGGAATGCGCGCAAGTTCCCTTTCCCAGAAAGTCCAGAGCTCGGCGACGATTGCCGCTGATCGTTCCTGCCGCGCGGCGCAGCGGGTGCTGGGATCGCAGCCGCGGGTTCTTTCCTCGATCTTCCACAGCTCGGCCATCCGTTCGACGGTTTCGGTCGCGACATGCGAGATGCCGGCAATATGCAGGTCGTAGAACTTGCGCCTCAGATGCGCCCAACACGCCGCGAGCGTCAGCGGTCCCCCGGCACGGGCTGTTTCCGCCAGCCGGTTATAGGCGCCCCATCCGTCGACCTGGAGCAATCCAGCATAACCGGCGAGATGGCGTTCCACGCAGGCGCCGCCGCGACTGTCCTCGAACCGGTAGGCGACCATAGGAGGCGCGGTGCCGCCAAACGTTCGGTCGTCCCGTGCATAGGTCCAGAGCCAGGCAGTCTTCGTCTTGCCGGAACCCGGCGACAATGTCGGCAGCGTTGTCTCGTCGGCATAGATCCGCTCGCCCTCCTTGATCAGCGCCAGGATGCGATCGGCGAGAGGGGCCAAATGGAAGCCGACATGCCCCATCCAGTTCGCCATTGCGTTGCGGCTGATCTCGACCCCGTCGCGGGCATAGATACCTTCCTGGCGGTAGAGCGGCAATCCGTCGGCATATTTGGAGACGGCGACATGAGCGAGCAGCGCCTCGCTCGGCACGCCGCTGTCGATGAGGTGATTGGGAGCAGGCGCCTGTGACACCCCTTCCTTGCAGAGCGAGCAGGCATATTTGGGCCGGCGGGTGACGATCACGCGGAACTTGGCCGGCGTCACGTCAAGCCGCTCGGAGACATCCTCGCCGATCCTGACGGGCCGGCAGCTGCCGCAGCCACAGGCAATGTTCTCCGGTTCGACGACGATTTCCACACGCTCCAGATGCACCGGGAATGCCTTGCGCGGCCGTGCCGGGCGACGGTGTTCGCTCGCCGGCTTCGCCGCTTCAAGCTCGGCCTCGATCGCGCCGAGTCCGGTCTGAACCTCGTCGAAGGCAAAGGCCTCCTGATCGGCGTCGAGCTTTTCGGAACTGCGGCCGAACTGGGCCCGTTCCAGCCGCTTGATGATCGCATGAAGATCAGCGATCCGGATCTCGGCGCGCTCGTTGACCGTAGCCAACCGGACGATCTCGGCCTTGAGTTCCGACGTCTCGGCCTGCAGTTCCGCCTTGTCCGACACCATGGCGACAACTATCGCCTTCAGCGTGTCGACATCGTCAGGAAGGGCAGAAGCGCTGCTCGTCATGGTCTGACAGAAGCACATTCTGCGTGGTTTGCGGCCCGCTTTCTGCCGCCTGAGTCACTTCGCCACGGCCTATCCGAGCGAGGTCGGACGCCGTCTCCGTTCGGCCCGAACGCGCGTCCAGTCCATCCCCTCGACAAGCGCCATCAACTGCGGCGCGGCAAGCCGGATCACGCCGTTCTCAACCCGCGGCCAGCGGAATTTGTCCTCATCCAGCCGCTTGGCGAACAGGCAAAGGCCGGACCCGTCCCACCACACGATCTTCACCCGGTCGGCGCGTTTGGCCCGGAACACGTAGAGCGCGCCCGAGAACGGATCGGCGCCCGTGTCGCGCACCAGCGCCGCCAGACCGTCCGGCCCTTTCCTGAAGTCGACCGGCCGCGTCGCCACATAGACCTTGGCACCCGTGGGGATCATGCCGCGCGCACGGCCCGGATCGCCGCCGTCAGAAGGGCTGGAGCAACATCGCTCCCCACCCGGATCGTCGCATCGCCAATGACGATTTCCAGACCGTCCGCACGAGCGCCATTCTCACGCGCCACTTCCACCGGTGCGAAGCTCTGTGTCCCCGCCTCCAAGGCGCGCGTCAGGACAACGATCTCGCCGGAGTGGATCGCCTTGCGCCTCCAGGCAAACACTTGCTGCGGGCTGACGTCATGCGCCCGCGCCACCGCCGAGACGTTCGCACCCGGCGCCAGCGCCTCCTCCAAAATCCGCGCTTTCGCCTCCGCCGACCAGCGCCGGCGCAGCAAAGGCGGGCTCTCGTCAAGCCGGTTCGCGACCGCCTCGATGACTGGAAATGTTTCAAGTCTGGACTTGGATGCAGACTGCAATCAAACCTCCCGCGCAGAACCATCACGAGAGTGTCGCCGTCTTTACCGCTCAGCGAAACACGGGGTCGGATTGGCGCTTACGAAGCTGCGCGACAAAACCGAAATGAAATCGATGATCGCAGATGCCGTCAGCGGCGATCGATGGATAATGGATGGCACGGGCCCCGGCACGTTCCATCTGCGGCTCCCGCGAGCCGATGCCGTGGTGTGGCTGCGTCTGCCCCGCCTGCTTTGCCTGTGCAGGGTAATCTCGCGGCGGATTCGCTATGCTGCACGCTCCCGTCCGGAGATGGCCGACGGGTGTCCTGAAAGATTGCACCTCGAATTTCTGCGCTAGATCTGGAATTTCGAGAAGGAAGACACGCCGGACATTACCGAAGGTCTGGCGAAGCACGGCCCGGATGTGCCAGTTTTCG
>DATDBN010000013.1:0-15716 GCA_036524835.1 Mesorhizobium sp. | reverse complement strand
TCGATTGGGATCAATCGCCCGGCCGAGCAATTGCGGGAATATGTTGGCGAACAATAGCCGGGCGGGTCGCGTCCGGCTCCAAACCTTCGATCGAAACTTCGACAGGGCTCATCCATGCGAACCATCCTGATTACCGGCGCTGCCGGCACACTTGGGCAACGATTGTCCGCTGCGTTCCAAAACTCCGGCGATAAAGTCGTCGGGATCGATCGCGAGAGCCGTGGCGCGGCAGGTCTTGTCGAAGCAGACCTGTCCCGATGGTCGGAAGCGTGGGCGAGTGCATTTCTCGGATGCGACGTGGTAGTCCACCTCGCCGCCGATCCGCTTCCGTCCGCACCCTGGTCGTCCTTGCAGCCATTCAACATCGACCTGACGCTGAATGTGTTCGAAGCAGCCGCCCGGGCGAAGGCCAGGCGTCTGATTTTCGCCAGCAGCAATTGGGTGATGGCCGGCTATCGGCCGGCGACAGGCCCGATCACCACCGATGCCGCACCTTTCCCGATCAATGGCTATGGCGCAACCAAGCTGATGGGGGAGCGGGCAGGACGCTTCTTCTCCGACACACGCGGTCTCTCGGTGATCTGCCTGCGCATCGGCATGGCCGAGCGGCCTGGCGGCACACGGCCCGGACCGGAGACGCCGCAAGGGCTTTGGGGTCAGCAGATGTGGCTCTCGGATCGCGATATGCTGCAGGGTTTCGTCAAGGCGGTCGAGGCGCCCGCCGATCTGCGCTTCGCGGTCGTCAACCTCATGTCGGCCAACGAAGGCATGCGGTGGGATATTGAGGCCACCAGGCAGGCCATCGGCTACGTTCCCCAGGACAGCCACCCGACCTACTCATCCGCCAGCATCGAACTCCAGGAGCGGCTGGTGTGCAGTACGCTGGAATCCTCCGCGCAGCAGCTGGCGCTCGTCTCTTCCGGTCCATTCTGATCTCAGGCGCTCGCCTGGAACGATCGTTTTTCCAAGCTCGGCCAAGCGGCGGGATTGCCGCCGCTGACCCCGCCGCGCTACATCCCTGACATGACCACGACACCTGACGTATTGCGCATCGCCATTGCCCAGCTCAACCCGACCATGGGCGACATTTCAGGCAATCTCGCCAAGGCGCGCGAGGCGCGGGCGGAGGCCGCCCGGCACGGCGCGGATCTGGTCGTCTTCACCGAACTGTTCCTGATCGGCTATCCGCCCGAGGACCTGATCCTGCGTCCGTCGGTACAGCGGGCTTGCGAGAAGGCGGCCGAGGATTTTGCCAAGGACACCGCGGATGGCGGCCCCGGCATCATCGTCGGCACGCCGCTGAAGCGTACGAGCGGCCTGCACAACGCGGTCATCGTCGCTGACGGCGGCAAGATCATCGCCGAGCGCTTCAAGATGGATCTGCCCAATTACGGGGAGTTCGACGAGAAGCGCGTCTTCCAGGCCGGACCCAGCATGCCGGGACCGGTGAATTTCCGCGGCGTACGTCTGGGCATCCCGATTTGCGAGGATATCTGGGGCGATCTCGCTGTCTGCGAGACACTTGCCGAAAGCGGCGCGGAACTCCTGCTGGTGCCGAACGGCTCGCCCTATTATCGCGGCAAGGTCGATGTGCGCCATCAGGTCGTCATCAAGCAGGTCATCGAGACCGGCCTGCCGATGCTTTTCGCCAATCAGCTGGGTGGACAGGATGAGTTGATCTTCGACGGCGCGTCCTTCGCGATTGGCGCCGACAAGTCGCTCGCCTTTCAGATGAGCCAGTTCGAGGAGACGGTCGCTGTCACGACCTGGAAGCGTGGAGAGATGGCCAATCCCGAAGGCTGGACCTGCGTCGACGGACCGATGTCGAAACTGCCGGAAAAGGATGAGGCGGACTACCGCGCCTGCATGATCGGCTTGCGCGACTATGTGAACAAGAACGGCTTCAAGAACGTCGTGCTCGGCCTGTCGGGCGGCATCGATTCCGCCATCTGCGCGGCGATGGCGGTCGACGCGCTGGGCGAGGAACGGTTGCGAGCCGTGATGATGCCCTATCGCTATACCTCGGAGGATTCGCTGAAGGACGCGGAGGATTGCGCCAAGGCGCTTGGCTGCCGTTATGACATCGTTCCGATCTTCAAGCCTGTCGACGGTTTCATGGAGGCGCTGGGCGAGCTGTTCGAGGGCACCAAGGAGGGCATCACCGAGGAAAACCTGCAGAGCAGGGCGCGCGGCACGATCCTGATGGCCATCTCCAACAAGTTCGGCTCGATGGTGGTGACGACGGGCAACAAGTCGGAGATGTCGGTCGGCTATGCCACGCTCTACGGCGACATGAACGGCGGTTTCAACCCTATCAAGGACCTCTACAAGATGCAGGTCTATTCGCTGGCGGCATGGCGCAACAAGCACGTGCCACCGGGTGCGCTTGGCCCCAGCGGCGAGGTCATTCCCCAAAACATCCTGGACAAGGCGCCCTCGGCGGAGTTGCGTCCCAACCAGACGGACCAGGATTCGCTGCCGCCCTACCCGGTGTTGGACGATATTCTGGAGTCTCTGGTCGAGAACGAAATGAGCGTGGATGACATCGTCAAGCGCGGGCACGACCGCGCGACCGTCCAGCGCATGCAGCATCTGCTCTACATTGCCGAGTACAAGCGCCGGCAGGCCGCACCGGGCGTGAAGATCACCAAGAAGAACTTCGGCCGCGACCGCCGCTATCCGATCACCAACCGGTTCCGGGATCAGACGTGAGCAAGGGCACCACCAGCGTCGAGATCAGTTTCGACCTCGACAGGATCGATTTCGGCAGGACTTCCGAGCTGATCAAATCTACCTACTGGGGCGCTGAACGAACCGACGAGCTGAACCGGCGCGCCTTCGAGAATTCAGTCTGCGCAATCGCTTTGATCGACGGGAATCAGGTCGGGTTCGGCCGCGCCTCTGGCGATCGCTCCCTATTCGCGCGCATTTCCGATGTGATCGTCTGGCCGGAGCGGCGCGGCTTGGGTATCGGCAAAGCGATTGTCGCGGCGCTGCTCGATCATCCCGAACTCGCCACCGTGGCGACCTGGACGCTGAATACCGCCGACGCGCACGGGCTCTATGAGAAGTTCGGCTTTCGCCGCCTTGATGAAAAAGCGATGCAACTGGATCGCTGAGGAACTCCGCTCAAGCCGCGTCGTCCCGGATGCGCATCGCAAGGCAGACCACCAGCAGCAGCGCGGTCAAGAGGGCGCCGCGGCTCTTCATTGTGTAAGACATCACTTACATATATTCTGCGCGCTTCAAGCGGACCGCATGATGGGATAACAGTCTTGATTGGAATCGGAGATATCGCATGGCGACCTACGACTACGACCTGTTCGTCATCGGCGGCGGCTCCGGAGGCGTGCGCGCGGCCCGCGTCAGCGCCGGGCTCGGAAAGAGGGTGGGAATCGCCGAGGAATACCGCTTCGGCGGCACATGCGTCATTCGCGGCTGCGTGCCGAAGAAGCTCTTTGTCTACGCCTCGCAATTCTCCGAGCATTTCGAGGACGCCGCCGGTTTCGGCTGGGATGTTCCGCCGGCCACGTTCGACTGGCCGACCCTGGTTGCCAATAAGGACAAAGAGATCGCGCGCCTGGAAGGTCTGTACCTCAAGGGCGTTGAAGGCGCCGGCGGCACCGCGTTCGCGTCGCGGGCAACGCTGCTTGACCGCCATACCATCCGCCTTGAGGGGGAGGATCGCACCGTCACCGCCGACCAGATTCTGATCGCCACCGGTGGCCGCCCATCCGGTCATCCGGCCCTGCCGGGCCACGAGCATTGCATCTCGTCAAATGAGGCCTTCCACCTGGCGAAGCTGCCGAAAGCCATCCTCATCGAAGGGGGCGGCTATATCGCGGTCGAATTCGCCAACATCTTTCATGGTCTCGGCGTGGAGGTGACGCTGGTCTATCGCGGCAAGGAGATCCTTGGCCGGTTCGATCAGGATCTGCGCAGCCTGCTGCACGAGGCAATGGAAAAGAAGGGCATCCGCATTCTTTGCCAGACCATCCAGAAGCAAGTGACCAGACGAAAGGATGGCAGGCTGGAGAGCCTGCTCTCGGATGATCAGACCATCGTCGCCGACGAAATCATGCTTTGCCTTGGCCGCAAGCCAAACACGGAGGGTATGGGACTGGAAGAGGCAGGTGTCAAAATGGGCGACCTCGGCGAGATCATCGTCGATGAATATTCGCGCAGCAGCGTGAAGAACATCTGGGCGGTTGGCGACGTCACCAATCGCATCCAGTTGACGCCGGTCGCCATCCACGAGGCGATGTGCTTCGTCGAGACCGCGTTCAGGCATAACCCGACTGCGCCGGATCACGCAGTCGTCGCGACAGCCGTCTTCTCGCAGCCGGAAATCGGCACTGTCGGCCTGACCGAGGAGAAGGCGGCGACGCGTTTCAATATCGTCGACGTCTATCGCGCGCATTTCCGGCCGATGAGGAACACGTTGTCGGGACGCGACGAGAAGATGCTGATGAAGCTGGTGGTGGACGGCAAGACCGGGCTTATCCTCGGCGCCCATATCCTTGGCCCGGACGCCGGCGAGATGGCGCAATTGCTCGGCGTCATTCTCAAGGCCGGGCTGACGAAGGAAGATTTCGACCGGACGATGGCCATCCACCCGACCGCGGCCGAAGAACTCGTGACCATGTACAAGCCGAGTTACCGGCTGAAGAACGGCGAACGCATCGCCGCATGACGGCGGACCGCGATCAGGGCCAACCGGCGCCGAGCGCGCGAAGCGCCGACACGGCCGATCGAAAGGTGGTGCTGTTTTCCGGCGGCAGCGCCTGCCGCACCATCAACATCGCCCTTTGCAAACAGCCGGCAAAGCTCACCCGCATCGTGCCGGCCTGGGATTCGGGCGGCTCTTCGAAAGCCTTGCGCGAAACATTCGACATGCTTCCCGTGGGCGATATCCGCCAGGCGTTGATGACGATGGCGCATGGCGAGGGCAGGGCGGGCGAAGTCGTCAAGATCTGCAATGCGCGCCTGTCTGACGAGCTGGATGCCGGCAGCCTGCGGGCGGAGTTCGACTATTTCGCCGGCGGCGCGCATCCGCTGCTGCAAAGCATGCCAATCGAGGTTCGTGACGCGATGCTTGGCTATCTCGGCCTGTTCAGGTCGAGCCTTCCCGCGGATTTCGACTTTCGCAACGGCAGCATCGGCAACTTCGTGCTCACCGGCGCCTATCTCGCTCACGGCCGCGCCATCAACCGCGCCATCGCCGTATTCCGCAATCTGTGCGGCATTGAAGGTGATGTCTGGCCAGCCTCCGTCCAGGAGGATGTGCAATTGTCGGCGACGCTGCGAAACGGCAAGCGCCTTTCCCGGCAGCATCTCGTGACGCGTCTCGACGGGGAGGACGCAAAGGCGGGCATCGCCCAGATTGAATTGACGGCCGGCGCTGGCCACGCTCGCGTTACGGCCAACAGCATTATTTCCAACGCCGTTGCCCAGGCGCAAATCATCGTTCTTGGCCCCGGCAGTTTCTACACCTCGATCCTGCCGCATCTCCTCGTTGAGGGCGTGGGTTGGGCAATCGGAGCAAATTCGGAGGCGCCTAAGGTTTTCATCGGCAACATATTGGAGTGTGCGGAGACGCGCGGCGCGACCGTCGCCAGCCTGGCGGAGACCCTTATCCGTGAGATGAAAGCGCGCTCCGGCGGCAAGGCGAAGCTCACCCACATCCTGGCCAATCGCGAGCTGTTTCCGTTCGAAAAGACGGTCGGCAAATTTGCCTATCTCAAACATGGTGCGCTCGGGCAGCTTTGCCGCGCCGAGGGCATTCAGCTCGTCGAGGGCGACTTCGAGGACGCCTGGACACGCGGCCAGCACGATGGCGAGGCCGTGGCGCTGGCTTTGCTGGATATTGTCGGCTAACCGCTGGAGAGGCGGCGCTTTCCGGGGTAGAATACCACCCCTCCTTCCGCTATAGAGCCGCGTCTCCCATAAAGGGCGGGCGGACGGTCCGCCGCGTGACGATCAGGTGCGAAAATGAGCAAATGGACGCCGAATTCCTGGAGGTCGATGCCGATCCAGCAGGTGCCGGCTTACCCCGACAAAGCTGCCTTGGCTGAGGTAGAAGGCCGCCTCGCGACCTTTCCGCCGCTCGTTTTTGCAGGTGAGGCGCGCAAGCTGAAAAAGCAGCTTGCGACTGTCGCTGCCGGTGACGCTTTTCTTCTGCAAGGCGGCGACTGCGCCGAGAGCTTCGCCGAGCATGGCGCTGATAACATCCGCGACTTCTTCCGCGTCTTCCTGCAGATGTCGGTCGTCCTGACCTTCGCCGGCGCCCAGCCGGTGGTGAAGGTCGGCCGCATCGCCGGCCAGTTCGCCAAGCCTCGCTCGTCCGATAATGAAACGATCGACGGCGTAACGCTGCCCAGCTATCGCGGCGATATCATCAACGGTACCAGTTTCGACGAGAAGTCGCGCATTCCCGATCCTGCCCGCCAGGAAATGGCCTACCGTCAGTCGGCGGCGACGCTGAATCTGCTGCGCGCCTTCGCGCAGGGCGGCTATGCCTCGCTTGAGAACGTCCACAAATGGATGTTGGGTTTCGTCTCGGACAGCCCGCAAGCGGAGAAATACGAGGCGCTCGCCAACCGCATCACCGAGACGATGGATTTCATGCGCGCCGTCGGCATCACGTCCGAAACCAATTTCGCCCTGCGAGAGACGGATTTCTACACCAGCCACGAGGCGCTGCTGCTCGGCTACGAAGAAGCCATGACGCGCGTGGATTCGACGTCCGGCGATTGGTACGCCACGTCGGGCCACATGATCTGGATCGGCGACCGTACGCGCCAGCTCGACCACGCCCATGTCGAATATTGCCGCGGCATCAAGAACCCGCTCGGCCTGAAGTGCGGCCCCTCGCTCGAGCCGGATGGGCTGATCCGCCTCATCGATGCGCTCAATCCGGACAATGAGCCCGGACGGCTGACCCTGATCGGGCGCTTCGGCGCCGACAAGGTTGGCGATCATCTGCCCAAGCTGATCCGCGCCGTCGAAAAGGAAGGCCGCAAGGTTGTCTGGTCGTGCGATCCGATGCACGGCAACACGATTACGCTGAACAGCTACAAGACCCGCCCGTTCGACCGCATCCTGAAAGAGGTTCAAGCCTTCTTCGAGGTTCATCGCTCGGAGGGCACACATCCCGGCGGCATCCATGTCGAGATGACCGGCAAGAACGTCACCGAATGCACGGGCGGCGCGCGTGCCATTTCGGCTGAGGATCTGCACGACCGCTACCACACCCATTGCGACCCCCGTCTCAATGCCGATCAGGCGATCGAGCTGGCGTTCCTGGTCTCCGACCTTCTGAAGAAGACGCAAGCCAAACCGGCCCACAGCGAGGCGGCCGAATAGGCATCAGCCGGGAGAGGTGTCGGGCGGTATTCCATGCCGTCCATAGGCCCGCGGCGCAGGGATTGGCCCCGCACTGCGGCAACAGCGGCCATTCCGGCACTGCCTGGGCCATGGCGCCTATGACGAACCGCGAAGCTGTGCGGCAACCCAATGCGATCTTCGGCGTTGCAGCATGAGAGAGCGGGCTCGATCACCCATGTTTCAGGAGCAGCACCAAGATTTACTTGCCGCGCCCGGAGATCAGAGGCAAAGCGCCCCTCCAACTCTTTTGAAACATTCGCGAATCCGGAGATACTGGCCATGCTGGCGCCGGAGATGAAACCCGACCTTGCCGACGAGGCAGCCATAGTCGACGAGGCCATAACCTCGCGGCGGTCCGTGCGCGCGTTCCTGCCGACGAGCGTCGACGAGGGCATTATCCGGGATATTCTTGAGGTCGCCTCTCGCGCGCCCTCCGGCACCAACATGCAGCCCTGGAATGTCTACGTGGTCAAGGGCGCGATCATGAAGCAGGTGTCCGACGCGATCCTGACGTCGGGCATCCGCGCCGAAAAGATCGAGTGGGACGAATACAAATACTATCCGTCGCAATTCTTCGAACCTTATCTGACGCGGCGCCGGACGGTTGGTTTCGGGCTCTACAACGCGCTGGGCATCGGCAGGCGTGAAGTCGAACGCATGCGCGACCAGCACGACCGCAACTTCGTGTTCTTCGACGCCCCGGTCGGCATGCTGTTCACCATCGACCGGCGGCTGGAAGTCGGTTCATGGCTGGATTTCGGGATGTTCCTGGAAAACATCATGATTGCCGCCAGGGGCAGGGGCCTGCACACTTGTCCGCAGGCGGCGTTTGCGCCCTACCACAAGCAGATCCGCCCAGTCCTTGGCATGGCGGACGAAGAAGTGCTCGTCTGCGGAATGGCGCTCGGCTACGAAGACCCCAGCAAGCCGGAGAACCAGTTCCGCACCGAGCGTGCTCCGCTTGAGGACTGGGTGAAGTTCAAGGGTTGATTGAGCGGACCGCATAACGTTATCGGGCTTCCCTGACATAGAATCCACCCCGACAATGTAAATATCGGCCTCCCTGGGATGTGGACGAGACTCCCCGAGCGGGCAAATATTTGCCAGCAAAATCAACGTCTCCCAAGAATTTCGCGCATATCCCATCCACCACCTCCAACACTGCACGATGATCCCTCCACCAGTCCGAACGCAGGGAAGCGGCGATGGTGGAAAACAAGATCGCGATAGTTCGCAACCACGAGGCGCTGAAGCGCATTCTGGCCGGTCTTGTCGCCATGGCGGGGTGGACTGCCGCGGGTGGCACCTTGTTGCGCGCCTGCGGCGACGAGGAACGTGCGGCCAACCTGCCGCGCCATCTCCATCTCGCGATCCTCCGCCTCCTGCGTCCGGCCGAAGCCGCCACGCGGCGGCTGGTCATCGTCCTGGCGCGCGGCATTGTCGTCACGCTGCCGCCGCTGAGGCCGGCAAAGCCAAAGCCCGGACCGGTGCTCCTGAAGAATGGCAAAGGCACCGGCATCGTCAACACCGGCATCTCCATCCACAGGCTAGGCCTCGCCAATGTCCTGCAGCCCATTGTGCAAAAGCGGGCAGCTTCTCCAACCCGCCCGCCTGCCTTCCCGCTGCTCGATCCCTTGCGAAATCCGTTCCCCCGCCGCCCTCGGCGCAAGCCGGGTACCGCCGTGCCCAGCGTGTCCGGCTTCACCGGGCGGCGCTCCATCCCTCTCAGGCGGCTGCCATCCCCGCATGACCCGATCGACGCCACGCGTCTTGGTCAGCGCCTTGCCGCCCTCGCCTCGGCGCTGGACGACATGCCGGCCCAGGCTCTGCGCTTCGCGCGCTGGACTGCCCGCCGAGACAGGATGCGCGGGCAGCCACCTTCCCCCGGCAGATTTCGCCGCATCTGGCCGCTGCGGCCGGGCCGCCCGCCGGGCGGCCGCCTGTCCCGTTTCGATCCGGTCGCCAGGCGGCTGAGCAGGATCCGCGAGGTTGACGAGGTTTTAGCCCACGCTCACGCGATGGCCTTGTATGCCCTGGAACGTCCGCGCCGCCCGGATACATCATGAGCACAGGTCATGACGGCTCCGGGGACTGCGTTCTCTCAGGCGGGATGCGAGGCTTACCGCTTTGCGATGGGCACGTAGTCGCGGTTTGGCGCGCCGGTGTAGAGCTGACGCGGGCGGCCGATCTTCTGCTGCGGGTCTTCGATCATTTCCTTCCACTGCGCGATCCAGCCGACAGTCCGCGCCAGCGCGAACAGAACGGTGAACATGGTGGTCGGGAAGCCCAAAGCCTTCAGCGTGATGCCGGAATAGAAGTCGATGTTGGGATAGAGCTTCTTATCGATGAAGTAGCTGTCGTGCAGCGCGATCTTCTCCAACTCCATCGCCACGTCGAGGATCGGATCGTCCTTGATGCCGAGTTCGCCGAGCACCTCATGCGTCGTCTTCTGCATGATCTTGGCGCGTGGATCGTAGTTCTTGTAGACGCGATGGCCGAAGCCCATCAGCCGGAACGGATCGTTCTTGTCCTTGGCGCGCTCGATAAATTCCGGGATGCGGTCCACCGAACCGATCTCGTTCAACATGTTCAGCGCGGCTTCATTGGCGCCGCCATGCGCCGGGCCCCACAGACAGGCGATGCCGGCCGCGATGCAGGCGAAGGGGTTCGCTCCCGAAGAGCCGGCGAGGCGGACCGTCGAGGTCGAGGCGTTCTGCTCGTGGTCTGCGTGCAGGATGAAGATGCGCTCCATGGCGCGCGCCAGGACAGGGTTGACCTTATATTCCTCACACGGCACCGCGAAGCACATGTGCAGGAAGTTGGCGGCGTAGTTGAGCTCGTTCTTCGGATAAATGAAGGGCTGGCCGATGTGATATTTGAAGGCCATCGCCGCAATCGTCGGCATCTTGGCGATCAGCCTCATCGAGGCGACCATGCGCTGATACTCGTCGGAAATATCGGTGGAGTCGTGATAGAAGGCGGACAGCGCGCCGACCACGCCGCACATCACGGCCATCGGATGCGCGTCACGGCGAAAGCCGGTGAAGAAGCGCGACATCTGCTCGTGAACCATCGTGTGACGCGTCACGCGATAGTCGAAATCTTCCTTCTGCGACTTCGTCGGCAACTCGCCATAGAGCAGCAGATAGCAGACCTCCAGGAAGTCGCCGTGCTCGGCAAGCTGCTCGATCGGATAACCGCGGTGCAGCAAGATGCCTTCGTCGCCGTCGATGAACGTGATCTTCGACTCGCAACTTGCGGTGGACGTAAACCCCGGATCATAGGTGAAAGCGCCGGTGTCCTTGTAGAGGGCGCTGATGTCGATCACATCCGGCCCGACCGAACCCTTCATCACCTTGAATTCGTGCGTTTTGCCCTCGAATTCCAGCGTTGCGCCAGGCTCACCGACATTGTGTCCGATTTTCGCAGCAGCAGCAGTAGCCATGGCAAATCCCTTCCATCTAACCGTGGGGCAACCGCCTTTTCGGCGGTTCAGAAAGTCAATCTTCCGGAGATTGCGCCTAGTGCTAGACCATTTCCGGTCAGGTGCCAAGCGCGCGGATTATCGCCAATGTTGCACCGCAATAGGACGCAATCAATATGCAATTATGACAGCAAATCTGACCTAATCGATTTGATCGGCGATGCGGGCGAGGCTCTCGTCGCGGCCAAGCACCGCCAGCACGTCAAAAACGCCGGGGGAGGTGCTTCGGCCGGTCAAGGCCGCGCGCAGCGGCTGCGCCACCGCGCCCAGCTTCAAGCCGTTTTCCTCGGCATAGGCGCGGATCGCAGCTTCCGCCGTCGCCGCGCTCCAATCGGTATTGACGGCCCGCAAAGCGTCAGCCGCGCCGCGCAAGATATCCGTGGCAGATCCGGCAACGAGGCCAGCCGCCTTTTCATCGAGCGTCAGAGGACGCTCGGCGAAGAGGAACGCGGCGCTGTCCGCCAGTTCGAGCAATGTCTTGGCGCGCTCCTTCAGTCCCGGCATCGCAGCCAGAAGCTGCGCGCGGCGCGATGGCGTCAACTTTTCGGCCAAGGCCGCGCCGTTCTCGAGATAGGGCAGGGTATCGACCAGGATCCCGGTCAATCGGGAATCGTCCATCTTGCGCATATGGATGCCGTTCAAGGCTTCCAGCTTTGCGAAGTCGAAGCGCGCGGCGCCCTTGTTGACGTCGGTGATGTCGAACCACTCGACCATCTGGTCGATCGACATGACCTCGTCGTCGCCATGGCTCCAGCCAAGGCGGGCGAGATAGTTGAGCAACGCTTCCGGCAAATAGCCCATGGCGCGATACGCCTCGACACCCAGCGCGCCATGCCGCTTGGAGAGTTTGGCTCCATCGGCGCCGTGGATCAGCGGAATATGCGCCATCTGCGGCACATCCCAATCCATCGCCCTGTAGATCACCGTCTGCCGGGCGGCGTTGGTCAGGTGGTCGTCACCACGGATGATATGCGTCACCCCCATATCGTGATCGTCAACGACAACGGCATGCATGTAGGTCGGATTGCCGTCGGACCGCAGGATAATGAAATCGTCCAAATCCTTGTTCGGAAAGCGAACTTCGCCCTGCACGGCATCGCTCACCACTGTTTCGCCGTCCTGCGGCGCCTTGATTCGGATCGCGCCTTTTGCGCCGGCAGGCGCCTCTGACGGATCGCGGTCGCGCCAGCGGCCATCATAGCGCGGCGGACGCCCCTCGGCGCGCGCCTTTTCGCGCATCTCGGTGAGGTCTTCGGGCGTCGCGAAGCAGTAATAGGCTTTGCCCAGCCGAACCAACTCCTCCGCCACCTCGCGATGGCGGGGCGCACGTTCGAATTGCGAGATGGCGTCGCCTTCCCAGGTCAGGCCGAGCCAGGTCAGGCCGTCCAGGATCGCCGCCGTTGCGGCCTCGGTCGAGCGCTCGCGGTCCGTGTCTTCGATACGCAGCAGCATCTTGCCGCCGGTGTGTCCGGAGTACAGCCAGTTGAACAGCGCGGTGCGCGCTCCCCCGATGTGCAGGAAACCAGTCGGCGAGGGGGCAAAGCGGGTGATGATCTCGGGCATTGGGGTACATCTCAGGGGTTGCGTGGCGCCGTGGGGCACTGTCTGGGCCAAGGGTGCGGCCACCCATGGCGTTTCGCCGGGGCTCATGTAGCATAGAGGGTCTGGGGTGCAAGGGGCGGCCGGATGGCGGGCGAGCCGACAGCCGAGGCAGTGAGCGAGCGCGACCTGTTCGCGCAGGACGCGGGCAGTTTACCCCGGTCGCTGGCCGGTGCGCTCTACCTGCAGCCAACACCCTATGCGGACGGCGAGGTCGCGCCGCCCAACACGTCGCCTCCATTGGTCAGGCACGCCGCTCGACAGCAGTGGCCCCCCGTCTGGAATACGCGCCTCTTGGGAAGGCGCGCCGCCGCGGCAGTTGTAATCGAATGGGAGCGTGGCGTTCTTTTTCTGCTCGCGCCGATTGTGATTGCGGCGGGGGTTTTTGCCTACCTGGCCCTGCCCATCGAGCCATCGCTTCCGGCGCTTGGCGTGGTCTCGACACTGATCGCAACAATGCTCTGGCTTACGAGACACCGCTTCGGGCTCTCGATTGCCTTGGCCGCATGCCTCCTCTTCGTGGTGGGCGCTACTTTTGCCAGGATCGAAACACGGCGTGTGAACACCAAGATGCTTGGGTCGGAGATCACCACGCGCCTGACTGGACGCGTTGTCGACATCGACCACCTCGCCAACGGGCGCATCCGTCTCATCATGGATGTGATCTCGACCGAGCGTCCGAGATTGCGCTACGCGCCGGATCGTGTGCGGGTGTCCACCACGACAGTCCCGCGCGGTCTCGTCGCCGGCTCGACCGTCACCGGCGTCGCCCGTCTGTTTCCTCCGTCTGGGCCGCTGCGTCCGGAGAGCTACGATTTCTCTTACGAGAGCTATTTCGATCGGCTTGGCGGCAACGGTTTTTTCTTTCGGCCGCCGGTGCTGGTGAATGAAGCGGCGCCTGCGCCCTTCAGCGTCAGGATGATTGCGGCGATCGACAATTTTCGAAATGGTATCGCGTCCCACATTCGCTCAGCGATCGGTGGCGCCGAGGGCGAAATCGCCGCTGCGCTGGTTGTCGGGGTACGTGCCGGCATTCCCGAGGAGGTCAACGAGGCGCTGCGACGGACGGGCCTCGCACATATCCTGTCCATCTCCGGTCTGCACATGGCGCTTGTCGCCTCCTCGATCATGGGGGTCATGCGGCTGGCGTTTGCCGCCTTTCCAGCTTTTGCGTCGAGGCACGCGGTGAAGAAATTCGCAGCGCTCAACGCACTCGTGATCGTCGCAGCCTATTTGCTGGTGTCGGGCATCGAAGTCGCGGCGCTGCGCAGTTTCGTCATGCTGGCAGTGATGCTGATCGCGGTGCTGTTCGATCGAGCTGCGCTGACGATGCGCAATCTGGCGATCGCCGCTCTCCTGGTGGTGGTTGTGACCCCGCACGAAGTCGTTGGGCCAAGCTTCCAGATGTCCTTTGCCGCGACGGCGGCATTGGTTGGCGGCTATGCTGCCTGGTCGCAATGGCGCGCCACCAAAGCTGTACCGCAAATGCAGCGCGGCCTTATGCACCTCCTCGCCTCCAAGACACTGAAGCTGCTGGGCGGGATCATCCTGACGGCATTGATCGCCGGGACAGCGACCACGATCTACGGCGCCTGGCATTTTCAGCGGATCTCACCACTCAGCCTGTTCGCCAATCTGGCGGTCACACCCATCATCACCCTCGTGATGTGGTCAGGTGTGTTCGCGGCCGTCGCCATGCCCTTTGGGTTGGACGGCCCCTTTCTGGGCACTATGGGCTGGGGCCTTTCCTGGATGCTGGCGATCTCCGAATGGCTGGCAGCCCGCTCACCGCTGGACGCCATCGGCGTCGTGCCGGGAGGCGCGGTGGCGCTGCTGACGGTCGCCTTGCTCATCGCGACACTGGCAACCACCTGGCTGCGGGCGCTGGCGCTCCCTTTCGTCGCGCTTGGCCTGCTTTCCCTGGCGGGCAGGCCGCTTCCCGATGCTTTTGTCTCGGAGGACGGCAAACTGGTCGGGGTACGAACCCCTGCCGGAACGCTGGCCATCAATCGCAGCCGCCCCAACGCCTTCACCGTCGAGGATTGGCAAAGGGCGCTGGTCGCAGAGACGATCGTCAAGCCCGCAAATGCGACGGACCAGGAGGAGGAGGAATTCGTCTGCGCCGAGGGAGCCTGCACGATTTTCAAGGGTCGCGCGATGATCGCCTATGTCGAGGAAAGCGAGTCAGTGGCGGTGTTTTGCGATACGGCGGCGCTGATTGTCGTAGCCGAAGCCAATGCGCGGGAACGGTGCGGGGGGCGAACCGCTACAGTGATCACCGCGCGCGACCTTGCCTTGCGTGGCGTCGCCGAAGTCGTCTTGCACGGCGAAAACCACAGGGCGGAGATCACCTACGCGATCACGCAGCCGCTCCGGCCCTGGCATGCCGGTCGCCAATTCTCCCGGGCCGCGCGGGGTTTGGCCGAGTATCGCCCCAGCGGCCGGGCGAAAACCCCGGTCGCCGTCCAATAGCGGGCTTCCAGCGCCAGTCGGGCAAATCCTGCATAGAACGACCAATTGACCTCTCGCAATCTGTTGACACCGCATCGCCTTGTAGCCATAAGGCGCTTCGCGATCAGGGGGCAGGCTTGTTGTCTGCTCCGCGGCGCGAACTTGCCTCGCAGCAACGCTTCCGGCAGTACGGAGGGATGCCCGAGTGGTTAAAGGGGACGGACTGTAAATCCGTTGGCTCAGCCTACGTTGGTTCAAATCCAACTCCCTCCACCACTGCCTTGGAGCTTATGCGGGATCGTCACCGCCTCGCCTTGGGGCGCGGCGCGTGCCATGATCGAATACCGCTTTGGCGTGCGGGTGTAGCTCAATGGTAGAGCAGCAGCCTTCCAAGCTGAATACGAGGGTTCGATTCCCTTCACCCGCTCCAAATGATCGCTGTACGGCGCGGAGACTTAGGTAACAGTTTGTACCTAAGACATAGGTGACAACCTCCGTGCCGAACGGGTTGTCGATGGTCTGCAAGGTCCTCTGTTCCAAGTCGATGTATCCGAGATCATAGCGCCTGAAGGAGACGAGCCAAATGCCGTCGTCGACCTCCTTGATTCCGAGCCTTTGACCGGCGAGCACGGTTGAGACGTTGATCTTTTTCCTCATCATGCAGATGCGGCCGCAGGCGGTGACCAGGATATCGCGGTCATGGAAGGGATATTCCACTTCCGGCAACCCTTGATAGGCTCTTGAAGAGGGTGCGTAGAGTTCGGCCGGCGCCTTCATTTGGATCGCCTCGTGGGGT
>DATDBN010000012.1:0-2991 GCA_036524835.1 Mesorhizobium sp. | reverse complement strand
ATCACCGCCTCGGTAAGGCACGGGTCCGGAGCGGGCTCGCACAACTTGCGACGCCATGTGTAGATCAGCGCCGTCGAAACGTCATGCCGCTGCGCCACCTGCGTCACACAGGTCCCGGCGAAAATGCCTCCTCCAAAATCTGGCGCCGTTCCTCCTCGTTCCACCGCCGTCGACGCTCGGGTGCAAATTCCGAGGGATGTCGCCCCCCGATTCCGAAATGATCTCGCCCCCTCGTTCCGAGAATTGACCGCCCCCTGATTCCGAGATGATGCCGCCCCCTTCGCGGCGTTGTTTGTGCCGGGTGCTCTGCTGGTGACAGCTTCCTTCTTTTGGCTTGTCCGAGGAAGGAACGAGATGCCAGCGGAGAGACTGACCATGCGGCGTGTCCGCGAGATATTGCGCCACCGATTTGAAGAGAGCCTTGGCCACAAGGCGATTTCGTACCGGGTCGGGGCTGCGCCTTCGACGGTGCGCGAAACGCTTCGTCGTGCGGAGGCAGCCGGGCTTTCCTGGCCGCTTGGCAATGAGATCACCGATGCGGTTCTGGAGGCTGCGCTTTACAGGGCGAACGGGACAAAAACGGGCCATCGTCGCAGCGTCGAGCCGGACTGGTCCTATGTCCATCGTGAGCTGAATCGCAAGCATGTGACGCTTCAGATCCTGTGGGACGAATATATCGAGCGTCACCCGGACGGCTATCGCTATAGCCGCTTCTGCGATCTCTACCGGGGCTGGGCGGCCAATCTGCCGGTGACGATGCGCCAGAACCATGCCGCCGGCGAGAAGCTGTTTGTCGATTACGCCGGCGACACGGTGACGGTGGTGGTCGACCGCCTCAAGGGAAAGACGCGTCAGGCGCATCTGTTCGTGGCGGTGCTGGGCGCGTCGAGCCTGTCCTATGCGGAGGCGCGCTGGAGCGAGACCCTGCCGGACTGGCTCGGCTGCCACGTCAACGCGCTCGAGGCCTTCGGCGGCGCACCGGCGCTGTTGGTTCCTGATAATGCGAAGGTCGCGGTGATCAAGGCCTGCCGTTACGATCCGCAGGTTAACCGCACCTATGCCGGGATGGCGACCCATTACGGCAGTTCGGTGCTGCCTACCAGACCGCGCCGGCCGCGCGACAAGGCGAAGGTCGAGGCGGCGGTGCGCATTGTCGAGCGCTGGCTTCTGGGCCGCCTTCGCCATCGTGTCTTTCACAGCCTGGCCGAGGTCAATGCCGTGATCGTCGAACTGCTCGCCGATCTCAACGAGCGCCGGGTGCTGCGCGGCGTCGGCCGCACCAGGCGGCAACTGTTCGAGGAGATCGATCGACCGGCTCTGCGTCCGCTGCCGGCAGAGCGCTACATCTATGCCGAATGGCGCATCCGGCGCGCCGGCCTCGATTATCATGTCGAGATTGACCGCCACTATTACTCGGTCCCCTGGCGCTTCGCGCGCGAGCAGATCGAAACGCGCATCACGGCGACCACCATCGAGCTGTTCCGCAAGGGTGAGCGGATCGCGGCCCATATCCGCTCCAGCGGCAATGGCCGGCACACGACGGTGGCCGAGCACATGCCGTCCGCGCACCGCCGCTTCGCCGACTGGACGATCGAGCGGATCAGTCGTGAAGCCTCCGCCATCGGCGCCGACGCGGCGCTGCTATGCGAGAAAATCCTCGCCGACCGTCCGCACCCCGAACAGGGCTTCCGCGCCTGTCTCGGCATCATTCGCCTCGCCAAGGGCTTTGGCCGGGAAAGGGTCAACGCCGCCTGCGGCCGCGCGCTCGAGATTGGCGCGCGGACCTACGGCTCGGTGCGCTCGATCCTCGACAATCATCTCGACCGGGCGCCGGCATCGGCTCGTCATGACGCCCGCGAACCCATCGATCATCCCAACATCCGCGGACCTCGCTACTACAACTGAAGGAGAAGCAAATGCTCGCACACCCCACGCTCGACCGACTGAACGCCATGGGCCTGACCGGCATGGCCAGAGCTTTCGATGAACTGGCCACCAATGGAGAGGCCGAACGGCTCTCCCATGCCGAATGGCTCGGCCTGCTCATCGACCGGGAATGGAGTTCCCGCTACGACCGCAAGCTCGCCACCCGCCTGCGCTTTGCAAAGCTGCGTCACCAGGCCGCCCCCGAGGACGTCGACTATCGAACCGAACGCGGCCTCGACCGGGCCTTGTTCGTCAAGCTCATCGCCGGCGACTGGATCGACGCGCATGACAATCTGGCCATCTGCGGCCCATCGGGCGTCGGCAAAAGTTGGTTGGCCTGCGCGCTCGGCCACAAGGCCTGCCGGGATGACCGCTCGGTTCTTTACCAACGTGTCCCGCGCCTGTTCGCCAATCTCGCACTCGCCAGAGGCGATGGTCGATACGCACGGCTGCAGCGCACGCTCGCCCGCGTTCAACTGCTGATCCTCGACGACTGGGGCCTTGAACCACTCGACGACCAGGCGCGTCACGATCTCCTCGAAATCCTCGAGGACCGCTATGGACGCCGCTCCACCATCATCACCAGCCAACTGCCCGTGTCGGCATGGCATAACGTAATTGGAAATCCGACCTATGCCGACGCCATCCTCGACCGGCTCGTTCACAATGCCCATCGCATCGATCTGACCGGCGAAAGCATGCGTCGAAAGCAGCTGCAAAAAGCTTGACACCAAAAGCCAACGAAATGACAACAAACATTGCCAGCAGAGCCCTAGCCCCAGGGGGCGGCATCACCTCGGAATCCGGGGGCGCAATCATATCGGAACAAAGGGGCGACTTCGTCGGAATCGGCACTTGGGGAGACTAAGGTATCCCGGAACGCAGCGCAGCGTCCGCTGTGCCACGAAAATCGGTCGGTTCGGGCTGACCCTTGCGCGCTGACTTATCGCGCGCAGCAGTGTGATTCATGTCGGCAGGGATGAACTCTGTCTTCTTGCCGAGCCGACGGGCTTCAAGCATTTCATCGCGTGCCACGTCGCCGCCTCCGATAGCGATCATTGTGTC
>DATDBN010000011.1:0-24232 GCA_036524835.1 Mesorhizobium sp. | reverse complement strand
GCGCAACACACACAAGCCAGAGCTTAAACAGAGATGGCTGCATAGTGGGGAACGTGCGCGACTCTTGGGCCGGCGGAGCGCCTGGTGAAATCGATGACACCGGAACCGATACCAAGCTGAACCACGCTTACATCGAACTTGGCGGCTTCCGCATTGGTAAGACCGATTCGCTGTTCACGACCTTCACCAACTATGCCGGCGGCGTGATCAATGACGACTTCGCCGTACCGTTTGGCCCGTACGACACCCATCAGATCGTCTATACCTTCAACGCCGGCAACGGCTTTACCGCCGCGGTTGGCCTCGAAGAAGGCACGCAAGCTTACACGATTGACTCGTACATCCCGCATGTTGTGGCGGGCGTTGGCTACACCGGCGGTTGGGGCGGCGTGTCGGTTGTCGGCGGCTATGATTCGGTCTACGAAGAGTTCGCGGTCAAGGCTCGCTTGGACGTCAAGGCTTCCGAAACCGTCTCGCTCTTCGTGATGGGCGGCTACAAGTCGGATGAAGACAAGCCGAACTACTACGGCAACTGGGCAGGCGACTGGGCAATCTGGGGCGGCGCAACCGCTCAGGTCTCCGAAAAGGCGGCTGTGAACGTTCAGTTGGCTTACGACGACGCGGCCAATTTCTCGGCTGTTGCCAATATCGAGTATCAAGTCGTTCCGGGCTTCAGGATTACCCCTGAGATCGCTTACGCCGACAACTTTGATGAAGATGACAGCGACGGTGAGTTCGGCGGCTTCCTGCGCTTCCAGCGCAACTTCTAAGGCCTCCGCCTAACGATGAAATGAACCGGACCCGGACGGCAACGTCCGGGTCTTTTCTTTGGTGATCGGTGGCGCCGGGATACGGGGCGATAGCGCAGTTCGATCGATCAGAATTTGGACGCTCCCTGCAGCAGAATTTGCGCAGATGCTGATATGAGTTCTGATGTCTAGTCGGGAGGTTCCGTTCTGTGTAAAGGCTTCTGTCTTTGCATTCCGGAATAGTACTTCTAGTGAATTCTAAAATTAGCACCTTCTTGAATGCTTTGCCTGACGGCAATGGAATCCCAGAATTGGGATACCGTGTGCAATATAAACTGTCACACGTCAGAGAAGTAAAGCAAACGAGCATAGGTCTACTCTTTAGAACCTACAAAGACATTTTGTGGGACGACGGACGTCATAAATACAATGTCAGCTCCTTCATCGGCGAGATCGATGAAATTCTGCTGGGAATGCGATTCAGTTCGTTCGATCAGGAACTTCTAGACAGCCTCATTATAACCCTGCGCCAACGCGGCAATAGCAACGCAACCATCAATCGCAAGATGGCTGCGCTCAGCAAATTGCTGAATAAGGCGGTCAAGATGGGGGAAATTCACAGCCTGCCGGAGTTCCGGCGCCAGAAGGAAGGGGCGGGCCGGATCCGCTTTCTGGAACCTGAAGAGGAAGATCGGCTCTTTTTCGCAATTCGCACGCGCAGCGAGGACGCTTATCGCCTCTGTGTTTTCCTGGTCGATACCGGCTGCCGCCTCGGCGAAGCGATGGGACTGATCTGGAACGACATACAGGGCAGCCGCGTCAGTTTCTGGCTGACGAAGTCGGGGCGCAGCCGCAGCGTGCCGCTCACCCGCCGCGCCTGCGAGGTCGTGCAGAAGCTCCCGCTGGAACCCGGCCAGCGCCGGCCCAAAGGGCCTTTCACCGCGCTCACGCAGCCGCAATTCCGCGCGATCTGGAATACGGCAAAGGCCGAGGTCGGCATGGGAGACGACGACCAGGTGGTTCCGCATGTGCTGCGCCACACTTGCGCGTCACGACTGGTTCAAGGCGGGATCGATCTGCGCCGCGTACAGATGTGGCTGGGTCACCAGACCTTGCAGATGACGATGCGCTATTCGCATCTGGCGACAAACGATCTGGACCGCTGCGTCGTCGTGCTGGAACGCCATTAAGATGTCGGCGCCTCGATAGGAGAGCCGGCCGCTCTTCGTAGCTATCTGTCGTGCCCATATTTGGGTGACGCCAAGCGATTTTTGGGCCGCAAAACGTTCGGGATCCGCACAGGCCTGTGGCCCTCCGGGCCAATTCTCGTGTATCGCCTGCGAAACCAAAGCACTGGGTTTGACAATGACCACGCACGACCGCGGCAAAGTTCACCTCGTTCCGCAGACTATCCCTCTCATCCGCACGCTTCCCGCCACCGTGCCTTTCGTTGGCCCGGAAGCTCAGGAACGAACGCGAGGGCGTCCCTTTCGGGCGCGGATCGGCGCCAATGAAAGCTGCTTTGGCCCGGCGCCGTCGGTTATCGAAGCGATGAATGCTGCCGCCGGCGAGATGTGGAAATATTGCGACCCGGACAATTTCGACCTGAAGCAGGCGCTGGCGGTATTTCTGGGTGTCGCTCCGGATAATATCGTCGTGGGCGAAGGCATCGATGGAGTGCTGAACCTTATCGTGCGGCTTTACGCTGGCCCCGGAGACGCTGTGGTCACCTCGCTCGGCGCCTATCCGACCTTCAACTTCCACGTCGCGGGCGTCGGCGCTCGCCTCTTGACGGTGCCCTATGAAGACGATCGGGAAAGCCTGCAGGGCCTTCTCGATGCAGTGCGGCGGGAGAAGGCCCAACTTGTCTACCTGTCCAACCCCGACAACCCGATGGGAACCTTCTGGAAAGCCGACGAGATACTGCGCTTCATACACGCGCTGCCGGCCACCACCATGCTGGTGCTCGATGAAGCCTATGGCGAAACCGCGATCTCCGATCTGCCGCCTATCGACGTGTCGCGGCCAAACGTGTTGCGGCTGCGGACCTTTTCCAAGGCTTACGGCCTGGCCGGGATCCGTTGCGGCTATGCGGTGGGCGAAGCCGACGTCATCGCTGAGTTCGAGAAGATTCGGAACCACTATGGCGTCAACCGCATGGCGCAGGTTGCCGGACTGGCTGCCCTCGCCGACCAGGCTTACCTCACAAAAGTCGTTGCCAGGATCGCCACCACGCGCGATCGGATCACGCAAATAGCCCGCGAAAACCGGCTTTCGCCCATCCCCTCCGGTACGAATTTCGTGACCATGGATTGCGGTGCGGATGGTGCTTTCGCCATGAGGTTACTGCAGGGGCTGCTCGCCAGGGATGTCTTCGCACGCAAACCGATGGCGCCGGTGCTGGACCGCTGCATCCGGATCAGCGTAGGCCTTCCGCACGAGATTGATATTTTCGAGGAGGAGTTGCCCAAAGCGTTGGCCGAAGCCCGTGAAGGCTCCGGTCCGGATTGACGCCGCGCTCGTCGCGCGGCTGATTGCGGCGCAGTTTCCGCACTGGGCCGACTTGCAGGTCATCCCGATCGAGCCCGGCGGCTGGGACAACCGCACCTTCCATCTCGGAACTGAGATGGTCGCACGCTTGCCCAGCGCGGCCTCCTATGCCGCGCAGGTGGAAAAGGAGCAGACCTGGCTGCCGAGGCTGGCGCCGCAACTGCCCTTGCCAATCCCCCAACCCGTCGCACATGGCAGGCCGGGCGAAGGCTATCCGTGGCCTTGGTCGGTCTACCGATGGCTGGATGGCAAACCGGCGACTGTCGAGCAGATCGCGGACGTCGAGCAATTCGCCATTGATCTGGCGGGTTTTCTGGTTGCCTTGCGCAGCGCGGATCCGACGGGCGGTCCCCTGCCCGGCCCGCACAACTTCCACCGCGGTGCAGGCCCGGGCGTCTATGACGCCGAGGTGCGTGCTGCGATGGTAGGTTTGGACGGTCAGATCGACACAAAGGCGGCGAGACGGGTCTGGGCGGAGGCACTCTCTTCCCGATGGACAGGGCCACCGGTCTGGTTTCACGGCGACGTCGCCTGGGGCAATCTGCTTGTGCGTGAAGGCAGGCTTTGCGCGGTAATTGATTTCGGCACTTCGGGGATCGGCGATCCCGCTTGCGACCTCGCCATTGCATGGACCCTGTTTTCCGGCAGAAGCCGCACCGCCTTTCGTGATGCGCTGGGTCTCGATGATGCGACGTGGGCGCGCGGCCGTGGCTGGACCTTGTGGAAGGCCCTGATCACAGCCGCGGGCCACGACGCCAACCAGCGCGAGACGACGAAAGCGCGCCGGGTCATTGATTACCTGCTTCGTTGCGAGTGAAACATCATCTTGAAACACTTCTGCGTTTATTTATTTCGAAAGCAACATAGCCACCACGTCAAGACCGTGCTAAATCTTTCTTGCGCGATACTTGGTTTATTCCATGAACAGTTTCTTCTTTAGCCAAGGCGAAGATTTCGCTGTTCCGCCGCGCGTCTATGCCCGGCTGATTGAAATCGAGCCGGCTGAATATGTGCTCTTCGATGCGGTTAACGCGATCTTCTTCGACAATCTGCTCGAGGCGACGGATGGCTTCACGCCGCCTGCGCGGCCAGGAACGACTAACGCGCGCGCCGCGCTCTCATATGTCTGGAACAACACTCACAAACATCCCAGCACCGCCTCGTTATCAGCGCTGAGCGGCGTCAATTGGTCGATCGGGACCCAGGCAGCCTGTCTTGATGAGCGCCGGACGGAAAATCGTAAGGACAGTGCGGGCGTCAGCAGCCTGGGCGGCGCCGGGCTCGGCCATATCAAGCTCGATTGGCCGTCCAGCACAAGCACGAGCCCAAGCTGCAGGTGCGGCTGCACGCTCACCCCGACTCAATAGTTCAACTCAGAGGCAGGTCATGAAAAGTGTCGTTTTCGTTCCGGGCACCATGGGCTCCATACTCACGACACCGCAAGGCGAAGTGGTATGGCCACCCAAGGCAAGCGAAGTGGTCCTGGGCTACAAGCGCAAAGACAAGTTGCTGCAGGACAATCTCGTGGTGGGCGATATCGTGCGCGAGGTGTCCTGCTTCGATGTTTACAAACCGATCGTCGAGACCTTCGCGGCGATGGGTTTCAAGGAAGCAGGCGCCGGCGACCGGCTGCACACCTTCGCCTATGACTGGCGGCGCGATCTGGAGCACATTGCCGACCAGTTGGCCGCCCGGCTTGACAAGGTCGCCGCAGCGGGACCGACCTCCATCGCTATTGTCGCACACAGCATGGGCGGACTGGTCGGGCGGCTTGTGCTGGAGTCGGGCAAATTCGACACCAAGCCCTGGTTCAACAAGGTGACAGCGTTCATGACGCTCGGCACGCCGCATCTTGGCGCGCCGCTGGCGCTTGCCCGCATCCTGGGATTGGACGGCGACCTGGGCATCAGCCCGCAGGACTTCAGCGCCATCGCCGCCGATCCGCGTTATCCCTCCGGTTACCAGTTGCTGCCGGCGCCCGGCGAATCTGCTTGCTGGGACATCAAATCAGGCGGTGCACTCGGAGTGCTCGACATCTACGATCCGGTGGCTGGCGGGAAACTTGGACTCGACGCGGCGCTGGTCAACCGCGCCCGCTGGGTGCACACCACCTTGGGCAATGGCAAGCCGCCAAAGCACGTCCGCTACTTCTATTTCGCGGGCACGGGCCACAAGACCGCAACGCGCGTCAATGTCGGGACGTCTGCGAAGCAGATCACCCGCACGGAAGACGCCGGCGACGGCACCGTACCCTTGTGGAGCGCCTTGCCGTCATCCGGTCAGAAGCAGCTCGTGGTCGGCGAACACACCAAATTCTTCACAGAGACCAATTTCAAGGCGGTGTTCTTCCGTCTCTTCGGCAAGAGTTTTGCCACGCCGCCGGTCGGTGTCGCCGCCACGACCGCCACGCTTTCCGTTCAGGCGCTGACCCTGCGCAAGACGGACGACATCGAGCTTATGATTATACCCGGCGCCCCGACGACCGAGGTCAAGGGGACCATCGTGATCGAGCGGACGGTTGCACCGGAAAAGCCCTTCGCCAAGTTCGGCAAGGTGGTGAAGGTCGCCTATGCCGGCCCGCGTGTGCCGATGTTCAAAATGCACCTTCCCCCGATCGCAAAACCCGGCGTTTACCGCATTCGTTTCGAGGGCCAGCCGGCCGTCGCAGAGCCAGTCATGTTCGCCGTAACCGAGCAATAGGAGCGTGAAATGGCCGAAGAAGCGTCAACGCGAACCGTCAAGCTGCACTACATGGCTATGGAGCCCGGCGCCGCGCCGGCGAACGCAAAATCGCTGCTCGAAGGCTGGGAGTATAAGACCCGCGAGCCGTTGCTGAATGGACCGGTGTCGCGGCGCCTCGCGGTGGTCGATATCGACCCGGATACCGGCAACGTCCTGCCAGGTGCAGTCTTCGTGCCGCCGAGCAAGAAGAGCAAGCTCGGCCGCTACAAGGTCGCCAACGAGATGGATGCCGACCAGCCGGACTTTCAGCAGGTCAGCGTGTTCGGTGCCGTGGTGAGAATGATGCAGATGTTCGAGGAACCGGACGTGCTGGGCCGACAGCTGCGTTGGGGGTTCAATGGCGAGCAATTGCTGGTCGTGCCGCGCGCTGGACGGATGCAGAATGCCTTCTACCATCGGGATTCGCGCAGCCTTCAATTCTTTTTCTTCGACGACCCTAAGACGGAAGGCAAACTCGTCTACACCTGCCTGTCGCCCGACATCGTGGCGCATGAGACCTCTCATGCCATCCTCGATGGGATCGCCCCCGACCTTTACGACGCAACCTCGCCGCAATCGCTCGCCCTGCACGAAGCGATTGCCGATATCGGCGCGGTAATGTTCGCCCTGCGCTCCAGCCGGCTTGGCCGGGAGGTTCTGGAGATGACCGGCGGCGATCTCAGGAAGTCAAACGCGTTCAATAAAATCGCGCAGCAGTTTGGCGAAGCAATCCATGGCGATGAGCGGCCGCTGCGCGATCTGTTCAACAAGCACACCATGGATGACGTCTCCAACGAACCGCACGATTTGAGCGAAGTGCTTACCGGCGCGCTGTATGCGGTGATGGTCCGGGTGCAGGACAAGACCAAGAAGGAACTGGCCGCCGAAGGTGGGATATCGGAATTTTCCGCGTCAGGCCGGGCATTGTTTTCCGCCGGGCAGCGCTTGAAGCGGCTGGCGTTTCGCGGGTTGGACTATCTGCCCCCGGGCGAGATCTCGTTTGCCGACTATGCTCGCGCTATCGTCGCGGCGGACACCTCGTCCAACCCTATCGATCACGATCTGCGCGATATCGCGAAGGAAGAATTCGTTCGACGCAAAATCGTCGCCCAGGGGGCGGAACTCGACAGGGTTCTGCCAATTTCATTCGTCCTGCCCGCCGATCTCGATCTCGACCTGCTGGTGCTCAGCGATTGGGCCGCCTATCAGTTTGCCGAGCGCTTTCGCGCCGAATTGATGATCCCTCCCAATGTCCCCTTCGATGTCCGGCCGCGGCTCGACATCAGCAAGAAGACTTTCCAGCATGGCGAGGTGGAGGCGACGACCCGCGAATTTATCCTGAAGGTCGCGTGGAGAGAGAACAAACTCGTCAACACGGGCGGCGGACTCTTCGACGAAATCAGCATCACATTCGGAACGACACTCGCCATCAATTGGGACCAGCGGCAGATTTGCGGCCTTCTCAGCACCAGTCCGCTGGACCCCTCCCAACTCCACGCCGCCACAGCTGTGAACAACATGATGCGCGAGGCGCATCTCAAGGCCTGTCTCGACGAGGGCTTGCTGGAAATCGGCACGCCCAACGTGCAACTGCAGGGCCGCACGCTCCGCGTCCGGGCGATGGGCCAAATGCTGCATATGGTGGAGCACTGACATGGCTACGCTGCGGATCAGAATTTACAATGTGCTGTTCGGCGACGCGATCTTCCTGACGATACCCGAGGCCGGCGGCAAAACGCTGAAGGTGCTGTTCGACTTCGGCAATGCGCTCGGCAAAGGCGGCGACGATACGGCGCTTCAGGCGGTGGCGGACGATCTACAGGCGGAACTCGCGGGCGAACCGCTCGACCTCTACATCATGACGCATGAGCACATGGATCACGTGCAGGGGCCGCTGCTCGTTTCCCCAAGGTTCAAGGTCAAGGCGCGCCAGGTCTGGATGACGGCTTCATCGGCGCCCGACTATTACGAGCGTTTCGCCAACGCCAAGAAGAAGCGCCTCGCGGCCCTGGCGGCTTATGCCGGCATAGCGTCTTTTGCCGCCAAGAGCGCGACGCCAGAGCGCATCCAGACGCTGCTGGAGATCAACAATCCCCGCGCCAGCCGCGACTGCGTCGATTTCATCGCCGCGATCGGCGACGAGGCGCCGCTCTATGTGCATCGCCTGGCCGACATCGCCGGGAAGCATCCCTTTGTCGAGACCAAGATACGACTGCTGGCGCCTGAGGAAGACACATCCGTCTACTATGGGCGGCTCCAGCCGCGCACGCTTGGCGCCTTTTTCGACGGCGATGCCGAGGCGGAATTGCCGGCCGGCGCAATCACACCGCCGCCAGGTGTCTCGGCCGGCGATTTCTTCGATCTGGTCGAATTCCGCTCCAGTGGCATGTCGGCCAATCTGCGCTCCATAGACAAGGCGGCCAACAATTCGAGTGTGGCGATCGAACTCGAATGGCGCGGTTGGCGGTTGCTTTTCCCCGGCGATGCGGAAGAGAAGAGCTGGGAAATCATGGACCGGAACAATGCCCTTCTCCCCGTCCATTTTCTCAAGGTGAGCCACCACGGCAGCAAGAACGGTTCGCCGCCGCTCCAGATCGACAAGGTCTTTCCGGAGCATGCGCATGATGGAAAGCGCCGTGTCAGCGTGGTGTCCACCACGGTCGGCGCCTATCCCGGTGTTCCCGATGAAACCTTGCTGGCCATGTTGAAAGCGCGCTCGACCGAGTTCCATGACACCCGAGAGCTGGCATTGGGCAAGTTTCACGACGTTACATTCGACGAGTGATATCTGCGGGAGCGGAGGCAGGCATGGGCGTCCGCCGCCCCCGCTTCCCCCACCAGCCTTAAGCGGTCAAAGCGTGATCTCCCAGGTTTGGCCGTGCAGATCGTGTCCGAAGCTGCGGTGGCCTTCTTGCGTGACCAAGCGAAAGCCGGCGCGTTCATAGATGCGACGGGCACCGGCAAGAATGTCGTTGGTCCAGAGCATCATGCGGCGGTAGCCGGCTCTACGGGCGGCGTCGAGGCAGGTTTCGACCAGCATGCCGCCGATGCCCTGCCCGCGCGCCGCGCGCTCGACATGGAGCATCCGCAACTGCGCCTCCTCGTCGCTTCGCCGCACCAGAAATACGGCCCCCAGGCGTTGTCCCGCGCGCTCGGCAATCCAGCAGAACTCCTTGCCCGGGACAAAATTGCGCAGGAATGCGGCGCCGATTTCGCACACCAGCGCCTCATATTCCTGGTTCCAGCCATATTCGTCCGCGTAGAGCCGGGCCTGACGCTCGATGACCCAGCCAACATCGCCGATTTCATGCGGACGCAAGCGAAGCGGCGCCGCGGGCGCATCCTGATCGCCGAGCATACGGGCCGCCCTGCGCAGTGCTTCGCCAAGTTCGAGAACGTCGCCATCGCTGACATCTGACAGCACACCGCCAATATCGATATTGGCGGCAGATTGCAGGGCCTGCAGCGCCGTCGAACCCTGCGCCGTGAGCGACAGGATGCGGCGGCGACCGTCGCCTTCGTCCGGCCGCGACGCAACCAGCTTTCCGGCGGCGAGCTTCTTCAATATCCGGGCCAAATAGGCGGCGTCGAGGTGGAGTTGAGCGGCGATATCCGATGCCGACACGCCGTTTTCCCCGCGCGAACGCCTGTCCGGCGAATTGAAATGTCCGATCTCGAAGAGGACCCGCGCTTCGGCCAACGTAAACGCGGAGTTGGTCAGCGTATGATTCAGCAGACCAAGTGTTCGGGTGTAGAAGCGGTTGAAATGACGGATCTGTGCGATGAACGGCGTGCGGTCGAGCATGTGAGCCTCCTTCCGGAGTCATATCGAATTAGTGGCCTTGGTCAACTATTTATTGGACTGCGTCCTCTATATCGCTTTACTCAGATACTTTTGAGCTCCGGCCGAGCGCCGCCACTTCAAGAGCACTTGAATTAATTGAACGTTCGTTTTATTCTTGGTTAAACAGGTGGTCTAATGGCTCGCACGACGGGATCACAGGGCGAAAAGACAGACGCCGCGGTTCGCGAAGCCGCTTTGGCGTTGATGTCCCGACATGGCTATGAAGCGGTGTCGATGCGCCAGCTTGCGGCCGAGGTAGGCGTTCAGGCGGCAGCGCTCTATCGCTATTACCCCACCAAGGAACACCTGCTCCACTCGCTGCTGCTGGAGCATATGGAAGGTCTTATCGCCGGCTGGCGTGCCTTCGAACCCGCCGACGCTGCTCCGGCAGCGCGGCTCGCCGCCTTCGTCCGGCATCACGTCGGCTTCCATGTCTCGCGTCGGCACTCGACGCATGTCTCGAATATGGAACTGCGCAGCCTGTCGCCGGAGCGCCTCACCGCCATCCTCAAGCTGCGCGCCTCCTACGAAAAGAAGCTTCGCCAAATCCTGCGCGACGGCGCGGAGGCCGGCGTCTTCGCCCTGGACGATGTGGGGCTGACCGCGATGGCGATCATCCAGATGATCACCGGTGTGATAGTGTGGTTTCGCCCAGACGAGCGGCTTTCGGTGGAGGAAGTCACGGAAACCTATCTGAAAATGACGATGCGGCTGGTGGGTGCGACAGCCGACCGTACGTCAATCTGAAAATCCCCTAACGCTCGGCCTGGCCGGGACAACGGAGCGGTGATCGAGGCCAAATGAACCAAGAGGTGAGGAGACGAAAATGTACACAAACGGGCTGAACTTCCCCTTAGGCGACGATGTCGAGGCGCTGCGCGATATGGTGCGCCGCTTTGCGCAGGAGCGCATCGCTCCGCTGGCGGAGGAAACGGACCGCAAGAACGAGTTTCCCGCCCATCTGTGGAAGGAACTCGGCGAGTTGGGACTGCTGGGCATCACCGCCGATCCGGATTTCGGCGGCTCGGGCATGGGCTATCTGGCGCATGTCGTCGCCATGGAGGAGATTTCGCGCGCTTCCGCCTCGGTCGGCCTCTCCTATGGCGCCCATTCCAATCTCTGCGTCAATCAGGTCAACCGCTGGGGCACGCCGGAGCAGAAGGAAAAGTACCTGCCGGCGCTCTGCTCGGGCGAACATGTCGGCGCGTTGGCGATGTCGGAGTCTGGTTCAGGCTCGGATGTCGTTTCGCTGCGCCTGCGCGCCGAAAAGCGCAACGATCGTTACATTCTGAACGGCACCAAGATGTGGATCACCAACGGCCCCGATGCTTCGACGTTGGTGGTCTATGCCAAGACCGATCCAGAAAAGGGTTCGCGTGGCATCACCGCCTTCGTGATCGAAAGTTCGTCGCCTGGCTTCTCGGTCGCCCAGAAGCTCGACAAGCTCGGCATGCGCGGGTCCAACACCGGCGAACTGGTGTTCGAAAATGTCGAGGTGCCGTTCGAAAACGTGCTGCATGAAGAGGGGCGCGGCGTCGAGGTGCTGATGTCGGGCCTCGACTATGAGCGCACGGTGCTCGCCGGCGGGCCGCTCGGCATCATGGCCGCCTGCATGGACGTCGCCATGCCCTATGTCCACGAGCGCAAGCAGTTCGGCAAGGCGATCGGCGAATTCCAGCTGGTCCAGGGCAAGCTGGCCGACATGTACACGACCATGAATGCCTGCCGCGCCTATGTGTACGCCGTAGCCGCCGCCTGCGACCGCAAGGAAACGACCCGCAAGGACGCCGCCGGTTGTATCCTCTTCGCCGCCGAAAAGGCGACGCTGATGGCGCTGGATGCAATCCAACTGCTGGGCGGCAATGGCTATGTCAACGAATTCGCGACCGGCCGGCTTCTGCGCGACGCCAAGCTCTATGAGATTGGCGCTGGGACGAGCGAGATCCGGCGCTGGCTGATCGGCCGGGAGATGATGGCGGAAGGGAGCTAGTGCGACCGCGTTCTCACCTTGGTGGAACCTTCATCGACCCGTTTTCGGGCGACTTCCGCCAGCGTGTCGGAAATCCATTGATTGATCGACTTGCCATCGTTGGATGCTGCCTTGCTCAGCAAGGCATGGATTTCAGGCGTGGTGCGCAGGGCAAGCTTGCCCGAATATGGCCTCTGCGGCTCAACGCCCCTCTCCGCGCAAAAGGAGAGATAATCGTCCACGCTGCCGTGGAAGGCTTCAGCAAGGTCTTCGGACGAATGAGCCTCGAAATGAACGGTATCGCGAATTCCATGGACAATTCCATGAAAAGCAGCATCGTCTTCTTCGTACCAGATTTCCGCGGTGTAACCTTTGTACGGTCTCATGGCTTGACCCCTGCGTTCGTCAAAAATCGCCTCAGTGCTTTCACGGCGCCCTTGTCAGTATCTGGACTAGGATGCGGGCGATGGAACACAGCATGGGTGTCTTCGAACTCCACCAGTACACGAGAGCCGCGACCTTCTGAAATCGTCGCTCCCAAGCCGGCCAACATGGACTCGATCTCGCGCCATTTGATCGAACCGCTCACTGGATCGGCGAAGACCGCCCTCAGTATCTCCTGGTGCTCTCCCCGCATCGCGTCCCCCAAGACCGCTCAACGCATTAGCGGCAAAGACGCCGATCGGAATTGATACTAAAATATGATATCATAGCAGGTCCGTCAATGCCCGTCATTCAATCCAACATCTCCCCCGCATCCGATACCTTCAGGACCAACGCTGAGCGTATGCGCGTCCTTGTCGCCGACATTGCCGATAAGGCCGCGACCGTCGAAAAGGGCGGAACGGAAGAGTCGCGCCATCGCCACGTCGCGCGCGGCAAGCTGCTGCCCCGCGAGAGGCTGGCGCAGCTGCTGGACGTCGGCTCGCCTTTTCTGGAGATCGGCCAGTTCGCCGCCTGGGATATGTATTCCAAGGACATCGCATCGGCCGGCATGATCGCCGGCATCGGCCGGGTGGAGGGCCGCGAGGTGATGGTGGTCGTCAACGACGCCACCGTGAAGGGCGGTACCTACTATCCGCTGACGGTCAAGAAGCATCTTCGCGCGCAGGAGATCGCCCTGCAGAACAATCTGCCTTGCGTCTATCTGGTCGATTCCGGCGGCGCGAACCTGCCCAACCAGGACGAGGTGTTTCCGGATCGCGATCATTTCGGCCGCATTTTCTACAACCAGGCCAATATGTCGGCAGCGGGCATTCCGCAGATTGCCTGCGTCATGGGTTCCTGCACGGCGGGCGGCGCCTACGTGCCGGCGATGTCGGACGAGTCGATCATGGTCAAAGGACAAGCGACGATCTTCCTTGGTGGCCCGCCCCTTGTGAAGGCCGCGACCGGCGAGGAGGTTTCGGCCGAAGATCTGGGCGGTGCGGAGGTGCATACCCGACAATCCGGTGTGGCCGATCACTACGCCATCAATGATGAGCACGCGCTGGCCATTACGCGGCGCATCGTGAAGAATTTGAACCGCACCAAGACCGTAAGTCTTGCCTTACAGAAAGCGATCGAGCCGCGTCTCGCGGCGGAGGAGATTTACGGTGTCATACCCGCCGATCTGCGCCAGCCCTATGATGTGCGTGAGGTCATTGCCCGCATTGTGGACGGCTCGGAGCTTGACGAGTTCAAGCAGAACTACGGCACCACGCTGGTGACCGGCTTCGCGCATCTCGCCGGCATGCCGGTGGGCATCATCGCCAACAACGGCGTTCTGTTTTCCGAAAGCGCGCTGAAGGGGGCGCATTTCATCGAGCTCTGCTGCCAAAGGAAGATCCCGCTGATCTTCCTGCAGAATATCACCGGCTTCATGGTGGGCCGCAAATATGAGGCCGGCGGCATCGCCAAAGACGGCGCCAAGCTGGTGACTGCAGTGGCCACCGCACGCGTGCCCAAGGTGACGATGATCATCGGCGGCTCCTTCGGCGCCGGCAATTACGGCATGTGCGGCCGCGCCTACTCGCCCCGTTTCCTGTGGATGTGGCCGAATGCCCGCATTTCGGTGATGGGCGGCGAACAGGCCGCTATGGTGCTGGCGCAGGTCAAGCGCGAAGGCATCGAGCGCAAGGGCGGAGCGTGGTCGGCCGAGGAAGAAGCCGACTTCAAGCGCCCGACGCTGGAGAAATACGAACGCGAGGGCCACCCGCTCTACTCAAGCGCCCGGCTCTGGGACGATGGGATTATCGACCCGGCGAAAAGCCGCGAGGTGCTGGCGCTGAGCCTGAGCGCCGCGCTGAACGCGGAAGTCGAGGAGACGCGGTTTGGGGTGTTCAGGATGTAGGCGGGTCCTATTATCAGGCAGCCCGGATGAAGATCGGCGACCTCGCCCCTTTGTTCGCATTCAGTCAGGCGCTACTCTTATTCAATGTAGAAGCGGCACTCGCTCCAAAATGCTTGACTGTCTCTCATTTGAGATACATATTCCCCTCATGAACGCTCGCACCTCCATGTTGCACGTCCGCGTCGAGGATGACACGAAGGAACAGGCAACCGAAGCCCTCAACGCTATGGGGCTGACGATGTCCGACGCCGTGCGCCTCTTTCTCAAGCGGGTTGTGGCAGAGCAGGCTTTTCCCATTGAACTCAAGGTGCCAAATGCTCTCACTCGCGCCGCGATGGCGGAGGCGGACAAAATTGCAGCCAAGGGCAAAGTCCGCTTCAACACTGCCGACGATTTGATGGCCGATCTTGGGAAGGCCAGCGGCAAGTAGACGCGCGGCACAGCCGCGCCGGGCCGACTACACCAAACAATTCCTGAAGGATTGGGAACGGCTCTCCCGGTCCGGTCGCTACGACATGCATCGCCTGAAAGAGGCGATGCTGCTTTTGATCGCCAATGACGGGCCACTCGGCGCGGAATGGTCTGACCATCCTCTCAAGGGCGATTGGGTGGGTCATCGCGAATGCCACATCGGCGGTGACTTTCTGCTTGCCTACAAGCTGGACGACAGCGGCAGGGTGGAGCTTGTCATCTTCGTGCGCGCGGGTACACACGCGGAACTGTTTTCGGAGTAGTCCTGAGCATACCTTGGAGAGTGCCGAAATAGGGTCGCGCGCAGATGTTGATCAAAGACCACCTACGCACTATGATATCAATTTGATATCGGCAAGACACATGGCACAGATTTTGGTAAGACAGTTGGACGACGCCGTAGTCGAGGCGCTTAAAGCCCAGGCGAAAGCCAATGCGCGATCGACTGAAGCCGAGGTCCGTGAAATTTTGTCTGAGGCCGTACGGCCTCGCCGTGTCCTGCTAGGCTCCCTGGTTGGCGCCGGCAAATCCGACACCTCTCTCGAAACCGCGGAACAGATCGTGGCGCATGTGCGGGCGCTGCGCGACGAGTGGGACAAGTGATTGGCTGCCGCCTACTATCTGGACACCAACGTCCTCATCGCGCTGATCGAACCCACCGGACCACTCACGGAGCGACAGGCCGATTTCGTCGCCAAGTTGGATCACGGTGAAGCGAGTGCGGTAGCCAGCGAGGTCGCGCTGGCGGAATGCCTGGTCAAGCCGCTGTCCGATCTAAACACCAAAGCGATCGAGGCCTATCACGCGCTATTTTCGAAACCAAGCACGCTCATCGCAATGCCCGTGACACGCAACATCCTGATCTCTGCCGCAACCTTGCGTGCAGTGACCAGGCTAAGGCTGCCCGACGCCATCCATCTGGCGACGGCCCAGGAGGCTGGTTGCACGGCGTTCGTTACCAACGACCCAGATTTTCTCTCGGTGGCTGGAATGCAAATCGTGCGTTGGAGCGACTTGAACCCTGCTCCTTGAACGGCGGAGAGCTATGGCTGCAGCCCTTCATGATATCCGCGCACGTGCTAATCTTCGCTCTTCTTGCCAGGAAAGGTCGAGCAATGTCGCGTTGCGGTGATGTCTACGAAAACAAGGTCACCGGCGAATATGCAGTGGTGCTGCGCGGCTCGGAGGATCGCGGCGACGGCCCTGCGGTGGTGTATCTGACCCTGAAGCCTGGCGGGGCGGTGGTTGGAGAGCATGTCCACCCGACGATTGTCGAGAGGTTCACGCTGGTCAAGGGCCAGCTCGAGGCGAAGATCGGCGGCAAGGCCATGACGTTGACGCCCGGCCACTCGATAACGGCCGAACCGATGGTGCCGCATGACTGGTGGAATGCCAGCACGAGCGAGGACGCGCATATCATCATCGAGGTTGATGCCGCACTTGGCACGCCGCGCGATCGCGGCGACCGGTTCGAGCAGATGATCGGAACGATGTTCGGGCTCGCCAATGACGGCAAGGTCGACCCCAAAGGTCGCCCGCATCTGTTGCAAGCGATATTGATCGGGGGCGAGTTTTCAGATGTCGTCGTCTTTACGAGCCCGCCGCCGTGGGTGCAGCGTGTAATGATTGCCCTGCTGTCGCCGCTGGCGCGCGCCCTGGGCTATCAGGCGATCTATCCGCGCTATCTCGGCCCGCATGGCCATGTCGAGCCTGACCCAGCAATGCTGGACGCGGCTGGACTGTAAGAACAGTTCAGAGGCTGAATCAAAAGGCGGAAGGCACAGGCGAAAACGGCGATGTCGAGAACCGGGAATCCACGCGTGTTCAAGTTCGTTAGCCCAAGGGGAAGACACCATTTCGGCGCGGCATAACGAGTTTTGGAAGGCCCTTAGAATCGTGGAATATCCGGGAATGCCACTTGTCCGCGGTGCACATGCATGCGGCCGAGTTCGGCGCAGCGGCGCAGTTGCGGAAACACCTTGCCCGGATTGAGCAGATGGTTCGGGTCGAAGGCGCATTTCACCCGCATCTGCTGGTCGAGATCGGCCGGCGTAAACATCTCCGGCATCAGATCGCGCTTTTCCACGCCCACACCGTGCTCGCCGGTCAGCACGCCGCCGACCTTGACGCAGAGGCGCAGGATGTCCGAGCCAAACGCCTCCGCCTTGTCCAGTTCGCCGGGCACGTTGGCGTCGTATAGGATCAGCGGGTGCAGATTGCCGTCGCCGGCGTGAAACACATTGGCGACGCGCAGCCCATAGCGCTCCGACATCTCACGCATACCGGCCAGAACCTTGGGCAACTCCTTGCGCGGGATGGTGCCGTCCATGCAGTAGTAATCCGGCGAGATGCGGCCCACTGCCGGAAATGCCGCCTTGCGCCCGGCCCAGAACGACAGGCGCTCAGCCTCGGAGGTTGACACGCGGCAGGTGGTCGAGCCGTTCCCGAACGCAATGGCCTCGACAGCGCCAATCAGATGATCGACCTCTGCTGGCGGACCGTCGAGTTCGACGATCAGCAGCGCTTCGACGTCGAGCGGATAGCCGGCATGAACGAAATCCTCGGCGGCGTGGATCGCCGGGCGGTCCATCATCTCCATGCCGCCCGGAATGATGCCGGCGCCGATGATGTCGGCCACGCATTGGCCGCCTTGCTCGCTGGTCGGAAAGCCGATCAGCAGCGCCCGCGCCGTCTCCGGCTTCTTCAGGATGCGCACAGTAACCTCAGTGACGACACCGAGCAGCCCTTCCGAGCCGGTCATCACGCCCAGCAGGTCATACCCTTCGCTGTCCAGATGCTTGCCGCCGAGGCGGATGACCTCGCCATTCATCAGCACCATTTCAATGCCGAGCACATTGTTGGCGGTCAGGCCATATTTCAGGCAGTGCACCCCGCCGGAATTTTCCGCGACATTGCCGCCGATCGAACAGGCTATCTGCGAGGATGGATCGGGCGCGTAGTAGAACCCCTCCTGCTCGACGGCGTTGGTGATGCCGAGATTGGTGACGCCGGGCTGGGCGACGACCGCGCGGTTCGGATAGTCGATCTCAAGGATGCGGTTGAAGCGGCTCAGCACCAGCAGCACGCCATCTTCCAGCGGCAGCGCACCGCCCGATAGCGAGGTGCCGGAGCCGCGCGGCACCACGCGGATGTTACGCTCATTGCAGTAGGCGAGGATCCGCGAAACCTGGCTGACCGTTTGCGGCAGCACAACGACCAGCGGCAATTGGCGATAGGCCGTCAGCCCATCCGTCTCGAAAGCGCGCATTTCCGTCACTGCATCGACCACCCCCTCCCCCGGCACGATGGCGCGCAAGGCGGCGACAATTTCGCCGCGCCGTGTCAGCGTCGCCTCGTCGGGCTTGGGCATGAGGAGGCCGGTCATTGTTCCAGTCCTTCACGCGTTGTCTCGGGAACGCTGCGCATCACCTCAATGCTTCCCTGCTTCGGAGTGCGACTTCCGGATGCTCCTGACCGCCCACCATACCAGCAGCAACACCACGGGAACGGCCACCGCGGTCACATGCTCAGGCTTTGCCTCAACGCCGAAGAGCGACGTTCCCTTCGCCAAATAGCCGATCAGGCCGACGACGTAGTAGGACACGGCGGCAACCGACAGGCCTTCGACCGTCTGCTGTAAGCGCAGCTGAAGGCGGGCGCGATTGTTCATCGAAGCCAGCACGTCGCGGTTCTGTTCCTGCGCCTCGACATCGACCCAGGTGCGCAGTAGCGTCGTTGCGCGGGTCAGCTTGCGCGACAGGCTCTCCTGGCGTTCCTCGACCGAACGGCAGGTGCGCATCGCTGGCGCAACACGGCGCTGAAGGAAGCTTCTCCAGGTGTTGAAGCCGGAAACCGACTCCTCCTTGAGCGCATCCAACCGTTCATTGACGATCCCGTAATAGGCCCGGCTGGCCCCGAAGCGATAGAGGCTGGCGGCTGCGTCTGCCTCCAGTTCCGCGGCGAGATCGGTGAGATCGGACAGCAACGACTCCTCGTTGCGGGTGGCGTGGTCGCGCATCTCATGGGTGATCTGCGCCAACCTGTCCTCAATGCGGCGCACGCGGCCGGAGAGACTAAGCGCCATGGGCAGGCCGAGCATGGCCAGAGTGCGGTAGGTTTCGATGTCGATGACCCGCTGAGATACCGCGCCGTTGCGGGCGGGCGACATGCCGCGGTCGAGCATCAGGATGCGCGTCAGCCCGTCGCCGTCTTGCCGGAAATCGCTGATGATCGCTCCCTTGCCTCCCTCGATGACGGAATAGCACAGGCTGGTAGGGTCAAAGGTCGAGACCAGCCTTTCGCTGGCCGGGGTCCATTTGCGGATCTCCAGGCGAACGCCTGAAATCACGGTGCCGGGCGGGCTGAAGCCATTGCCGAAGGGCGAATCCTCCTGCTGCCCCGCCCGGAGGGGTCCTTCCCAGAGATAGGTCGAGAACTCGGTGTGGCGCTCCCAGCGCACGCTGCCCTTGCCCCATTTCATCGCATGGTGCCGCGCCTGGCGGTCTGGCGCGGCGACGCCAAGGCGGCGTGAAAGGGCGGCCAGCACCGCATGGTCGACCGAAGAGCCCGCTTCCGTCATGAAGGCAACCTGGATAAGCACGCGCGGCGCTTCGATCAGCGGATACGGCCGGGAATGCACTTCGCCGATTGCGCTGGAGCGGCCGTCATGCGCGGGAAAGCCCAATACGCTGCCAAAGCCGCGCGGGACGAATTCGAGGCTCGATGGATTATCGGCCATGGTGGCCACTTCCCCAATTTTTCCGTCCATCTCGTAGGAGTATTCCCGGCGGCCATCAACCGGCAAGATCAACTCTTCTTGCGCGCCTGTATCGCTGGCTGCGGCATCGGCGCCTTGCACAGGGCACGACCTTGCGGCAATGAGGGCGCTAAACCGAAGCAGGATGGAATGGCCGGCATACATTTTCATGACGCGATCGGCCCCGAAGGCATTCGCGTCTACGCGATCGGAGACGTGCATGGACGGCTCGACCTGCTCACCGCGATGCATTCCGCCATCCATGAAGAGATCGCGCGGGACGGCGTGGCCGACTGGCGTATCGTCCAGCTCGGCGACTATGTCGATCGCGGACCCGACTCCAACGGTGTCCTGGACTTCCTGGTCGCCCGACAGGCGAGCGAGCCGCGGCTGATCACGCTCGCCGGCAATCACGATATCGGCTTCCTCGATTTTCTCGCAGAGCCGGACATGGATGGGCTGTTCGTGAATTGGGGCGGCGACGCCACGTCACGTAGCTACGGCATCGGAGCCGATTTCACTGACGGCGTGCGATTGGCTCGCACGCATTCCGAATTGGTGCAAGCTGTCCCGGTCGCCCACACATCGTTTCTGCGGTCGCTGGGATTTTCCGCCTCGTTCGGCGACTTTTTCTTCTGCCATGCCGGCATTCAACCCGGCGTCCCGCTCGAAGCGCAATCGCCGGACGATCTCGTTTGGATCCGCGACAGATTTCTTAGGCACACCGGACTTCACCCCAAGGTCGTCGTCCACGGCCATACCCCCCACAGCGAGCCCGAAGTGATGGCCAACCGTGTGAATGTCGATACGCTGGCCTACGCGTCAGGCGTCCTGACCGCGTTGGTTATAGACGGTAAATACAAGCGGTTTCTGACGGTGCGCGTACCGGGCCGCTGAAGTAGCTGACACCCGGTCAAATCCGACCAATCTATAATCGGAAATCTGCGCGCCAAGCGGTTCCGCTTGGCCGAAATGCTATCGGCCGGCGATGACGCCGTACCCATCGACCGCCACATGGTCGTTCGCCGCATCGGCGGCATAAATCCCCACGCCGCACACGCAAATTGCGCACACCATAGCCAAGGTAAGAAGAGCTGCCTTCACTGTCGTCATCTCGAATGTTGCCTGCCCTGGACACTATCCACGCGGAGTTACCGGGTGGTTACTGGTTGCCTTGCCCGAACCCCTTCGGGAGGCCTCCCTTGGGCTAACAATGAGCTTTGCGCCATAAGGTTTCGTCGCCATCCGCAAGGAAGTCGCGACACGTGCCAAAAATGCAACGTATTAGGAGGTCGCGGGGCTCGCCGACGGACGGATCGCCGCCACCCATGCGCGCGCGAGCGCAAGACCCATCGTATCCGCCTCGACACCGTGGCGGTCCCCAAGGTCTCCACGCCGAGCCGGCCATTCCGGCTCGCGCTCGGCCAACAGTTCCGCAAACGTGCCCGACCATTCGTCGACCTGTGGCCGGTCAGCTTCGAAATGGAATTGCGTCCCGTAGACAGCTCGGCCGACACGGAAAGCCTGCACCTCGGCCACCGGACTGGACGCCAGCCGCACCGCGCCGGGCGGAAGGGTGAAATTGTCGTCATGCCATTCGAAAATACTGAACGCCTCGGGAAGGCCGGCGAAGACCGGATCCTTCGCAGCAGCCGTGTCGAGCGCTATGCGATGCCAGCCGAACTCGTAGTGTCCGCCGATGCGGTTTTCACCGCCGAAGGTGCGTGCCAGCAACTGAGCACCGAGGCAGATGCCAAGCACCGCTTTGTCACGCGCCTCGAAATCCCGCACCAGGTCGAGGGTCGCCGGAAACCACGGGTGATTGCCATCGTCGAGGGCATTCTGCGCGCCGCCAAGCAGCACCAGCGCATCATAGCCGCCGGAGGAAGTAGGCACCTGACCGCCGGCGAAGGGCTGAACATGCTCGCGCACCGCGCCAGCCTCATCCAACGCCTTGGCTACCTGACCAAGCGGCGTGTTGGGATAATTCTCAATGACCAGTACGCGCATCCGCCCTGCCCCATTGCCGGATCACCGAGGCGATAGCATGCTCGGCCTCGCCGCGAAAGGAGCCAAGCGCTATGCCACTGCAGAACCGCGTTGACCCTCTCGGCGGTATCCATGCCGTCAGCGAGCGCGGTCTCTTCACCGGCAATCGCGGAGTGATTCACGACCCCGACTCGAAGCAGTTGCTGAAACGGCGCTGGACGACAAAGGCCTGGATCATTTGCGACTGCGGATTCAGGAACCGCAACCGCAAGGTGTTCGGATACAACACGCCCAGCGGCACCGCCGGCTGGACAAATCTGTTCTTTCTGGACGAGGTCACCGCTCTTGCCGCCGGACATCGGCCCTGTTTCGAGTGCAGGCGCGAAAAGGCCCGGGAATATGCCTACTGTTTCGGCAAGGCGTTCGGCATTGCAAAGCCGAAGGTCGGGCAGATTGACGAGCGCCTGCATGCCGAGCGGTTGGCGGCGAAGAGGCCTGCGGTCAAGCTAGGGCACGACACCTCGAACCCCCTCGCAAATCTGCCTCAGGGCGCAATGGTCTTCACCGCCGGTCGGTTTTTCGCCAAGCGAGGCGACACGATGCGCGGCTGGACATTCGCGGGGTATGGCGAGGAATGGTCGATTGACGAATTGCCGGGCGGCCTCTCTCTGGCAACGCCGGCAACGACACTTGCCGCCCTTGCCGCCGGCTATCAGCCCGTGTGGCACCCCAGCGTGGACTCTCCGCCGAGCTAAGCCAAGGTCTCTTGATCCCTCACCGGCACATTGGGAAGGTCGTAATAGTCGCCTGCCGCTTCAGGATAGAGCTGGCTCTCTATTTTCAATCCCGTCGGGCCATCGATCGTGCCGGCAAAAATCGACAGGCGATCGCTGCCGATCCGCCGCCAGAACAGATTGCTGCCGCAGGCGGCGCAGAAGCCGCGTTCGGCCTCCTCGGACGAGCGGAACCATTTGAGCGTGTCGCCGCTGACCGTCGCATCGGTCGCCAACACCTGCGTGGCGGCAGCATAGTGACCCGATGTCTTGCGGCATTGTGCGCAATGACAGGCGACGACCGGCCGAAGGTCACCGCGCAGTGCGTAGATGACGCCGCCGCAAAGGCATCCACCGCGTGTGATCCTGCTCATCCCGCCTCCCCTTCGCTTCCGTTTCGACCATAGGGTGAATGAGCGTGCGCGCGGATGCTCCTGCGACGAAATCTGCTCCGATTGCGGCTTGACCTTTGCGCTGTGCGGCGCTCTTTCCCTGCCATGCGCGCAAACTACAAGATGCAGCGGCTCTTTGTGCCGGACGACCTCGCCGCTGGCGCGGAGATGGGAGCCAGCTCCGAGAAAAGCCACTATCTCCTCCACGTCCTGCGCGTGGCCGAGAGCGCGGAGCTGCTTGTCTTCAATGGCCGCGACGGCGAATGGCTGGCGAAGGTTGCGGCAAAGTCCAAGAAGGGCGTGCGGCTGGCCATTGTCGAACAGACGCGGCCACAGCCGCCGCAACCCGATTTTCACTACTGCTTCGCGCCTCTTAAAGTCGGGCGGCTGGACTATGTGGTGCAGAAGGCGGTGGAGATGGGCGTCGGGCTGCTGCAGCCCGTCATGACGCAGCACACGCAGGGCAAGATCACGGCCGAGCGAATCCGCGCCAATGCCATCGAGGCTGCCGAGCAATGCGGCGTGCTGGCCGTGCCGGAGGTGCGCGAGGGCGCTAAGCTGGACAGGCTGCTGGCCGGCTGGGACAGGGACAGACGGCTGATCTTCTGCGACGAGGATGCGTCAACCAACAATCCCGTGCCGGCGCTGAGAGCGATCCCGGAAAAGAAGCTGGCGCTGCTGGTCGGACCCGAAGGTGGATTTTCGGAGGATGAGCGGAAAATGCTGCGCGCGCTGCCCTTCGTGACAGCGATCCCGCTCGGACCGCGCATCCTGCGCGCCGACACGGCAGCGGTGGCAGCGCTCGCCGTTATCCAGGCGACGATCGGGGATTGGTGAGAAACGATCCAGTTTCCTGCCTTAGTCTGAATAACCCAGCGGAAACAATCCGCCCGGCCGCTTAGCCGCCATATTACGCTCAACGCAAAGCAACCGACGCCATCAGTCGACCTTAGCATGCCATCACTATTTTTCGCTTGATCGCCGCCGCGCCTCGCGCCATCACTCCCGCCGCAACCACAGGCAGGCGACATGGCGCGCGACACCACCGATTTCAGCCCTATCGAAAACTTGGACGAACTCGTCTCCTATCTCGCCGACGGCAACAAGCCGCCCGAGAAATGGCGCATCGGCACCGAGCATGAGAAATTCCCTTTCTATGTCGACGGCAATGCGCCTGTTCCCTATGGCGGCGACCGCGGCATAAGGGCGATCCTGGAGGGCATGCAAACAAAGCTGGGCTGGGATCCGATCGTCGATGCCGGCCGCATCATCGGCCTGGTCGAGCCAACCGGCCAGGGTGCGATCTCGCTCGAACCCGGCGGCCAGTTCGAACTGTCGGGCGCGCCGGTGGAAACCATCCACCAGACCTGCCGCGAGGGCAATGCGCATCTGGCGCAGGTGAGAGAAATTGCCGAGCCGCTCGGCATCCGCTTCCTCGGCATCGGCGGCAGCCCGAAATGGACGCTGACTGAAACGCCGCGCATGCCGAAATCGCGCTACGACATCATGAGCCGCTACATGCCCAAGGTCGGCAGCCAGGGCCTCGACATGATGTACCGCACCTGCACCATTCAGGTGAACCTCGACTTTTCGTCGGAAGAGGACATGCGCCGCAAGATGCAGGTGTCGCTGAAGCTGCAGCCGCTGTCGACGGCGCTGTTTGCCAGCTCGCCGTTTACCGAAGGC
>DATDBN010000010.1:0-18077 GCA_036524835.1 Mesorhizobium sp. | reverse complement strand
CTTGATCACTTCAAGAGCTACGTCTGGTCTTCGATCGTGGCTTACAATCTCGTCGTCTTCACGCGCCTCAGGCCGACCTGATGCCGCCACTATTGGAATTGCGTCGCACCAGCCAGAGCCGGCGCCCCCGTGGCGTGCGCGTAATCGCGCCCACAACGCCTTCGGCTCGATAGCCCCGCGCCCTTGATCTTGTTCATGACGCGCAAAGGTAGCCCAGTTAAGGACAAGTGATTGTAAAAGCACCAGAATACGTGCGTTTATGGATGGAAACTAGACTAGATCAAAGGCGTCAACAGACAACCAAAAGACCGCAATCATCAATGACAATAAAGTCTGCTGCGGGCCTGCCGCTGTGGGCAGGGTGTCGCGATCGGCGCGGTCCATTTTGTGCGGGAGGCGCAGGGGGAGGGTTCCCTGGTTCACGCTGACGGATTTGACGGCAACTCAAGCTTCGGCTTACATTTCGTATACGATCCGGCTGCGTTGCAGAAACGAGGTTTTGCCGACGTTCTTTCATGCCTTCGCGATCGCGCCGAAGACACTCGGCAGCAGTGGCGCTGGAAGATGACCAAACACTTGGCGACCATAGACCGCTTGCCGCGACCAGATGTCGACTCATGGCTGGCGTCCAGCGCAGCGCAATCAGCGACGTAGTGAGATCAAGAAGTGTCTCGACCGAGGCACCCGGCCCACCTACCCGGAAGCGCGGCCGAACGCATACGACGTGTCAGACTCCAAGATAGGCTTCGCGGATTCGCGGGTCTGCGATCAGCATATCCGCCTCGCCTTCCATAGTGATGCGCCCATTCTCCATGACGTAGCCGCGATCGGCGATCTTGAGCGCGCCGAAGGCATTCTGCTCGACCAGCAGGACGGTCACCCCCCTCGCCTTCAGCCTGCTGACGACGTCGAAAATCTGCTGCACGATGATCGGCGCCAGTCCCATGGACGGCTCGTCGAGCAGCAGGCAGGCGGGGCGTCCCATCAGGGCGCGCGCCATCGCCAGCATCTGCTGCTGTCCACCCGACAGGCCACCCGCCGCGAGGTTCCGCTTCTCCTTGAGAATCGGAAACATCTGGAAGGCATCGTCCATGTCCTTCACGACCCGGTCATCCTTGAACTGGAAAGCGCCGAGGCGAAGGTTTTCCTCGACGGTCAGGTTGGTGAATATCTGCCGGCCTTCCGGCGATTGCGCGAGCCCCTTGTAGACGCGCTTGAACGCCGGCGTCGTTGTCAGCGGCTCACCTTTGAAAAGGATGGCTCCGCCGGTCACCGGTTGAACGCCCGATAGGCAGCGCAGCAGCGTCGTCTTTCCCGCGCCGTTCGCGCCAACGACGGTGACGATCTCGCCATCGTCTACAGTGAGGTCGATGCCGTGCAGCACCTCGATGCGGCCATATCGCGAGCGCAGTTCCTTGACGGTCAGCATCAGGCAGCCTCCGCACCGAGATAGGCGGCGATCACCGCCGGATTCCGGCTTACGGACGCGGGGTCGCCTTCTGCGATCTTCTCGCCATGGTCGAGCACCACGATATGGTTGGAGATGCGCATCACCATTTTCATGTCGTGTTCCACCAGCAGGATCGCGACGGCGGAGCCCGCGACCTCCGCAATCAGATGATCGATCTCTTCCGTTTCCACCGCATTGCAGCCTGCCGCAGGCTCGTCGAGCAGCAGAATCTTTGGCTTGAGCCCCAAAGCGCGGGCGATCTCCAGGCGCTTCAGAGCGCCATAGGACAGGCTGCCAGCCTCGCGATCCGCGGCATCGGCCAGCCCAACGCGGCGGAGTTGCTCGAACGCCTCCGCCTTTGCTGTTTCCGCACGCCGACGCGATGATGGAAGGCCGAGCAGATCGCTCAGCACAGGGCCGCGCTCCTGCAGATGATAGCCGGAGATCGCATTTTCCAGCACCGACATCGACTGGAATATCTGCAGGTTCTGGAAAGTGCGCGACATGCCGCGTTGCGCGAGCCGATTGGGCGCAAGGCCTGTGACATCCTCGCCATTCAGAGACACGCGCCCGTAGCCCGGGTGATAGACGCCCGAAATCATGTTGAAGAGCGTCGTCTTTCCCGCGCCATTCGGCCCGATGACCGAAACGATCTCGCCCGGCTTGACAGCGAAGCTGACATTGTCGACGGCCTTCAATCCGCCAAACTGAATGCCGAGGCCTTCAACGGCGAACAGGCTCTCTCCCTTCTCGCGTTTCGCACTCATTCGCCTGTCCTCTGAGCTTGCGCGCGATCGACGGAAGAAGTCCGCGCGGCAGGAAGATCATCACCACTATCATGATCAGGCCGAGGACCATCTGCTCGTAGTCCGCGAAGACCGTCAGCACCTGGGGCAAAAGGGTGAGGATCGCTGCGCCGAAGATCGCGCCCAGAACGGAATTGGCGCCGCCCAAAACCGCCATGGTCACCATTTCGATAGAGTGCATGAAGCCGGCGACATCCGGCGTGATGAACTTGTTCTGCAACGCCAGCAAAGAGCCGGACACCGACGCATACACGGCCGAGATCACGAAGGCCTGCAGCTTCACACGAGCGACGTCGATCCCGACCGTGCCGGCGGCGACTTCCGAATCGTGCAGCGCCCGCAGCGATCTGCCCGTGGGGCTGTTGTGGATGTTGAGGGCGAGCCAGGCTCCGACGATCATGCAGAGGCCGCAGAAGAAATACCAGAACTGGCCGTTCGAGAGGTCGAGGCCGACATCCTTCAAAAGTCCGCGCAGGCCAAGATCGGCGACCTCGATGCCATCGGGGCCGCGCGTCAGCTCGCGCTCATTGTTGAGCACCATCGACACGAGAATGCCAAAGCCAAGTGTCGCTACACCGAGATAGTAGCCTTTGAGGCGCAAAATTGGCCGCCCAACGAGAAACGCCAGAAGTCCCGAAATCACAGCGCCCAACACGACGGAAAGCGCCGGGGGCACACCTAGGTGGGCGGGCGCCAGGGCGCAGGCATAGCCTCCAATGCCGGCAAAGCCCGCCTGACCGAGGCTCACCTGTCCAGCGTATCCGGTGAGGATAACGACGCCGATGACGGCGATGCTGTTGACGAAGATCAGCGCGCCGACCCGATAGAAGAAATTGGACGGGAAGACGAGCGGCGCCAGCGCGACCAGTGCGACCAGAACGATCAGGGTGGCGTGTTTGGCGGACAGCTTCATCGTCACACCCTGTCCGTCGACTTTCGGCCGAACAGGCCCTGGGGCATGAAGAACAGAACAGCCAGAATGACGATGAACGCCGCCGCGTCCTTGTATTGCGACGAGAGGTATCCGGCGGTTAGCGCCTCCAGCAGGCCGAGCAGAAGGCCGCCGACCAGCGCACCTTTCGGGTTGCCCATGCCGCCGAGCATCGCAGCGGCAAACCCTTTCAGGGCCAACGCCAAACCGACATCGTAGGAGGTCAGCGTAATCGGGGTGACCAGAACCCCTGCCAAGGCGCCGATCCCCGCCGACAAGGCAAAGGACAGCGTCATTATGAATTTCGTGTTGATGCCGACCAGTTGCGCGGCGAGCCGATTGTTCGACGTTGCAAGCACGGCAGACCCGGTCAGCGTTCTGGTGAAGAATATCCAAAGGCCGATAAAGACCGCGACGGCGCCGCCAATCACCCACAGGCTTTGCGGTAGGATGGTCGCGCCAAGCACACGGATCGGCTCGTCGCCGGAAAAGGCCGGAAAGGTGTGGATCTGCTTGCCGAAGACGATCTGGGCGACGCCGCGAATGAAGATCGAAGCGCCGATGGTGATGATGATCAGCGAGACGACAGGCGCACCCCTTGCCGGCTCGATCGCCAGCTTGTTCATCGCCACCCCGACGGCGGCCGTCACGACGATCGCCAACAGCGCGGCCAGCGGCAGTGGAACGCCCGCCGTATAGGCGACGAAGGTGATCATGCCGCCAAGCATGACGAACTCGCCCTGGGCGAAGTTAACCACGTCGGAGGCGTTGTAGATAATCGTGAAGCCAAGGGCCACCAGCGCGTAGACCGCGCCGACGGTAATCCCCGAAAACAGAAACTGCAGAAGTTCCGACATAGGACTCTCCGGCCTGTGATATCCGCATCTCACAGCGTGCGGCCACGCCGCGCCAGGCGATGGGTGAGATGAAGGGGCGGCCCAGCCAAACGGCCGGGCCAGCCGTCAGTCAATCACTCGACCAGCGTCCACTTGCCGCCCTTGATCTCAAGCATGCGGAACGCCGTCAAATCGAGGCCGAGGTGGTCTTCCGCCGTGATATTGTAGACACCCGTGGTCCCAGCCATGCCCTGGGTCGCCTCGATGGCGTTGCGGATCGCCTCGGAGTCGGCCGAACCGGCACGCTTGATCGAGTCCGTCAGGATCAGGAAGGCGTCATTGGCGTAGCCGCCGAAGGTGCTTACCGGCGTCTTGTACTTGCCTTCGAAGGCGGTCTTGTAGGTCGTTACCGGCGCCTTCTGCGGGTCGCTGTCCGGGAGGAGATTGGCGACGAGCAGAGCCGTGCCGGGGAGTCGGACACCCTCGGCGGCCTCCGCGCCGGCCAACTCGATGAAACCATCCGAGGCAACGCCGTGCGACTGATAGAGCGGCAGGTCGATTGCCAGCTGCCTGTAGTTGCGCGTCACGATCGACGGCCCTTGCCCGAAGCCCGGGTTCAGCACAGCCTGGATGCCCGCGGCGCCCTTGATCTTGGTAAGCTGCGCCGTCATGTCGGCGTCCTTCGGGTCGTAGGTCTCTTCCGCCACGATCTCGATGCCGTAATCGCCGATGACCGACTTGCATTGCGCCTGCATCGAGGCGCCGAAACCGTCGGTGCCCGAGATCATGCCGATCTTGGTGAAGCCGCGCTTCTTCATGTCTTCGAAGATCTTCTGGCAGGCCATGCGGTCGGTGTGCGGCGTCTTGAAGGTGTTCGGTTTCACCGGCTGAACGATGTCGATGGCGCCGGCCAGCGAGATGAACGGGATCTCGGCGTCCTCAGCCACGGCCAGGATCGACATCGAGGCCCCGGTCGTCGTGCCGCCGATGATCGCCACGACTTCGTCGTCCTCTACAAGGCGTGTCGCGAAGGTGCGCGCCTTATTGGGATCGCCATTGTCATCATAGAGCACCAGTTGCAACTTCTCGCCGTTGACACCACCAGCGGCGTTGAACTCTTCCACCAGCATCTCCAGCGTCTTGGCTTCCGGATCACCGAGGAAGGCGGCCGGGCCGGTCGCAGAGATAGAAGCGCCGATCTTGATATCTGCCAACGCCGCGGGTGAAAGCCCGAGCATAAACAGTGTCGACAGGGCAGTGGTTGCGAAAAATTCCTTCATGAGTTCCTCCCATTGATTTGCTTGGCTTGGTGGCCGGTTAGAAAGCCCGTTGCCCGCGCCGCATGACGCGGCGCAATCACTCGCCGACATCCCGCTCTCCAATCCTCCTCCAGACTATCTTTATCATTGACCGGCCAGTCGGTTTATGCAAGAAGTTTTTTAGGAGCTGCGCAGATTCAAGCGTGGTAGGGAGAGAGACATGTCCGGTTCGGAAACCGTCCTGGCGACGCTTCTCGATGGCGTTTTGACGCTGACGCTCAATCGTCCAGACAAGCTCAATTCATTCAATGAGGAGATGCACCTGTCGCTTCGGGCGGGGGTGCAGCGCGCGCATGACGATGCCGCAGTCCGCGCTGTGCTTTTGACTGGCGCTGGGCGCGGCTTCTGCGCCGGCCAGGATCTTGGCGATCGCGATCCGCGCAAGGGCGGCCCGGCTCCGGATCTCGGGCAAACTCTCGAGACCTTCTACAACCCGACGCTGCGGCTGATGCGGGACCTGCAGAAGCCGATCATATGCGCGGTCAACGGCGTAGCGGCCGGTGCCGGGGCCAATATCGCCTTTGCCTGCGATATCGTGCTGGCCGCCAAGTCAGCCAAGTTTATCCAGGCTTTCGCCAAGATCGGGCTGGTGCCCGACGCCGGCGGAACCTGGAGCCTTGCCCGCTTTCTGGGAGAACCCAGAGCAAAGGCATTGGCGATGACTGCTGAGCCGCTGATGGCGGACAAGGCGGCGGAATGGGGGCTTATCTGGAAGGCGGTTGATGACGCCGAACTGATGATTGAGGCCCGGCAGTTGGCCCTGTCGCTGGCAGTAGGACCGACTCTTGGGCTCGGTCTAACCAAACACCTCATCCAGACTGCGGGAACCAATAGCGTGGACCAGCAACTCGACCTCGAACGCGACTGCCAGCGCATTGCCGGCCGCAGCGCAGACTATGCCGAGGGCGTGACGGCGTTCCTTGAGAAGCGCAAGGCGGAGTTCGAAGGGAAATGAAGCGTGTTTCGGAGATGACTCCGCAGGAACTTGCCGAGGCGTCCGCAGAGGCGATGTGGCGCGACGATCTGGCCAGCCAGCGACTGGGCATGACCCTGGATCACATTGCGCCCGGCGTGGCGACCCTGTCGATGACACTCACCGACTTCATGTCAAACGGCCACGGCAACTGCCATGGCGGATTTATGTTCTCGCTGGCGGATTCGGCCTTCGCATTTGCCTGCAACAGCTACAACCAGGCCGCGGTCGCCCAGCATTGCTCGATCACCTATCTGGTTCCCGGCAAGATCGGCCAACGCCTGACCGCGACGGCGACGGAGGTGTCCCGCCGGGGCCGTTCCGGCATCTATGACATTCGCATCACCAACGAGGACGGCGAACAGATCGCGGAATTTCGCGGACATTCGCGCACGGTGAAGGGCACGCACTTGCCGGTCGAAGACTAAGGCCACAGATTTCGCAGGGAGGAGATTATGGAAAACCTGACCCCACGCAGAGAGGATCTCGACCCTATCGAGGTCGCCTCGCGCGACGAGATATCCGCCCTGCAACTGGCTCGGATGAAGCAGTCGCTCAATCACGCCTATGAAAACTCGTCCTTCTTCCGCAGGCGCTTCGACGAGAAGGGCGTCCATCCTGGCGATCTGAAGACGTTGGCGGATCTCGCCAAGTTTCCGTTCACCTACAAGCAGGACCTGCGCGACACCTACCCCTTCGGAATGTTCGCCGTGCCGCAGACTAAGTTGACACGCATTCATGGCTCATCGGGCACGACCGGCAAGCCGACAGTGGTGGGATATACGAGCGGCGACATCAACAACTGGGCCGACCTCATGGCCCGCTCGATTCGAGCTGCCGGCGGACGCCCGGGGGACATCCTGCACAACGCATATGGCTATGGCCTCTTCACCGGCGGTCTTGGCGCGCATTATGGCGCCGAGCGGTTGGGCTGCGCCGTGGTTCCAATCTCCGGCGGCATGACGGAGCGCCAGGTGACGCTCATCAACGACTTCAAGCCATCGGTAATCATGGTCACACCGTCCTACATGCTGTCGATCCTCGACGAGTTCCGACGCCAGGGTCTCGACGCGCGCAAAAGTTCGCTGAAGGTCGGCATCTTCGGTGCGGAACCCTGGACCAACGCCATGCGCCTTGAGATCGAAGAGGCCTTCGAGATGCACGCCGTCGACATTTACGGCCTGTCCGAAATCATGGGGCCAGGCGTCGCGCAGGAATGCGTCGAGACCAAGGATGGCCTGCATGTCTGGGAGGATCATTTCTATCCTGAGATCATCGATCCGGCGACGGGGGAGGTCCTGCCGGATGGTGAGATGGGCGAATTGGTCTTCACCACGCTGACTAAGGAGGCCCTGCCGATGGTGCGCTATCGTACGCGCGACCTCACGCGGCTCCTGCCTGGGACGGCACGGGCTATGCGGCGCATAGAGAAGATCACCGGCCGTTCCGACGACATGATGATCCTGCGCGGTGTCAATGTGTTCCCGACCCAGATCGAGGAGCAGATCCTGAAATGCGAAGGCCTGGCGCCGCACTTCCATATCGAGTTGACCCGCTCAGGGCGCATGGACAACATGATCGTTCATGTGGAATGCACGGCAGAGTCGGCTGGTGAATCTGCCCGAGCGAAAGCGGCAAAGGAACTGGCGCACCACATCAAGAGCGTTGTGGGGATTTCAACGAAGATCGAAGTGCGGGATCCCAATTCGCTGGCACGTTCTGAAGGCAAGGCCAAACGAGTAGTGGACAACCGCCCCAAGGAATAATCCCAGGCGCAATCGAGGCGTGACTATCCTAATCAAATTCTCATTGGAACTGCCGGGTTTACTGCGATCTGCTTGAAGGCGGGAGATTGGCTTCCGTCTTCGTTGGAGTAACGTGCATGGCTCGGACGCGAGCACTGGATTTCGAAGAAAAGCAACGCGCGATCCTCGACTACGCAGCCAAGGTGCTTGCCACCATGGGTGTCGACAAGGCGTCGATGTCGCAGATCGCTGCGCAGGCCCAGGTCTCGAAAGCCCTGCTCTATCACTACTATCCGAGCAAGGACGCGCTGATCTTCGCGATCATCAATGCGCACCTTCAGGAGCTCGATGCTGCTTTGGAGAAGGGCGACGACCCCGGGCTGAAAGGTCCGGCAAGACTGAGGCTGCTGGTCGGCATCGTCCTGGAGAATTATCGCGGCGCCGATGACCGGCATAAGGTTCAGCTCAACGCCAGCAGCGCACTGACGGAAGATCAGAAATTGGTGATCACCGAAGTCGAGCGCCGCATCGTCCGGCGGTTTGCCGCGGTCCTGCGCGACATCAGCCCGCGCCTCGACAGCAAGGAAAGACCCTTGCTGATGCCTGTCACCATGTCGCTCTTCGGCATGATGAACTGGATGTATATGTGGTTCAAGGATGGCGGGCGCGTCAGCCGTGAAGACTATGCCGAGGTCGCCACGACCATGATCCTCGAAGGCATCAAGGCGGTCCGATAGAGCCTCCGTTATCGAGGAAAGATGCTCTGATCCTTTGAGTCTATTCGCGGCTTCTCGCCAATCTTGCAACCTTCGCCCCTCATTGTCAGGACATATCCGGGAATGCCCGCATCGCCTACTTTTCTCATCTTTGAAGATCGCGTCGCCGATGGCAGTATGCCCCGCGCGGTGATCTTCGGGGCCGGTCACGGCAGCACCTATCCAGACAAGGACAGCAGCGGTTGCACCTCGGCGGCCGATGCCATTCGCGCTGCGAGCCAGGATGATGCCGCGCTCGTCGAGCACTGGGATTTCGATCTCGGCGGCCCAGTATCGACGGTAACGCGGGCTCTTGCATCGACGCGGGAAGCGTCCCGACCGTCATGCGCGACAATGCCGATAATCGAGCACGGATCGAGGCGAAGACGCGCGAGGTCCTGGCATTGGAGGCTGTGCCTGTCCTGCTTGGCGGAGCTGTTCCGTCACCGTTCCCGTTCTCGCCGGCTTTTCGAGTCAGGGGCCGATCTGGGTCCTGCAGATCGACGCTCATTATCGACTGCGCGACGAGGTAAATGGCGAGCGCTACGGGTATTCGAGTCCGATCCGCCGAGCGAGGGAGATGCCGCATGTCGCCGGCATAGTGCAGGTCGGCCTTCGGAGCGTCGGGAGCGCGCGCCTCGCAGATGTCGAAGCAGCGCAACATTATGGCAGCCGCTTCGTGACTGCCCGCGAGGCTCACGCCCAAGGAGTTGAGGTCGCTCTCCGGCTTATCCGGATGAGGCTCAGGTCGTTGTCACGCTCGACTGCGACAGCCTCGATCCCAGCATCGGGCGTAGCGGCGCGTACGCCTGGCGGCCTTACTTACACACAGGTAATCGACCTGATCGCGGGCCTCGGCAGCCGGACCAGGATTTGCGGGCTTCGACCTTGTCGAGTTCTATCCGCCCGCCGACATTGACGGCCTGTCGGCCCTGACCGCCGCGCGCCTTCTCGTCAATGCAATCGGCGCCATCGTCCGGCAGGGTTGAACTGCGGCGCAACCCTGCGCCTGCGATCAAGGCGTCTGCGGCGGCCAGGTCTTGGCGACCATCGTCAGCACATCATATTGCGCGACGACATCGCCATTCTGTTTTGTAACCTGGCAGTCCCACCGCACTTCGCCGTGGTCGGCATTTTCGCGGGGGTTGATCTCCTTGCAGGTCAGCCGGACCTGAAGTGTGTCGCCAAAATAGACCGGCGTCAGGAAGCGCATATTGTCGACGCCGTAATTGGCCAGAACCGGGCCTGGGTTCGGCTCGACAAAGAGGCCGGCGGCGAACGAGGCGATGAGATAGCCGTGCGCCACACGGTCGTCGAAGAATGGATTGGCCTTTGCAGCCGCCTCGTCCATATGGGCGTAGAAGGTGTCGCCGGTGAATTTGGCGAAGTGCTCGACATCCTCAAGCGTGACCTGGCGCTTCGCAGTGACCAGCTGGTCGCCGATCTTCAACTGCTTCAGCGATTTATGGAAGGGGTGCCCGTCGTGCTGCACGTCGGCGCCTTCGATCCAGCGGCCGGTTACGACTGACAACATGCGCGGCGCGCCTTGCACGGCGGTGCGCTGCATGTAGTGCTTCACACCGCGCATGCCGCCCATCTCCTCGCCGCCTCCTGCCCTCCCAGGACCGCCATGCACCAGGCCCGCCAAGGGCGAGCCGTGCCCGGTTGAGGTCTTCGCCGAGCGGCGGTTGCCGATCAGGACGCGGCCATGGAATGGCGCCACGCCGATAACCACGTCTTCCGCAACCTTCGGATCGTCCGTGAAGATCGAGGATACCAGCGAGCCCTTGCCAAGCTTCGCGAGCTCAACCGCCTGCGCGATATCGTCGTAAGGCAGTACTGTGGAAACCGGGCCGAAGGCCTCGACATCATGCACGGTGGTTGCCCCGAACGGATCGTCGGCGTAGAGCAGGACGGGATTGAGGAACGCGCCTTTCCCGGCATCGCCCGAGATTACCCGCACCTCATTCGGATTGCCGGCCACAATCTCGGCATCGGCCAACAGATCCTGAATGCGCTCGCGCACTTCATCGCGCTGGCCCAGCGAGGCCAAGGGACCCATGCGCGTATTCTCATCGCCCGGCAGACCAAGTGCTGTCTTGTCGAGGCGGTCGCCCAACGCCTGAACCAGCGCCTGGACATGATCCCTTGGCGCGATGACACGACGAATGGCGGTGCACTTCTGCCCGGCCTTGACGGTCATTTCGCGGGCCACCTCCTTGACGAAGAGGTCGAACTCGGGCGTCCCCGGCGCGGCATCGGGTCCCAGGATGGAGGCATTCAGACTGTCCGCCTCCATGGTGAAGCGAACGGAATTGCCGATGACTGCGGGATGCGACTTGAGCTTTTGGCCGGTCCAGGCCGATCCGGTGAAGGTAATTACATCCTGTCCGGTCGCATGATCGAGAAGATCGCCGACCGAACCGGAAATGAGCTGCAGCGCGCCTTCCGGCAGGATTCCGGTCTCGACGATGCGCCGCACCATCAGTTCCGTGAGATAGGCGGTCTGTGACGCCGGCTTGACCACACAGGGGACACCCGCCAGCAATGTCGGCGATATCTTCTCAAGCATGCCCCAGATCGGGAAGTTGAACGCGTTGATGTGAACAGCCACACCCTGCAGCGGCGTGTAGATATGCTGAGCGCTGAAGCTGTTGTCCTTGGACAAAAGCTCTACGTCGCCATCGGTGAGCACCCGCGTACTCGGCAATTCGCGCCGGCCTTTGGAGGCGAAGGTCAGCATCGTGCCGATGCCGCCCTCGATGTCCACCCAGCCATCGGCGCGGGTCGCTCCGGTGCGGAAGCTCTCAACGTAGAACTCTTCCTTCTTCTCCATCAGCGCGAGGCCGAGCGCCTTCAGCATGCCGGCGCGCTCGTGAAACGTCATGGCTCTCAGCTTCTTGCCGGCAACGTTGCGGCCATAGGCAAGCACCTCAGCGAAGTCGAGACCCTTGGAATCGATCAGCGCGACCGTCTCGCCGGTCGCAGCGTCCAGCAGCGGCTGGCCTTCACCCTTGCCGGCAGTCCAGGCTCCGTGGACATAGCTTTCCAGGCGTCGCGGCGCTGTGTTCGCCATGATGTTCTCCTTGTCTTGTCGTTTGTCGGCCGCTGTCCGCAGATTGGGCCGCGGTCAAATCCCGAACGCGGCAAGGCGCTGTGCAACAAGGCCTTCCCACTGCTGCAGCAATTCTTCATTGGGCGTGTGCCGAAGGCCGAATTTCCTCAGCGTGTCGAAGCGGCGGGAACCGGCGATGCCGAAGGTCGTCGCCACGCGCGGCTTCCAGTAGTCGATCGCGCCCCGTACGGACGTCTTGCCTTCAACCGTCGCGGCGATCTTTTCGAGACCCTCGAGCCCGAGTTCCGCATGTCGCGCTTCCCGAGGAGAAATCTCGCGGAACACATCGGCGAGCGGCGCATAGGATACGCGCGTCAGCTCGGACATCTGGATCCCGGTCGCCAGGCCCTGCAGCACATTCATGACGACCGCGTCGGTCCAGTCTTCGATCGGATAGTGAAACACGGCAAGACGCATATCGCTGCCCTGCCGGGACGGGCCGAGATCCGCATCGCGCTCAACCCGCGCCGTCCAGTCATGCTGTGCCTGATACCGGTCCGTGTCGGTTCCGAACGTCATCATGACATTGAGCACGCGCTCGGCGTGGTCGGCCTTCTCCAACGTGATGCGGCTTGCCGCGATGCGCTCCTTGATGCCGGGCGCAAAGTTGATCGAGTCCGCAAAGCCTGCCGAAGCGGCGAGTTCGCTGTCGACGAAGGAGGACATGAGGCGCATCAACTCGCCCCGATAGCGAGCGGGCACATTGCCGGGCGCAGTCAACACACCGCCCTGCGCAAGGTAGCTCTCGAGATTCATGGTATCCGAGTCGGACATCGCTCTTTCCCTTGGCCCTATTCGTCGTACGTCACGACCACACGGTCGGTCAGCGGATGCGCCTGGCAGCTCAGGACATAGCCCGCCCTGACTTCGTAATCCTCGAGCGCATGATTGACGGCCATTTCCATCTCGCCCTCGATCACCTTGCAGCGGCAGGTCGAACACACACCCGCCTTGCAGGAATAGGGCGCGTCCACATTCGCTTCGAGCGCGGCGTCAAGAATGCTTTGACCCTGCCTAGACATGGTAAAGCTGCGTGTCGCGCCATCCAGCGTCACCGTCGCCTCGACACCGGAGCCGGCTGCAATGCTTGTATTGGAAACCGCCTTTGCCTTCGCCCGCCCCGGCTGCCCGGAGGCGAACAGTTCGAACTTGATCTGATTGTCGCTCAGCCCGTGCTCGCGCAGGGCGGCCGCAATGGCCAGCATCATTTGCTCCGGCCCGCAGATAAACGCCGTATCGACCGAATCCGCGTCGATCCAGTGCGTGAACAGCGCCTTGACCTTGTCGCCGTCGATGCGGCCGGTGAACAGGTCGATATCCTGCGCCTCGCTCTCCAGGACATGGATGATGGAGAAGCGCCCGAGATAGCGGTTCTTCAGATCCTCCAGCTCCTCGCGGAACATGATCGTGCTGATCTGGCGGTTGGCATAGACCAGCGTGAAGCTCGCCCGCGGCTCTCGTGCGAGGACCGTCTTGACGATGGAGAGGACCGGCGTGATGCCGGATCCGCCCGCAAATCCAATATAGTTCTTGCGCAGATCCGGCTCGATCTGGGTAAAGAATTTCCCCATCGGCCGCATGGCTTCGATTTCCTCGCCGGCAGTGAGATTTTCATTGGCCCAGGTCGAAAATGCGCCTCCCTCGACACGCTTGATGCCGACCTTCAGCGTGCCTTCGTCACGACCGGCGCAGATTGAATAGGAACGCCGCAGTTCCTCGCCGTCGAAAGCCCGCCGGAACGTCAAATACTGACCTTGGGTGAAATCGAACAGATCGCGGTCTTCGTCGCGCGGCGCCAGAGTGACGACGACGGCATCGCGCGTTTCGCGGCGCACGTCTGTAACCTTCAGGGAGTGGAAGCGTGCCATCAGGGTGTCCTACGAACTCTTAAATGCACTTGAAATAATCGAAAGGCTCCAGGCAGTCCTCGCAGCGATAGGCTGCCTTGCAGGGTGTGGAGCCGAACTGGCTGACTTTGGCCGTACGGGTCGATTTACAGCGAGGGCACGCAATCGCCAGATTTGACGCGCCCGAGAGTCTTGCAACACGGCCAGCTAAAACCCCGTCCGCAGCGGTGCCGTCGATCGGCGGCACGATGCCATAGTCGAGCAGCTTCTGGCGGCCTTCGCTGCTGATCCAGTCAGTCGTCCAGGGCGGCGAAAGTTTTCGCTGAAGCCTGACCTTGTCTACGCCACGGTCGTGCAATGCCTGCTCGATGTCGAGATTGATGATGCTTGTCGCCGGGCAGCCCGAATAGGTCGGCGTCACGGTCACGACCAGTGTATCGTCTTCCCACTCGACGTCACGGATGATGCCGAGGTCCGTCAGCGAGATGACCGGGATCTCGGGATCCGGCACCTGGGCCAGCCAGTCCCATACCTCGGCGGTGCTTGGCAGAGTTTGCGCTTCCATGACGGCGCCCTACCAGCTGGCGCCGGGATAGGCGCGCTGCAGAAACTGCATGTCGGCGAGAATGTAGCCGAGGTGCTCGGTATGGATGCCCTGCCTGCCGCCCTTGTGCGCGAATTTTCCGTCGGGAATGGCCAGGGTGGCTTCCTCCAGCACATGGCGAACGCTGTCGTCCCAGGCGGCGCGAAGGCTGTCCGGGTTCGGCGCAATCCCCGCCGCAGCCACAGCCTCGTCCTTCTCGTCGACGGCGAACATCTCGCCGACATAGGGCCACAGAGCATCCAGCGCGGCCTGCATGCGGCGGTGACTCTCGTCCGTCCCGTCGCCGAGACGCACCACCAGGTCCGAGGTGCGCTCGACATGGTAGGCAACTTCCTTCACCGCCTTCGCGGCGATGTCGGCGACCCTCTGGTCCGACGATCGCGTCAGCGCCTTCAGCAGTTCCAGATGATAGACGTCGAAGAGGAAGTGCCGCATCAGCGTCTGACCAAAATCACCGTTCGGACGTTCGACCAGCAACAGGTTCCGGAAATCCCATGCGTCGCGCAGATAGGCCAGATCGTCGGCGCTTCTGCCTTTGCCTTCGACCTCTGCGGCCAGCCCCAGCCACATCTGCGTCTGGCCGATGAGATCCAGCGCGACATTCGCCAAAGCGATGTCTTCCTCCAGCGCCGGGGAATGCCCACACCACTCGGAATCGCGATGCCCGAGGATCAGCGTCGTATCGCCGGTGCGCAGCAGGAACTCGAAGAACGCGTCCTGGTCGGCATCGGGTGAGGGAGCGTGGGCGCCCTTATTGTGCGAGGCGGCTTCACGCGCGAGTTCGGCGGCGTCGGCCGTGGCGATATCAGGAAGCGACGGCATCACATATGCCCCACTTCATCAGGGATCTCGAAAAAGGTTGGGTGTCGATAGACCTTCGAGTTTGCCGGATCGAACAGCGGACCCTTGTCGGAGGGGCTCGACGCCGCGATGTCCGATGAGCGCACAGCCCAGATCGAGACGCCTTCATTGCGACGCGTGTAGACATCGCGGGCGTTCAGGATTGCCATCTCCGCGTCGGCGGCATGCAGGCTACCGACATGACGATGGTTCAATCCATGCTGGCCCCGGATGAAGATTTCCCAGAGCGGCCATTCCTTGGACATGCTTCTCTCCCTTGACTGGGTTCAAGCCGCAAGCGCGGCTCTGCCTGGCACTATTCGGCGGCGACGGGGTATTCCCTGGCGGCGGCCTTCTTGTCCGCATGCGCAACCAGTGCATCGCGGAACCATGCGCCATCGTCCCAGGCCTTGATGCGCGCGCCGAGGCGATCCTTGTTGCAGGGACCGTTGCCTGCCAGCACGTCATAGAACTCGTTCCAGTCAGGCTCGGAGAAGTCGTAGCCGCCCTTCTCCTCGTTCCATTTCAGATCCGGATCGGGAACCGTCAGCCCGAGATATTCGGCCTGCGGAACGGTCTGGTCGACAAACTTCTGGCGGAGTTCATCATTGGTGTTCATCTTGATCCTCCAGGACATGGACTGGGCCGAATGGACCGAATCCTTATCCGACGGACCGAACATCATCAGGGAGGGATACCACAGGCGGTTCAACGCATCCTGCGCCATGCGCTTCTGCGCCGGCGAACCGTTGGCCATCTTCATCATGATGGCGTAGCCCTGCCTCTGGTGGAAGCTCTCTTCCTTGCAGATGCGGACCATGGCACGGCTGTAAGGGCCGTAGGAGGTGCGCTGAAGCGGGACCTGGTTCATGATTGCAGCGCCATCGACCAACCAGCCGACCGCGCCCATGTCAGCCCATGTCAGCGTCGGGTAGTTGAAGATCGAAGAGTATTTCATGTTGCCGCTGTGCAGGCGCTCCATCAACTCATCGCGCGAGATGCCGAGAGTTTCGGCGGCGCAGTAGAGATAGAGGCCGTGGCCCGCCTCGTCCTGAACCTTCGCCAGCAGGATGGCTTTGCGCTCGAGCGTCGGGGCACGGGTGATCCAGTTTCCCTCCGGCAACTGGCCGACAATCTCGGAATGCGCGTGCTGGCCCATCTGGCGGATCAGCGTCTTGCGATAGCCTTCCGGCATCCATTCCTTCGGCTCGATCTTCTCGCCGCGATCGATGCGCTCCTGGAAAGCGATCTCCTCGGGGGTCATTTCTTCCGCAGACTTCATGCCCTCGGATTTGACCAGCTGTGCATACATGGCGTGGTTCTCCCTGTCAGACACGTTCGATGATGATGGCAATGCCCTGCCCCACGCCGATGCACATTGTGCAGAGCGCATAGCGCCCGCCGGTCCGGTGGAGCTGGTACATCGCAGTGGTAACAAGACGTGCGCCGGACATGCCCAGGGGATGACCCAACGCAATCGCGCCGCCATTGGGGTTCACATGCGCGGCGTCGTCCGGCAGGCCTAGATCCCGCAGAGTTGCCAGCGCCTGCGAAGCGAAGGCCTCATTGAGTTCGATGACATCCATTTGATCGAGACCGAGGCCCGCCCTCTCCAGCACCCTGCGGGCGGCCGGAGCAGGCCCGATACCCATGACGCGCGGTTCGACGCCAGCAGCTGCCATGGCGACGACGCGCGCCTTGGGTGTCAGCCCCTGCTTGCGCGCAGCGTCCTCGGAAAGGACCAGGAGCGCACCTGCGCCATCATTGACGCCCGAAGCGTTGCCTGCGGTGACCGACAGATCGGGACCGTTTACGCCTTTCAGTCTGCCAAGCTGCTCGGCGGTCGTGCCGGGGCGCGGATGCTCGTCCGTGTCGAAGACGATCGGATCGCCCTTCTTCTGCGGGAGTGTCACCGGCACGATCTCGTCGCCGAACACGCCGGCCGCTTGTGCCGCCGCCCACCGGGCTTGCGACCGCGCCGCAAAGGCGTCTTGATCGGCACGCGAGACATTGTAGTCGGCAGCTACATTGTCTGCCGTCTCGGGCATCGAATGATTGCCATAGGCCTTCTTGAGCGCGGGATTGGGAAAGCGCCAGCCGATTGTCGTGTCGTAAACCGCGTTGGATCGCGAAAAGGCGGAGTCCGCTTTCGGCATGACGAATGGAGCGCGGGTCATGCTCTCGACGCCGCCGGCGATAACGAAATCGCAATCGCATGCCCGGATGGCGCGCGCGGCCATGCCGACCGCGTCCATTCCCGACCCGCAGAGGCGATTAACCGTCGTTGCGGGGACTGTAATCGGCATGCCCGCGAGAAGCACCGCCATGCGACCAACATTCCTGTTGTCTTCGCCTGCCTGATTTGCGCACCCGAAGATCAAGTCGTCAACCACGGCCCAATCCACATTGGGATTGCGCTGCATGAGCGCCTTCAAAGGCACTGCTGCAAGGTCGTCCGCCCTGATCGACGCCAATGATCCCGCATAGCGCCCGATCGGCGTTCTCACCGCGTCACAGATATAAGCCTCAGACAATGAAACCTCCCGATGGTCCTGATGACGAAGCTCCAATTCGTCGACCGAATGGTTGGTCTATACCATCAACACATTACATATGGAAGCGGTTTCTTCAATATTCTGCAATGTTATTCGCGGCGGAGATCCACCGCGCCACCGGAGTGTTCCTCAGTCCTACCGCAGTGCGCGCAGTCTGGCCTCGGTGCCGGCCGTTCGTACGGCAAGCGGTCCGTCGACATCTTCGAGCGCCCTGCCGATCTGCGCATCTGCCGCAGGCGAAAGCTTGACGTAGAGTGAAGAAAAGAGCTGTCGCGCCTCGGCCCCCAGCCAATCGGAGGGC
>DATDBN010000009.1:0-11651 GCA_036524835.1 Mesorhizobium sp. | reverse complement strand
AGGTTGGTTGGAGTGGCTGCGCCCGCCGGCGCTTCGAGTTCCTTGTGGCTTCCCTCGTTGAGAAGCTTCCATCCGGACACCGCGACAACGAGACCGCCAGCGACGCGGAGGATCGGGATCGAAATCCCGTAGAACTGCAGGATGAGCGCGCCCAGCAGGAACGAGCTTACCAACAAGGCGAAAGAGTTCATCGCGATGCGCCGCGCAAGCACAGCACGGGTCTCGGGCGTCGCGCCGCTGGTCAATCCGAGGAAGACGAGCGCGGAGCCCGGCGGATTGACAATCGGAAAGATCGACGCGAACACCAGAACGAACGTGTTGATGGCCGCGTTCATGGGCGTTGGGATATCTCCAGGGATGGCCGGCCCCCCGTGAACGGAGTTGTAGCCACCTGTGCAATTGGCTGCGCGCGATGCGCATCAGCATACTGCCCAAATGCGGCGGACAGTTCAACCGCCGGCGCACCGCACCCGGTCAGCTTACAACACGTCCGCCGAGACAGCCCGAAGCCGCTCGGGAGCGACATCTCAATTTATGACAACCACCAGTAGTAATCTTACGCCGGTACACAGTTGAGCGCGCGACAGACCGGAAGAGCCATTCGCATCCGTCGATCTGGCGCAAACCGCTGCGGGAAAATTGCGGCCGGCTGGCCAGGAAATTAACTCTTGCATACGTTTGCAAAATGTGGTGCATACGTATGCCATATGAACCGAAAAGGCAGCGGAGAATGGGACCGCCGGCCCGTCGGAAAAAGCCTGGGATCGCCAGGAAACCTCGAAGAAGGAACAGGGAACAATGAAAAGGCTCAGTCTGCTTGCCTCGACCACCCTTGTCTCAATGGCGCTGTTTGGCGCGACCTCGGCCTTGGCCGAATGCGGCATCGAGAAGGGTTCCGTGCGCATTCTCGCCAATGATTTCGAGGCGCTGCGCCTGGTCATAGGCGAGGCGACCAAATGCGCCTCCGATATCGTCAAGGTGACATCCAACCAGACGACCGAGCATAAGAACCTCCAGGTGCCGGCGCTCAAGATCGATCCTGCGGAATACACGGTTGCCGTCATCGCCAACAATTCAATCGTACCGCTGCTCAACGAAGGCCTGATCCGGCCGCTTGATGATCTCGTCGCCAAATACGGCGAGGATCTCGCACCGAACCAGCTGATCAAGATCGACGGCAAGACGATGGCGATTGCCTTCATGGGCAATGGCCAGCACCTGATCTACCGCAAGGACATTCTTGAGAAGGCCGGCGTGCAGCCACCCAAGACCTATGAAGAGGTTATTGCCGCGGCCAAGGTGATCAAGGAAAAGGGCCTCATGGAGTTTCCGCTGTCTGCTTCCGACAAGGCCGGCTGGGATCTCGCGGCCGAATTCGTCAACATGTACATGGGCTATGGCGGCGAGTTCTTCCAGGCCGGCTCCGCCGCACCCGCCATCAACAATGAAAAGGGCATCGCGACGCTTAACACCATGAAGGCGATGACCGAGTATATGAGTCCCGACTACATGACCTTCAACGCCGACGAGGTGAAGAAGAACCTTCAGGGTGGCAAGACGGCCATGGCCAATGGCTGGGGCTCGCTGGTCAGCGGGTTGATGGACCCGAAGCAGACTCCTCCAGAGATTGCCAGCGGCATTGTGCTTGCGGGCGCGCCCACGGTTGGCGGTGGCGCCGTACCGGCGGCGGCGCTCTGGTGGGACGGGTTCGCCATCTCCAAGAACATTTCTGACGAAGACGCCGAAGCCTCTTTCCGCGCAATGGTCTACGGCATCCGGCCAGAAGTCGGCCAGAAGAATCCCGATATCGCCACATGGCTGACCAAGGATTACAAGCCGGGTCCGGGCGCGGTCGGCGTGCTGGCCAATGCTACGGGCGGCGCCAAGCCTTACCCGATGCAGCCTTACATGGGCCTGTTGCATTCGGCACTCGGTTCGGAACTCGCGGAATTCATGCAGGGCCGCGAAGGCGCTGAAGACGCCCTGAAGGATGTCGAGGCTGCCTACACTGCCTCCGCCAAGGAAGGCGGCTTCTTGAACTAGGCTCCCAAGGCCGGTGCGCCGGCTCGACCGGCGCTCCCTCATTGGCCATGATCGCGCCGTCACGTTCATATGTGACGGTCGCAAGGGTCGTTGCACTCAATCTGCCGGAGAATGTGAAGTGCCACATCGGGCTTTCTTTGCCTTCATCCTGCCATCGCTGGTCGCGATGATCCTGTTCATCGCGCTGCCGATCGTCTCGGTGGTGGTGCAGTCCTTCTACATCCAGCATGAACGGGTGGTGAGTGAGGTCGAGACCTGCTCGCCCTTCGGTGGCTGCACCAAGGAAATGCGCGTCGATGCGGCGGCGACTGAGCGACTGCGCGAGGAGGAGCCGCTTGGCCGCTTCAACGGCTTCGGCACGTATATCGACCGCAACCATCTCGCCTTCTCGGAGGTCGGCGCAATCCTTTCCGACAATAACGGCCTTCGCGACATCATCGCGCGTGTCTACAATCTGCCCTTCTACAAGGCGCTGTCCTTCACGCTGGCCTACACCTTTATCGTAACGCCGCTCGCTATGCTGCTCGGCTTCGCCATCGCCTTGGGTGTCAACGCCATTCCCCCCTTCTACAAAGGGCCGATCATCTTTTTCTCGTTGCTGCCGATGATCGTCACGCCGCTCGTCGGCGCATTGATCATCTACTGGATGGTGTCCTCGCAAGGCATCATCGGAGCGACCCTGCAATCGATCTTCAACGACCCCACCCTATCCCTGAAATCATCGGCGGTGCTGACCTGGATTACCATGATCGTCTACGGCATCTGGCACAACGCCCCATTCTCCTTCGTCGTATTCTACGCCGGCTTGCAGACGGTGCCGCAGGATACGGTCGAGTCTGCGATGGTCGACGGCGCGAGCCGCTGGGAGCGAATCCGCTTCGTCATCATCCCGCATCTGATGCCGCTGGCGACCTTCGTCGCGCTGGTCCAACTGATGGACAATTTCCGCGTCTTCGAGCCCATCGTCGGCTTCAGCGCCGAGGCCAATGCGACGTCACTGTCGTGGGCGATCTTCAACGATCTGCGCGGCCAGGTCGACGCGCTGTTCGGCTCGGCGGCGGCCACCTCGATGCTCACCATCCTGGGCGTCATCATTCTGCTGTCGCCGGTGCTGGTGCGCACCTGGCGCGAATTCAACCGTCGCTGAGGGAGGTCGCCGCCATGACACCGAGCGCGCGCAAACAGCCCCTGCCCCTCGCGATCATCTCCACCGGCTTCGTCATCCTATGGGTGGTCCTCGCCGCCTTCCCCTTCATCTGGACGGTATGGGGCTCGTTCAAGGTAGAGCAGGATTTCTTCTCCCGCGATACGTTCTGGGATGCAATTTACGGTGTGCGCACCATCGCGCAGACCGGGTCTGCTTTCACGAGCGATGGCTATTACGGCGCCTGGATCACGCGCGATTTCCTTTCCTCGGTCATTAATACGCTGATCGTCACGGTATCCGTCGTCGTCATCTCGCTGACCTTCGGGACGCTCGGCGGCTATGCGCTGGCCCGCTCCGGCCACCGATACACCTTCTGGATCCTGATGGCCGCTTTGGTATTCCGGGCCATGCCCCACATCACACTGGTTTCAGGCTATCTGCTGCCCTTCTTCGAGATGAACATTTGGGGCTATCTGCCGACTGCGATCATCGTGCTGGTAGCGATCAACCAGCCCTTCACGCTGTGGATGCTGCACTCCTTCTTCCTGTCCATCCCGAAGGACCTCGACGAAAGTGCGATGGTCGATGGCTGCTCGCGCTTCCAGGCGTTCCGCCTGGTAGTCATTCCGGTCATGTGGCCAGGCGTCATCACCACCGGGCTGTTTTCATTCCTGCTCGCCTATAACGATTTCGCCACGACGGCGATGCTGCTCTCGCAGCCGAACCAGACAATGGTGCCGAAGATCGCATCGTTCCTCGGCACGGTGCAGCAGGAAGGCAATGTCATGTTCGCGGTAGCCGCCGTCGTATCGGCCACCGCCCCATTGTTCGTGCTGGTCATGTTCTTCCAGCGTCAGATCGTCTCCGGCCTCACCGCCGGCGCAGTCAAGGGATAATCTAGATGGCCGAGATCCGTCTCAAGAACGTGTCGAAGCGCTGGCACAATTTCGTTGGTGTCGACAATTTCAGCCTGGATATTGCGGACCGGGAGTTCCTCGTCCTGCTTGGCCCCTCCGGATGCGGCAAGACCACGACCATGCGCATGATCGCCGGGCTTGAAGACATCTCCGAGGGCGAGATCTGGCTCGGCGACCGGCTGGTCAACAAGCTCGAGCCGAAGGACCGCGACATCTCGATGGTTTTTCAGAGTTACGGGCTCTACCCCAACATGACCGTGTACGAGAACATCCGCTTCCCGCTGCGCGTACGCAAAGTGCCCAAGGAACTGCACCATGAGAAGGTCATGCAGGCGGCCAAGATGGTCGAGCTGACGGACTTTCTCGAGCGTCGGCCGGCGGCGCTCTCCGGCGGCCAGCGCCAGCGGGTGGCGTTGGGACGGGCCATTGTGCGCCAGCCCACCGCCTTCCTGATGGACGAGCCGCTCTCCAATCTCGATGCCAAGCTGCGCGTCTCGACGCGGGCGCAGATCAAGAATTTGCAGCACACTCTGAAGGTGACGACGATCTATGTCACGCACGACCAGATCGAAGCCATGACGCTTGCCGATCGCGTTGTGGTCATGAACAAGGGCGTCGTGCAGCAGGTCGGCACGCCGACCGACATCTACGACAATCCCGCTAATACTTTTGTTGCCTCGTTCATCGGCTCGCCGGCAATGAACCTCGTCAACGGCAACATCGCGTACGGCACCTTCGTCGCCAAGGGTATCGAGGTCAAAGGTCTGCAGAAAAACGTCAATGGTGCGGTGACCCTGGGATTTCGCGCTGAGGACGCATCGCTGGTGTCGGAGGGCGGGCAGCTCGGCGCCGAGGTCTATTCCATGGAACTGCTGGGCGAAGCCACTATGGCGAGCTTCAAGATCGGCGACCATTTGGTGTCGATCAAATCCGGCAAGGAATACCGCGCTGAGATCGGCGATACGATACACGCCAAAATACCGGCATCCATCTGCCATCTGTTCGACGCTCAGACAGGCGGGCGGCTGGCGCGGGTCGCTGCGAACTGACGATTCGAACGAAATTGGAAAGATGCCAATGACCATCACCTATCTCAAACGCGGCAAGCCGGAAGCGGAACGTTCCGAGGACGACGCCAAGGTTCGCGCCATTGTGGAAGCGACGCTGAAGGATATCGAGGCGCGCGGCGATGCGGCGGTCCGCGATTTGTCAGAGAAATTCGACAAGTACTCGCCACCTTCCTTCAGGCTGACCCAGTCGGAAATCGATGCAGCAATGAACAAAGTGTCGGCGCGCGACATGGTTGATATCGACTTCGCCCAGACGCAGATTCGGCGCTTCGCCGAAGCCCAACGCGCCTCGATGACCGATATAGAGGTCGAGACGCTGCCCGGCGTGATCCTTGGCCACAAGAACATTCCGGTGGAATCCGTCGGCTGCTATGTGCCGGGTGGCAAATTCCCGATGGTGGCCTCGGCGCACATGTCGGTGCTGACTGCGTCGGTCGCTGGCGTGCCGCGCATCGTGGCATCGGCGCCGCCGCAAAAGGGCGAGCCGCATCCCGCCATCGTTGCGGCCATGCACAAGGCGGGCGCGCATGAAATCTACGTGCTGGGCGGCATGCAGGCGGTCGGCGCAATGGCTATAGGCACCGAGTCGATCGAGCCTGTGCATATGCTGGTCGGGCCAGGCAACGCCTTCGTCGCCGAGGCCAAGCGCCAGCTCTATGGCCGCGTCGGCATCGACCTTTTCGCCGGCCCGACCGAGACCATGGTGATCGCGGACCGGACTGTCGACGCCGAGATGTGCGCCACCGACCTGCTCGGCCAGGCCGAACATGGCTACAACTCTCCGGCAGTGCTGGTCACCAATTCCGAGAAGCTGGCCAGGCAGACGCTTGCCGAGATCGAACGCATCCTCGCGATCCTGCCGACAGCCGAGACGGCGCGCGCCTCTTGGCGCGACTATGGTGAGGTCATTGTCTGCGACAGCTACCAGGAGATGCTGGATGTCGCCAACGACATCGCCTCGGAGCATGTCCAGGTGATGACCGACCGCGACGACTGGTTCCTGGAGAACATGCGGTCCTACGGCGCACTCTTCCTTGGCCCTCGCACCAACGTCGCCAATGGCGACAAGGTGATCGGCACCAACCACACGCTTCCGACCAAGAAGGCCGGCCGCTATACGGGCGGCCTTTGGGTCGGCAAGTTCCTGAAGACCCATTCCTATCAGAGAGTGCTTACCGACGAGGCCGCTGCGGAAATCGGCGCCTACTGTTCCAGGCTCTGCATGCTGGAAGGGTTTGTAGGCCACGCCGAACAAGCCAATCTGCGCGTGCGCCGCTACGGCCGCAAGAACGTCGGATACGGACAGGCCGCGGCGTAATGAGCCTGCCGCGCACGCCCTCCTCCCGTCTCGATGGCCGGCGCGCCCTGGTTGCCGGCGCGTCGTCGGGCATAGGGCTTGGCTGCGCCATGGCTCTGGCCGAAGCGGGTGCGCATGTGGTGATGGCCGCGCGATCGGCCGAAACGCTTGGCCAGGCGGCAGATGCGATCACGGCCGAAGGCTTCGTGGCCGAGCCGTTGACGCTTGACGTCGCCGATGTGGAGGCGACCGAAGAGGCAGTCTCGGCGCATGGACCCTTCGACATTCTGGTCAACAGCGCGGGCTTCGCGAAACACAGCCCCGCAATTGCGACCACGACGGCCGATTTCGATGCCGTGTTTGGGATCAATGTGCGCGGCGCCTATTTCCTTACCCGCGCCGTAGCGCGAGGCCTGATCGCCGCGCGAAGACCCGGCTCGTTGATAAACATCTCCTCGCAGATGGGTCATGTCGGCGGTGTCGACCGTGCCGTCTATTGCGCCACCAAGCACGCCGTCGAAGGCTTCACGAAGGCGATGGCGATCGAGTGGGGGCGGGCCGGAATTCGGGTCAACACAATCTGCCCGACATTCATCAAGACACCGCTGACGGAAGAGACCTTCGCCGATCCGGAGCGCGCACGGTGGATAAGTGAGAAAATCAAGCTTGGCCGCGTCGGCCGCATAGAAGACATCATGGCGGCGGTCGCCTATCTTGCATCCGATCAGGCGGCAATGGTGACGGGAACCGCGCTGATGGTTGACGGCGGATGGACAGCAGGCTGATGAAGAACGAAAAGGTGACGTCGCTCGATGTGGCGAAGCTCGCAGGTGTCAGCCAGTCGGCGGTTTCGCGATACTTTACGCCCGGAACGTCGGTGTCGAAGAAGACGTCCGAGAAAGTTAAGAAGGCCGCCGACGCTCTCGGATATCGGCCGAACATTATCGCGCGCTCGCTGATTACCGGCCAGAGCCGCATCATCGGCCTCGTGGTCGCCTATCTCGAGAACTATTTCTACCCCGAGGTCGTCGAACGCCTGTCCAAAACGTTGCAAGACAAGGGCTATCACGTGCTGGTGTTCATCTCGTCGCTGGCGGCTGAGAATGTCGACCAGATCACGCAAGAGATCCTGGATTACCAGGTCGACGGCATTGTTTTGGCTTCGGCGAACATGTCGTCGGACCTGGCGGCGCGCTGCCATGCTTCCGGCGTGCCGATCGTGCTGTTCAATCGGTTGCAGGATGACCAGCGGCTGTCGGCGGTCACGTCCGATAACCGCGCCGGCGGCCGCAAGCTCGCCGAATATCTTGTATCGCTGGGCCACAAGCGGTTCGGCTACATTGCCGGTTTCGGCGGCGCCTCCACTCAGCGTGACCGCGAGCAGGGTTTTCGCGAAGGGCTTGAACTGGCGGGACACAGCCTGACACTGCGCGAGGTTGGCAATTTCCGCTACGAGGACGCGCAGGAAGCCGCACGCCGCATGTTCGGCGACGCGGGCCACCGGCCCGACGCCGTATTTGTCTGCAACGACCATATGGCCTTCGCGGTGATGGACGTGTTGCGCTTCGAGCTTGGCCTGCGCGTTCCGGAAGACGTCTCGGTGGTCGGCTTTGACGATGTGCCGCCCGCCAGATGGCCGGCCTATAACCTCACCACCATCCGCCAGAACGTCGACGACATGGTTGTCGAGACGGTCGACACCTTGCTGACCCAGATCGGCGACAAGGCTGCGCCGTCCCGCCGTGTCGTCCTCGATGGCGAACTGATTGTACGCGGCTCCACCCGCTCGCCCAACCCCGCACCCAAGCGAGGCACTCGCTAACCAGACGCCATCGCCTGATCCCAGGCGAGGCGAAACGCACCCAAATTCAATTTTGCATACGTATGAAAGGCACGAAAATGGACGTTACAGTCACGCAGAAGCAAATGGAAAGCCGCATCGTGCGCTATGGCGAGCTGAAGCCATGCCGCACTGCCTTCATCGACGCGCATACGCCGGGTTCGAACCAGAAGGAAAATTTCACCATCATCGGCGGCGGTGTCTCGGAAAGTCCGGACCAGCACGTTCACATCAAGGAAACGCCCGGCTTCAACATCGGCGCGGCCGGCCAGCCGCCGAAATGCCGCAACTCGCTGCATTCGCACCGCACGGCTGAAGTGTTCTTCGTGCTGAAAGGCCGCTGGCGCTTCTTCTGGGGCCGCTGGGGCAAGGCCGGCGAGGTGGTGCTGGAGGAGGGTGACATCTTCAACATCCCGACCGGCATTTTCCGTGGCTTCGAGAATATCGGCACCGACTACGGAATGATCATGGCCATTCTTGGTGGCGACGATGCCGGCGGCGGCGTCATCTGGGCTCCGCATGTGATCGAGGACGCTAGGGATCATGGTCTTGTGCTGGGCGAAAACGGCAAGCTGTATGATACCAAGAAGGGCCAGGCGCTGCCTGAGAGCGTCAAGCCGATGCCGTTGCTCACCGACGAGGAATTGAAGGCGTTTCCAGAGACCGATGTGAAGAATGTCGTGCGCGACTACGTTGCCCGGTATTGGGACTTGATGGCGCTGGCAGGCAAGGAGCCGGCGAAAGTCATCGGCGAGAATGCGCTGCTGGTCGACAGGCCCGGCTTCAACGTCGAGTTCCTGACGCGCGGCTCGATTCCCGAGACACCCTACGCGATCGACAAGCACGAGGTGATCATGGTCATGCGCGGGCATTGGAAGCTCGGTTGGGAAAACGGCGAGTCGATCCTGGCGCCCGGCGACACCTGCGCCGTACCGCCTGGCCTGAAGCATAGCCTCGCACCTTCCATGACCGGGGAGGCCAGCCTCTACCGGGTGACGACGACCGACGACAAGGCCGGCCCGACCTGGCGGGAGTGAATGGCAGTCACCGCTGCCCCAAACCGCTAGCGCCACTCCGGCGATTGGCGAACCAAGACGAAAAAGCACTCTCTTCCCGTTCGTACGGGAAGAGAGATCCAGTAGAACCGCAAGGGCCAGGTAAATGGAACCAGGCATAGTCTGAATGAAGAAGCCGAAAGCGGAACAGGTCCTGACAACGGCCGACATTGCGAAAATGTCTGATGCCGCAGGCATCGCCCTGCACGGTGAACGCCTCGTGCAGACGACAGACCTCGCAAGCCGCTTTCGCGGCAGCGTCGATGTGATCCGAGCCTATCTTTGCGAACGCCAGGAAGCCGATAGCAAGGCGGAAAAGTTGTGAGTCCGCTTGACCTCTCCATTATCGACGCCGCAGCAAAACTGCGCGACGGTTCACTGACATCGGTTGCCCTGACGCAAGCCTCTCTCGACCGCATCGCGGAACGCGATGCCGTGTACCGCGCCTTTGTTGCCCTTGACGCGGAACGAGCCCTTGAGGCATCCGCAGCAGCCGACCGCGAAATCCAGGCCGGCAAAGACAGGGGACCGCTTCACGGCATCCCGATAGCCGTCAAGGATCTGATCGACACCGCCGGTCTGCGCACTGCCTACGGGTCCCGCATCTTCGAAGCCGAAGTCCCGAAGGAAGATGCCGAGGTTGTGCGGCGATCGAAGGCTGCGGGCGCTGTCATACTCGGCAAGCTGGACACCTATGAATTCGGCATGGTCGGTCCCTCGTTCGACCGGCCTTTTCCGCCCGCTGCAAATCCGTGGCGGCCCGATCATTTCACAGGAGGCTCTTCGTCCGGATCGGCGGCTGCGGTGGCGGGCGGCCTTGTGCGCACTGCAATCAGTTCGGATACCGGCGGGTCGATCCGCAGCCCTGCCTCCTATTGCGGCGTCGTCGGACTGAAGCCCAGCTATGGCACTCTCCCGAAACAAGGCGCCTATGCGCTCGCGCGCAGCCTTGACCACCTCGGTCCGATAAGCGCCACCGTCGCGGAAGCGGCACTGACCTTCGATGTCCTCGCCGGCGTCTCTGAGGAGCGCGTCGCTGCCTCGGGAAAAATTGGCCGCCCGCTCGATGGGCTGCGCATCGGCTATGCCCGCAACTGGTTCGCACGCGACGCCGAGACAATGCCAGCGATCGTCAACCGGGTGGATGACGCGGCTTCACAATTATCCTTGCTTGGTGTGCGTATCGAGGAAGTTGAATTGCCCGACGCGAAACTCTTCGAGGCCTGTGGCGGTGTCATAGTCCACGCCGAATCCTTTGCGCTTCACCGCGAGCAGCTGGCAAGAAGCGGCGATCTCTACAGCGAGAAGACCTTTCCCTATTTCATGGCCGGCATCGCACTCGACGAAAGTGATTTGGGTTTAGCGCTGAAAGCGGCCAAAGCCTTGGCCACCGAACTCGACGCCACTCTCTTTTCGCGGTTCGACGCTCTGCTTACCGTCACAACATGCACCACCGCCCTGCCCTTTTCCGATTTCCAGGGTGCTGCCGCGCGCTGGACGCCGATGCGGACGATGGCTTTCAACGTGACCGGACACCCAGCGCTGTCGGTGCCCTGCGGCTTCATCGATGGATTGCCGGTTGGGATGCAGATCGTCGGGCGTCACGGAGACGAGGCGACGATCTGCCAGATCGGTCATGGTTTCGAGCAGAGCACGGATATTGGATCGGTCAAGCCGGCCTGGCGGTAGATGCTTCCCAAGCGGGTCTGCGGGCTACGCCACTTTCTGCTGCAGCCGGTCCAGCCGCAACTGCGCTGCCCGCCGATGTCCTTCGAGACTCTCGCTTGCGCTCTGGCGCGCCGCGGGCGGAGCAACGGCGGCGACGCCGCGTTCGTCCAGCCATTGGTGGGTTGCAATCTTCACATAGGCGCCTACCCACAAGCCGCCGGTATAACGCCCTGCCCCCATGGTCGGCAGCGTGTGATTGGTGCCGCAGCACTTGTCGGAATAGACCACGCTCGCCAACTCGCCGATGAAGAGCGAGCCATAATTGCGCAGCTTCTTTGCAGTTGCATGTGCGTCGACCGTATGGACCTGCAAATGTTCAGCTGCAACATGGTCCGAATAGGCGATCATCGCGCCTTCGGAATCGCAAAGCGCGATCTCGCCATAGTCGCGCCAGGCCTGACCGGCGACTGCGGCGGTAGACAAGGTCTTCAACTGCTTCTCTACTTCGTTCAAGGTCGCTTCCGCGAGTTCCCTGTCCGTGGTGATGAGCCCGACGCGCGTGCGTACATCGTGCTCGGCCTGGGCCAACAGATCGGTCGCAATCATCTCGGCGT
>DATDBN010000008.1:0-4169 GCA_036524835.1 Mesorhizobium sp. | reverse complement strand
CATGAGTGGCGTCCGCTTTATCTCCGAGTCCGAACTAGAGAGTCTCTATTCGCCGGAGGATCACAACCGCATCGCGAACCTCCTAAATGTGCAGTCGGAGCTCGGACGCAGCGAACTGAAAGAATCGATCTTCCGCGTAGCGCGCTTATGATGCTGGGTTAATCGAAGCCGCAGGACGGCCGTATGACAGCGAAACACGCGAATCCCTTCAGAAGATTCGCAAACTCGCGCGCTCACTCACCCTCGCGCTCGAAGGTGCTAACCATCACGCATGGTCGGATGTTGCCTGGGCCCGTTCTAAAACTCGCAAGGAGCGAAAGCTTTCGTCAGGAGAGCCAGTGGTGCCCTACGGGCAAAAATTAACGAATGAGTGGATTTTCGATAGGGAAAGCTTCGCGGCCTTTGTTGCAGGTCTAGAGCGTCGGATTTTGAAGTGAGTCCATATCCGGCGGCTTTGAAGTAGTTTGCACATTCGGTTGGCGAGAACAGGTCGCAAATGTTTCCGATGGCCTGCCAGAGTGCGTCGATGGTTCGGACGGCTCTGGCGCGCAGGTGCGCCTTGAGTTTGGCGAATGCCATTTCGATCGGGTTGAGGTCGGGACTGTAGGGCGGCAGGAACAGGATCCACGCGCCCCTTTCTCGAATGGCCTTCTCGGCGGCCGGGCTCTTTTTGGGCGGCAAGGTTGTCCATGATGACGACATCACCCTCGACGAGGGTCGGCGCGAGCTGGGTCTCGACATAGGTGTCGAAGATGCGGCGGTTCATCGGCCGGTCGACGACGAAAGGCGCGGTCAGACCGTGGCAGCGCAGGCCGGCGACGAAAGTCTGGGTTTTCCAGTGTCCGAACGGAGCCTTGGAGCGCAGGCGCTGGCCTTTTGGACAGCGGCCGCGCAGACGCGTCATCTTCGTGGTGGTTCCTGTCTCATCGATGAAGACGAGCCGGTGAGCGTCGAGCCGCATCCTCGGCTGGCGCCGGGTTCTCCATTCCTCGCGCGCCTTCCTGATGTCAGGCCGATCTTGTTCGCTGGCCAGCAGGGTTTTTTTTGAAGCGATAGCCGTTGCGGATCAGCCAGCGCGAAAGCGAGGCGGGATCGACCCGCACGCCGGTCGCAGCAACAAGATCGGCCGCCAGCTCCGGCATGCTGATGTCATCCTTCTCGGCCACCCGCCGAAGAAGGAACTCACCATGCGGGCCGAGCTTGGCATGCCGCCGCCCGCCCCAGGGCCGGGGTTCGAGACGACCGGCTGTGCGGTAGGCCTTCATCAGCTTCACCACGAAGGAAACCGACACCCCAAAACGGGCTGCCGCGGCTCGGCGCGAATAGCCTCCATCCACAAACCAGGCAATCCGTTCACGAAGATCCAGCGAGTAGGCTTTCGGCATCGCAAATCACCTCCTGCCAGAAGTGAATCACGAACCCAGCTGCACAGGAATCTGGAGGCTTCTGTGAGGTCGGTGAGCGACGAGGCGTGTGACGGAGCGCACCGGAAGGACCTCATTGAAGCCGGATTGAAAGAAGCCGCGGGTCGTTGGACTCCGCCTATGGGGATTGTTCAGCGAAGAAGACTGGACCGGTGAAGCTCGCGCCGGGAAGGCGGCGCGGTCGCGGTGCCCGGGCGATTGAATCGGGGTGCGGAAGAGCGCGATACGCCTACGATGAAGTGGTCGAGCGCTTGGCGATACCGCCGGGATGAGATCACAGCGCAGCGGTTCGCCGACGCGCTTCCGGCGAACGCGTTGCAACCTTTGATGATCTCGGCATTCGCCATCGTTGGGTTCATGAGGTGTCGCATCGAAAGTCTCGCGGAGGATCGGCAGAAGGCATGAATCCGGGTTGCAGAAAACGGGTGACGCGCACGATGCCGCCGCAGAACGGACAGGCCCAGGCATCGTCGTGAGAGGCCGACCTCGCAGAGCGATCCTCTGAGATGGGGCGGGCGCCGCGCCTGGATGTCGTCGCCTCGGCCGTGCCGAGGAGCGAGCGGCAGCGCATGAGCTTCGCGGTTCGGTGACCGTTGGCGAGAAAGCCGATGTGGCGGATGCGATGGAAGCCGTCGGGAAGCGCATGAAGGAGAAATCGGCGAATGAACTCGTTCGGCGTGAGCCGCATCACCTTGGTCGCTCCGTTTTGCCGGTAGTCCTTCCAGGTAAAGGCGACATGGTGGTCGTCGCAGGAGACGAGACGACGATTGGCGATGGCGACGCGATGGGTGTAGCGGCCGAGATAGGCAAGCACCTGCGCCGGCCCGCCGAAGGGCTTTTTGGCATAGACGACCCAGTCCATCCGCCGGATTGTCGCGAGATGGGCTGCGAACCGATCCGGGTCGGCGAGCGCCGCCTGTTCGCCGAAGAAGCCGAGTTCACGCCGAGCGAAGGCGGCCCTGAGGCGCTCCAGGAACAGGCGACGGAACAGACGGGCGAGCGGCTTTACCGGGAGGAAGAAGTCGGCCTTGCCATGGACCCAGCGCGATCCATCCAGCGCCAGCCCACCGCCCGGAACGACGCAGTGGAGATGCGGATGATGGGTGAGCGCCTGGCCCCAGGTGTGGAGAACGGCAATCGCGCCGATCGCGGCGCCGAGACGACGGGGATTGGCCGCGAGCCTCGTCATCGCCTCGGCGGCAGCCTTGAACAGGATGGCGTAGACGATGGCCTTGTTTTGGAAGGCGATCGCCGCCACTGGCGCCGGAACGGTGAAGACGACATGGAAGTACGGCACGGCAAGCAGCTCGCTCTGGCGTGCGGCAAGCCATTCGGCGCGGGCCGGTCGCTGGCATTTGGGGCAGTGCCGGTTCCGGCACGAGTTGTAGGCGACCCGTGCCGCCCTGCAATCCTGACAGGTCACGACATGGCCGCCGAGCGCGGCGGTCCGGCACAGGGTGATGGCGCTCACGACCCGGCGCTCGACCCGACCGAGATGCGCGCCATGCCGGCGCACATAATCGTCGCCGTGACGACGCATGACGTCCGCCAGTTCGATGTTCGGTCGTGCCGTTGCCGGGGTGACGGGGGCCATTCCCCCAGCGCCCTCATCCGGGCGGCGTGACCTCCACAGTCAGGCGATCGAAGGGGCTCGTGGTCGCCCGGATGACGTGGGTGGCGACCTGCGTGTAGCGCGCGGTCGATGACAGGTTCTGGTGCCCGAGCAGAACCTGAATGATGCGGATATCGGTTCCGTTCTCAAGAAGGTGCGTCGCGAAGCTATGGCGCAGCGTATGCACCGTCACCCGCTTTGACAGCCCTGCCGCCTTCGCCGCCGATCGACAGGCGGCGTGGAGCACGGTCGTGGACAAGGGCTGATCGTCATCGCGACCGGGAAAGAGATAGTTTTTTGGGCGCGCCAGCCGCCAGTAGATCCGCAGGATGCCGAGCAGTTGCGGCGACAACATCACTTGGCGATCCTTGGCTCCCTTGCCGCTGCGGACCGCGATCACCCCACGGGCACTATCGATATCCTCGATGCATAAGCCGACGACTTCCGAGGTTCGCAAGCCGGCCGCATAGGCTGTCGTCAGCGCGGCGCGGCTCTTGAGGCTCGGAACCGCCTCCAGGAAGGTCACGACCTCATCGGCGCTTAGCACGACCGGAAGCGGACGGGGTTCGCGTGCGTAGGGAATCCGTTCCGGAACGTTCGCCTGGCCGAGCGTGATGCCGTAGAAAAACCGCAACGCGCAGACGATCTGGTTCAACGCCGGCCACGAAATTCCGCCGGAGACGAGATGGACCTGGAAGGCCCTGACATCCTCAAGGCCGAGACGATCCGGCACTCGACCGAAATAACGGCTGAACTTCGCAACCGCGCTGATGTAGGATCGCTGGGTAGCGGGCGAGAGATTGCGGATTGTCATGTCCTCAATCATGCGCCGACGAAGCGGGCTCATCTGGGCCATCGGGTGACTCCTGTCTGAGAGGGCGGCTCCAACACCCCATTCTCTCAGGCAGGACACCCTCCGCGACAGCGCCCGTCACGCCGCGGTAGCGGCTTCGTTCAATCCCCGATTCAAGATGATTGTCCGACGCTCTAGGTGTTTGATCCCAGGGTTTGATGGTGCATTCTTATCGCCGGAATGGAGGGATGCGCTATGGGACAGGTTCTCCATGGGAGCGCCACAACGACAGAGGCAGTCCGTCGAGCAATACAAAATAGTCAAGCGAGCCTGAGGGCCC
>DATDBN010000007.1:0-17240 GCA_036524835.1 Mesorhizobium sp. | reverse complement strand
GGAGAGGTCAGGAAAGTGTGGACAGGCGAGGGTGAGAAAAGAAATGATTCTCTTGAAAAGATGAGATTATTTTCGATTAATCGCCGCAAAGGCCGCGATACTCGTTCACAGGGTTGTGAGGCTGTGCACAGGGACGTTGGTGCTTGACGCTATACGCCCCCTCACCCGCCCGTCACTCTCCCATGATCGACATGGAGGAACTGCGCACGGCCTTCGAGTGCCGAGAACAGGGTGGGTTCGGTGCCGGTCATAAAGCACTGGCTGCCGAGGTCTTCGAGAATGCTGAACAGCGCCGCGCGGCGGCCGGGGTCGAGATGGGCGGCGATCTCGTCGAGCAGAAGGATGGGCGTCAGGCCCGAGACTTCCGACACAAGGCGCGCATGCGACAGGATAATGCCGATCAGCAGCGCCTTCTGCTCGCCGGTCGACGAGAATTCGGCCGGCATGTCCTTCGGCTTGTGGCGCACGGCGAGGTCGGAGCGATGCGGTCCCTCCAGCGTGCGCCCGGCGGCGCGGTCGCGGTCGCGCCCATCGGCCAGCGCGCGGCGATAGACCTCCTCGATTTCGACCGCCGGCATGACATGGACCAGCTCTTCCAGCGAGCCCTCCAGTGTCAGCACCGCCTGAGGGAAGGGACCTTCGGCGGGAAGACGGGCGATCATCGCCGTCAGCAGTCGCACCATTTCGGCCCGCGCCGCCGCGATGGCCACGGCGGTCTCGGCCATTTTTGTCTCGATCGCCTCGAACCACCGGTTGTCGCCGGAGCTTTCAGTAAGCAGGCGGTTGCGGCCCCGCATCGACTTTTCAAAGTCCAGTGCCCGCTGGCCGTGATGCGTGTCGATCGCCAGCACCAGCCGATCGAGAAAGCGGCGCCGGTCGGCCGCCGCGCCGGTGAAAAGGGCGTCCATGGCCGGCGTCAGCCAGACCACGCGCAGAATATCCAGCAAGTCGTCGGCAGACCGCGCGTTGGCGCCGTTGATGCGCACGCGCCGCCCGGCTTCGCCGCCGCCGGGATCTGCGCCGGCGGTGCCGGTGCCGATCGCCCAGGCGACATCGCGGCCCTCGACCTCGCAACTGACGGCGAAACCCGAACCGACGCCCTCGCGGGCTACGTCGGCATAGACAGCCCGGCGCAATCCGCGTCCCGGCGACAGGAAGGACACGGCTTCCAGCAGGTTCGTTTTCCCCGCGCCATTCTCGCCGGTCAAAACGACCGGCCCGGGAACGAGATCAAGCTCCAGGCTCGCATAATTGCGGAAATCAGTAAGCCGTAACTTACTTATGTGAAGCGGCGCTGGCACGGCCTGGGGGCGTTCGGCCGCTTGGCGCTAGACGCGCATCGGCATCAGGACGTAGAGCGCGTCGTCATCCGCCGTGTCCTGGATCAGCGTCGGCGATCCGGCGTCCGCCAGCATGAACCGCGCCTCGCTGCCGGACAGTTGCGCCGCGACATCGAGCAGGTAGCGGGCGTTGAACCCGATCTCGATGGGGTCCGATGAATAATCGGCCGAGAGTTCCTCGGTGGCGCTGCCGGAATCCGGATTGTTGACCGCGAGGACGACCTGGCCATCGCCGATCGAGAGCTTCACGGCGCGGCCGCGCTCCGACGAGATGGTCGAAACACGATCGACGGCCGACGCAAAGGTCTGGCGGTCGATGACAAGTTTCTTGTCGTTGCCGGTCGGGATGACACGCTGATAGTCGGGGAAGGTGCCGTCGATCAGTTTCGAGGTGATGACGACCGAGCCGATCGTCAGCCTGATCTTGGTGTCGGACAATTCCGTGGTGACGGCGATGCTGGGATCGTCGACCAGCTTCTGCAATTCGCTGACGGTCTTGCGCGGGATGATGATGCCCGGCATCCCCTCAGATCCCGCCGGCGCGTCCATCTCGGCGCGGGCGAGGCGGTGGCCGTCGGTGGCAACGGCGCGCAGCTTGAGCTTGCCGCCGGCCTCATGGGTGTGGAGATAGATGCCGTTCAGATAGTAGCGCGTTTCCTCGGTCGAGATCGCGAACTGGGTCTTGTCGATCAGTCCCTTCAGGGCGACCGAGTCGAGCCGAAAGATGTGCGACAGGGAGCCGGCGGAGAGCTGCGGGAAGTCGGACTGCGGCAAGCATTGCAGCCGGAAGCTCGAACGGCCTGAAATGACCGACATGGAGCTGCCGGACTCGTCCAGCTTCAGCATCACTTCGGCGCCGTCCGGAAGCTTGCGCACGATGTCGTAGAGAAGGTGGGCCGGAACCGTCGTCGCGCCGGCGCGCTCGACAGTGGCGGGGGTCGCCTCGGTGATCTCCAGGTCCAGATCCGTCGCCTTCAATTCGACGCTGGCGCCTTCCGCGGACAGCAGCACGTTCGACAGGATCGGAATCGTATTGCGTCGTTCGACAACGCGATGAACGTGGTTGAGCGACTTCAGGAGGTTGGAGCGTTCGATAATGACGCGCATGACAGTCTCGCAACAAAGAGGCGGCGCGGCCGCGATACCCGACCGGTCCGGTTGCCCCAAAAAAGGATCGGAATCGCCGTATGCTGACAGGAATTGCCGCGAAAAGGCAAGTCTTTGCCGGCATTTCCATCCCGGTCAGTCCACTTTTGGGGATAACCGCCGCGCTGGGCCGGATAGTCCATGCGCGGCGATCATTTCGGAGCGGCTTGCGTCCCGTAGAACCGGACGGCCGCTCCAGGTTTTGTCTGGTGGCGGTTCCGAACCGGAAAACCGCGACGCACTTTTCCCCGGAAAGGCTCCTCAGGCCTGATCGTGAATGAGGCGGCGCAGCAGCTCCAACTCCTGCGCCAGCGTGTTGTCGCCGCCGGACAGGTCCTCGATCTTGCGAACCGCGTGCAGAACAGTTGTGTGGTCGCGGCCGCCGAACCTGCGCCCGATCTCGGGAAGCGAGCGCGGCGTCATGATCTTCGACAGATACATGGCCACCTGGCGCGGCTTGACGATGGTGCGGGTGCGCCGGTTCGACAGCAGCTCGGTCTTCGACACATTGTAGTGGCGCGCCACGATGCGCTGAATGTCCTCGATGCGCACGCGCTTCGGCTCGCCCGCGCGGTAGATATGGCCGAGCAGTTCGTCGATGCGCTCAACCGTGATCTGCGGCTCGAAGGAGCGGCGGACGAGCAACTGGTTGAAGGCGCCTTCCAGTTCGCGGCCGCTGCCTGCGATGGTGCGGGCGACATGGTCCAGCACCTCCTCCGAGATCTGCAGGCTTGCATCGTCGGCCTGGGCGCATTCAAGCCGCTTGCGCAGCATCGACAGGCGCATGCCGTAATCCGGCGACGACATTTCAAGCGCGACACCGCCATTGAGGCGCGAGCGCACGCGCGGCTCCAGCGATTCCAGTTCGGACGGCGGCCGGTCCGCCGCGACCACCACCTGCTTGGCGCTGTCCAGCAGCATGTTTATCAGGTGGCAGAACTCATGCTGGATCGATTTTCCCTGCAGGAACTGCATGTCGTCGATGATCAGAAGATCGATATCGCGCAGCTGCTCCTTCAGGATCAGCGCATTGTTGTCGCGGATGGCGGTGGCGAAGCGCCACATGAAATATTCCGCCGTCAGGTAGATGACGCGGGCGCGCGGGTTGAGTTTCGTCGCCTCGGCGGCGACCGCCTGCAGCAGGTGCGTCTTGCCGAGCCCCACCGAGGCATGAAGGAAGAGCGGATTGAAGCGCATCGCGCTGGCATGCTGCTCGGCCACGGCGCGCGCCGCGGCAAAGGCGACACGGTTGGACGGGCCTTCGACGAAGGACTCGAAGGTATAGCGCGTGTCGAGCGGGGACCCCAGCACCTGCTGGCGGGCATCGGTCTCCAGATTGGGGCGCGGCGGAACCGCCTTCTCCACCTTCTGCATCAGCGACTGTCCGGCCCCGAAGTTCGAATGCGCCGGCTTGAGCGGCTTCTTGGGCACTGAGACGGCTTCGGCCTCCGGCGCGCGGGCGAGGCGCGTCGCAGAGCGCACGAGCACTTCCAGGCGCAACAGCCTCGGCTCTTCCTTGCGCCACAGCTCCGTCAGCAACTCCAGGTAGTGGCCATTGATCCACGAACGCAGGAACGCGGTCGGCACGGAGAAGCGAACCAGGTTCGGCGAGTTCTCGTCCAGCTTCATGCGGCCGAACCAGCTGTTGAAGACGTCAGCCCCCAGGCGCGCCTTTATCTGCGCCATCACCTTGTCGAAAGTTTCCTGTCCTCCTCCGGCGCCTGCACTCATTTCCACCATCTTCGTGCGCTCCCCCGAAATGCCCCCAACCGGCAGGCTTTCAGGAGCCTGTCTCACAACACTGCTTTGCATTTACCGGAATCCCCGTCTTTTCTCGTTTTCGCATGTTCGCCGCGCAACCGTCCGAAAGCACGGATAGGCGCAACGTAAATTCCTAAAGCTGCTCTCCAACTCCTCCGACGCGAGCCCCGGCCCCAAAAAAAGCGCGCGCAAATAATCGCCCCAGCATGCGCCAGACCGACAGATTAAACTCTAAAACAACACGCTTGAGCGCGATCGAAAGCAGGCACACGTCTCCCGTTCACGGCCGAAACCATGCGCGGTCGTCCTTAAGTTTTGGCTAGCTTTTTGCGGGCGTCGCCTGCTCTTTCGATAGGATCGACCTTATAGAATTTCCGGAGCGACGGGCAAGCGCCGAGTAAACGGTTTTTTAATCAAATGCCTCGGCAATACCGCCGGTCGACCGGCGCGAAACCGGCGAAGTTGTTGTGAATCAAACCGTTCTCGGGAGAATGCGACGGCGGCGGGCCGGAGCGAAAAAAAACAAAAAAAACAGCTTGACATACTTCATACACCGGGCACCCCGCACAGGTGTGGACAACGTGTGGAGAACCTTTCGTAACTATCTGAAAAGATGGGAGAATTTATGCCCTGTTGTAGTCTGGCCGCAGTGACGTTTGGGAATGCCGGCTAAGCAGCCGGGAGCTAAACACCGGCCCTTGACTCCCGTCCCGCGGACAGCGCAGCCGCACGCCCGAAGGACGTTCTTTGCCGGCTGACCTCGGTCGGCGGTCGCCAAGTCGTTATCCGGCAACAAAAAACCCGGCCGAAGCCGGGTTCCAATCACGCGCTGAAAGTCGGCGTTCAGGCCGAGAGCGTTTTCACGCGGCGGCTGAGGCGCGACACTTTGCGGGAAGCCGTGTTGGCATGCATGACGCCCTTGGAGGCGGCGCGCATCAATTCAGGCTGCACGGCCCTCAGGGCTTCCTGCGCGGCCTTGGCGTCGCCGGAGGCCAGCGCTTCCTCGACTTTGCGCACATAGCTGCGCACGCGCGAGCGGCGGTTCTTATTCACTGCGGTGCGGCGAGCAATTTTGCGGGTCGCCTTCTTGGCCGAGGATGTGTTGGCCATGGTGCCTCTCTCTTTTCGGGTCCGGTGTTCCAGACAACGGACGTGCCGCCGATCGCTGGACGCATAAAACAGGTCGGGCGGCCAGATGGCCGCCACGGTTGGCGCGGCTTATAGTGCAGCTTTCCGGTCGCGTCAACGCAGAGTCTTTATACTTTATGGAACGTCGCGAGGCGGCGTGGAATGCGGCATGTCGCCACCGCCGCTTGCATGTCGGGCTGAGGCAACAGAAGTAGGGAGTATGGATACCATCCCGGCTCCTTTCATACCACCTGCGCCGACGCCGCGCACCTCGCCTCCGTCCACGCTGGAGATGATCCGCATTGTCTACCGCAACCCGCTGGAGTTGTGGGGAGAGCCTTCCTACAACGAACCCTGGATTTCGGTCAGCGGTATCGGCGGCCCGCTCGTCATCGCCAATGACCCGGCGCTCATTCGCCATGTGCTCGTCGACAACGCCCGGAACTACAAGATGGCGACCGTGCGCCAGAAGATCCTGCGCCCGATCCTGCGCGATGGCCTGCTGACGGCCGAAGGCGATGTCTGGAAGCGGTCGCGCAAGGCCATGGCGCCGGTGTTCACGCCGCGCCACATTTTCGGCTTTGCAAGGCCGATGCTGGAGCGCACCGAGGCCTTCGCGGAAAAATATGACGGTGAGACGGAAATCGTCGATATCGCCCACGATATGACGATGCTCACCTATGACATCCTGGCGGAGACGCTGTTCTCGGGCGAGATCGCCGGCGAACCTGGCAGTTTTGGCCAACAGATCGACCATCTGTTCGAAACGATGGGGCGGGTCGATCCGCTCGACCTGTTGCGCGCGCCCGACTGGATGCCGAGGCTGACGCGTATTCGCGGGCGCAAGACCATGGCGTATTTCCGCAAGATCGTCACCGATACGGTCGAGATGAGGATCGAGCGGCTGAAGCGCGATCCAGACGGCGCGCCCGAGGATTTCCTGACGCTGCTTCTGCGCGCCGAAGGTCCCGGTGGGCTGACCCGTGCCGAGATCGAGGATAATATCATCACCTTCATCGGCGCCGGCCATGAAACGACAGCGCGCGCCCTGGGCTGGACCCTCTATTGCCTGGCGGAGGCGCCCTGGGAACGTGCGCCCATCGAGGCGGAAATCGACGCGGTGCTCAAGCGCGAGCCGGATCCGGTGAAATGGCTCGACGCAATGCCCTTGACGCGGGCGGCCTTCGAGGAGGCGCTGCGGCTTTATCCGCCGGCGCCGTCGATCAATCGCGAGCCGATCGAGCCGGAAACGTGGCGCGACCTCAAGATTCCAGCCAAGGCGGCGGTTCTGGTGATGCCGTGGACCGTGCACAGGCACCGGAAATTGTGGGACAATCCGGACGCCTTCATTCCGGCGCGTTTCCACCCGTCCAATCGCGACAAGATCGATCGCTTTCAGTATCTGCCCTTCGGCGCGGGTCCGCGGGTCTGCATCGGCGCGTCCTTCGCGCTGCAGGAAGCGATCATCGCGCTCGCCGCGCTGCTGTCGCGCTATCGCTTCGACTGCGTGGCGGAGACCAAGCCCTGGCCGGTGCAGAAGCTGACCGTACAGCCGCAGGGCGGCTTGCCGATGCGGGTGACGCCGCGCTGAGCGGCGTGGTGGCGCAGATCAACTGCGCCAGCGGCGCCCGTCGGTCTCCACACCGAAGCGGGCCGCATCGCGCGCATAGGCGGCGAGCCCCTCGAGTGCTGCCAGTGGGTGGGTGATCACATAGGCCGGGATGCGCGACAGCCATTCGCGATGCGGCGCCTTGTCTTCGAACGCCTCGCGAAACACCCCAGTCTTCAAGGCGGGCACGATCTTCTGGGCGATGCCGCCGGTGAGGAACACGCCGCCCTTGGCCATGAAGACCATTGCGAGGTCGCCGGCGGTGCGGCCAAGGCATGTGACGAAGAGATCCAGCGCCTCGACCGCCACGGGGTCGGTCTTTTCGAGAGCGGCCGGCGTGACCTCGGCGGGGATGGTGTATTTCGGCGTGACGCCGTCGGCGGTGGCGATGGCGCGGTAGACATTGACCAGGCCCCGGCCGCACAGAATCTGCTCGCCGGACACCCGCCCATCAATCCTCTCAATATGCGGAAACACCTCATAGTCGCGCGGCGTGCGCGGCCCGATGTCCATGTGGCCGCCTTCGCCCGGGACGGGAATCCAGACGCCGCGCGAATGGATGAGGCCGGCAACGCCGAGGCCGGTGCCGGGACCAAGCACCACGCGCGCCGCTTCGGCGACCGGCGGTCCGCCGCCGATTCGCTCCATATGGTCCTCGCCAAGCGCGACGACGGCCAGCGCCTGCGCCTCGAAATCGTTCAGAACCACGACTTCCTCGAAGCCGAGACTGGCGATCATGCCCATTGGCTTCACCACCCAGGGACAATTCGTCAGCGGGATTTCATCGCCGTTGACCGGAGCGGCCACCGCCAGGATCATGGTCCTCGGCCGGATGTCCGAGGCGTCATGGATTGTCGCCCGGATCGCGTCGTCGATGGTCTCGAAATTCTTCGTCTGGACGATGGGAAACTGGATTGCGGGGCTCGATCCATCCGGAACCACCGCGAAACGTGCATTGGTGCCGCCGATGTCGCCAATGAGAATAGGAAACGCGAACGCCATCCCTGCCAAGCTCCCCTCACGCTTCGGCGGCTTGAGCCGCGCTCTTTGACGAAATTCCGCGCTCCGACCCGCCAAACAGCGCGCCGCATCGCTGATATCACGTCATGCGGCATCGCTGGCTGGGGATCAACGGATAATTCGCCGAGCGTGGCGACGCGAGCGGTTCCGTCTCCGCGACCTACACCAGGGCGATCACGCGGGCCGGTCCGCCGCTGCCCTTTGCCACCTTGGGTGCGCCGACGACGATCGTCGCGCCCTTGGCCGGAAGCCGGTCCAGATTGGCGATGCCCTCAATGCCGTAGCGGCCGGCCGGCAGCCAGGTCTTGTGCACGATGAAATCTGGCGACTGGCCGAAATCGAGCGACAGCGTGTCGACGGCGATGGCCTTTGTCGAGGTCTCCAGCAACTGCTTCACCGCCTCGATGTGAAAGCCGGGAAAGTGCATTGTCTTGCCGTCGGCGCCCAGATTGCGGAACTTGTCGGTCGCCACATGTGCGCCCCAGCCGGACAGCATCGCGACGATGGCGCCTTGCGGCAGCTCGCCGTTCTGGTCCGTCCACGCCTTGATGTCGTCGGGCGTCAGTTCGGCATCGGCATTGGCATCCGCCTTGGCGCGAATGTCGATCACCACCAGCGGCGCGACGAGATCCTCGACCGGGAGTTCGCCGACACCCTTGCCGTCGGCGGTGAAATGCAGCGGCGCATCGATATGCGTGCCGGTATGCTCGAGAATGCGCCATTCGTTGATGTTGAAGGTGTCTTTCGCGAAGGTATTCTTCTGCTCGATGAAAAACTGCTGCCCGCCGAAATAGGTGGGAAATGTCTCCACCAGATCGTGCGTCAGGTCTTCCGCCTTCTGGGCCGCCTGCGCCATGACAGGCGTGGCGATGCCGGAGGACAGGACCGCCGCGCCCGTCGCGGTGGCGGCGACGCCGGTAAAGAAGCTGCGGCGGCTGAGCATGCTCTGCTTGACGCTCTCAATGACGCAATGATGGCACATGGCGTTTTTCTCCCGGGGGTTGGACACGCCGAGAATGTGCCGGGAATGCGCGGCCGGCAAGAGAATATGGGCTAGGTGTGGGCAAACGGCCGGGTCGAATTTTGCGAGAACTCAACTGCGCCCCTGAAAAATATTCTCAACATGCACCGGCCAGCGCCAGGGCAGCACCGCCACCATGTCAAAGCGGAGCGACAGGCGCGCGTAGTCGGGCTGGCGCACCAGCCACAGATCGGCTGCTCCCTCGATGCGCCGGGCGGATTCGCGGCCGATCGCATCCATGGCAGCAGCCAGCGACGACCGCGCCTTGACTTCGACGATGAGGATGAGGTCGCCGCGCCGGGCGATCAGGTCGATCTCGCCGAGCTTCGTTTTGTGACGCCGCGCGACGATGCGGTATCCCTTGGCGAGGAGCGCGGCGGCGGCAAGCCACTCGCTGCGGTGACCGCGCCGGTAGTCGCGGATGCGCTTTGCATCGGCCATTGCGGTCAGTCCCGATTGCCACGCAGGTCGAGCAGCCGGCGGTAGAGGTCGGGCTTGCTGCCGCCGGTCATGCGGGCAGCCTCCGCAGCCGCCTTGGACGCCGGCATTTCCGCTGCGAGCGACAGGAGCAGCCGGTCGATATCCTCTGGAGCATCGGCCTGCGCCGCCGGCGGGCCGACGCAGATGACAACTTCACCGCGCGGCGTATCGGCGGCGGCATAGTGCGCGGCAAGCTCGGCCAGCGCGCCGAGGCGCATTTCCTCGAAGGTCTTGGTCAGTTCGCGCCCGATGGCGGCTTGCCGCGCGCCGCCGAGCCGATCCTGCATCGCCGCCAGCGTGTCGGCCAGCCGGCGCGGCGATTCAAAGAAGATCAGCGTCGCAGGTACGGCCTTCAGCGCGTCGAGGCGCGCGCGGCGCTGGCCGTCCTTCACCGGCAGGAAGCCGGCGAACAGGAAGGCGTCTGAGGGCAGGCCGGAGGCGGTCAGCGCGGCAAGAACCGCGGAGGGTCCGGGAATCGGCACCACTTTCAGGCCGCGCTCCAGCGCCTGACCAACCAGGCGAAAGCCCGGATCGGAGACCAGGGGAGTGCCGGCGTCGGAGACGAGCGCAACGCTCTTGCCGGCTTCCAGCGCGGCGATCAGGCGCGGACCGGCTTCGTCGGCATTGTGCTCGTGATAGGCGAAGGGGCGCTGCCTGATGCCGTAGCGGTCGAGCAGCACGCGGGTGACGCGCGTATCCTCGCAGGCCAGCACATCGGCGGCGGCCAGTGTCTCCAGAGCGCGCAGCGTGATGTCAGCAAGGTTGCCGATGGGCGTCGCCACCAGATAGAGCGCCGGCGCAAGCGGCCGCGCGGCGATTTCGGTGCCGCCGACGAGATAAGAGCGCTTTTCGAGGGCCTGCGGCTGGGTCATTTCCGCTTCATGCCATGCGCCGGAGCCGGTTGCAAAAGGGGCTGCGTGCGGGGCCTACGGGAACAACGCCCGGGACCGAACGTTATTGCGGACACCCTCGGAGAGAAAGATGAGCGGCCTGCAGCATCACGACGATTTCGAACCCTATTATGCGGGGCGGCGTCCTTCGAGCGAAGCGCCGGCAGACACGCGTGCCGGACGGATGCGCGAGCGGATCAAGCGATTGTCAGATGCGCACCGCAACCAGCACCGCACCCAGCGCGATGAGCGCGACGCCGAGCCAGTTGGCAAGGCTGAGCCGTTCGCCGAGGAATAGCGCGCCAACCTGCGCGCGGGGAATGACTACCGAGCGAGATCCGCCACCAGCGCATCGAGCACCACCATGCCCGCCGGCGTGGCGCGCAAGCCGGAATTGCCGACCGGCGCGATCAGACCTTCATCCTGCAAGCCGGCCAAGCGCTTGTGCTCGAGCGGACGCCCCGACAGCGCCTCGTAGCGGGTGAGGTCGATGCCCTCTGCCAGCCGCAAACCCATCAGCAGATATTCGTCGGCCTCCTCGGAGCGTGTCAGCAATTCGCCGCCGACAATGCCATGCCCCTGGGTTTCGACCAGATCGAGCCAGGTCTCCGGTATCTTCTCGGTGAAGGTGACCACGCGGCGGCCATGCTCGATAAACCTGCCATGTGCGCCCGGACCCACGCCGACATATTCACCGTAGCGCCAGTAGATCAGATTGTGGCGGCTCTCCGCGCCGAGGCGGGCGTGGTTGGACACCTCATAGGCCGGCAGGCCGCGCGCGGCGGTCACGGCCTGCGTCGCCTCATAGAGATCGGCCGCGAGGTCCGCGTCCGGGACGACAATCTTTCCCGCCGCATGCAGTACGTGGAAGCGCGTGCCCTCCTCAATGGTGAGTTGGTAAAGCGACAAATGGTCGGCGGCGAGCGCGATGGCGCGTTCCAGCTCTTCCATCCACGCCTCGACCGTTTGCCGGGGCCGCGCATAGATCAGGTCGAAGGACAGGCGCGGAAAGGTCTCGCGGGCAAGGCGGATCGCGTGCAGCGCCTGGTCGACATCGTGCAGGCGGCCGAGAAAGCGCAAATCGGGATCGTTCAGCGCCTGCACGCCCAGCGAGACCCGATTGACGCCGGCGGCGCGGTAGCCGCGAAACCGCTCGGCCTCGACCGAGGAGGGATTGGCCTCGAGCGTGACCTCGGCGCCGTGCGGCACCGTCCAATGGCGCGAGACGGTATCGAGGATGGCGCCGACGGTCGCGGGCTCCATCAGCGACGGCGTGCCGCCGCCCAGGAAGATTGAGCGCGCGACGCGCGGCCCGGTGCGTGCGCGCATCGCCGCAAGTTCGGCCTTGAACGCCTGGACATAGCGCGCCTGGTCGACCGGCTGGTGGCGGACATGACTGTTGAAGTCGCAATAGGGGCATTTGGCCGCGCAGAACGGCCAATGGATATAGACGCCGAAGCCGGGGTCGATCATGCCGAGCCGAGCTTCGCTTGCGCGAATTTCTGGAAGGCCCGCGCGCGGTGGGAAAGGGCGGAGGGCTGACCCGGCGTCCAGCCGTGCTTTTCCTGCGCAGTCATCTCGCCGAAGGTGCGCGCGTGGCCGTCCGGCTGGAACACGGGATCGTAGCCGAAGCCCATCTCGCCGCGCGGCGGCCAGACCAGCGTGCCAGGCGCCTCGCCGCGGAAATACTCGGCCTCGCCATCGGGATAGCACAGGCAGATGACCGCGACGAACTTACCGGCGCGCTGCGCCGGTTCGGTCGCGCCGACCTCCTGCATCGCAAGTTCGGCGCGCTGCATGGCCATGCCGAAATCGCGCTTGCCGTCTTCGGTCTCGGCCCAGTTGGCGGTGTAGACGCCCGGCTGTCCGCCGAGCGCTTCGATCGCCAGGCCGGAATCGTCCGACAGCGCCGGCAGGCCCGTGGCCACCGCCGCCGCATGCGCCTTGATATAGGCATTTTGCTCGAAGGTAGTGCCGGTTTCGTCAGGCTCGGGCAGGCCGTATTCCCGCGCCGACTTCGCTTCGAAGCCGAACGGCGCGATCAGGTCGGCGAACTCGCGCAGCTTGCCGTCATTGTGGCTGGCGACGACGATCTTCCTGGCCGATAGGTCTTTCATGCAATTCCCCAAATGCGTGGTTCGGCAAATTCGATGGAGTTGCCGGACGGGTCGCGAAAATAGATTGAGCGCCCACCGGCGGGCCATTCGAAGTCCGCTTCGATGGTGATGCCCTTGGCTTCAAGACGCGCCTTCCAGTCCGCGATTTCTGCAGCACTCGCCGCGAAACATAGGTGCCCTTCACCGGAAGTACCGTGCGGCGGCACCGGCAGCTTAGCACCGGCTTTCGAGGGCTGGCGCGTTGCCTCGGCGTTGAACAGCAGGAGCACGCCGTCGCCGCAGCGAAAGAAGACGTGACGGCCCTCGGCTTTGGAGATCAGGGGAAGGCCGATGATGTCGGCGTAGAAGGCTTCGGCGGCGACGAGGTCGGTGACGTAGAGCGCGGATTCGAGGATGGCGGAGGGGGTCATCAACACGGCCTCCTAGCTTCTGGCGAGGATGCCCTACGTTGCCCCCCCCTGTCCTCCCGGACATCTCCCCCACAAGGGGGGAGATTGGCCGCCCACTTCGGTTTCGCCAAGCGTGAACGTTGCAGAAGAAGCGGTATCGATGGGCTGCGCAATCTCCCCCCTTGTGGGGGAGATGTCCGGCAGGACAGAGGGGGGCGCTGTCCCGTCAGCCTGCCCGTCGAGAGATCGAAGCAAATTTGACCACCCGACGGGGCCATCGGCCTATCCCACCGCCATCTGCTGGAGACTGACCAGCCGCGTGATGCCCTTCCGGGCCAGACCCATCAGTGCGCCGAACTCCTCCTCGGAAAACGGTTCGCCCTCGGCGGTGCCCTGGATTTCGACAATGCCGCCCTTGCCGGTCATGACGAAATTCGCGTCGGTTCCGGCGGAAGAATCTTCGTCATAGTCGAGGTCGATGACCGGCTCGCCATTGTAGACGCCGCAGGAAATCGCGGCGACATGATCTCTCAGCACCTTTTGCACCGACACCATCTGCCGCGCTTCCATCCAGCGCAGGCATTCATGCAGCGCGACCCAGCCGCCGGTGATCGACGCCGTGCGAGTGCCGCCATCGGCCTGGATCACATCGCAATCGACGGTGATCTGGCGTTCACCCAAGGCTTGCAAATCGACCACGGCGCGCAGGCTGCGGCCGATCAAGCGCTGAATCTCCAGCGTACGGCCGCCCTGCTTGCCTGAAGACGCCTCGCGGCGCATGCGTTCGCCGGTTGCGCGGGGCAGCATGCCATACTCGGCCGTGACCCAGCCCTTGCCGGAATTGCGCATCCAGCCCGGCACCTTCTCTTCAAGGCTTGCCGTGCAGAGCACATGGGTGTCGCCAAACTTCACCAGGCATGAGCCTTCCGCGTGCTTGGAAACGCCGCGCTCGAAGGAAATCGCCCGCATTTCGTCGAACGCTCGTTTGGAAGGACGCATTAAAACCCCATCTGGCTGGATTGTCGTGGCGCGGCTTTTAGACCCGGCACGGCTCCAGCGCAAAGGAAAAGGATCAAGTCAGGGCAGGCGCTCGAAGGCTAGCACGCTGGCGTCCCGGAACGGTCTCTCGCCGATGGCGCGGTAGCCCAGCTTTCCTGCGACGCGAATTGAAGCGGTATTGGGCGGGTCGATGATGCAAACGGAGCGTTGCCGCCCCCGCTCCCGATCGAACCATTCATGCGCTGCCAGCGCGGCTTCGGTGGCGTAGCCCTTGCCGTGGGCGGCTTGCGCGAACATCCAGCCCGCTTCCGGATATGGGTCGAAATCCCCGCCTAACTCCCGCCGAAAATCGCTGAAGCCTGTCTGTCCAAGATAGAGGCCAGTCTGCTTTTCGATGACAGCGAAGAAGCCGTAGTCCAGCACTTTCCAATGGCCGATGACACGCAGGAAGCGGAACCAGTTGTCCTGCTCGGTGCCCGGCTGGCCATTGCCGATATGCTTTATGACCTCCGGGTCGTCATACATCGCTCGGTACGCGTCGAAATCCGTGGCGACGTTTTGGCGAAGAATAAGGCGGTCTGTTTCGATCATGGCTGCTCTATGCCGAACACCCCGCTGTTCGCCAACCGCCAGCCTGACCGCGATTTGATGCCAGCGAACTTGTCATGCTGTTCCATGCGTCTATATCCTTGAGGGCTGGAGATAGAAATTTGCGATGACCAAGCCGGTCGCCGACCCCGCCCTGCAGGCGCTGGACCTGCGCTCGCGCGATATCTTTCGCCGCATCGTCGACTCGTTCCTGCTCGATGGCGAGCCGGTCGGCTCGCGCAATCTGTCGCGCATGCTGCCCTCTTCGCTGTCGCCGGCGACCGTGCGCAATGTAATGAGCGACCTGGAGCATCTCGGGCTCGTCTATGCGCCGCACATTTCCGCCGGGCGGCTGCCGACCCAGAAGGGCCTGCGCTTCTTCGTCGATGCCTTCATGGAGCTCGGCCATTTGTCGGACGAGGAGCGCCGGCAAATCGAGGCGCAAGTGAAGGGCACCGGCGCGGACGCAAATCTGGAGCATATGCTGAACGAGGCCAGCCAGTTACTGTCCGGCATGTCGCGCGGCGCCGGCCTCGTGCTGGCGGCGAAGGCCGAGGTGCCGCTCAAGCATGTCGAGTTCATCCAGCTTGAGCCGACCCGCGCGCTGGTGGTCCTTGTGTCGCAGACCGGCGATGTCGAGAACCGCGTGGTCGATCTGCCCGTCGGCGTCACCACATCGCAGCTTCAGGAGGCGACCAACTTCCTCAACGCTCATATCCGCGGCCGTACGCTGGCCGAGGCGCGGGCCGATATCGAACGGCTCAAGTCGGAGACGAAGCTGGCGCTCGATGCCCTGTCGGAGCAATTGGTGGAGAAGGGGCTGGCGGTCTGGGCCGGCGCCGATAGCGGCCTGCCCGCACGGCTGATCGTGCGCGGCCGCGCCAATCTCCTGGAAAATGTCTCCGCGCAGGCCGATATCGACCTGCTGAAGCATCTGTTCGAGGACCTCGAAACCAAGGAGGGGCTGATCCAGCTGCTCGACCTCGCCGAGGAAGGGTCGGGCGTGCGCATCTTCATCGGCTCAGAGAACAAGCTGTTCTCGCTGTCGGGATCGTCGCTGGTGGTTGCGCCCTACCGGGATCAGGATTCACGCGTGATCGGGGCGCTTGGGGTTATCGGTCCGACCCGGCTGAACTACGCGCGGATCGTGCCGATGGTGGATTATACCGCGCAGCTGATTTCGCGGATGCTGCGGTAGGGCTGCGCTCAGCCGAATTTGCGTTGTGCATCAAGGGCAAGGCCGATGCCGACGCTGCCGAAAGCATCGCCCTGAACCACGCTCGCCTGCGGCACCAGCGACAGGACGCTGCGGCGGGCGAGCGGAATGGCCGTGGAGCCACCGGTCAGGAACACCGCGGTAATGGCGTCGGGCGCAACGCCGGCGCTCCTCAAGGTCTGACGGACGGTTTCGGTCACGCGCTCGACCTCGGTTTGCAGCGTCTCTTCCAATTGCTGCCGGGTGAAGGCGACATCCAGGGGAGCATCGGTCAGATCAAGCCGGATCTGCGCCTGTTGCGCATTGGTGAGCTCGATCTTGGCCCGCTCGACATGCGTCGCCAGGAGGTGGCCAAGCCGGTGCTCGACGACATCGATGAAGCGGTCGACGCGATCCGGCTCCGCCGCCTCGTAGCGGATCTGCCTGAGGTCGATCATCGCCTTCGGCGTGTAGAGCCGGTGAATGCGGTGCCAGGTGGCCATGTCGATGAAATAGCCGGCCGGCAGGTTGCGCTTGCCGTCCCTGGTTTGCGTCAGGTACCCCAGCCCCGGCATGACATAGGCGATGCTGAGCAGCCGATCGAAATCGGTGCCGCCGATATGCACGCCATTGTTGGCGAGGATGTCGTCGCGCCGGTCCGCCTTGCCGGCGCGGTCGGGCGAAACGCGGACGATCGAGAAGTCGGACGTGCCGCCGCCCATGTCGACGATCAGCGCCAGTTCTTCGCGGGTCACCTGCTGTTCGTAGTCCAGCGCCGCCGCGATCGGCTCGTATTGAAATTCGATGTGGCGGAAATTCTGGGCGCGGGCAGCGCGTTCCAGCTGATCCTGCGCGGCGGCATCGGCCTCGGCGTCGCCATCGACGAATTGCACCGGCCTGCCCAGCACGACCTGCTCCACGGCCAAACCCTGATGCGCCTCCAGGCGGGCTTTCAGGCGCGCGATGAACAGGCCGATAATGTCGGAGAACGGCATGGAACGCTGCTTGATGCGCGTCTTTTCGTGGATCAGGGAACTGCCGAGCACGCTCTTCAGCGCGCGCAGCAAGCGCCCCTCGACACTGTCGGCATATTGCCCGACCGCCTGTCGCCCCACGGCCACGCTGTCGTCCTCGAAGTTGAAGAACAGGGCGCTGGGCAGCGTCAGGTGGTCGCCCTCGAGCGGGACGAGGCGCGGCTTGCCGTGCTCCATGACGCCCACCGTCGAGTTCGACGTGCCAAAATCAATGCCGCCAGAGGCTGGTCGCATGGACGTCGCTCATCTCGGTTGGAGTTGGTCTTTCGACCGGGGGAGCGCCCCTACACCAGCGGCCGGCGTTTGTCGATAATAGGATTCGCTTGAAGCCTCAGCGGGAGTGGTCCGTCGCATGCCCCCTCCACCGCCTTCGGCGGTCCCCCTCGCCCGCTTCGCAGGGGAGGATCGGCGGTGGAGCCGCTGCGGCCTTATATCCTCCCCTGCCAAGCGGGAGAGGGGAACCATGCGAAGCATGGTGGAGGGGGCACACGGGAGGCATATTCTGGTAGAAGAACCGCACACC
>DATDBN010000006.1:0-173801 GCA_036524835.1 Mesorhizobium sp. | reverse complement strand
AGTAAACCGCGAGATTTGCGCTTTCGTGTCCGAACTGGCGCTACTGAAGTTGCTTAGAACCGAACTGCCGACGCTGCACCGCCTCGCTTCGGCCGCCTGGCAGGAGGGGAACAGAAACTATCTGGAGCGTGATGGCAAGCTGCTGGCCTTGGCGCTGAAGGATTCGCATGCCCCCTATCGCTACTGCTGGAACTACCCGATTGCGCGGTTGATTGCGTCCCGATCGTTCGAGCATCTGCCGACCGGCGCTCTTTGGTCGATTTTTGAGAACCGAATATCGCTTTCCGCGATCGTCGGTTTCTTGGACTGCTCACAGCGAAACAGCCGGTCCTGTACGGGAGCATGCCTATCTCTGGTCCCGGCACGTATTCAAGAGACGACGATAGAATAGCGAGATTGCCGAGACATTCTTCGGCGATGATAAGATTGCACGTGCAACCTTAGTTTGTAAAATAAGTAACCATCGACATGGTACGGCTCATTTAGAGTTGAAGCAATTCGTAAAAAACTAGGGATAACATCACGATCTATAATTTCTGAACCAATTATTCGCAAAGGAAAGCAACTATGCGCGGACTTTACCAACTTAATCTCGAAGACCTGCTCGCCGACCTGTTCGCCCCGATCAGCTTTGCCGACACGCAGAACGGCGACGAGGGCGACGAGGACAACGAGAACACCGGCCCCGGCCAAGAAGGCGATGAGAGCGACGAGAACGACGAGGCCAACGAAAACACCGGCGCCTTCCAGGAAGGCGACGAGGGCGACGAGAACGACGAGGGCAACGAGGGTCCCGGCGCCTTCCAGGAAAACGACGAAGGTGACGAGAACAACGAGGGCGATGAGACCAACCTCGACGATGAAGGCGACGAGAACGACGAGGGCAGCGAAGGCGACGAAAACGACGAAGGCGACGAGGGAGACGAGAGCGACGAGGGCGACGAGGGCAACGAGGGCGGCGCCAACGAAGGCAATGAGGGTGATGAGGACGACGAGAACAACGAAGGCAATGAAGCCGACGAAGGCGATGAAGCCGACGAAGGCGACGAAGACAACGAGGGCAACGAGGGCAACGAGGGCAACGAAAGCGACGAAGGCGACGAAGGCCAGGGTAACGAGGGAGACGAAGGCGACGAGTTCAACGAAGGCGACGAAGGCAACGAGGGCAACGAGGGCGACGAAGGAGACGAAGGCGACGAGGACAACGAGGGCAACGAGGGTAACGAGGGCGACGAGGGTAACGAGGGCGACGAAGCCGACGAAGGTAATGAGGACAACGAGGGCAACGAGAGCGACGAGGGCGACGAGGACAACGAGAACAACGAGAACGATGAAGGCGACGAAGCCGACGAAGGTGATGAAAGCAACGAAGGCAATGAAGGCAACGAAGGCGACGAGAGCTGATCGACTTCGATCCTTACAAAGGTGGGGCGGCGCCCATTTGCCCGCCCGCCCTGCCCAAATCGAGAGGAGCCCGGGGAGACCCGGGCTTCTCTTTTTGCACGATAGAGTATGACGGGCGGCGGACCCATATCCCCATGCGAACTGGTCCGCGCACTTGCGAAAGGCGTCCGCGATGCTCAGCCCCAGTCTTCGTCCCTGTCTGAAACCAGACAGCGCTGGCGAACCTCCCCGCAGCGGGTAGGGTCTCTGCGTATCGAAGGCGGAGGCCTCGCTGAGGATTCCCTCGCCGACGGTCGAAAAATCCATATGCTGGAGCGCTGGGTCCCTGAGACAGGAGATCGTCATGACCCGCATGAGGGCAATTGCCGGCAGCGCGCTCTTTTTGATCGTTGCGCCGGGCGTGGTGGCCGGCCTAAGTCCCTGGCTGTTGACTGGCCGATATGCCGTGCCTGTCACGCTGCATCTGGCGCTACGCGGTTCAAGCTTCGTGGTCATCCTCGCCGCGCTGGCGTTTCTTCTGAACGCCTTTGCGCGCTTCGCGCTTGACGGCGGCGGGACACCTGCTCCCATCGCGCCGACGGAGCGCCTGGTGGTCACCGGGCCATACCGCTAGGTGCGCAATCCGATGTATGTCGCGGTGGTCTCGCTTATTCTTGCGCAGGCGGTGCTGTTCGCCGATGGGGCGGTGCTGATCTATGCGGCGATCACTGCGGCGCTGATGACCGCTTTCGTGATGGTCTACGAGGAACCAGTCCTGGCCGCGCGCTATGGTGCCGAGTACGCGAGCTATTGCCGCGCGGTGCCGCGATGGATACCGCGCCTGACGCCGTGGAGAGGCTAACGCATATCCATAGAGTTCGGAGATCGCCGGCGTCAGCGCCGGCGCTGGAATGTCATGCGGATGTGCCGTTGCATCAGCAGCGCTGCGAGCTCGCCATCACGCTGTGTCAGGGCACGCACGATGCCGGCATGTTCGAGGTAGGATTGGCGCAGCTCGTCCGGCCGCTTGATGCGCCGCCAATACTCCGCCCTTAGCAGCCGCCAGATCGCTCCGTCGAGCAGGTTGAGCAATTCGCTGTTATCGGCGATCCGCGCAATGACGCTGTGCACGCTGGACACTGTCGGCGCGCTGGCATTCGCTTCGCCGCCGCCGACGCGATAGCGGATATAGGCCCGCTCGCTGGCCAGGGCGTCCTTCAGCAAAGCGGCCTCGGCCCCGCCGACACGAGAAGCAGCCCGTCTGCAGGCCAGGCTCTCCAGCGCCTCGCGTATCTCGTACAATTCCTCGACCATGCCAGGCGACAGCTCGACCACGCGCATGCCGCGATAGGCGCTACGCTCGATCAACTGACGTTCTTCCAGACGACGCAAGGCTTCCCGCACGGGGGCGCGGCTCACGCCGTAGCGCTGCGCCAGGCCGGGCTCCGTCATGCTGGCGCCCGGCGCGATCTCGCCGCTTATGATGGCGCTGCTCAGCAGTTCGTAGAGCCGTTCCGATTGCGGGGCGTTCTCATCCCCGACGGTCTGGATTTCACCTGAAGTGTATACACGTTCCACGGGATGACCCCAATCCTGCGTCATATTAGCTGAATACCAAACTTTATTGTCGACAATCAAGTGACTTTGCGTTAGGAGCGGTCATCTCACAGGAGCAAGATATGAGCGACGGATCGGAAGTTCGCGTCATCAGCGCGACGGGCACGCTGGGCGGCGGCGCCATGGACCAGGACACGCTGCGCGAGGCCATCTCCATGGGCGCGCATGTTGTCGGTGCGGATGCCGGTACGGTCGACGCCGGCCCCTACCATCTGGGATCGGGTACCTGCGCCTACTCCAGGGATTCCGTGATGCAGGAGGTCGACACGCTGCTCGCCACCGTGCCCAGGGGTGTGCCAATCATCCTTGGCTCGGCGGGCACCGCAGGCGGCGACCCGCACGTTGAATGGGTAACCGACATCGTGCGCGAGGTGGTAGCCGAGCGCGGTCTCGAGCGTCGCGTCGCTTCGATCAAATCGGAGCAGGATCGCGACTATCTGAAGACGATGATGCGGCGGGATCGAATCCAGCCGCTGGAGAATGCACCGCATTTCGACGAGTCCGTCATCGACCGCAGCACCCGCATCGTCGGCATGATGGGCGTGGAGCCCATCCAGCATGCGCTGACCGGCGGCGCCGATATCGTGGTTGCCGGGCGCGCCAGCGATTCCGCGGTCTTCGCCGCCCTTCCCATTCTCAAGGGTATTCCCGATGGTATCGCGTGGCATGTCGGGAAGGTGGTCGAATGCGGCACGCTGGCCTGCGAGACGATGAAGCGCGGCACGATGTATAGCCGCCTCGACTCCGGCGGGGCGACGATCAGGCCGATCGGCGAGGGTCTGCGCTGCACGCCGCAGAGCATTGCGGCGCACAGCCTCTACGAGAACAGCGATCCCTATCTGCATCCGGAAAGCTCCGGCATCCTCGACCTGACGCATTCGGCGTTCGAACAGGTTGACGATGTCAGCGTGCGCATCACCGGTTCGGCCTTCCGCCCGGCGGAGCGCTATTCGGTAAAGCTGGAGGGTGCGGAACTCATCGGCTACCAGTCGGTCATCGTGGGCGGCGTCCGCGATCCATTGATCATCCGCCAGCTCGACTCCTGGCTTGATATCGTCAAATCCAGGCTCGAAGCGCGGGCAGTGCAAATCCTCGGCTCCTTGAAGCGCGAGGACTGGCGCATCGACATTCATGTCTACGGACGCAACGCCGTCATGGGCGCCAGCGAGCCCAGGCGCGAAGACCTTCCGACCGAGGTCGGATTGGTCGTGTGCCTGACCGCACCGACACAGGCGCTTGCGAGCAAGCTCGCCGATCTGGCGCGCCAGCCGCTGCTTCACCAGCCGATTCCCGAATGGAGCGGCGCCATCACGGGTTTCGCCTGCCTGTTCAATCAGGCATCGCTGGATCGGGGACCGGTCTGGAAATGGTGCACCCATCATATCGTGCTGCCGGACAATCCGATGGATATGTTCCGCCTTGAAATGCACGACTTTCACTGACGCCGCGCACAACGCAGGGAGACGACCGGAACATGCAACTCTATGAACTCGCCAGCCTGATCCGCAGCAAGAATGCGGGACCGTTCACGCTGACATTCGACATCCTGTTCAACGACGAAGAGAATTACACGCGCGTTCGCGACTCCGGCGCGCTCAATGCCCAATCCTTCGCACGCCTCTACGGGGTGTCCGACAATACGGTGCGGTTCTTCACTTGCGACAACGCCAAGGGATTCAAGATCAGCATTCCCCGGCGGTTTCCCGCCGGCGATCCTGCCGACGCCGACCTGCATGGCGGCCAGCAGCATGCGCCGTTGATGGCCATCGATATCCCCTGAGGTTGCCGGGAGGGCCGTCGGACATTGGCGAGCAAAGCGCCTGACGGCCGCCTGAAGCAGGCCGGCGGTTTTGTCCTGGCGCTCGTCCTGGCTGGGCTGGGCGGGTGGCTTTTCTGGACGCTGCACGCACCGCTTCCGTGGCTGCTCGGAGCGATGATTGCCTGCGCTCTGGCAGCAATCGCAGGCATTCCGATTTCGACGCCCTCTGTTGCGCGCCCGCCGATGACGGCGCTCGTCGGCACAATGCTGGGTGCGAGCTTCACTGCGGATACTTTCTCAAGAGCGGGCGAATGGATCATTCCGCTGGCGCTGCTATGCATCTTTCTTCTTGTCGGCGGGGGCGCGGGATATGTAGTGCTGCGCCGGCTCGGCGGCCTGGACCGGCCCACCGCCTTCTTCGCCGGCATGCCCGGCGGGTTGATCGAGATGGTGACGCTCGGCAAGGATTTTGGCGGCGACGAACGGATGATCGCGCTGGCCCATGCAGCCCGAATCTTCTTCGTCGTGCTATCGCTGCCCTTCCTGTTGCAACTGGCCCTCGGCCAGCCGATCCCGAGATCCGCCGGTGTGCCCGTTCCTTTCGCTTCTGTAGGGTTGGAACAGGGGGCGTGGTTTCTCGGCACCTATCTCGTCGGCCTGATGGTCGGCTGGCGTGTGAAACTGCCGGCGCGCTACATGTTCGCGCCGCTGATCGTCAGTTCCACGGTGCATCTCACTGGGCTCAGCGACTTCATTCTGCCGAGCAGTCTCGTCGCAACCGCGCAGGTCATCATCGGCGCTGTGATCGGCTGCCGCTTCACCGGCATCGAAAAAACAGCGGTGCTGAAAGCGATGTGCCTATCCGTCGCCACCACGATCGTGCTTCTGGCTATCACCTTCGGCTTTGCCTGGCTCGCGGCGACCCTGGCGGCAATGCCCTTTGCCAATCTGGTTCTCGCCTATTCGCCCGGCGGCCTGGCGGAAATGAGCCTGATCGCCCTGGCGCTCAACGGCGAAGTCGCCTTCGTACTCATTCATCACATGGTGCGTGTCGCGCTGGTGGTGGCCACCGCACCGTTGTTCTTCAAACTCATGGGTCGTCTGTCACCGCCTTGAGCAGGCGGGTTCGGCAAAAGCATCGTCAAGACTGGGGCGCTGAGACGCCAGGGGCAAGAGTGCCTTTCGCCCTCTTGCTCTGTTCTGGGTCTAACTGTCCTCTGCCGTGGCGCTGACCGGCTTGCGGCGGGAAAATGACCAGAGCGGCGGGCCGATAAGGATGAGCAGCGAGACGACGATCAGCACCGCCGAAATCGGCGTGGAGACCAGAATGGTGGGGTCCCCCTGCGAAATCTGCAATGCCCGGCGCAATTGCAGCTCGGTGGTCGGACCGAGGATCAGGCCGATCAGCACGGGCGCGATGGGGAAGGAATAGACGCGGAAGAGATAGCCCAAGGAGCCGAGCGAACCCATGATCAGGAGATCGATCCACGAGCGTGAAATGCCCCACACGCCGACCATGGCGAAGATTAGAATGCCGGCATAAAGTTGCGGCCGGGGAATGAAGAGAAGCCGAACCCACAGCCCCACCAGCGGCAAATTGAGCACCAGAAGCATCGTGTTGCCGATATAGAGCGAGGCGATCAGGCCCCACACCAGTTCGGGGTTCTGCGTGAAAAGCGTCGGACCCGGCTGCAGGCCATAGTTCTGGAAGGCCGCCAGCATCACCGCCGCGGTGGCGGATGTCGGCAGTCCCAGCGTCAGGAGCGGCACAAGCATGCCGGCCGCGGCGGAATTGTTGGCGGCCTCGGGGCCGGCCACGCCCTCGATGGCGCCCTTGCCGAACTCCTGCGGATATTTCGAGAGCCGCTTCTCGATGGAATAGGACAGCAACGTCGGTATCTCCGAACCGCCGGCCGGCAGGGCGCCGATCGGAAACCCGAGAAAGGTGCCGCGCAGCCAGGGTTTCCACGAGCGCGACCAATCCTGCCTCGACATCATCAGCTTGCCTTTGATCGGCACGACGGCAGGGGCGGCGCTGTTGAAGCGGCTGGCGACGTAGAGGATTTCGCCGATGGCGAACAGCGACACCAGCACGATGGTCATCTGGATGCCGTCCATCAGTTCCAGCATGCCGAACGTCATGCGGGCTTGGCCCGAATTGTATTCCAGGCCGACGACCGCTAGCGCCAGTCCGATGAAGAGCGAGATGAAGCCGCGCACCGGTGAAGCACCCATGACCGCCGAGACGGAAGTGAAGGCGAGGATGGTGAGCGCAAAATATTCCGGCGGGCCGAACACGAAGGCAAGCTCGGAGATTGCCGGCGCAGCAAAGGTGAGCAATCCCGTGGCGATCGTGCCGGCGACGAAGGAGCCGATGGCGGCGGTTGCCAACGCCGCTCCGCCACGGCCGTTGCGGGCCATGCGGTTGCCCTCGAGCGCCGTCATCATGGAGCCGGATTCGCCGGGCGTATTGATCAGGATCGACGTCGTCGAGCCGCCATACATGGCGCCGTAGAGAATGCCGGCAAAGATGATGAAAGCCGAGGTCGGCGACAGCAGCGTCGTCGCAGGTAGAAGAAGCGTGATCGTCAAAGCCGGCCCAATGCCGGGCAGAACGCCGATGGCGGTGCCGAGCGTGCAGCCGACAAAAGCCCACAACAGATTCATGGGCTGCAGCGCGACGCCAAAGCCCTGCATCAGATAGTCGAATGTCGTCACGGGCCGACCCTATCCTGCAAACGGGAAGAAGGCGCCGAGCTGGACGCCGAGATTGGTGAAGCCGTACCAAGCGAAAGCCGACAGAACCGCGCCGATCGCCAGGTTCATGGGCACCTTTTTCGAGCCCAGTGCCCAGGCTATCAGCATGAACGAGATCATGCCTGTAATCGGAAATCCGAGATAGGGCATGATCAGCGCCGGCAGGAACACCGCCAGGCCGACGCTGGCCAGCGCGGGATAGGACACCGGCGCATCCGCCAGCGCGTCTTCCGTATCTTCCGGCTCGAACCTCTCGCCACGGGCGATCTGCCATAGAAGGATGAGGCCGAGCAGGACCAGCGCCGCGCCGACGATGAGGACAAACGCACCAGGTCCGAGTCCTGAGAGACGATCGGAGATTTCGAGCTTGAGCGAGCCCCAAATCCACAGGCCGCCCATGAGGATAACGGCGAAGCCGAGCCACCAAGGCCGGCTTTCTGCTTGCGGCTGGCTCATTTGGCTCACCGTTCTCCCCAAGGGATGCTGCGCTGGTCTTACTGCTTGACCAGACCGAGGTCCTTCAGGACCGGCACGATGCGGGCGTCTTCCTCGGCCAGGAACGTCGCGAACTCGTCGCCGCCGAGATATGCGCCTTCCAGACCCTTGGACTTCAACAGTTCGGCCCATTCAGGCGTAGCAGTCAGCTTGGTCAGCCGGTCGACCCATACTTTCGCGCCTTCTGGCGTCATACCGGGGGAGCCCATCAGGCCGCGCCAGTTGGACGCCACGACGTTGATGCCGGACTCCTTGAGAGTGGGCACGTCGAGACCCGGGATACGCTCGTCGGAGGTCACCGCGATGAGCCTGATCTTGCCGGCGTCAGCCAGCGGCTTGAATTCGGAAATGCCCGAAATGGCGCCTGAAATCTTCCCGCCGCCCAGCATGGTGGCCGTCTCGGCGCCGGAGGCCGCCGGGATGTAGTTCAGCTTGTCGAGCGGAATTCCCTGATCCTTGGCAATCAGGCCGAGGATGATCTGGTCGATCCCGCCGGCCGATCCGCCGCTGACGGCGAAGGCTGACGGATCCGCTTTCAGCGCCGCGACGAAGTCCTGCGGGGTCTTGATCGGCGAGTCCGCCGAAACGGCGATGGTGTCGAATTCACGCGTCATGCGGGCGATCGGGGTCAGCTGTTGCAGCGTGATGGGCGAACCGGTGGTGTGAACCGCGCCAACCATGATGACGCCCATCGAGAAGAGGCCGTTATCGTTGCCCTGGTTCTTGGCGAAAAACTCGGCCAGGCCGACCATGCCGCCGCCGCCGGTCTTGTTCGTGATGTTGGCGCCGTCGGCGAAGATGCCGGTCTTCTGCAGGCCCTCCATGGTCAGGCGCGCGGTGCCGTCGTAACCGCCGCCTGGTCCAGCCGGAACCATGACGTCGGCAGGGGCCGCAAGCGCCACTCCGGACATCGCAAGTGTCGCCGCGACCGCACAGGCCGCCATCAACTTTTTGAACATTGAAACTCTCTCCCTGGTTATCCGCGCGTAACGGTACTCCCATCGCGGAAGATGAATTTGTAGTCTGCCGTTTTCCCCGCGTCCACGGCTTTGATCCGACTCGCTCCAACTTCTTGATGTCAACCGGGTCATTCTGGTAGAAGGTCAAGTGCAACTTTTGGAAGAAGTTTCGCGCTTGCGATTGTATCGCGGGCGATTGCCGTGCTTCCGTCAGTAGATAAATCCCAGGTTTAAACTACCCGTGTGAAGGGGCTTGCCATCCCTGGAGCGCATTTTCTCTTTCTGCGATCTGCAGCACCGACATTTTGAGCCGGAATAGGGCGCGGTGGACGCCAGCTGTTCACTTGCCCCTGGCCATACTGTGTGGATTTTCCTCGAAGAGGCCTGGCCTGCACTAACGTTCAAGTTGCAGTTCAGACCCGTTTCCTCAATATTCGCCCGCATATGCACATAGTGCTTTGGCGCCGGTGAACGCGTCGCGCGGTTGTATCCGGACGGGCATCAGATTGCGCAGTCTTGAGCCACGGGAGGAGTGTCGAGCTCGCGACGTCCCGCCGTGGGAGAATGCTCGCGATATCCATGCGGCTCCTGTCGGAGGAGGTGCCGGGCGATGAAGGGCGAAGCGGCCGCGGTGAACTTGGGGGTTGTTTATGGAAGCACCGACGGATCTTCAGTCGCATCTTGCGGAGCGCATCCTCGCCCATGTGCGGATGTCGCAACTGCCGGCTGGGCATCACCTCACGGAACTGTCGCTGCAACAGATCTTCGGCACCTCGCGCGGGCCAATTCGGTCGGCGCTTGCCTATCTTGAGAGGTTCGGCGCAGTCGAGAAGCGCCCGAACAAGGGATATTACCTCACCGGATTGGACGTCGATCTCGGCAGCGTGGCGCCGCGGTCCGATGAGGCGCTGTATCGCGCAATCGCTGACGACAGGCTGTCCGGTAGTCTCGGCGAAGTGGTTTCAGAGATGGAATTGGCGCGGCGCTACGAGCTCTCCCGCCATCGCCTTGCGCGCATCCTCGACCGCATCGCCGCTGAAGGATGGATTGAAAAGAGGCGTGGGCATGGCTGGGGTTTCCAGCCGCTGATCAACTCGCCCGCGGCGTATCGCGAATCCTATGAGCTGCGGCTGATCCTGGAGCCTGCGGCCCTGCGCTTGCCCGGCTTCAAGGTGAACAGGGAAGCGCTGGAAGATCTGCGGCGGCAACAACTCTTCATCCTCGACGAAGGCTATCGCACGCTGAGCCGCATCGACATGTTCGAGAGCAACGCACGCTTCCACGAAATGCTTGCTACGATGTCAGGCAATCGTTTCGTCACCCAGACCATCATCCGCCTGAACCAGCTCAGGCGCCTGGTCGAGTACCGCCGCCGCAGCGAGTCGGACCGGATCCGGCGCGTCTGCGAGGAACATCTCGAAATGCTCGCCAGGCTGAGCGCGGATGAGGTCCTTTTCGCCGCTACCTTGCTTGAGAAGCATCTCGCCGACGCGCGCGATGAAAAGACCCGCCTGGAGGATTTTGTGCAGCTCTGAGGCCCGAGGAGACGGGTATGGGGACGATGCGAGCTTCCCTTTGGGAACAGCATCGCTTAAGCGCATGGGCAATCCCGCGATCGACCGACGAATGGATAGACCATGAGCGAATTGCACCGAAACCTCATCGATGGCGAATGGGTCGGCGGCGACCCCGTGCCCAATATCAATCCTTCCAACACCGACGAAGTGGTGGGCGACTACGCGCGGGCAAGCAAGGCTGACGCGCTGGCGGCGATCGCCGCGGCCAAGGCGGCTTTCCCCAAATGGTCGCGTTCGGGCTTGCTGGAGCGCCATGCGGTGCTGCGCAAGGCGTCCGACGAAATCCTAGCCCGCAAGGAGGAACTTGGACGGTTGCTTTCGCGCGAGGAAGGCAAGACCTTGCCCGAAGGCATCGGCGAGACGGTGCGCGCCGCGCAAATTTTCGACTTCTTTGCCGGGGAGGCCCTGCGGCTGACCGGCGAAACGGTGCCTTCTGTGCGGCCCGGCGTCGGTGTCGAGATCACCCGGGAGGCTGTCGGCGTCGTCGGCATCATCACGCCGTGGAACTTTCCCATCGCCATCCCCGCGTGGAAGATCGCGCCGGCGCTGTGCTACGGCAACACCGTCGTCTTCAAGCCCGCCGATCTTGTGCCGGGCTGTTCCTGGGCGATTGTCGATATTCTACAGCGCGCCGGCCTGCCGAAAGGGGTGATGAACCTCGTGATGGGCAAGGGCTCGGTGGTCGGCCAGGCGATGCTGGACAGCCCCGATATCTCCGCCGTCACCTTCACCGGCTCGACGGGCACCGGAAAGCGGGTCGCCGCTGCATCGATCGAGCACAATCGCAAATTCCAGCTGGAAATGGGCGGCAAGAACCCGCTCGTTATCCTCGACGACGCCAATCTCGACGTCGCCGTGGATTGCGCGGTCAACGGCGCCTTCTTCTCCACCGGACAGCGCTGCACGGCGTCTTCCCGGCTGATCGTCACCAAGGGCATCCATGACAAATTCGTGGCCGCGGCGACCGAAAAGCTGAAGGCTCTCGTCGTCGACGACGCCTTGAAGGCGGGCACGCATATCGGCCCCGTTGTCGACAACAGCCAGCTTGCGCAGGACATGGACTATGTCGACATCGGCCGCAAAGAGGGTGCCACGATTGCCTTTGGCGGCGAGCGGCTGGAGCGCGCAACGCCGGGTTTCTACCTGCAGCCGACGCTGTTCACCGACGCCACCAACGGCATGCGCATCAGCCAGGAGGAAATCTTCGGTCCGGTCGCCTCCGTCATCAAGGCCAATGATTATGAGGAGGCGCTGCACCTCGCAAACGATACGCCGTTTGGCCTTTCATCGGGCATCTGCACGACGAGCCTCAAGCACGCGACGCATTACAAGCGCAACGCCGAGGCCGGCATGGTGATGGTCAATGTGCCCACCGCCGGCGTGGATTTTCATGTGCCGTTCGGTGGGCGCAAGGGCTCAAGCCATGGATCGCGCGAGCAAGGCCGCTACGCCGCCGAGTTCTACACCACCGTGAAGACTGCCTACACGCTGGCCTAGGGCATTTGCAGCCAGTGGAATCGTTTGCGCGCACAAAGGCGGCTGAAACAATGAACTCCACCTGCGTCCGGCTACCCGGACGCTTGTAGCTCTCCAACGGGATCGCATTTTCCATCGCCGGCGTGCATTTGCGCCGGCTGGCGGATCATTGTTTAAGCGTGCCGCAATCCTCGGCGACCTTGGTCTGGTCGCTCTGCGTGATGAGACCCGCGACGATGAGGAAGCTTTCCCTCGTCAGCATGTCGTTCGACTTGAAGTGATAGCAGACCAGGGCAGTCGCCCGGCCGGCGGCCGTGCTTTGAACGCGGTAGCGGACCGATCCTCCGGCGATGGCGTCGCGCCACTCCGCCATCGAATCCAGAAACTCCTGCTTCGATTGCGTCAGGCCGAGATCGTCGAGCTTTATTTTGGCGCGAGGCGCCAGCAGCCTGCCGAGACCATCGGCGTTCGCGGCTCCCAGCAATGCGTACCAGCGGTCCAGAATGTCCGTTTCGAGTGACGCATGAGCCGCCTGCGGCAGACTTGCCGCCGCCATCAATCCAGCAAATGCGATCGCTGCAAGGTGTGTCCTCAGATTCCGGCCCTGCATCCCGTTCCTCCGTCAGTCCAGTTCGGGACGTTCGAAATCACCGGTATCGCGGTTCATGACCCAGAGTTCACCGGTCGAGATGTCGAACCACGCGCCAGACAGCGACATGCGTCCCTTGGACTCCAATATCTGCACACAAGGGAAGGTCCGCAAGTTGGCAAGAGAATATCGGATGGAGATTCGTTCAAGCGCTGTCTGCCGTTCGCTGGCGGTCATCATGGCGTTGTTGGATACCTGCTCCGCGGCGGGCGCGACAAGGCTCATCCACTTACCGATAAAATCGCCGGGGGAGAGCGGGGTGGTTTCGGGCGCCAGCGCGGCGCGAATGCCGCCGCAGCGGCCATGCCCCATGACGACGATGTTCCGGACCTTGAGGGCCTGCACCGCGAATTCCAGCGCCGCCGACGTCGCATGATACTCGCCGTCAGGCGAATAGGGCGGCACCAGATTGGCCACGTTGCGCACCACGAAAAGCTCGCCAGGCGCTGCACCGAAGATGACTTCCGGCGCCGAGCGCGAATCGCAGCAGGCTATTACCATCGTCTCCGGCGCCTGTCCTTCCCGCGCCAGCGACCGGAACTGGTCACGCTCGATGACATAGCGCCCGGTGATAAAGGTGCGATAGCCGCTCAGAAGATGTTCGGGGAGATGTGCCATGGGTTCATTCCTAACGATTACCGGGCGGCAAGCAACGGCTGCGGCCTTCCGCCGCGTCAGACCCACATTGCCACCGGTATTCCACGCTCGTCAGAGGGTGCTGCGGCAGGGGAGGAACTCTGTCAGCTGCTGTTCCGGATCAGCCACAGGACGCCCCAGGCGATAATTGCGATGGTCACAAACAGCGATATCGCCTTGCCGATACGAATGCCGAGCTGCTCTATGGGATCCGGCTCGTCGCGATGAACGTGTCGCTGCGCGGAATGCGCCGCCAGATCGGTGTCGCGCGACACCCGGCCCAGGATCCGCCGGGATTCGGCCTTCTCCTCATTCCGCTTGGGAGGTGATGGCATGATGGTGTCTCACCGATTGTCGGCCGGATCGGATGCGGACAAGGGCCGAAAGTCAAGCGCTGTGCAAAACCACACCGTAAAATCGCCGCGGAGGGCTTGTAAGCCGCAGCGGCGGTTCGCGTCGCTGGCTCGCTCAGCCGTCTGTAGCCGGGAGCATCTTCTCCACGACCGGCAGCGCGCGTTCGACCATCCGGTCAATCCCGGTACGGTTTGGATGCATACCATCGTCGAGTAGCAAGGAGCGGTCGGCAGCTACGCCATCCAGGAAGAAAGGATAGAGCTCGACCCCATATTTCTGGGCAAGGCGCGGATAGATGATGTCGAAGCGCTGCTGGAAATCAGGCCCCAGATTGGGCGCGGCGCGCATGCCGGCAAGCAGGACGCGGATGCCGCGCTGCTTGAGCTGCGACAGCATCTTGTCGAGATTGGCTTCGGTAACGGCTGGATCCACGCCGCGCAGCATGTCGTTAGCGCCGAGTTCGAGGATGACCAGCCGGGTACCCTCCGGCACCGACCAGTCCAGCCGCGAAAGCCCCCCACTGGTCGTATCGCCGGACACGCCGGCGTTCTGGATTTCCACGTCATGCCCCTTGGCTTTCAGCGCTACGGCCAGCCGATCGGGAAAGGCCTCGCCGGGCTGAAGGCCGAACCCCGCCATCAGGCTGTCGCCGAAACCGACGATCCGAAATGGCTCGGCCCAGGCGGCGCTGGGCAGCGCCGCGAGCAGGGCGACGAAGATCATCACGCGAAAATGTTTTTGCCGCATCGCGGGAACCACCATATGTGCGCAGTTGCCCGCCGATAAGCTCTCAACTGGGACAGATTGTGACTGAAACCGTCATCGAATTGAAGGACGTGTCCCTGACGCTTGGCGCCGGCGCCTCGCGGGTCCATGTGCTGAAGAACATTGACCTCGTTGTCAGACGCGGCGAAGCCGCCGGCATAGTTGGCCCCTCCGGCTCGGGCAAGTCGACGCTGTTGATGGTGATGGCCGGGCTGGAAGGCGTCGATTCCGGAACCGTAACGATCGCGGGCAACCGGCTTAATGGCCTCAGCGAAGACAAGGTCGCCGCCTTTCGCGGCAAGACCGTCGGCATTGTCTTCCAGTCGTTTCACCTTATTCCCAACATGACGGCGCTGGAAAACGTTGCGGTTCCGCTTGAACTCGCCGGTCGGCGCGACGCCTTCGAGGCCGCCGCGCGCGAGCTCGACGCGGTCGGCCTCAAGGATCGCGTCACCCATTATCCCGGTGAACTCTCGGGTGGCGAGCAGCAGCGCGTCGCCATCGCCCGCGCGCTGGCGCCAAGCCCGCGCCTCCTCATCGCCGACGAGCCGACCGGCAACCTCGATCAGACCACCGGCAAGCAGATCGCCGACCTTCTTTTCGCCAAGGCGGCCGAGCGGGGCATGACGCTGGTGCTGGTCACCCATGATCCGGCGCTCGCCGCGCGCTGTTCGCGGCAGATCGCGATGCGATCGGGCCGGATCGAAGGCGGAGCGGACGCGGCACCTTCGCCGCAGCGGGTCCGGGCCTAGGATCGTGCCGGGCCAACTCCCCCTCGCCCTGCGTTTTGCCTTGCGGGAGATGCGCGCCGGCCTTTCAGGATTTCTGATCTTCATCGCCTGCATCGCGCTCGGCGTTGGGGCAATCGGCGGCGTGGGGTCCGTGGCGCGGGCGATTGAGGCCGGCGTTGCCAATCAGGGCCAGACTCTGCTCGGCGCGGATATGCGCTTCGAGCTCAACCAGCGCGAAGCCGACCCTCAGGAGCGAACATTTCTGGACAATCTGGGCGAGGTGGCGGTAAGCGCCGGCATGCGCTCGATGGCGCGGCTGGAAAACGGTACGGATCAGGCGCTGGTGGAGGCCAAGGCCGTCGATGCGAGCTACCCGCTCTACGGGCAGCTTGTGACCGAGCCGTCGCTCCCCCGGGAAGCGCTTTTTGCGGAGAAGGACGGCGTTTATGGCGCCGCAGCACCAGACCTCTTGTTTGAGCGGCTGGGTCTTGCCGTCGGCGGCCGGATCCTGCTCGGCAACCAGCTTTTCGAATTGCGCGCCAAACTTGCCTCCGAGCCCGACGCGATTTCGGATGGCTTCGGCTTTGCGCCGCGTCTTCTGCTCTCGCTCGACGGTTTGCGCGCTGCCGGTCTGATCCAGCCGGGCAGCTTGGTGGAACATGTCTATAAGGTACGGCTTCCCGCAGGTACGACGGCCCAGGAGATCGAAGCGGTGCGCAGCCGCGCCGCCAACGCCTTTCCGGACGCGGGCTGGAGCATCCGTGACCGCGGCAACGCCGCGCCATCGCTTTCGGCAAACATCGAGCGCTTTTCGCAGTTTCTCACGCTGGTCGGCTTGACGGCGCTGGTGGTCGGCGGCGTCGGCGTCGCCAATGCGGTGCGGGCCTATCTCGACAGCAAGCGCGGCGTGATCGCCACCTTCAAGAGCCTCGGCGCGTCAGGCGGATTTGTCTTCAACGTCTATCTGATCCAGATAATGGTCATCGCCTCGCTTGGCATCGCGATAGGTCTTGTCATCAGCATGGTGATGCCGCTGGGCGCCAGCGCCGCGCTCCAATCCTTCATTCCGATTCCCGCCGAAACGGGCGTCTATTCGGCCGCGTTGCTGCTGGCCGTCGTCTTCGGCGTGCTGGTCACGCTTGCCTTCGCCCTTCTGCCGCTCGGCCGCGCCCGAGACGTTCCGGCAACCGCGCTCTTTCGCGAGATGGGGTTCGAGAGCCACGGGCTTCCCAGATTGGTTTATGTCGTGTCCGCGGTGGCCATTGCGGTCGCGCTGGCGGGGCTTGCCGTCGGATTTGCCAGCGACCGGCGCATCGCCATGATCTTCGTCGGCGCAACCCTCTTTTCCTTTATGGTGCTGCGCGCTGTCGGATCCGCCGTTCAGTGGCTTGCGAAGAGGGCGCCGCGGGTGGGCTCGACGCCGCTGCGGCTGGCGCTTGGCAATATCCACCGCCCTGGCGCGTTGACGCCCTCCGTGGTGCTGTCCCTCGGCCTGGGGCTGACACTTCTGGTCGCATTGGCGCTGATCGACGGCAATCTGCGCCAGCAGATCGCCGGCAGCCTGCCTGAGCGCGCGCCGAATTTTTTCTTCGTCGATATTCAGTCCACAGAGGCTGATGGTTTTGCCGGCTTTCTTGAGCGTCAGGCACCGGATGCGGAGTTGATGCGCGTGCCGATGCTGCGCGGGCGCGTCACCGCCTTGAACGGCATCGATGCGCAAAAGGTCAGCGTGCCGCCTGAAGGCGCCTGGGTCTTGCGCGGTGATCGCGGCATCACCTATGCCGAAACGATCCCGGAAAACGCTACGCTTGCGCAGGGGCAATGGTGGCCGAAGGATTATGCCGGCGAGCCGCTTGTTTCCTTCTCTGCCGAGGAGGCCGGCCAAATCGGCCTGAAGATCGGCGACACCGTCACCGTCAACGTGCTTGGCCGCACGATCACCGCGCGGATCGCCAGCTTGCGCAACGTGCAGTGGGAATCGATGGGCATCAATTTCGTCATGGTGTTTTCGCCGAACACCTTTGCCGGCGCGCCGCACAGCTGGCTGGCGACGCTGACGCTCAAGGATGCCAAGTCCGCCGACGAGGCACGCCTGCTCAACGCGGTGACGCGCGCCTATCCGGCTGTCACGAGCGTCCGGGTCAAGGATGCGCTGGATGTCGTCAATCAACTGGTTGCGCAGCTTGGCACGGCGATCCGCGCGGCCGCTGCTGTGGCGCTGGTTGCCTCCGTACTGGTGCTGGCTGGCGCGCTGGCCGCCGGCAACACCGCCCGCGTCCACGATGCGGTGGTGCTGAAGACGCTGGGCGCAACGCGCCGGACTCTGATTGCTGCGTTTTCGCTGGAATATATGCTGATCGGACTGGCGACCGCGATTTTTGCTCTCGCCGCCGGCGGTCTGGCGGCGTGGTACGTCGTGGCGACCATCATGAAACTGCCCTCCAGTTTTCTGCCAGAGGTCGCCGGGCTGACCATCGTTCTGGCGCTGGTGCTGACCGTCGGCATCGGCCTTGCCGGGACTTGGCGCGTTCTTGGCCAGAAGGCTGCGCCGGTGCTGAGGACCCTCTAACCCGGCCCGACCAGGCCCGATCACTGAAATGTTAGGCGTTTTAGGCGCTCAAAGACCCTTCACGGGCCTTTACTCGCTGCAACAGGCCTTGTTCTAAACACCAAGAATGCTCATATTCGCGCCTAGGCATGCTGGACTCCCGCCAGCGGCGCCTGGGCGTTCGAGAATGATCGCCTGACACCGGACGGGACGGAAGCAATTGAGGAAAGCTATGGCTGAACTTCGGAATTATCAGTCGCAGGTGGGAAGCGGCGCTCGCGTCGATACCGCCATCGACCAGGGACTGCGGGCTTATATGCTCAAGGTCTACAACCTCATGGCAATGGGCCTGGTGATCACCGGCCTTGCGGCTTGGGGTCTCGCCGCTGTCGCTACGACGACCGATCCGTCCTTGGCGGCCGGTACTTTGGGCAATGGCAAGATGCTGACGCAGATCGGCGCGATGGTTTATCTCTCGCCGCTGAAGTGGGTGATCATGCTGGCGCCGCTGGCAATGGTGTTCTTTCTCTCGTTCCGCATCGACAAGATGAGCGTGGCTGCGGCGCAGACCACTTTCTGGGTCTACGCGGCGATGGTAGGCCTCTCGCTCTCGTTCATCTTCCTGGTCTATACGCCGGGCAGTATCGTGCAGACCTTCTTCGTGACGGCCGCGGCCTTCGGGGCGCTGTCGCTTTATGGCTACACGACCAAACGGGATTTGAGCCCGATCGGCTCGTTCCTGATCATGGGCGTGTTCGGCATCATCATCGCCTCACTGGTCAACATTTTCCTGCAGTCGTCGGCTATGCAGTTCGCCATTTCGGGGATCGGCGTGCTGGTCTTCGCGGGCCTCACCGCCTACGACACGCAGCGCATCAAGGAGATGTATTTCGAGGGTGACGATGTGCTCGTTTCCGGCCGCAAGGCGATTCTGGGCGCATTGCAGCTCTATCTCGACTTCATCAACCTGTTCACCTTCCTGCTGCAGTTCATGGGCAACCGCGAATAACAGCACGCGCAGGATCGGAAAAAGGATCGGGCGGTCTTCGGACCGCCCTTTTCTTTTGGAGCGACCGTGATGTAGGGACGCTTCTGGCAGAGGGTGGAACGACTGATATGGCGGGTATTACAATCCGGAAAGCGGGCGAAGGCGATATTCCGCGCATCACGGAAATCTACGCCGATGCGGTAGACCACGGCACCGCGACCTACGAACTCGACGCACCGGGCGCGGAGGAGATGCTGGAACGCTATCGCGGGCTCCATGCAGCCGGCTATCCCTATCTGGTTGCGGAAGAGGGCGAGCGCATCCTCGCCTACGCCTATGCCGGACCCTTTCGGGCGCGGCCCGCCTACCGCTTCATCGTGGAGGATTCGATCTATGTCGCGCCCGAGGGAAAAGGGCGCGGCATCGGCAAGGCCCTGCTCACGGCCCTGATCGATCAATGCAAGGCGCTGGGGTTCCGGCAGTTCGTCGCGGTGATCGGCGATGGCGGGCCTGACAGCGCATCGGTGCGGCTGCACGAGCGGCTGGGTTTCGACCATTGCGGCGTGTTGCGCGGCTCCGGATACAAGCATGGCCGTTGGCTAGACACGACCTTCATGCAGCTCGAAATGAACGGAGGCACCAGCGCTCCCCCGGATCCTCAATCGCTGCCGGAGCGAATGTTTCGCGGCGCGAAGGATTAGGCCCTTTTGGCCCTAAATTAGAGACTTTTGCTGGCGATCAACCTGCCACCGATCGCCGCGTCCAGTCACCCACCGTCAAGCACCGACCAGCTTGAGCTTCTTGTCGAACAGGCCAAGCACGCGGGCGAGTTCATGTCCGCGTTTCAGGATGGCGCCATTGGCGTCGATCACGGAGAAAGCGCCCTGCTTGCGCGAAAGAGCGGGGTTTTTGACGATCTGGTAGAGCGACCGCTCGCTGGCGCGCCTGTAAACCGAGAAGATAGCGCGGTCGGAGAGATGGTCTATCGCGTAGTCTCGCCATTCATTGGCGGCGACCATTTGACCGTAGAGCCGAAGGAGCAAGTCCAACTCGCGACGGTCGAAGGAAATTTGAACCGGCCGCCGATCCCTTCGTACCTCATGCAGACTGATAAGTATTGCGGGTTCGTCTCCACCCTCCCCGGCAGTCCCGCGATCCATCATGCGGTGGCACCTCTACGATCTGGCATTCCCAGGAGCATGCCTGTTCCCCACAGAATTGCAAGCGCACGCCGAGTTTCTGGGTTCGAATTGTTTTTAAAGGGATTTTCGGCCGGTCACAAAGTGTCGTTCACATCACGAAACATTTCGCAATGATACGTGATAATATTGCCATAATCAGAACACATTTAAGTCTGCTTCACGCCTCAATGCCCAACGACGATCTAAATGTTGCCTGAGACGGTTCGGTCCGGCATTTGCCCGTAAACCCCAAGCCCCCCGCCCACGGGCTCTGGCCGGATCGAACCAACCTCGGCATCGCGTCAAAATATTGGCGAACAGGTGACACCGGTGTTGGATTCCAGCGCCGGTTTTTTTGTTTGTCCGATCAACTTTTGCCCTCTTTGCAAAGTCGCGCACAACCACTTGTGAAATCTTTATGTCGCCGGCTTGCGCACAACGGCGGCGCCGAGAATTGGCCCCGGTCCACCGTCTTTGGCGACAGCCTGCAAGAGGACCGCGCAGCCGCCTTTTCTTGATATCTCGCTGGCTGGCAACTCGTAGCGCTCGGCTTTTCCGTGCCACATGCCGGCGGTCTGGCGGCCCGTCACGGCATTCCAATAGGTCATCTTGCGGCCATTATTTTCGCCCCGCCCAATGTCGATCTGCTTCGGCGACTCGAAATAGACGAGCACGACATGGGCCTTCTCCACAGGCCGTTTCGCCGCTTCCGTCTCGATCACGATCGTATCCCCGGCCGATTTCACCTTGATGCCGATCGGCAGGCCATTCGGTGTTTCGTCGATGGTGTCGTCGATCGCCGCGCGATTGGCGCCGTTGACGTGAACCTGGCCGTTGACCACGACCTGCGGCGTGTAGACCGAGCCGGCGCCGAGCGTCCGCATATAGCTGTATTGTCTCTCGGTATTCTCCTTGCTGCCCAGCGTGTCGCGCCAGCCCAGATAGTCCCAGTAGGTGACATGATAGGAGAGCGCCACCATGTCGTCCCTCTGCGCCATCGCCTCGAACAAAGCATCGGCTGGAGGGCAGGAACTGCAACCCTGGCTGGTAAACAGCTCTACGACGCCGCGCGGATGCGTAGTGTCGGCGGCCACGGCAACGCCGCCAAACAACGTGGCAACCAGCGTTGCCGCGATGCGGATAGACCTCAATGGCATGTGCTTATCCAGCGTCCTTTTCACGACGGTACCCACCCAATTTCACGGCGCCATGCCATCGTTGTCTCACCCATGCCAGATGGCCTGATAAAGGGGAAGTCACGTTAGCTTGAAACAATGCGGCACGCCTATGACGTGTAGGTCGCCTGCGGCGCAGATTTTCATGGACAGCGCATTATTCAGCCGAATTCGACCCAAACCGGCCGATGGTCCGACCCCTTTGCGTTGTCATCGACCCACAGTTTCCGCAATCTGCCGGCCAGGGATGCACTGGTGAAGACATAGTCGATGCGCTTGTGGCGCGATGGGTCCGCTGGCCGCTCAGGGTCCACCCAACTCATGGCGTCGGTTTCCGGCACGCCAAGCCTGGCTGCGGCATCGACGGCGTTCGAGGCGATCAGCTTCTTGTCGAACTCGTGATCGGGATGGCCCGTCAGGGCCTCATATTCGGGAGAGCCAGGCAGCATGTTGAAGTCGCCCAGGATAACGAAGTGTTCGGGGCAGGGCGGCTCCGGCAGGCCGACTTCGGCGAGACCTGAAAGCGCGCCGCCTTGCAGGGGGTAGTGCAGCACCAGATCGCGCAGAAAGCGGACCTGCTTCAGGCGCTGATCCGGGCTGATATGGTCGAGATGCGTCGAATAGAAGCGAATTGCCCCAAGCGGCGTGTCAATCAGCGCCTCAAGCGCGCCCCGCTGGAAACTCATGCTCTCGTAGCCGCGATGTCCCGGCAGCAACACATTGCGCGACAGCCAGCAAGGGGTTTTCGACAGGATCATGTTGTTGAGCTGGAAATTGACACTGACGGCCTTGCCGTCCTTCAGATGCGAGCCGAAATTTGCCTCGAAATTCGTCCCCGTCAGTGCGAAATAGTCCGGGAGCGCGGCGCAGATATCGGCCACCATGTCGGCGCCGCCATTGCGTGGATTGGCGCGCGTCACTTCCTGCAGAGCGATGACATCGGCGCCGCGCACGGCGTCGATGATCCGCGCCAGGTCGTATTTGCCGTCCAGGCCGATGCCATATTGAATGTTGTAGCTGACGCACTTCATGCTTCGACGCTCTCGCCCTTTTCGTCATCCTGCGATAGAGCAAGCCGCAAAACCAGGCCAGCCGCCAGAAACTGGACGTCATGAAATTTCTCGATCAAGCCAAAGTCTATATCCGCTCAGGTGACGGCGGCGCCGGTTCGGTGTCGTTCCGGCGTGAGAAATTCATCGAATTCGGCGGCCCGGATGGCGGCGATGGCGGCCGTGGTGGCGATGTCTGGCTCGAGGCTGTCAACGGGCTGAACACGTTGATCGATTATCGCTACCAGCAGCACTTCAAGGCCGAGACCGGCGTGCACGGCATGGGCCGCAACCGCACCGGAGCCAAGGGCAAGGATGTCGTCCTCAAGGTGCCTGCCGGCACGCAGGTTTACGCCGAGGACAATGAAACGCTGATCTGCGACCTCACCGAGACGGGCCAGCGCTTCCGTCTGGCCGCCGGCGGCAATGGCGGGTTTGGCAATCAGCACTTCAAGACGTCCACAAACCAGGCGCCGCGCCGCGCCAATCCCGGCCTGCCCGGCGAAGAACTCATCATCTGGCTGCGGCTGAAGCTCATCGCCGACGCAGGTCTCATCGGCCTGCCCAATGCGGGGAAGTCGACCTTCCTCGCCGCCGTTACCGCCGCGAAGCCGAAAATCGCCGACTATCCCTTCACCACGCTGCATCCCGGTCTCGGCGTTGCCCGCATCGACGCGCGCGAATTCGTACTGGCCGACATTCCGGGATTGATTGAGGGCGCGCATGAGGGCGTCGGCATTGGCGACCGCTTCCTCGGCCATGTCGAGCGCACCAGGGTGCTGCTGCATCTCGTGTCGGCACAGGAAGAGAGCGTCGGCAAATCCTACAAGACAGTCCGCGGGGAGTTGGAAGCCTATGGCGCGGGTCTCGCCGAAAAGCCCGAAGTGCTGGCCCTCAGCCAGGCCGACACGCTCGACGCCGAAGCCCGCAAGAAGAAGATCGCTGCCCTGAAGCGTGCCGCCGGCAAGCCGCCGCTGCTGCTGTCGGCTGTATCGGGCGAGGGCGTGACCGAAGTGCTGCGGGCTTTGATGCGCGAGATCGAGGGGATTGTGGAGTGAGTCCTGGGACGCCCCCTCCACCATGCTTCGCATGGTCCCCCTCCCCCGTAAACGGGGGAGGACCAAGGGCGTGCCAACGTCGCCGGAATTCCGCCCCTGCGAAGCGGGGGAGGGGGACCATGCGAAGCATGGTGGAGGGGGCGTCGTTATGACCTCCCTCAAGAAATACCGCCGTATCACTGTAAAGATCGGCTCGGCCCTGCTGGTCGACCGCACAACCGGCCTGAAACGCGAATGGCTGGCGTCGCTGGTCAGCGACATTGCCGAGCTGACCGAACGCGGAACCGAAATGCTTGTCGTTTCCTCCGGCGCGATCGCACTGGGGCGCACGATCCTCGGCCTCAAGGGCAAGGCGCTGAAGCTTGAGGAAAGCCAGGCTGCAGCCGCCGTTGGCCAGATCGCGCTATCTTCCGCCTGGGCCGATGAACTGGCCCGGTGCGGGTTGAAATCCGGCCAGGTACTGGTGACGCTGGGCGATACCGAGGAGCGCCGTCGCTATCTCAATGTGCGGGCCACCATTTCGACGCTGCTGAAGATGAAGGCGGTGCCGGTCATCAACGAGAACGACACGGTGGCCACCTCCGAGATCCGCTACGGCGACAATGATCGGTTGGCGGCGCGCGTCGCCACCATGATGGGTGCCGACCTGCTGGTGCTGCTGTCCGACATTGACGGCCTCTATACCGCTCCACCAGCGAAGGACCCCAACGCGGTTTTCCTGCCGCTGGTCGAGCGCATCACCCCTGAGATCGACGCCATGGCGGGCGGCGCGGCCTCGGAGCTGTCACGCGGCGGCATGCGCACCAAGATCGACGCCGGCAAGATCGCCGTTGCCGCCGGCACGGCCATGATCATCACCTCAGGCACGCGGCTTTCGCCCTTGCTGGCGATCGAGCGTGGCGAACGCGCCACGTTCTTCAAGCCGAGCCAGAACCCGGTCAAGGGTTACAAGAGTTGGATCGCCGGCCAGCTCGAACCGGCCGGCCGGATGACCGTCGATGCGGGCGCGATCGGCGCGCTGCTGTCAGGCAAATCGCTTCTGGCCGCGGGCGTGCGTAAGGTCGAAGGCAATTTCGCGCGCGGCGACACGGTTGCCATTCTGTCGCCGGAGGGCCGCGAGATCGCCCGGGGCCTTGCCGCCTACGACGCAGCCGATGCCGTGCGCATCGCCGGCATGAAATCTGCCGAAATCGAGACCGTGTTGGGCTATCAGCCGCGCTCGGCGATGATCCACCGCGACGATCTCGTGGTCGGCCGCAGCGAGCTGGAAGGCGGCGCGTAGCTCTGGACCATGGCGTCGCCGTTGCCCACATAAGGCAGTCCGGTATAGAGACATCGGATCACGCCGCCATCGAGGCAAACGATGCTGACCAGACACGAGACTTCCCCCGCGGACACCTCTGCGCTGATGGCCGAAATCGGCCGCCGGGCACGGGCCGCCGCGCGGCCATTGGCCATTGCATCCGCCGAACGCAAGCATGCGGCTTTGGTCGCCATGGCCGACGCAGTGCTGCGCGACGACCGGGCAATCCTCGACGCTAACGCCATCGATGTCGCCAATGGCGAGGAAGCCGGCTTGTCCCGGGCGATGATGGATCGGCTGAGGCTGACGCCAGACCGCATTCGCGACATCGCCGATGGCATTCGGTCAATCGCCGGCCTGCGCGACCCGATCGGCGAAGTCACGGCCGGCTGGGACCGGCCCAATGGCCTGCGCATTGAACGCGTGCGCACGCCGCTCGGCGTCATCGGCGTGATATATGAAAGCCGCCCCAATGTCACCGCCGATGCCGGCGCGCTGTGCTTGAAAGCTGGCAATGCCGTGATCCTGCGTGGCGGATCGGACTCCCTGAATTCATCGCTGGCGATCCACGCCTGCCTGGTAGAGGGTCTGAAGGCGGCGAAGCTCCCTGAGGACGCCATCCAACTGGTTCCTGTCGCCGACCGCGCTGCGGTGGGCGAGATGCTGAAAGGGCTCGACGGCAATCTTGACGTCATCATTCCCCGCGGCGGTCGCAGCCTGGTCGAGCGAGTGCAGACGGAGGCGCGTGTCCCGGTCTTTGCCCACCTCGAAGGCATCTGCCACGTCTACATCGACAAATCGGCTAAGCTGGACATGGCGGTTGGCGTGACGGTCAATGCCAAGATGCGGCGCACTGGCATTTGCGGCGCGGCTGAAACCCTGCTGGTCGATCGCTCGGTGTCGGGAACCCACCTCGTGCCGATCCTGGACGCCCTGCAGGCCGCGGGCTGCGAGATCCGCGCCAGCGACGAGGTCCGCAAGGCCTTCCCCGCAGCGAAACCCGCGAGCAGCGCCGATTGGACCACGGAATATCTCGACGCGATCATTTCGGTGAAGCTTGTCGATGGCATTGCCGACGCCATCGAGCATATAGAGACGCACTCCTCGCATCACACCGAAGCGATCATCGCCGAGGACGCCGCTGTGGTCGAACGCTTCTTCAACGAGATCGATTCCGCAATCCTGCTGCACAACGCCTCGACCCAATTCGCCGATGGTGGCGAGTTCGGCATGGGCGCTGAAATCGGCATCGCGACGGGCCGCATGCACGCCCGTGGCCCGGTCGGCGTCGAGCAACTGACCTCGTTCAAATACCGGGTGCACGGGACCGGCCAGGTGAGGGGTTGAACACTGCGGCCCTTACCCTCCTCCTTGTGGGGAGGGTTGCCGCGCAGCAGCGGGGTGGCGGTCGGCCGGTTCATTCGGCAATCGCGCGGTCATCGATTGTCGAGATTGTGGCCCCTCATTGACAGGATCACCCCCATCCCGCTCGGCTCCGCCGATCGACCCTCCCCACAAGGGAGAGGGTAAGGTTGCGCCCTACCTCCGCATGCCTTTCGCCACCAACGGGATGCAGGTGGGGCTTTTCGGCGGCTCGTTCAACCCGCCGCATGCCGGCCATTTGCTGGTGGCCGAGATTGCCATGCGTCGGCTGGCGCTCGATCAATTGTGGTGGATCGTCACCCCCGGCAATCCGCTGAAGAGCACGCGCGAGCTTGCGCCACTGGCGGAGCGTCTGGCGACGTCGAAGGCGATTGCCGAGGATCCGCGCATCAAGATCACCGCCTTCGAGGCGGCGCACAATGTGCGCTATACCGCCGATACGCTGGCGCTGATCAAGGCGCGCAATCCCGGCGTCGACTTCGTCTGGATCATGGGCGCGGATAATCTGCGCGACTTTCATCGCTGGCAGCGCTGGCGCCAGATCGCCATGACCTTTCCGATCGCGGTCATCGACCGCCCCGGCGCGACGCTGTCGTTCTTGTCCTCGGTGATGGCCAAAACCTTTGACTACGCCCGCATCGACGAAGCGGATGCACCGAAGCTTGCGCATCGCAAGGCGCCCGCCTGGACTTTTATCCACGGCCCGCGCTCGATTTTGTCCTCGACGGCGATCCGCCAGGCCGTTGCAGGCGGCGGGGCTGTTGGATGATCACGCTCTACCACTGCGCGAACGCGCGCTCGTTGCGGGTGCTGTGGGCACTCGAAGAGCTTGAGCTTGGCTATGAGTTGAAGATGCTGCCGTTTCCGCCGCGCTTCCTGGCGCGCGACTATCTGGAGATCAATCCGCTCGGGACGATCCCCTTCCTGATCGACGGCGAGACGCGAATGACCGAGTCGTCCGCGATCTGCCACTATCTTGCCGCGCGTGAGAACAGCGCGCTCGCTGTCGCGCCGCACGAGCCAGGCTTCGGCGCCTATCTCAACGGACTGTTTCAGGGCGAGGCGACGCTGACCTTTCCCCAGACGGTGGTGATCCGTTTCAGCCGCTGGCGCGAGGACCAGAACAAGCCGGATGTAGCGGCGGAATACTCCAGGTGGTTCAAGGCGCGGCTGCGCATGGCCGAGCAAATCCTGGCCGGCGCGGACTATTACGCCGCGGATCGCTTCACTGTGGCTGACATTTCCATCGGCTACGCGCTCATGCTGGCCATAGCGCTTGGGTTGGATGACGGATTCTCGGAACGCCTGCGCGACTATTGGGACCGGCTCTCCTCGCGTCCGGCGTTTCTGCGGGCGCAGGTCTCACAGGCGAAAGCCGGCGAGGAACAGGGTGTTCCCGGCAGCTTTATCTAAGGCATGTCGCCCAAAAGTGCGCAGCGGTTTGGGAGAGCGACATGCACCGATCAAGACTTGGAGCGCGTCGCGTGAGTCGGCTTAGACGCAACGCTCTAAGCCTGCCCAAGCGCCTTTGGCGCGCTCTGTTCATCCAGCCAGGGACTTTCGAATCCAAGCCGGGTCAGCCCGGTCCGGGCTTCGCGCGAGCGCATGAACAGCTTCCACAACAGGCCGCTGCGATAATTCTCCATCATCGCGACGATCGGCCCCTGATTTACCGCGAGATAGGTGCGGGCGTACCAATTGTCCTGGTCGCTGAAGGCGTCGACGAAGCCGAAGCGGCCCCACAGGCGTGGCCTGCGCAGAAAGCCGCGCAGCGCGCGCATCGACTCCTGCGGCAGGTAGGGCAGGCTCGACAGCGCCGCCGTTGGGGCGATAACGCCTGCATCGTTGACCGGGCAGAAGGCGCGATAGCGCGATGGCCCATGCGCTGCCGTCAGGCCCCAGCTGTCTTCGCCGTAGCCAGCGAAGCCGTGTGGATTGGCGACGCAATGGGCATGGTTGATGCGGGCATGCCGAAGGTTCTGCTCCCAATAGTCGGCGTGGCGGTCCCGTAGCCCGCGCGGGTCGATGCCGCAGAAAGAATAATGCGCGAAGAAAAGCGGTCCGCCATAATCGACGCCGAGCGGCAGTTCGACGCCGTGGAAAGTACGGCCGTTGCGGAAGGATAGCGCAGTGGCGAATCCCTCATGGTAGATGTCGGGGTCGATCGGATGCCTCTCCGAGGCGGCCGCCAGCACATAGGCAATCAGGCATTCGTTCCAGCCGGCGATCCGCAGATCCATGTCCCAACTATGGTTGGGGCTCCAATGCCAGGTGAGGTGCCGCTCGCCCCGTGTGAACCACGCCCAATCGACGCCAGCCCATAGACCCTCGATTCGACTGCGCAGCGTCGCCTCCGCTTCGCCTGGCTGGTCGAAATATTCGCGCGCGCAGATCAGGCCCTGCAGCAGCAGAGCCGTTTCGACCAGATCGGCGCCGTCGTCGCGCCGCGTCAGCGGCACCACGGCGCCGGTTACCGCGTTCAGGAAGTGCGGGAAGGCGCCATGATGGCGCTCGGCTCTCTCCAGGAAGCTCAGGATGCGGTCGAGGCGCTGCACCGCCGCCGTCCGGTCGACCCAGCCGCGCTCCACCGCCACGACAATCGCCATGACACCGAAGCCGGTGCCGCCGACAGCAACCAGGTCGTTGTTTGGATCGCCCGTGGTCTTCTGTCGATCACGGGCGCAGCCGCTGGCCTGATGAGCACCTTCCCAGAAGAAGCGGAACGTCTGGCGCTGCACCGCCTCCAGCAGTCCGTCCGGCTCAATGTCAGGATGCGGTCGGGGATTCACGACGGTGCGCGATTGACTGCGTTGCATGACGGCGTGCTCGATCAGGGTTCTCCAGAGCGCTGCGGCGCTCAATTGGCAGCCCATTTCCAGCATGCACGATTCGGTGACGTCCGTCTTGAGTCGGGATTGTCCATCATCGGGCCTTCCTGAGACAACACATTCACCCCGGAAAACAGGTCGAAACAGGCGAAGCGTGACGGGAAGGCCGCACACAAGCATCGGAATGGGGCGTTAGTCTGTCCTCCACCAATTGGGCGTCTTGAAACTGTCAGGGAACTGCGCCTATCTTCAGGGTGTCATCCATCCGGGTGATTTGGTTGTTCTTGATCGGAAAGGAAAACCTCCTGAGAACAGCATTGCGGAAGAAGGCCGAAATCGTGCCTTCGCCGGCCGGGATCAGCGAATTTGACGCATCCTCCCGCGCCCTCGACATAGTCCTTGCCAGTCTGGAAGACTCCAAGGCCGAAGATATCGTCTCCATCGACATTCACAGGAAATCCAGTCTCGGTGACTTCATGGTCATCGCGTCGGGCCGTTCCAACCGCCATGTCGCGGCGGTGGCCGACCACCTGATCAAGGCGTTGAAGGACGCCGGCATGGGTCAGGCGCGCGTCGAAGGCCTGCCGAGCGCGGACTGGGTGCTGATCGATGCCGGCGATGTGATCGTGCACGTCTTCCGACCCGAGATCCGCGAGTTCTACAACATCGAGAAGATGTGGCAGGCGCCGGACCTCGAGGACGAGACGATTCACTAGCCGCGCCGACAGCGCGAGGCGGCTATGAGACTTGGCTTGATTGCCGTGGGCCGAATGAAAGCCGGCCCCGAGCGGGAATTGGCCAGCCGTTATCTCGGCCGCTTCGCAAAGCTCGGCCCGTCGCTGGGTCTTGAGTTCGCCGGCGTCGACGAGCTCCCTGAAAGTCGCGCGGCCAGCGCCGATCTGCGCCGCCGCGACGAGGCGGACCGCATTCAGGCGCGGCTGCCCGCTGGCGCCGCCGTCATTCTCCTTGATGAGCGCGGCCGCAATCTTTCCTCTGACGAATTCTCGGCGAAGCTGGGCGGTCTGCGCGACGCAGCGACGCGCCACGCCGCGCTCATCATTGGCGGGCCGGACGGGCATGAGGCTGCGATGCGCGACCGCGCCGGGCTCGTTCTGTCCTTCGGTGCGCAAACCTGGCCGCACCAGATGGTGCGCATCATGCTGGCCGAGCAGCTTTATCGCGCTGCGACGATTCTCTCCGGCCATCCCTACCATCGGGTGTGAGGCGCGCCTACGGAGCTCGGGAATCGGGCGCATTTGCGTGGTTGCATCGTCGTCCGTTGCCCCTGTGCATTATGGTTGATGGTTCGTTAAGAAACCGGTCGCTATTGTCGTTGGCGGACGGACTCAACGATGCTGCGACGGATTTTGAATGGACGAGCGGGAATGATCCTGCGCTGCCTGCTGGCAGCATGGGCGCTTTTCTGCATCCTGTTGTCCGCCAGCGCGCAGGAGACCGCCGCCATCCCGGATGCGCAGGCGGAAAGCCGCGCCGAATTCGAGCGGATCAGCCGCGAGATCGTCCTGTCCGACGAGAAAGTCGCCAAGCTTGCCGCCGATATCGCGACGCTTCGCAAGGACCACGCCACCATCACCGCGGCACTGATCCAGTCGGCGAAGACCGAGAAGAAACTTGACGACGACATTGAGGAGATTTCGGATCGCCTGGGGCGCCAGAAGGCGCAGGAAGACGTCATCCGGCGCTCGCTCTGGGCCCGGCGCGACGTGCTTGCGGAAGTTCTCGGCGGCCTGGAGCGCATGGGCCTCAACCCGCCCCCGGCGATCCTGGTGACACCGCACGACGCATTGTCGTCGGTGCGCAGCGCCATCCTGCTGGGCGCCGTGGTGCCGGGGCTTCGTCACGAGACGGACCTGCTGATGGCCGATTTGCAGGAACTCTCGCGGCTGTCGGCTTCCATCGCGGCGGAACGGGACCGCCTCGCCGGCACTGCAGCCGAACTGGTGGCGGAGAAGAAAAAACTCTCGTTCCTGCTGACCGAGAAGGACAGGCTGGCCGGCGAGAACGAGGCGGCCATTGAAGCCGAGCGCAACCGCTCCACCCAGCTCGCCCGCAAGTCCCGCAGCCTGAAGGAGCTTATTGCCGGCCTGGAGGCGGAGGCCGAGAAGAAGCGCAAGGCGGAGGAAGCCGAGCGTAAGGCCGAAGAAGAGCGCGCCCGGCGCGAGGACCAATTGGCCGCCTTGCCGGTGCCTGAGAAGCACCGTCTGGTGGGTGCGGTTGATTTCGACGCACTTCGCGGCCAGCTCTCTCTGCCGGTCAGCGGCAAGCGAAACAAGCGGTTCGGAGCGAAGGACGGACTGGGCGGGACCATGCATGGCGACATGGTTGCGACACAATCGGGCGCGACAGTTACTTCGCCGGTCGATGCGAGCGTGCTCTATGCGGGCCCGTTCCGGTCTTACGGTCAACTCTTGATCCTGGACGCCGGCGATGGCTATCATATTGTGTTGGCGGGAATGGGTCGAATCATGGTGGCGCAGGGCCAGGCCGTTCTTGCCGGCGAGCCGGTTGGGGCGATGGCTGAGGCAAGATTTGCCAGCAATGCCGACAGGGTGATTGGAAATACGGGTCCGGAACTCTATGTTGAGTTTCGAAAAGACGGAAAATCCGTGGATCCGGGCCGCTGGTGGATGGATCGCTAAGCAGGCTCGAAGTTCTGGAAGGACTGGAAATGATGCGGAAATTGTCCCTGCTGGTGGCTGGAGCGCTGATGGGCGCGTCCGCGATGAGCCTCGTCTATGGCGGCGTCGGCTCACCCGCCAATGCCGCGGGCTCGGAAACCTATCGGCAACTCGCGATCTTCGGCGATATTTTCGAGCGCGTGCGCGGACAGTATGTCACGCCCCCGGACGAGAAGTCGCTGGTGGAGAACGCCATCAACGGCATGCTCACCTCGCTCGATCCGCACTCGTCCTACCTCAATCCGGAAGCCGCGAAGGATATGCGGGTCCAGACCAAGGGTGAATTCGGCGGTCTCGGCATTGAGGTCACCATGGAAAACGAGCTCGTCAAGGTGATCACGCCGATCGACGACACGCCGGCCGCCAAGGCTGGCGTTCTCGCGGGCGACTTCATTGCCAAGATCGATGGCGAGGAAGTGCGTGGCCTGACGCTCAACGACGCCGTCGAAAAGATGCGCGGGCCGGTGAACACGCCCATCAAGCTGACAATTCTTCGTGAAGGCGCCGACAAGCCGATCGAACTAAGCGTCGTGCGCGACATCATCAAGGTCAAGGCTGTTAAGTACCGTGTCGAAAACGATGTCGGCTACATGAAGATTACCTCCTTCACCGAGAAGACATTCGACGATCTCGACAATGCGATCGAGACCATCCAGAAGCAGATCCCGGCGGACAAGCTGAAGGGCTATGTGCTTGACCTCCGCCTCAATCCGGGTGGTCTGCTCGACCAGGCGGTCAGCGTTTCCGATGCCTTCCTCGACCGCGGCGAGATTGTCTCGACGCGCGGCCGCGATCCGAAGGATGTCTCCCGCTTCGACTCCCGGCCGGGCGATATGATCGACGGCAAGCCGTTGATCGTTCTGGTCAATGGCGGTTCCGCGAGCGCTTCGGAGATTGTCGCCGGCGCGTTGCAGGACCATCGCCGCGCGACGGTCGTCGGCACGCAATCGTTCGGCAAGGGATCGGTCCAGACGATCATCCCGCTGGCCGAGAATGGCGCGCTGAGGCTGACGACGGCCCTCTATTACACGCCGTCGGGCAAGTCGATCCAGGGCAAGGGCATCACCCCTGACATCAAGGTGGAACAGCCGCTGCCGGATGATCTGAAGGGGCGTGACCTGACCCGTGGCGAGTCCGATCTCAAGGGCCACATCAAGGGCCAGGAGGAGAGCGACGAAGGGTCGGGCTCTGCCGCTTACGTGCCGCCGGAGCCGAAAGACGACCTGCAGCTCAACTACGCTCTCGCGCTGCTGCGTGGGGAGAAGACCGATCCATCTTTCCCGCCCAATCCCGACAAAGCGGCGATGAAGCAGTAAATTGCGGGGGCGGCTCAGGCCGCCCTTTCTATGTGTCCCCGTAAGCTAGTGTGATGCGTAATCCTGCGCTTCGATGCGCAGGATTTTTTCCGAGTCTTGGTTGCGTCGCGCCGCTGGAGGGATGCGCATAGTGCTCGTCAAGGAAATAGACCGCCCGTTGGGTCAATCTCTGCCGCCCAGGGGCCAGGCTGCGCGCCAGCCTATCGGGAAGACTAGGATCGTCACCGGCCTCGCCATTGTCGGACTGTTGGGCCTTTCGGCCCTGATCGCAATGCAGCGGGACGCCATCCATGACCCGGCTCCGGTGGAGGTGGCTGTTGTCGAGCCGCTGTCCGGCCCGTCCGGCTCTGCGCAAATTCCGGTTCCGAGCCAGGCTGCCGAATCTCCATCGATCATCTCCGTCGGGAAAGCACCGGCGAACAGCAGCGGCGTCATCACGATCAGTGATCCCGCCGCGGAATCCCGCAATTTGCGCACCGCGCATCTGCCGGATAGGGCGCTTATCGAGGACAGCCCGAAAGGTCCGCTGCCGATGCGCGCCGCCGATGGCCGCAGGCCCTTCGACGTTTATGCGCGGCCCTGGTCGGGCGCGCGCGGGGCGCGCGTCGCCATCGTCATCGGCGGGCTTGCCGTTTCGCAGACGGGCACGCAAGCCGCCATCAACAAGCTTCCGCCGGAAGTGACCCTGGCGTTTGCGTCGCAAGGCAACAGCATAGGCAGATGGATGCAGAATGCGCGCCAGCGTGGCCACGAGATCCTGATGCAGGTGCCGCTAGAGCCGTTCGACTATCCGAGCGTGAACCCCGGCCGGACCACCTTGACGGTAGAAGCGAGCCCGCAGGAGAACATCGAGAACCTGCATTGGGCTTTGGCGCGCACTACAAACTACACCGGTGTGATGAACTACATGGGCGCGCGTTTCGTCGCCGAGCCAAGCGCAGTCGGCGTCATGATGGCGGAGTTGGGCAAGCGCGGCCTGCTCTTCCTGGATGACGGCAGCTCGGCACGCAGTCTCGCGCCGGACGAGGCCCGGAAGAACGGCGTGCCGATCGCCACTGGCGACACGATCATCGATGACGTTCAGGATCGCGGTGCAATCCTGAAGAAGCTCGACCAATTGGAGGCGACCGCGCGCGCAAAGGGCTTCGCCGTGGGAACGGGCTCGGCCTTCGGAACAACCGTCGACACGGTTACTTCCTGGGTGAACGAAGCAAAGAAGCGGGGCATCGAGATCGTGCCGATTTCGGCCGTCGCCAGCGACCCCGAGAAGAGCTAGAAATCTCCGATGGCCAAGTCGAAGAAACCCGTCGATCCGGCGGACCTGCCCTATCGTCCCTGCGTCGGCGCAATGGTGCTGAACGGCGCGGGGCTGGTCTGGGTCGGCCGGCGCAAATTCGAACCGGACAGCGAGACGGGCGATCGGCCGCAGCTCTGGCAGATGCCGCAGGGCGGCATCGACAAGGGTGAAGAACCGCTCGAAGCGGCGCGGCGTGAAATCTTCGAAGAGACCGGAATGGAGAGCCTGAAGCTGCTCGCTGAAGCGCCCAACTGGGTCAACTACGATCTGCCGGCCGACAGGATCGGCATCACCTGGGGCGGCAAGTACCGCGGTCAGACGCAGAAATGGTTCGCTTTTCGCTTCCATGGCGACGAGCGGGAGGTCCGCATCAATCCCCCGCCGGAGGGTCACAAAGCGGAATTCGGCGATTGGGCATGGCGGCCGATGGGTGATCTTCCGGGCCTCATCGTCCCCTTCAAGCGCAAGGTCTATGAAGAGGTCGTGGCGGCGTTCAGGCACCTCGCCGACGCTTGATCTTCAGCCTGCGGAATGATGCGCGGGGTCGCCGCCATCGGCAGGTGGCCCTAGGGCTCTGTGCAAGCCTGGTCGCTGCCGGCGATCCTTCCGCAGTTGCGGTAGGCCCGGTTGGTCTCTACTGATTGCCATAGTGCATCTGGGTTCGGACAGAGGAAATGGCGGCGGAAGCTCGGATAGTGGCCGGCGAAACTTGGGACATGCCTGTGGGCCCCTCCGCCGCGGTCGCCGGCGCGATCCTGACCGTCGATCTCGGCGCCGTCCGACAGAACTATCGCACGCTGAAGAAAAAGCTGGGCGGCGTTTCCTGTGCCGGCGTCGTGAAGGCGAACGGCTACGGACTTGGGGCGGCCGAGGTCTGCCGGGCGCTGATGGGCGAGGGCTGCGACACCTTTTTCGTAGCCCTTCTGTCGGAAGGCCTGGCGCTGCGAGAAGCGATCGGTGCAGCGGCTATCATCTATGTCTTGAGCGGCTTGGCGCCGGGCAGCGAAGCCGAGGCCGTTGCTGCGAATCTTCGCCCCGTCCTCAACAGCCTCGACCAGATCAACGCCTGGCGAATGACGGCGGGACGCGCCGGGCGCAAGCTGGCCGCGGCACTCCAGGTCGATAGCGGCATGGCCAGGTTCGGTATGACGCCCCATGAGGTCGACGAGGTCGGCGCGAATCCGTCGATTTTGGATGGTATCGAGATCGCCCTCGTCATGAGTCATCTTGCCTGCGCCGACGAGCCGGATCATCCCGCCAACGAATTGCAGCGCCGCGCCTTCGAGGCATTGCGCGTAAAGCTGCCCGCCGCACCCGCGTCCTTCGCCAACTCGTCGGGCATATTCCTTGGTGCGCCCTATCATTTGGAACTCGGCCGCCCGGGCGTTGCGCTATACGGCGTCAATCCGACGCCCGGCAGGCCCAATCCGATGCGGCCCGTCATTCGCCTCGATGTGAAGGTCGTGCAATCGCGCAATGTCGAAATCGGCATCGGCGTCGGCTATGGCCATTCGCTGGTGGTGGAGAAGCCGACTTCGCTCGCAACGATAACGCTGGGCTACGCCGATGGCTGGCATCGCCGCGCCGCCGGGGCCGCATGGTTTGGGGATGTACGGCTGCCGATCGCCGGCCGGGTATCGATGGATTCGATCATTCTGGATACATCGGAGCTGCCGCCGGATTCGCTGAAGGCGAACGATCTGGTTGAAATGATCGGTCCGCACCAGTCGGTCGACGATGTCGCTGGCTACGCCGGGACAATCGGCTATGAAATCCTGACCGGACTGGGCAGCCGTTTCCATCGGCGATACGTTGGCGGCTGATCGTGACAGACGTGCGTTTGAGGGAGCGTCGATGAGAGTTCTGATCCTTGGCAGTGGGGTGATCGGCGTCACGGCCGCTTACTACCTCGCGGAGGCCGGCCACGAGGTCGAGGTGGTAGACCGCCAATCCGGTCCTGCGCTGGAAACGAGCTTCGCCAACGCCGGCGAGGTGTCGCCCGGCTATGCCTCGCCCTGGGCCGGGCCGGGTGTTCCCGTCAAGGCGGTGAAATGGCTGCTCATGCATTTCGGCCCGCTGGTCATCCGCCCGAAAGTCGATCCGGCAATGATCGTGTGGGTGCTGCAAATGCTGCGCAACTGCACGTCGGCGCGCTACGCCATCAATAAGGCGCGCATGGTTCCGATCGCCGAGTACAGCCGCGACTGCTTGAAGGCGCTGCGGGCCGAGACCGGCATCGAATACGATGATCGGGCGCAGGGCACGCTGCAACTCTTCCGCACACAGTCGCAGGTGGACCACACCGGCGGCGACATCGAGGTGCTCAAGGAATTCGGCGTGCCCTATGAAGTCCTGGACCCGGAGGGCTGCGTTCGCGCGGAACCGGCGCTTGCCGGCGTGCGCGAAAAATTCAAGGGCGGGCTGCGCCTGCCCGGTGACGAGACCGGCGACTGCAAGATATTCACCGAGCGGCTGGCCAGGCTGGCTGAAGCGCGCGGCGTCAAGTTCCGCTTCAACACAGCGATCAAGGGCTTTGCCACCGAGGCCGGACGGATCGCCGGCGTCGACACCAGCGCCGGTGTGCTGAAGGCCGACCTCTATGTTGCGGCGATGGGCAGCTACACGCCTGTCATGATGCGTCCGCTGGGCCTGACCGTGCCGGTCTTCCCAATCAAGGGCTATTCGATCACCGTGCCGATCACCGATCCCGATGGCGCGCCGGTTTCGACCGTCATGGACGAGACCTACAAGGTGGCGATCACGCGGCTCGGCGACCGCATTCGGGTCGGCGGTACGGCCGAAATTTCCGGTTACGATATGGCGTTACGTGATGCCCGGCGGGCAACGCTGGAACATTCGGTCGGCGACCTCTTCCCTAGAGGGGGCGACGTCTCGAAGGCGACGTTCTGGTGCGGCTTGCGGCCGATGACCCCCGACGGGCCGCCGATCATCGGCAAGACCCGCTACGACAACCTCTACCTCTCGACCGGCCACGGCACGCTGGGCTGGACCATGGCCTGCGGCTCCGGCCGCGTGTTGGCCGATATGGTTTCGGGCAGGAAGCCGGATGTCGACATGAGCGAACTGGGGCTGAGCCGCTACGGCTGATACCCGCTACGCTTTCGCCGCGGCGCCGAATCGGCCCTTGGAGAATTGCTGGTCGGCGAGCACGCCGATCAGGATCACCGATCCCATCACCGCGAAGTTGAGCGAACTCGGAATGCCGAGCAGGTTGACCAGGTTCTGAAGTACCTGCAGCAGGATGGTGCCCAGCACCACGCCGACGATGGAGCCTTCGCCGCCGCGCAGCGAGCAGCCGCCGAGAACAGCCGCGGCGATGGCGTAGAGCTCGTAGAAATTGCCATGCGTCGAGGGCGAGATCGACTTCGTGTACATGGCAAAGAAGATCGCCGCGACCGCGGTCAGCACGGCGCAGATCACATAGGCGGCGATTATGACGCGGTCGGTGCGGATGCCGGAGTAGCGCGCCGCCTCCTCGTTCTTGCCGACGGCCAAAAGATGGCGTCCGAACACGGAGCGGTGCAGCACCACCCACATCACTGCCGCTACTACGACCATCACCATGAAGGAATGCGGCACGCCCCAGCTGCGGCCCGTGGTCAGCCACTCCAGCGTCGGGAAGCTGGTGCCGAAATAGAAGCCGACGGTGCCGTCGCTCGTATAGAAACGCGCCAGCCCGCGATAGATCAGCAGGCCGCACAGCGTCACGATGAAGGGCTGCATGTGCATCTTGGTGATCAGCAGCCCGTGGGCGAGGCCGATCAGCACGCCGATCGCGATCATCAGCAGCACCGCCAGCGGCCACGCCACCTCGTAGGTCACGATCAAATCGACGAACAGCACGCCCAGCAGCGCGATGATCGAGCCGACGGACAATTCGATGCCGCCCGTGATGATGACGAAGGCTTGGCCGACGGCGAAGAGCCCGAACAGCCCGATCAGATTGGCGGTGTTGGCGATGTTGATGGGCGAGATGAACAGCGGCTGGCGTATGGCAACGATCGCCCCCACCACCACGATGAGCACAAGCAGGCCGACATCGTTTCTGTTCATGCTCGCCCCTATGCCGCCAGATCCGGCTTGGCCCCGACTGCCAGCCGCAACACATTCTGTTCGCTGAAATCCTTGCGCTGAAGATAGCCGGCGATCGCGCCCTCGTGCATCACCGCGATGCGGTCGCTGACGCCGATGACCTCCTCCATGTCGCTCGAAATCATCAGCACGGCGACGCCGGCGTCAGCCAGGCCCCGCAGCATCTCGTAGATTTCCTTCTTGGCACCGACATCGACGCCGCGCGTCGGCTCGTCGAAGATCATCACGCGCGGTTGCATCGACAGCCATTTCGCCAGCACCACCTTCTGCTGGTTGCCACCCGACAGCGAGCCGGCGCGCGTCGCGACCGAGGGCGTCCGGATGTTCAGGCGCTGGCGCTGGGCGTCGGCATTGACCTTCTCCCGCCGCCGGCTGACCAGATGCGAGCGAGCATAGCGGGCGAGGTCGGGCAGCGAGATGTTGTCGACAATCGCGAAGTCGAGCAACAGCCCCGATTGCTTGCGATCCTCGGGGATCAGGTAGACGCCGTGTGAGATCGCGTCGCTCGGCGTGGAAATCTTGAGCGCCTTGCCGTCGAGGCGCACTTCGCCGGCCACCAGCGCGTCGATGCCGAATACGGCGCGCGCCAATTCCGAACGGCCGGATCCCACCAGCCCGGCCAACCCCAGAATCTCGCCGCGGCGCAGCGCCAGGTCGACGCTGCTGCCCGGATAGGTCGAGGTGCGCGCGCCGACGATCTCCAGCGCGGCATCGCCCGGAGGATTGGCCGGCGGCGTATAGAGCGATTTCAGGTCGCGGCCGATCATCAGCCGGATCATCTTGTCATGGCTGATCTCGCCGCGCTCCAGATGGCCGACCAGCTTTCCGTCGCGCAGAACCACCACGCGGTCCGCGCAGGCTTCGACCTCGTTCAGCCGATGCGAGATAAAGATGATGCTGACGCCCTGCGACTTGAGATCGTCGATGACTTTCATCAGACGTTCCGTCTCGGTCGACGTCAGGCTGGAGGTCGGCTCGTCCATGATGACGAGCCGTGCGTCGAGCGACAGCGCCTTTACGATCTCCAGCAATTGCCGTTGCGCGATCGAAAGGTTTGACACCTTGGTGTCGGGGCCGAAGTCGACCTTGAGCCGCCTCAGCAAGGGTTCGGTCTGCTCGCGCAATTTTTGGCGGTCGATCAGCGGCAGCAGCCGTCCGCGCCGCGGCTCGCGCCCGATGAATACATTGGCCGCCGCGTCGAGATTTTCGAACAGGTTCAGTTCCTGGTGCACGAAGGCGATGCCGGCCCGCATCGAACCGTTGACGGTCAGCGCCGCCCGTTCCTCACCATCCACGCGGATCGTTCCGGTCGTCGGCTGCGTCACGCCGCCGAGAATGCGCATGAGCGTCGATTTGCCGGCGCCGTTCTCGCCGATCAGCGCCACCACTTCGCCCGGACTGACGGAAATGCTCACGCCGCCAAGCGCCTTCACGCCCGGATAATCCTTCGTGATATCGGTCAGTTCGAGGAAGGGCTCGGCCATATGCAGCGCCAGTTCAAGAAACCGGCGCGTGGGCGCCGGTTTCTCACAGTTTCAGATTTTGCCTGTCATTGAAACAGCGAGGGCTTAGCCGCCGCTGATCGCCGCCTTCAGGTCCGTCTCGAACTGGTCGACATTGGCCTTGTCGATCACCTTGGTCGGCACGATGATCAGCTTGTTCTCCGGAACGCCGGACTTGTCGCCCTCGAGATACTTGGCCATCAGCTTCATGCCCTGATAGCCCCACTCGAAGGGCTGTTGCACGACGGTCGCCGCGAAGCTGCCGTCACGCACGGCGCCGAGTGTGACCGGATCCTCATCGAAGGCGACGACGGTGATCTGGCCGAGCTTATTGGCGGCCTGCAGCGCCTCGTAAATCTTCGGCGGATTGTACGAATAGAAGCCGACCATGCAGTTGATGTCCGGGCTGGCGGCCAGCACGTCATCGACGTTCGAGCGGGCGCGGGCAAAGTCGACATCGTCGCCGCGCACGTCGACGAGTTCGATGCCCTTGCCTTCGATCGCCTTCTTGAAGCCGGCGATGCGCTCCTTGGCGTTGTCGGCGCCGAGGAAGCCGACGAAGCCCATGCACTTGCCGCCTTTGGGCAGCGCCTTGACCGCCTGCTCGCCCGCCTGCACGCCGGCGTCGGTGTTCGACGAGCCGATATAGGCGATGCGGTTGGAGTCCGGCGCGTCGCTGTCGGTGGTGAACAGCGGGATCTGGCCAGCGATCTTGTTGAAGGCGTCGACCGAGGTCTTCGGATCGACCGACGAGATCATGATGGCGTCGGTGCCGGCGGCGACGAGGTCGTCCATCAGCGCGTTCTGCAGCGCGGCGGTGCCCTGTGCCGGGTACTTCAGCGAAAGCTCATAGTTCGGTAGCTCGCCCTGGGCCTTCTTGATGCCGGCCTCGGCCAGCTTCCAAAAGCTGGAGGCGGCGTTGACGACCATGGCGAGCTGCTTCTTCTCCTGCGCCTGCACGGATTGGCTGGCGACGAGCGATGCGGCGGAGACGAGTAATGCGGTAGCGGCGAGTTTGAGTTTCATGGTTCCTCCCAGAAGTGCTTCATGACAATGCGATGGTTCGACCAAAATCCCGAATGGCAAGCGAAGTTCTGCTCCGCACCACAGAACTCACGGTCCTCATCCGCGAGATGGGGCGAACTGGTCATACCAGACGCCCCATCTCGCAGCTAAGCGCAGGCGAAATCGGGTGTCAACGAAAGCTTGTTGCGGCAAGCCGATTCCCTTGGTGCAATCGCTATACGCGCCCACGACCTCGCGTCCCGCTGCGCTTAGAAGGATAGCGTGGCGGCGCCTTGCTTGATCTCGGCGTGCATTGCGCTGGCGCCGACGATCACCACGCCGTCCAGCAGGTCGTCCTGTTCGTAGCCGCGCGATTTCACACAGGGAGGACAAGCCCAGATGATGCCGCCGCGGCTCTGGAAATCCTCGATCAGCGCCGAAAGCGGTTCGAGCGGCTGCACATGCGTCATCTTCTGTCCGCCCTTGCGCACGAGATCGATGGCCGTGCTCGTCAGGAACACTGACACTTTGAGCCCTGCGGTAATGCCGCCATTGGCGATGGTGAAGCCGACGGACGAAAGTTCGGAATCGACGCCCTTGGTCATCATGACCACCAGTTTGTCAGATGCGGTTTGCATAGTATCCTCCATTGATTGGTTGCGACGCCACTCTCATACGCGTCGCGGCGAGGTGCGTATTTGGCCGGGATACCGAATGCATTGTCCGAAAATCCGGCTCTCTCCGTTGGCGTGACGCGGGACGACGTTCTCTCGTCTCTGCTCTCCACGATCAGGCTGTCGGGCTCGTTGCAGTTTTGCTTCATGCCTTCGGGCGCGTGGCAAACCGACGGCGCTCCGGCCATGGCGCGATTGGCCGCCAGGCCGGGCGCGGCGATGCCATTCCACATCGTCGCTGCCGGCTCGTGCTGGCTGAAAATGGATGGCGAGGACGCAGCGCTTGAGGAAGGTGACGTCGTCGTCTTTCCCTTCGGCACGGGACATCAGCTCGGCGCCGGTGATGGCGGACGGCTTGTCCTGCCGACGCGCGACCTGCCGCCGAAGCCTTGGCGGGAAATCCCCGTGCTTCGTTATGGCGAAGAGTCCAGCCCGGTGCGCCTGCTCTGCGGCTTCCTGCAATGCGACGCGATCGACTTCGAGCCGTTGCGGCAAGCGCTGCCCAAGCTGATCCATATACGAACGCGCGGCGCCAACGATGGCGGATGGCTGCGGGAAACCATCCGCCAAATGGTGACGGAGGTTGATGTTCCGCGCAGCGGCGGCATCGCCATGCTGGCGCGACTGACTGAGATCCTTTTCATCGAGATCCTGCGGCACCGCATCATGATGACAGAGCAGCCGGGAGCGACCGGCTGGCTTGCGGCGCTTGGCGACCGGTCGCTGTCGCGCTGCCTCTCCCTCATCCATGCGGAACCCGCCCGCGATTGGACCCTGGAGGATCTGTCGAGGGCGTGCGCGACTTCACGCAGCGTGCTGGCTGAACGGTTCCAGACCGTATTGCAGACGTCGCCGATCCGATATCTGCGCGACTGGCGGCTCTATCTCGCCCGCATCGCTCTCGCCACCACGCGCCGTCCGATTGCCGACATCGCGCAGGAGGCGGGATACGCGACCGAAGCCGCTTTCAGCCGCGCCTTCTCCCGCGCCTACGGGGTACCGCCGGGGACGTGGCGGCTTGCCGATTGAACGGCAGAGCAGAGCGCAATTGCCGCCTCCGCAAAACACTGGTATGGAGCGCCCCATGGAGAAGCTTTTCTCGGACCCGCACTACAAGGGCTTCGTGCTGCAGGACAAGAAGCGCCTGCCGGCGCGTTTCTTTGCGCGGATTTCCGGCGCGTTGACCAGCCGACTTAGATTGGCCTGATCTATCGTCCGGCGCCGGCGAGGCCGCGCCTCCAGTTTCTCGATCGACGGATTTACGCAGATGAGCGCACCGCGCACCCTTTACGACAAGATCTTCGACGAGCATGTGGTCGACCGTCAGGATGACGGCACCTGCCTGCTCTACATCGACCGGCACCTCGTGCATGAAGTCACCAGCCCGCAAGCCTTTGAGGGTTTGCGCATGGCGGGCCGCCAGGTGCGTCACCCCGAGAAGACGCTCGCCGTTGTCGACCATAACGTGCCGACTTCGCCCGACCGCAAGAATGGCATCAAGAACGAGGAAAGCCGCATCCAGGTGGAGGCGCTGGCCAAGAACGCTGCCGATTTCGGGGTCGAGTATTATTCGGAAAAGGACCGCCGCCAGGGCATCGTCCACATCATCGGGCCGGAGCAGGGCTTCACCCTGCCGGGCATGACGATTGTCTGCGGCGACAGCCACACCTCGACGCACGGCGCGTTTGGCGCTTTGGCGCATGGCATCGGAACGTCCGAGGTCGAGCATGTTCTGGCGACGCAAACGCTGATCCAGAAGAAGGCGAAGAACATGCTGGTGCGCGTCGACGGCAAGCTGCCGGACGGCGTCACCGCCAAGGACATCATCCTTGCCATTATCGGCGAGATCGGCACGGCCGGCGGCACCGGCTATGTGATCGAATATGCCGGCGAGGCGATCCGGGCCCTGTCAATGGAAGGCCGCATGACGATCTGCAACATGTCGATCGAAGGTGGCGCCCGCGCCGGATTGATCGCGCCTGACGAGACGACCTTCGCCTATGTGAAGGACAAGCCGCGCGCGCCGACTGGCAAAGCCTGGGACATGGCCCTGGACTATTGGAAAACGCTCTATTCCGATGAAGGCGCCCATTACGACAAGGTCGTCGTGCTGGACGCCGCGAAGCTGCCGCCGATCGTGACCTGGGGCTCCTCGCCGGAAGACGTCGCCTCCGTTCAGGGCATCGTCCCCAACCCGGACGAAATCGAAGACGAGAACAAGCGCAATTCGAAGAAGCGCGCGCTTGAATATATGGGACTTGAGCCGGGCACCAAGATGACGGACATCAAGCTTGACCGCGTTTTCATCGGTTCGTGCACAAATGGCCGCATAGAGGATTTGCGCGCCGTGGCCAAGGTCGTCGAGGGCAGGAAAGTGGCGGCGACGGTCGACGCCATGATCGTGCCGGGGTCAGGCCTGGTGAAGGAGCAGGCGGAGAAGGAAGGTCTGGACAAGATCTTCGTCGAAGCGGGTTTCGACTGGCGCGAGCCAGGCTGCTCGATGTGCCTCGCCATGAACGACGACCGGCTGAAGCCACATGAGCGCTGCGCCTCGACCTCGAACCGCAATTTCGAGGGCCGGCAGGGCTTCAAGGGCCGCACGCATCTCGTCTCGCCGGCGATGGCCGCCGCCGCAGCGATCGCGGGTCATTTCGTCGATATTCGCGAGTGGAAATAGGAAGGGTCGAACGATCCGTTCTGCCCCGCTGCTTTGAAGCACGGCCAAGTCAGCCTCTCCGCCGTAAGGTCCGTGATTCCCGGAATCGCGAACTGCTTCAGCCGCGGGGAGCGGCCGCCGCCGGATTCTCTGCAGATTGCGGGCGCGGTGGAGCGGCTGCGGTCGCGAGCCGGTACTGCTTCAACTCCTTCTGTGAGAAGTAGTAGAGCGATTGCGGCGGCGTATCGAGCGCATGCAGCCATGCCGCCGGATCGACGCCCATTGCCTGCAAATGCCGGCTGATGCGCGCCGTCGTTATTTGCGCGTCGGAGAGCGCTTTGGCGGGATCGATGGACAGGCTGTCGCCGATCGATTTCAAGCCGAAAAATTGGTGGACACCGATTGCCGATTGCGCACCCGCCAGCCGCTTCTCCCCACCGGCGAAAATAAGCGGACAAGACGATGCGCAGAGCGCACCGTCCCCGACCTCGGTATCGATCTTGCGCTGGCGCAGCAGCTCGGCCATCGCAATCGCCTCGTCGAGGACACCGCCGGGGGAGTTGAGGGAGACTTTGCGCACATATTCCCCGCGAGCATCGAGCTCGGCCGCCAGCCGCTCGGCCGATCCCACGTCGATTGCGCCCTCGGCGCGCAGCACCCCGCCCGCGTCAAGCGTGAAGTGCATCGGCGCGCGCAGCGCCTCCATTTCGCCGGTCACAAATCGGCGCGGGTCGGCTGGCAGCGGCTTGTCGGTTTCGAACACCGGCGGAAGGACGGGCGAGGACGTTTCGGAAGGAGCCAGCGCTGCGGCAGTCGCGTTCCTGTCGTAAAGATCGCGCAAATCCATCCCAAGCACGAACATGGTGCCGATCAGCATCCCGCGAAACACCCACCGCACCAACTCGCCATCATCGAAGCGCGTGAAGGCGCGCTGTATGGGTCCGATCGCATTGCCCCAACCGGACGGAGCCGGCGAAGGCGTTCCGCCGTGAGGCGGGGCGTTGCCGCTGAGGGCGGAGGAGGTCGGGTCGCTCACGGTTCGGCTCGCTTTCGGTCGGAGAGCGGGGTGACATTCTCTGCAAGCCGGTTGCCGCCCTGCTGCGATTTCGCCTCGGCCACCAGCTCTTTCAGCTCATCGATCTGATGCTGTGCATCCGTAGCGACACCATGTTTCGCCTGCATCGCCGCGTTGAGTTCGAGCGCACGGAATAAATCGGCTGCGGTGACGCGATCGGCGTCCTCCAGCGTCTCCTCGTCGCGCCGTGCCGCGCCATGCGCGACAGCCATCACGCCCACCAGCACCGCCGGCAACAGGTCAATGGCGATAGCGCCGGCCCAGCTTGGGATGAAATCGGACGCATAGCGAAGCACGGCGTCGGCGGCCGACAAAGGCACATAGCGCCGCTCGGGGACTTTCGGCTGCGCCAGGATTTCCCCCGCGGCGTCGCTGAGCGCTTTCGACTGCGACTCGACGGAGGTGCGTATGGTCGCCATGACGGCATCCTGACGTCCGGCGAGGTCGGCCGAGTCGCCATCCGCAACAGGGGCGATGAAGCCGACGGAAAGGTCTGCCGCGGCGCGGCTCACCGATGGCGCGATCGACGTCTGCTCCAGCGAGGCAATTACGCCGGATAAGGCGACCGACTCGGCGGCGAATTCATCCGAGCGCACCTCGATGGGGCCTGGGGCCGAAACAAGGCCGCGCATCTTGGCCAGATGCTCCTGGCCTTGCTTGAAGCTGGACTGCACCGTTTCCCGCGACGCTTCAATCGTCCCTTCGAGTTCCTTCATCTGCGCCGACATCTGGCTGAGCAGTTGCACCACGCTGCCGGAACCGGATGTTCCGGTCAGTGCGCCGGAGGTCTGTTCCTGTTCCGCAAGGCGTGCGAAGCGCTCCCCGGCCCGCTGAATATCCGGGAGGAGCGAGAGCGCGCCTAGAGCATTGCCATGCGCCTGATCGAGGTCGGCGGTGTAGTCCTCCATGGTGATGGCGAGGTGTTGTTCCACCGCAGCTGAACCTGCGAGGGCCGCAGCGTTGAGCCAGGAGGCCATGGCCACGATCATCGCCGAGCCGATCGCCATGATGCCGAGCATCGCCAAGCGCGAGCCGCCATCCTTCATCTCGGGGAAGAAGCGGATCATGTATGTCCAGAAGCCGTAGATCGCCACCGACACCGAAACGGCATAGACGACTGCCGCGAAAAACACGGCGGTAGCCGAGCCGTCCAGCAGGCTGCGAACGCCGAGATAGGTGTAGACCCCGCTTCCCAAGGCCAGCGTTGCGAGGACAAATCGCGTCATCGTCTCCAGCGAGGCGATGTGCTGTTTCAGTCTTCGAGCCTGCGCGCCCTGGGCCATTTGGAGTCTCTCATTGGAATGTCCCAAGACTGCCGCGACAATCGTGACCAATTCAGGGCTTTGTTAACCAATTCGCCAGCAAGGCCTGCCTAGCTCAGCCGCCGAGCGCATTGCGGCCATTGTGAAACACGCCCCTGTTGTTGAAGACGCCGCGATTGTTGAAGACGCCGCGATTGTAATACCCACTGGTGGGGTAATAGAGCGGCGGGGCGTAGACGCTGCCATAGTCCATGCCACCGGACTGGCCAGTGCCCTCGTTCATGACCTTTGCCTGCTCGCCCGCACCGACGACGATGCGCTTGTAGCCGGCGGCGCTATCAACCACGAGGTTGCCGAAAGAATCGGCGTAGAAATGGTCGTTCTGTTGATACAGGTAAATATCGTCGGCTGCCGCCGGTGCGATCCCGGCCAGAAGGGCGGCCGCAATGAGGGATGGGGAAACGTAACGCATGGCACACTCCGAACCCTATCTTGTGCGACGACTTTAGCACTTTCTTAATCAAGATTAACAGGCCGGAGCGAAATGGAAGTGCAACCGTTCGGCTGATGCGCTTAATCCGTCAGTCCTTCAGTGCGTCAGTGCGTCGGTCGGAAGCGGAAACGGACCCCCCTATTTCTGCCTTGTGGGCTCCCAAACTGCCCCATTGATACATCTGCCGTGTCTCATTAGCTTGCCGCCCAATGAAAAACGCCCTGGGCCTCGTCCGAACACTCGCCATCGCAGCGGTACTCGCCGTCTCGAGCGGTCTGGCTGCGTGCACCACCGAAGCTGGTTCAAAGGGAACCGCCGCCTCGCCCGACCTCGTCGCGGTCGAATCCGCCCCACCTGGCGAGGGCTCTATCGCTGCCGGCGTGGTGGAGCAGGGTTCCGCTGCCGAGGGCCAATCGGCCGGGCCCGCAACTGCGCAGGCGCAAGCCGCGAAGCCTGCGGCAACCGTCATGATCCCCGGCCAGACCCTTCGCTTGAAGCCGGTTTCGCGCATTGCTGCCAGCCCATCCGCCGAGATCGCGCCTCGGGCCGGCAGCGCCGTTTACCGCTGCAGCGGTGGCGGATCCATCATGGTTGACAACCGCCGCAGCCTAGTCGTGCTCCGCGATCCCGATGGCGAGATGCTGGAACTGCCCGCCTCGCCGGCCGGCCAGTTGACCCGCTACGGCAAGAAACCCTACGCGCTGGTGCTCGAGGGCGGCGAAGCGCTTTTCGTCAAACCGCGCAAGCCGCCCTTCACCTGCAAGCGCTGATTCGACCTGACGGGACCTTTGGCGACCCCCGCAGGCTTCAATCGGTTGAATGTCCCAACCCTAGTTGCAGCGCGGTAGACTGACGGCTTTTCAAACGATTTTCTCGACTAAGCCAATTTTTTCAAACGATTTTCCGTCTTTGACGCGGTGCAAAAAACCATTAGAAGCGACTCGTCCCGGCGTTGACCGTTTGCCGCACCACGGCCTCGATCCTCCGCCGGTGGCACGATTGGGGAAGCCATGAGCAAGTCCACAGCCACCCAGACTCCCGCCCGCGCGCGGCCGCTTTCGCCACATCTTTCCGTCTACAGGCCGACCGTCACCATGACGATGTCGATCGTGCATCGCATCACCGGCGTCGCGCTTTATGCCGGCACGCTGCTGGTCGCCTGGTGGCTCATCGCGGCGTCGATCTCTCCGGAATATTTCGATTTCGTCAGCTGGATTTTCGGTTCCTGGATCGGCCGACTGGTCCTGTTCGGCTACACTTGGGCGCTTGTCCACCATATGCTGGGCGGCATAAGGCATTTCATCTGGGACACCGGCGCTGCGCTCGAAAAATCCGCCGCCTCCCGGCTCGCCTGGCTCAACCTCATCGGCTCTGTCTTGCTCACGCTGGCGATCTGGATCGGCGGCTACATGGCACGGGGAGGTGGGCTATGAGCGCTCGCAACAACGATATGCGCACGCCGCTGGCGAAGGTTCGCGGGCTTGGCTCGGCGCGCGAAGGCACCGGCCATTTTTGGCGCCAGCGCCTCACGGGCGTCGCCAATGTTCCGTTGACCCTATTCTTTGTCGGTTTGCTGATCGCGCTCAACGGCGCGGACTACGAGACGACCCGTGCGGTGCTGGCAAATCCCTTCGTCGCTCTGATGCTGGCCCTGATGCTCATTTCAGCCCTCATCCACATGCGCATCGGCATGCAGGTGGTGATCGAGGATTATGTGCACAGCGAAGGGCTTAAGCTAGCCTGCATCATGCTCAACACCTTCTTCACGATTGGTGTTGGCGTCATGGCGCTGTTTGCGCTGCTCAAGCTGGCATTCGGAGGCTGACCCTTGGCCGAAACGTCGAAGAACGCCGAGAAGAAGGCCGCGAGCGCGAGCAGCGCTTACACCTATGTCGACCACAAATTCGACGTGGTAATTGTCGGAGCGGGCGGCGCAGGTTTGCGCGCCACGCTTGGCATGGCCGAGCAAGGCCTCAAGACGGCCTGCATCACCAAGGTGTTTCCAACCCGCTCGCACACCGTCGCGGCGCAGGGCGGCATCGCCGCCTCGCTGTCCAATATGGGGCCGGACAGCTGGCAATGGCACCTTTACGACACCGTGAAGGGTTCGGACTGGCTGGGCGATGTGGACGCCATGGAATACCTGGCGCGTGAAGCGCCGGCCGCGGTTTACGAGCTCGAGCATTATGGCGTGCCCTTCTCGCGCACCGAAGAGGGCAAGATCTACCAGCGGCCGTTCGGCGGTCACATGATGAACTACGGCGACGGCCCGCCCGTGCAGCGCACCTGCGCCGCCGCCGACCGGACCGGCCACGCCATTCTGCATACGCTCTACGGCCAGTCGCTCCGGAACAACGCGCAGTTCTTCATCGAATATTTCGCGCTCGATCTGATCATGGAGCCGGACGGAACATGCACCGGCGTCGTGGCGTGGAATCTCGACGACGGCACCATCCATCGTTTTTCGGCCAAGATGGTGGTGCTCGCCACCGGCGGCTACGGTCGCGCCTATTTCTCCGCAACTTCGGCGCATACCTGCACCGGCGATGGCGGCGGCATGGCGGCCCGCGCCGGCCTGCCTCTTCAGGACATGGAGTTCGTGCAATTCCATCCCACCGGCATCTATGGCTCCGGCTGCCTGATCACCGAGGGTGCGCGTGGGGAGGGCGGTTATCTCGTCAATTCGGAAGGCGAGCGCTTCATGGAGCGCTACGCGCCCTCGGCCAAGGATCTGGCCTCGCGCGATGTCGTCTCGCGCTGCATGACTTTGGAGATCCGCGAGGGTCGCGGCGTCGGCAGGAACAAGGACCACATCTTCCTGCATCTCGATCATCTGGATCCGGCGATCCTGCATGAGCGGCTGCCGGGCATTTCAGAGTCGGCTAAGATCTTCGCAGGCGTCGATCTGACCCGCGAACCCATCCCGGTTCTGCCGACGGTCCACTACAATATGGGCGGCATCCCGACCAACTATTGGGGCGAGGTGCTGGACCCGACCGCTGGCAACGCCGACCGCGTCTCGCCCGGCCTGATGGCCGTCGGCGAAGCGGGCTGCGCCTCGGTGCATGGCGCAAACCGGCTTGGCTCCAATTCGCTGATCGATCTCGTCGTGTTCGGCCGCGCGGCGGCAATCCGCGCCGGGCAGGTGGTCGACCGCAACGCGCCGATCCCTTCGCTCAACATGGCTTCGGTCGACAAGATCATGGATCGCTTCGACCGGCTGCGCCACGCCAATGGCGGCACCCCCACGGCAGACCTGCGCGACCGCATGCAGCGCGCCATGCAGGAAGACGCCGCCGTGTTCCGCACGCAGGAGACGCTTGAGAATGGCTGCAAGCGGATTTCCGCGATCTGGAGCGAACTGAGGGATATCAAGGTGTTCGACCGCTCGATGATTTGGAATTCGGATCTGGTCGAAACGCTGGAACTGGAAAACCTGATGGCCAATGCGATCACCACGGTTTATTCGGCCGAGGCGCGCAAGGAGAGCCGGGGCGCGCACGCCCGCGAGGATTTCGCCACGCGCGACGATGTAGAGTGGCGCAAGCACACGCTGTCCTGGGTCGACGAAAACGGCAAGGTGACGCTGGCCTATCGGCCAGTCCACACCGAGCCGCAACTGGCCGAAAAAGACGGCGGCATCAGCCTGGCCAAGATCGCGCCCAAAGCGCGGGTGTATTGAGCCATGGCGCCGGCGGCAGGCTATTCGCATCGGTCTCTGACGGCCAAGCTTGGCTTCAAGGATGGCATGGCGGTCGCCTTTATCGCGCTGCCGAGCGAATTGGCCGACGAGGCGGCATCGGCTGATTTCGCCTTGGTGGAGCGGTTCGCAGATTGGTCCGGCTTTACGGGCAAGCATGCGGTCTATGACGCCGCGCATGCCTTTACCCGGGAGCGCGCCGAGATCGAGGATCATCTGGAAACCATTCAAGGCGCGATCAGGCGCGACGGCATGATCTGGGTCTCCTGGCCGAAGAAGGCCTCGAAAGTGCCGACCGACGTGACTGAAGATGTGATCCGGGCCGAGGCGTTGAAGCTTGATCTGGTCGACGTGAAGGTTGCAGCCGTCAGCGAGGTCTGGTCGGGACTGAAGCTGATGATCCGAAAGGACCGCAGATAATGGTCGAACTCGCTCTCCCCAAAAATTCCAGAATGCAGGAAGGCAAGACCTGGCCGAAGCCGGAGGGCGCGACCAACCTGCGCGAATACCGCATCTATCGCTGGTCGCCGGATGATGACGAGAACCCGAGCATCGACACCTATTTCGTCGACATGGACGATTGCGGGCCGATGGTGCTCGACGCCTTGCTCTACATCAAGAACAACATCGACCCGACGCTGACCTTGCGCCGCTCTTGCCGCGAGGGCATCTGCGGCTCCTGCGCCATGAACATCGACGGCGCGAATACGCTCGCCTGCACCAAGGGCTGCGACGACATCAAGGGCGCGATCAAGGTCTACCCTCTGCCGCATATGCATGTGGTCAAGGATCTCGTGCCTGACCTGAGCAATTTCTACGCCCAGCATGCGTCGATCCAGCCCTGGCTGCAGACTGTCTCCCCGGAACCGGCGAAGGAGTGGCTGCAGAGCCATGAAGACCGGCAGAAGCTCGACGGGCTCTATGAATGCATTCTCTGCGCCTGCTGCTCCACCTCATGCCCGAGCTATTGGTGGAACGGCGATCGCTATCTCGGTCCGGCCGTGCTGCTGCAAGCCTATCGCTGGCTGATCGACAGCCGCGACGAGGCGACCGGCGAGCGCTTGGACAATCTGGAAGATCCGTTTCGGCTTTACCGCTGCCACACCATCATGAACTGCACCCAGACCTGCCCGAAGGGGTTGAACCCGGCCAAGGCGATTGCCGAGATCAAGAAGATGATGGTCGAGCGCCGGGTATAGAGCCTGGTCAGCGCTTCCCGCGGGGCTGGGATCCACTCCAGCCTCTATGCCGCTCGTCCCAGCGCACCGCCGGGGATATAGGGGTGAAACCTCCTGTGGGCGCGATAGCCCGCGATGATGCAGACGAGTAGCAGGATGCCCTGCGTAACCGCGAAGGGCGGCTCTGAACCGGTTGGCGCCAGTGCATTCAGCGCAGGCACCTTCTGGAACAGCTGCACAATCAGTACGAAAGTGTTGAGGTAAAGCGAAAGCACGGCTGTGATGACGTAGATGCCGCGCCAGCGCCCGGCCATGCCCTTGGCGTAGCGGGCATAGAAGGCGGCGATCATCACGAAGGTCGAAATGATGCCGACGCCGAGCGCGGGCGTGAAGACGCTTATCGTGAACAGGAAGCCCGTCAGGGTCGTCACCAATGTCGTGACCAGAAAGACTAGAGTGAGGAAACTCATCCTCTGCGACGACACCAGCCCGTAGACCACGACGATCCCTGTCGCGATGCCGATGAAGCTTATAATTACGTGAAAAGTTTGAAGCGTAGAGACACCGAAAAACATTGCACCCTCCTGCACTGCCGGGGGATAAGACACACCTAAATCAGCGAAATGTCTAGCATTCGCAACCATCTTGCCGCCGCCCGGGGGCTTCGTGTAGGGGAGCCGCATGAGTGACTCGACCGAACTCCCCATTCTGTCTCCCGCCGAAGCGCGCGTGCTTGGCTGCCTCATCGAGAAGAGGGAGTTGACGCCGGATGTGTACCCGTTGACGGTGAACGCGCTGGTTGCAGCCGCCAATCAGAAGACCGCGCGCGAGCCGGTGATGGCGCTGGAGATCGCCGACGTGAACCGCGCGTTGGGCACGCTCCAGCACAAGGGCCTAGTACGCCAGCAATTCGCATCCCGCGTCGAGCGCTACGAACATTTGATGGCGCAAAAATTTTCACTGACGCAAGCGCAGATCGCTCTGCTCGGCCTGTTGATGCTGCGTGGGCCGCAGACCGCCTATGAACTGCTTGCCCGTGCCGAACGCATGGGGAAGTTTTCCACGGTCGAGGACGTGAAGGGCAATCTCGACATGCTGATCGGGCGCAAGCCCGCGCTTGCTGCCGAGATCGGACGTGGACCCGGCCAGCGCGAGGACCGTTTCGCACATCTGCTGTCTGGCGAGGTGCAGATCGCGTCGCCATCGGCGGCGCCCGTTCAGTATGCGGCGTCCTCGGGGACGGGCCTCGTGGACCGCGTCATCGCGCTTGAGGAGGACGTGGCCGAACTCAGGCGGCAGGTCGCGGCGCTGATGGAAGGCAGGACGTAGGCGGATCAGATCTCACGCGCGCCAGCACCGGCAAACCATCCGCTAAAAAACAAGAGGCCGCTTCCAAGGAAGCGGCCTCCGTGTTTTCGTCCGCATTCGCAGCCGTCAGTCTTGATCCCTGGCCAAAACCGGGGACGGACCGCGCGTCAGGCGGTCAGCGAAGGAGCTGTCCTTCGCTGAGGCAATCCGCTGAGGCCACGCTTTGGAAAACGAAATCACTCGACATCGGATCACCTCCTTTCGTTTGTTGAACACGCAAGCAATGTGGTGTTTTTGCGCGCGCGGCGCAAGGTCGTTTTTTTCAGAGCCTGAATTGCGCAGCGGTTCCGGCTCGTTGCCTATCAGTCCCGAGGATTTGCTGCGGGGTAGGGTGTGCGCCACAGCACGGCCAAGCCGCCGATGAGAAAGATCAGGATCATCGCCATGCCGAGCCGCGGCGAGCCGCTGATCTGCGTTACGGTGGCTACGAGGAAGGGCGCGGTAAAGCTCGTGGCGCGGCCAGCGAGCGCGTAGATACCGAAATACCGCCCCGCCTCTTCGGCCGAGACGCTGCGCCCCAGATAGGATCGCGACGAGGCCTGCACCGGGCCAAAGGCCACGCCAATCAGCAGGCCGTAGAGGATGTAGGCCCTCTCCGCGGTTGTGCCGAACAAGCCGCCACTGTCGGCTGGATCGAACGCTAGATTGCCAAACAGCGTGTAGCCAGGACCGGTCGACACGATGCCGATCGTTGCCATTGTCAAGAGCACGAGGGCGATGATGACCACCCGTTTCGAACCCAGCGCCGTGTCGAGCTTGCTGGCCGCCAGGCAGCCGAAAATTGCTACCACGTTGAGGATGATACCGAAGAGTCCGATCTCCGTGATTGTCCAGCCGAACATCGCCGCTGCGAACACGCCGCCCAGCCCAAGCAGCGCGTTGACGCCATCCTGATAGATCATGCGGGCAATCAGGAACCACAGGATGCCGCCGCGATGGCGCACTTCGGCAAGTGTGGATTTGAGCTCAGCCAATCCTTCGCGCACAGCCGGCCCAAGCGGTCGCCATGCACTGCTGTCAGGCGTGAACAGGAACATCGGCAGAATGAAGATCAAATACCAGATCGCGGAAATGGGACCTGTGGCGCGCGCATCCTCGCCCAATTTCGGGTCGAGGCCGAACAGCGGATCGATGCCGATGATCGTCTTGCCTGTCTCCGGCGAGGCTGCGAGGCAGGTGATGACAAAGATCAGCACGATCATGCCGCCGAGATAGCCGAGGCCCCAGGCGATGTTGGAGATGCGGCCGATGTCCGCCTTGGACACCAGGCGCGGCATCATCGAATCGTTGAAGACTGTGGAAAATTCGGCGGCGATGGAGGCGATCGAGAAAGCCAGGATCACCGGGACAATGGGTGAACCGGGCGCCGCGAACCAAAGCGCGCACAGGCTGACGATCTTGATCGCGGCGAAGAAGCCGATCCAAGGCTTTCGCGGGCCGGTCTGGTCGGCGATCGAGCCCAACACCGGCGACAGAATGGCGATGACGAAACCGGCAATTGCGATGCCGTAACCCCACGCGGCCTGGCCGCTGGCGGGGTCGCTCGCCATGCGCGAGACAAAATAGGGTCCGAAGGTAAAGGTGGTTACGACCGTGAAAAAAGGCTGTGCCGCCCAGTCGAACAGCATCCATCCCCAGATGCCCTTTCTCGACGCGCGTGTCGTCCCCTCACCCGTCATGCCCGGCCTCCCGCCTTGCCGCTGATTCGAGTTGTAGCAGGCTGGCGCGCGAGCGCAGCAAGTTTCTCCGGCGGAAATAAACGAGGCGGAGGGTGCGTTTAAGGGTCAAAAGGAGGACCGCGTTTCACGCGGCAGGGTACACGTCCACCTTGTGAAGGAGTTTAGACGGGCACAACTCCTGGGGAGTAGGTTTCCAGCCGTCGCGGGCGGCAGAAGTCCTCAACCGCGGAGACTAGAATTTCGAAAGCAAATAAAGCATGATGCCGCGGACATTCGGAGAGATGCCAAAGTAGCTCTCGGAATGCCGGGAGGAACTGGGGCATGGCGATTGCGCTTGTACTCGTTCTCGTTGTTGTCGGCTCGGTCCTTTTCCATGTTCTGAGTCCGTGGTGGTGGACGCCCATCGCTTCGAACTGGGCCTATATCGACCACACGCTTGAGATTACATTCTGGATAACCGGCGCCGTTTTCGCCGCCGTGGTCCTTTTCATGGCCTATTGCGTGTTCCGCTTCCGCCACAAGGAAGGGTCGAAGGCGGCCTATGAGCCGGAGAGCAGAAGGCTCGAATCGTGGCTTACCGTGATCACCGGTGTGGGGGTTACGGCGCTGCTGGTTCCCGGCCTGTTCGTGTGGAGCCAGTTTATCACCGTTCCCGACGATGCGACGGATGTCGAAGTTATCGCCCAGCAGTGGCAGTGGAGCTTCAGGCTGCCGGGAGCGGATGGCAAGCTGGGCACTTCCGATAGCCGCTTGATCAATCCGGAAAATCCGTTGGGCGTTAACCCGGAGGATGCGAACGGCCAGGATGACGTCGTGGTCGAAGCGGCCGACCTGCATCTGCCAATCGGCAAACCGGTGAAGATGCTGCTGCGGTCGATCGATGTCCTGCATGATTTCTACGTGCCCGAGTTCCGCGCCAAGATGGACATGATTCCTGGCTCGGTGACCTATTTCTGGTTCACGCCGACGAGGACGGGAACATTCGAGGTGCTTTGCGCCGAGCTCTGCGGCGTCGGGCACGGCTTCATGCGCGGTATCGTCATGGTCGATACGGACGCAGACTATCAAGCGTGGCTGCAGGAACAATCGACCTTCGCGCAGTTGTCTGCGCCTGAAAAGGTGGGCGCGGCCGAGCCGGTCCGGCCATGATCGCCGCGCCGCACATGCCGAGGAAATAGAATCGTCGGGTCTTGAGACCGGAGCCAATCGCTTCACGGACTGCCGGGAGGAACAGGAGGCAAAAATAATGGTCGATGTTACGCCAGGCTCTGTCGAGACCATCTCGCCTGCGGAAGTTCCGGAGCTCGAACTCTATCATCCGCACAGCTGGTGGACGACCTACGTCTTCTCGCAGGACGCCAAAATCATCGCCATTCAATATTCGTGCACAGCCATCGCGATCGGCCTGGTGGCGCTGGTGCTGTCGTGGATGATGCGGCTTCAACTCGGCTTTCCCGGCACGTTCGACTTCATCACGCCGGAGGCCTACTACCAGTTCGTCACCATGCACGGCATGATCATGGTGGTCTATCTCCTGACCGCGCTGTTTCTGGGTGGGTTTGGCAACTACCTGATCCCGCTGATGGTGGGGGCCAGGGACATGGTCTTCCCCTATGTCAACATGCTGAGCTACTGGATCTACCTCCTTGCCGTCCTGGTGCTGGTATCGAGCTTCTTCGCGCCGGGCGGGCCGACGGGCGCTGGGTGGACGCTCTACCCGCCGCAGGCGATTCTTGGCGGAACGCCAGGCGGTGCGCAGTCCGGCATCATCCTCATGCTGGTCTCGCTGATCCTGTTCATCATAGGATTCACCATGGGCGGCCTGAATTATGTGGTGACCGTTCTGCAGGGCCGCGCGCGCGGCATGACGCTGATGCGCATGCCGCTCACTGTCTGGGGCATTTTCACCGCCACCGTCATGGCGCTGCTTGCCTTCCCGGCACTGTTCGTCGCCTCGGTGATGATGATGTTCGACCGTGTGCTCGGCACCAGCTTCTTCATGCCGGCGCTGGTCGAGATGGGTGAGCAACTGAGTTATGGCGGCGGCAGCCCGATCCTGTTCCAGCACCTGTTCTGGTTCTTCGGTCACCCGGAAGTCTACATCGTCGCCTTGCCGGCCTTCGGCATCGTCTCCGATTTGATCAGCGTGCATGCGCGCAAGAACATCTTCGGCTACCGCATGATGGTGTGGGCGATCGTCGGCATCGGCGCGCTGTCCTTCGTGGTCTGGGCGCACCATATGTATGTCTCGGGCATGCACCCCTATTTCGGCTTCTTCTTCGCCACCACCACGCTGATCATCGCTATCCCCACCGCGATCAAGGTCTACAACTGGGTGCTGACGCTGTGGCGCGGCGACATCCACCTGACCATCCCGATGCTGTTTGCGCTGGCCTTCATCGTCACCTTCGTCAATGGCGGCCTCACCGGGCTCTTCCTCGGCAATGTCGTCGTCGACGTGCCGCTGTCCGATACCATGTTCGTCGTGGCGCATTTCCATATGGTGATGGGTGTCGCCCCGATCCTGGTGGTCTTTGGCGCTATCTATCACTGGTATCCGAAGATCACCGGCCGGATGCTCCACGAGGTGATGGGCCGTTTCCACTTCTGGGTCACGTTCCTGGGCGCCTATCTGATCTTCTTCCCCATGCACTATGTCGGCCTGGTGGGTGTGCCGCGCCGCTATCCCGAGCTGGGCGATACAAAGTTCATCCCCGAGTCCGTGCACACGCTGAACGAGTTCATCACGGTCATGGCCTTGATCGTCGGCTTCGCGCAGATGGTGTTCCTGTTCAACCTCATCTGGAGCCTGCGCAACGGCAAGGAGTCCGGCGGAAATCCGTGGCGCGCAGCGAGCCTGGAGTGGCAGACGCCGACGACCCCGCCGCCGCACGGCAATTGGGGCAAGGCGGTACCGATCGTCTATCGCTGGGCTTATGACTACAGCGTGCCCGGCGCACCGGAGGACTTCATCGCACAGAACGATCCCTGGCGGGGCGGACCCGGCGCGGGGCATTCATGAGTGTCATTCTGGTCTTTCTGCTGGTAATTTTCGGTATTTGCGGCTGGTGGTTGTCCCATCAAAGGCTGATGGCCAAGCCTTGGCTTGAGCAGGGATCAACGGCGGCATTTCCCGACACCGAATCCGGCTCCATGCCTGCGGCGAAGGTTGGGCTGGGCGTTTTTCTCGCCGTCGTCGGTTGCCTGTTCGCTCTCTTCACCAGCGCCTACTTCATGCGCAGGGTCCTGTCGGACTGGCAGCCCCTGCCGGTTCCGCCCGTGCTGTGGATCAACACCGGCGTGCTTATCCTAAGCAGCGTTGCCTTGCACATGGCCGTCGTTGCATCGCGCAAGGACCAGATGGATACGACCAGACTCGCTCTCGTCACCGCCGGCCTGACGGCGCTGGCTTTCCTGGCGGGCCAATTGATGGCGTGGCGGGAGCTTGCCGCCAGCGGATATTTCCTCAACGCCAATCCGGCCAACAGCTTCTTTTATCTGCTGACGGGGTTGCACGGCTTGCACATCCTCGGCGGCCTCGTCGCGCTTGGACGGACGACCGCCAGGGCCTGGACGGATGGGGCGCGCGACAAGCTGCGTCTCAGCATCGAGCTTTGCGCCATGTACTGGCATTTCCTGCTGTTCATATGGCTTGCCATCTTCGTTCTGCTGGCGGGTTGGGCCGCGAACTTGATCGACATTTGCCGCCAGTTGTTGACTTGAAGGACCAGACGAATGGCCGAGACAAGCTTTTCACAGACCGGCCACATCCCGCCGCGGCCCGGCGGCATGAGAGGGATCGCCGCCGACTGGTCCTCTGATCAGCGGGCCTTCAAGAACGTTTCCTGGGGGAAGGCCATGATGTGGATCTTCCTGCTCAGCGATACCTTTATTTTCGGCTGCTTCCTGCTGTCTTACATGACGGCCCGCATGTCGACGCGCGTGCCATGGCCCAACCCCAGCGAGGTGTTCGCTCTGCATATCGGTGGCTCGGATGTGCCTCTGATCCTGATCGCCATCATGACCTTTGTGCTGATCTCAAGCAGCGGCACGATGGCGATGGCGGTCAATTTCGGCTACCGGCGCGACCGGCGCAAGACCGCCATCCTGATGCTTCTGACCGCCGCGCTCGGCGCCACCTTCGTGGGCATGCAGGCGTTCGAGTGGACGAAGCTGATCAGCGAGGGCGTACGTCCCTGGGGCAATCCGTGGGGCGCGGCGCAGTTCGGGTCGAGCTTCTTCATGATCACCGGTTTCCACGGCACCCATGTCACCATCGGCGTGATCTTCCTGATCATCGTGGCGCGAAAGGTCTGGCGCGGCGACTACGACACGGGAAAGCGGGGGTATTTCACCAGCCGCTCCGGCAATTACGAGAGCGTCGAGATCATGGGTCTCTACTGGCACTTCGTCGATCTCGTCTGGGTCTTCATTTTCGCGTTCTTCTATCTTTGGTGAGAGGCAAGCCATGTCTGATGCAGCACTGCCCGCTCTTGACCGGCATGGGTCGCATGCCACTCATGCAGAGTCGCACGTGGTTGGGAGCGCCCACACGGATACCCATCAGGAACATCCGATCAAGCTCTACCTGGTCGTCTGGGCGTGGCTGTTCATCCTCAGCGCGTGTTCCTACATGGTCGACTATGTCGGGCTTCAGGGGTACCTGCGATGGTCGCTGATCCTGATCTTCATGATGCTGAAAGCCGGGCTGATTGTCGCTGTCTTCATGCACATGGCTTGGGAGCGGCTGGCGCTGATCTACGCCATCGTGCTGCCGCCGATCCTGGTGCTGGTGTTCGTGGGGATGATGGTTATCGAATCCGACTACACGTTCTTGACGCGCGTCATGTTCTTCGGCCCGCAACCTTGAACGACCGCCGGTGGTCCACTGGCGGTCGGAGGGATGGCTGGTAACTGTGGCGTATACGATGGCGCGGCGCCGGCCGCGGAGAGCAGGCTCAGCCGGCAGCCTTTGCCGGCGGCTCCACGACCTTCCTGTAGAGATGCCAGGTGGCATGTCCCAGCACGGGCAGGACAACGGCCAGCCCGACGAAGACCGGCACCGAGCCGATAATCAGCAGGACGGCAACGATCAGTCCCCAGATCGCCATGGTGACGGGATTGGCCAGCACCACGCGCACTGACGTATAGATTGCCTCATAGGCGCCGACGTCGCGGTCGAGCAGCAGTGGAAAGGCGATGACGGTGGTGCACAGCACGACGACCGCGAAGATGAAGCCGATGACGTGCCCGACGATAATCAGCGTCCAGCCTCGTCCTGTCGCGAATATCTCGCTGATGAAGCTGGAGATCGATACAGGCGGGGTTGAGCCAAAGAGCATCTGGTAGAACAATTGCGCGGTCAGAAGCCAGGCGATGAAGATGGCGAAAAGCATGATCCCCACAGCGGCGATGGACGGCAGCGCCGGCGATCGTCGGATCTCGAATGCATGCCTCCACGATGTGTCCATCCCGGCCTCGCGCCTACGGCTGATTTCATAGAGGCCGATGGCTGCGAACGGGCCGATCAGGGCAAATCCCGATACCAGCGGAAACAGAAGCGGCAAGGCATTGTTGCCGGATGTCCAGGCCGCAAGGACCACACCGACAATCGGATAGATCAGGAAGAGAAACACAAGGTGCGATGGCTTGATCATGAAGTCTTCGAAACCGCGCTTAAGCGCGTCGAAAAGATCGGGCACACCGATCTTTCTGATCCTGGTGTGTTCTAGCGAATCGCTGGCTCCCGCGATCACGTGAAAACTAGTCATCACCGCTTCTCCTAGATCCGTCCAGATCCCAGTAGGCATGTCGCGATTCACGGCGCCGTCGTCCAGCGTGACTGGTCACGCAAAACCGCGACCTGCACCAACATCAGCATACCCTAATGATTGAGATTTTCTATACGGCATTTGCGTGCGTCGGCTCTTTGCGTGGCCGCTGGCATTTGAAGCCGCGGTTGGATATTGTCTCTTCGAGCTAGGTTGAAAGTCGTGTCATGGACGCAAAGACTCTTCTCATCCTCGGCCTCGGGATCGTTATTCTCCTGTCGATCGGTTTTTTCGCGCTACCCTCGTGACTGACATCCTGTCGGCAGACGTAGTGTTTGGCACCGCCGCTGACGCGATTACTGGCTTCTCCGCAGGGGGATGGGTGTCAGCGCCGCGCTTCAACCGGTCATCAATCCACGGGCGCGGGATGAGATCCCCCGCGCTTAGCGCCGACAACGGCACGGAACGGTCGGACCCGCGTCGCGCTCGGCCCGGCGCTTAGGTCAGATCGGCCATCAGCCCGGCTGCTACGCTGAGCCGCGAGACGGTGATCTCGCCGCCCTCGGTCAGCGCTTGTAATCTCTCGCGCAGTCGCGAGACCCGGTCGCCACCGGCATCCAGCCACGCCGCCACTGGGTCGCCTGCCTTTGCAGAGCGCTGCAAGGCGGCGATCGCCATGCCGCGCCGGGCGGCGGCGATGGTGTCCTGCGCCCGCGATAGCGCCATTCCGTCGTAGTAGTCGGATGGCGAAAGCCCGCGCGCCGCATCTTCGATGCGTCCGATGCGGAAGGCTTCGGAGACGGCGAAATAGGCCGCTGCGGCATTGACGATATCGGCTTTGGCCTTGACGGCGACCAGCGCGATGTCCTGCACCAGTTCGGCGAGTTCGAGTCGTGACAGCCGCGCCGCGAGGCTGCCGGTAACGCCCGCGGCAGTCAACTCGCTATGCCGCGCCTTGATGCGCTCTTGCATCGCCGGAGGCGAAAGCCCTTCGATCTTTGGCCGCAGCGCATGGCGAGCGTCGCGTAGCGCCGCGATCTGGGCGCCAAGCGGAGACGTGTCGTCGCCATTCTTCAGATCCCAGGCACTGGCGAGATTGATAAGCCGCGAGACCGAGCCATAGAGGTCGAGCTGCAACTGACCGTCGATCTTGTTGTCCAGCGCATCCAGACCGCCGAAGAGATCGGCGAGGTCGAAGCCGTCGCGCACCACGGCAAAGGCGCGCACCACTTCGCGTGGGGTGCGCCCGGTGGCTTCCTGCAGCTTGGTGACGAAAGCCGGTCCGCCACGATTGATCACGTCGTTGGACAGGACGCGCGAGATGATTTCGCGCCGCAGGCGATGGCCCTGGATGTCGGTGCTGTACTTCTTCTCCATGCGGTCGGGGAAGTAGGCCATCAGGTCACGGTTGAAATGCGGATCGTCGGGAACGTCGCTGGCGACAATCTCGGAGAACAGCACGATCTTGGCATAGGCGAGCAGAACGCCAAGCTCCGCGCGCGTCAGCGGCTCGTTGCGCGCCACGCGTTCGACGAGGGCGGCAGCGGATGGCAGTGTCTCGACGGCACGGTCCAGCAGGCCGCGCCCTTCGAGGATGGTCATGAACCGTGCCTGGTGGCCGAGATCGGCCATGCCCCGCTTGCGGGCCAGCGACAGCGCCAGCGTCTGACCGTAATTGTTGGCGAGCACCAGCCGGCCGACCTCGTCGGTCATCTCGGCGAGCAGCTTGTTGCGCGCCGGGCGGGTCAGCGTCCCCTTGCGCATCGCGGAGGCGAGTGCGATCTTGATGTTCACTTCCACGTCGGAGGAGTTGACGCCGCCGGAATTGTCGATGGCGTCGGAATTGCAGGCACCGCCGAGCAGGCCAAACTCGATGCGCGCCCGTTGCGTCACGCCGAGGTTCGCCCCTTCGCCAATCACCTTGCAGCGCAATTGCGCGGCCGTGACGCGGATAGCGTCATTGGCGCGGTCGCCAACTTCCTGATTGGTTTCCGAGGACCCTTTGACATAGGTGCCGATGCCGCCGAACCAGAGCAGGTCGACTGGCGATTTGAGGATGGCGTTCATGATTTCCGCCGGCGAGGCGATCGTCTTTCCCAGGCCGATGGCATCAGCGGCCTCCGGCGACAGCGTCACCGATTTCTGGGCGCGCGCGATGATCGCGCCGCCCTTCGACAGCTTCGACTTGTCGTAGTCCTGCCAGCTGGAGCGCGGGAGGTCGAACATGCGCTTGCGCTCGGCAAAGGAGGCCGCGATGTCTGGGTCCGGATCGATGAAAATGTCGCGATGGTCGAAGGCGGCGATCAGCCGAGTCTGCTCCGACAGCAGCATACCGTTGCCGAAAACGTCGCCGGACATATCGCCGACGCCGACAGTGGTGAATGGCGTCCCCTGGATGTCGCGGTTCATCTCGCGGAAATGCCGCTTCACCGCTTCCCAGGCGCCCTTGGCGGTGATGCCCATCTTCTTGTGGTCGTAGCCGGCGGACCCCCCGGAGGCGAAGGCGTCATCCAGCCAGAAGCCGTGCTTTTCGCTGATGCCATTGGCCGTGTCGGAGAATGTCGCGGTGCCCTTGTCGGCGGCGACGACGAAATAAGGATCGTCGGCATCGCGGCGCACCAGGCCTTTGGGCGGCACCACTTTGTCGCCATCCAGATTGTCGGTGATCGACAGCAGGCTGGAAATGAAATTGACATAGGCCGCCTTGCCAGCCTCGAAGATCTGGTCGCGATTGCCGCCGACCGGCAACCGCTTGGGAAAGAAGCCGCCCTTGGCGCCGACCGGCACGATCACGGCGTTCTTCACCTGCTGCGCCTTCACCAGGCCCAGCACTTCCGTGCGGTAGTCCTGCGCGCGGTCGGACCAGCGCAGACCGCCTCGGGCCACCGGCCCGAAACGCAGGTGCACGCCCTCGACCTCGGGACCGTAAACGAAGATTTCGCGCCATGGCCTGGGCTCCGGCAGGCCGTCAATCGCGCGCGAGTCGAGCTTGATCGCCAGCGACTGGCCGCGCTCTTTCTTGCCGCTGTCGAAATGATTGGTCCTGAGAGAAGCCTCGATCAGATTCGCGTAGCGCCGGATAATGGTGTCGTCGTCAATGTTGGGCACATCGTCGAGCGCATCCTTGATCTTCGCCTTGAGATGCTTGGCGGTAACATCGCCATCCTTGCCGTTCGGGTCGAAGCGGGCGACGAAGAGCGCGTAGAGGCCGCGCGCAATGTCGGGATAGCGGTTCAGCGCGGCGGCGATGAAATCCTGGCTCTGTGGAATGCCGGCCTGCTGCAAATAGCGGCCATAGGTACGCAGCAGTCCGAGTTCCGATGAGCGCAGGCCGGAATTCTGGACCAGCGCGTTGTAGCCGTCATTGTCGGATTCGCCGCGCCAGACGGACAGGAACACCTCCCCGAACAGTTCGCCGCCGTCGCTCAGATCGATGGCTTTGCCCAGCGTATTCTCGATCTCCATGTCGTGCACATAGACGGTGGTGACGCCTTCTTCGCCCACCTCGAAAGTGCGCTCGCTGATGACGCTGAAACCCATATTCTCCAGGATTGGAACGCGCCGGGAGAGGGCGAGCGGACTGCCATGGTGGTAAATCTTCAGCGCCGCCTGCCTGGGCTGCTGATCGGCATGGCGGTAGTAGTCGATGGCGATTCGGTTCTCTTCGTTCAGCCCGGCAATCCGCTCAGCATCTGTGAGGGCTTCGGCCGGCGTGAAGCTGTTGCGGTAGCTGTCGGGGAACCGGCGGGCAATGTTGGCGAATGTCGCTTCTTTGCCGCCTTCCGCCGCCTCCTCGCGCAAGGCGTCGTCCCAGGTGCGAATGATATCGCGGATCGCCGCTTCAATATCCGACTGCTCGACATGGGGCGTCTTGCCGCCGGAGCGGCCGATAATGAAATGCACACGGGCGAGGCCGCCTTCCGGAAAAGCCGGGTAATAGGCTGACAGGCGCCCTTCATAGATCTTCTTCAGATACGCGCCGATTTTCTCGCGGGCATTGGAATCGTAGCGGTCGCGCGGGACAAAAATCAAAACGGAAACGAAACGATCGAACTGGTCGACGCGTGCGAGCGCCCGAACGCGTGGTCGGTCGACAAGGCCGAGGATGGCCTCGGAGTGCTTGCGCAGCATCGGCAGCGAGATCTGGAAGAGTTCGTCGCGCGGATAGGATTCGAGAACGTTGATCAGCGCCTTGCCGGAATGGTCGTGCGGATCGAAGCCCAGCTTCTGGATGACGGTCTCCGCCTTGGAGCGCAGATAGGGGATCTTCATCACCGAGCGCGTGTAGGCGGTCGAGGTGAAGAGACCGACGATGCGCAATTCGCCGGCGAGCTTGCCCTTCATGTCGAAGGTCTTGACGCCGACATAATCGAGATAGGCGCGGCGGTGCACGACCGATTTGGCGTTGGCCTTGGTTACGATGAGCGGATCCGGACCGTAGAGGAAAGCGCGCACTTCCTCTGTCGTGGTCGGGCTGGAATGCGTGTCGCGCCGCAACACGGTTACATCCGGGTCGGAGAGGATGCCCAGTCCCGGCTCCTTGAGGCGCTTCAGCGTGCCGCTCTTCTCGCTGCCGGAATAGCTGAATTCGCGCATGCCGAGAAAAGTGAAATTCTCGTCGCGCAGCCATTCGAGGAAGGCGATCGCCTCGGCGACGGCGTTCTTGTCGAGCGGGACCGGTGCGTAGCGGAATTGCGAGATCGCCTGGTCAAGCCGCGCCAGCATCGGCTTCCAGTCGCGTACCGCCGCCTTGATCTGCTGGAGCAACATGTCGAGCCTGGCCCGCAACTCGTGCTCCTCGGCCTCGGTCAACTTGGAGACATGGACATGGATAAGGCTGACCCGGTCGCGCTCCGACTCGGCCTTGTCGGCTTGTCCATCGGCCACGATCTGCTGCACGCCGGTCTTGCTGTGGCGCACGTCGAACACCGGATGGATGACCAGCATGGGTTCGCCGGCCACGTCCCCGATCTCGCCCATGATCGAATCGAACAGGAAGGGCATATTGTCGTTGACGGCGGTGATGACCGTGACAGGCTTGCCCTGCCTGACCAGGCCGGGATCGGAATCGATGGCGATAATGCTGCTGCCCTTGCTGTGCGCGGCCAACGCCTCGGCTGCGTGCCGCGCGGCAAGGTCGAGCACTCCAGCATCATAGGCCGCAATGTCTTCGCCCGGCGCCCGCTCCTTCAGGTAGGTCGCCAGGCTGCTGGCAATCGAGGAAGCTTTCGGTTTTGAAGTTCCGCTTTTGCCCGCGCCTTTTTTGGCAGCGGCCTTCGACTTGACGCTGGTCGGCATGATCGAAACTATTCCTCCCTCGCGGTCACGGGAGGAGGTCCGTGGCCGTCATTCTTCTCTGCGCCGAGAAAAGGTGGCATTTCGCGAAACGGCGCACAGCGTATAGGCTTCTGCCTCACGCCGATGAAGCTTATTTGACGCTGCGCGCCCGCCTCTGTCGAGAGGGCAATCGAATATTAGCTGCTGATGGAGGATAGCTTGCCGCAACAGATCACTGCCCTCGACTTGCCTCAAGCGGAGCTCAGCGAGGGGACGAAAGCCTATTTCGACAAATGCGTGGAAAAGCTCGGGCTCATCCCGAACGTGCTGCTTGCCTACGCTTTCGACGAGAAGAAGCTGCGCGGCTTTACCGACATGTACAACGACCTGATGCTGGGCCAGTCGGGGCTTTCCAAGCTGGAGCGCGAGATGATCGCGGTCGCCGTGTCCAGCGTGAACCATTGCTATTACTGCCTGACCGCGCATGGTGCGGCGGTGCGGCAGTTGTCGGGCGATCCGGCGCTGGGCGAGATGATGGTGATGAATTATCGCGCTGCCGAGTTGCCGCGGAAGCAAAAGGCGATGCTCGATTTTGCGGTGAAGCTGACGGAAGCACCGGCCAAGATCGAGGAAGCCGATCGGCAAGCGCTACGCGCTGTCGGCTTCGACGACCGCGACATATGGGATATCGCCTCGACGGCGGCCTTCTTCAACATGTCGAACCGGGTCGCGGCCGCAGTCGATATGCGGCCCAACGCGGAGTATCATGGCATGGCGCGGTGAGGGCCTTACCGGTTCGCCGAACCATCCTGAATGAGGCTACTCCACCGGCTCGACGATGATGTCGCGAGCCCGGGCGAGGCGATGCTCCGGAAGATAGTTCCAGATCAGCCATGATGCGATGGCCATCACACCGAGGCCGGGAATGACGGTGATCAGAGCGAGGACCGGGTCGCCCAGCAATGCTGCGATCGTGCCGCCGACCAGGCCCGCCGCCATCTGCAGAAAGCCGAACAAAGCGGAAGCCGCGCCGGCAATCTTCGGAAAGGGCGCTAACGCAGCCGTCGTCATGGGCGAGATAACAAAGCCAATGCCGCAGGCATAAAAGGCTACAGGAAGCATGACGGTGAAGAGGTTTGGCGCGTAGAACTGGTTGAGCAGACATAGCGCCAGGCTTCCGACGCCGATCAGTCCGAGCCCGACCGGCACCAGCGCGTCCGATCTGTTGCGGTTCATCATCACGCGCATGATCAGCGAGCCGCCAAGGAAGCTCAGAGACTGCATGAGCATGGCGAGGCCATACTGGCTGGGCGACAGTCCAACCCGGTTCATCATCACGAAGGGCAGGATCGTTGCCAGTGCATAAAGTGCGCCGGGACCGCCGGCATTGCAGAGGCTGGCGGTGATGAAGGCGCGGCTCCTCAACAGCGTGCCGTAGCTCTTGATGAGGGCGCCGGGGCGAATGCGCGATGGATCGCGCGTCACCGTCTCCCGCATCGCGAAGATCGCGGTCGCCGCAATGACCAATCCTGCCGCCGCCATGGCGAGAAAGATCATGTGCCAGCCGAAGAACTCCATGATCAGACCGCCGATCGTCGGTGACACAGCAGGCCCGATCGCGAGGATGATGCCGATCAGGTTCATGATGCGCGACGATTCCTCATGCTGGAAAAGATCGCGCACAATGGCGCGGGACATGGCAATGCCCGCGGCGGCGCCGACGCCTAGCAACAGCCGTGCGACGATGAGCGTCTCGATATCAGGCGCGAACACGGCCAGAAAGCTCGACACAGTGTAGATCGCCATGAAGGCGACCGTCACGGGACGCCGGCCCAGCCCGTCCGAGATGGGGCCGCAGATCAACTGGGCAAAGGCAAAGCCGGCGAAATAGAGCGACAGCGACATCTTCACCGCTGCTTCCGTCGTGCCGAAGGCGTTGACGATCTCAGGCATGGCCGGCGTGTAGAGGGCCATGGAAACGGGGCCGATTGCCGCCAGCATGGCGCCGATGAGGCTGACGCGCCGCGCGCTCATCAAAGGTTTGATCGTTGCCTGTGTCACGCGGCAGCCTCTGTTGCCTTCGCGGCGGCAAGGTTGGCGCGGACAGTCTTCAGCGTATCCAGGAAACGCCGCCACTCCCGCGGCGAAAGTCCCGCCGCCGCATCGGCGCGCAGGCCGGCGCTCAGCGGCGCAATCCGCTCCAGCATCGCTTTGCCCGCCTCGGTGAGGCGTATCCTCTTGGCGCGGCGATCAATGGGGTCCGGGTCGCGGCGGATGAGACCTTTCGCTTCGAGGCGGTCCAGGAAACCCGTCACGGTCATCGCTTCGACGCCCATGCTTTCAGCGAGATCGGTCTGACGAAGCGCGGTGTCGAAACGGCCTATATGGACCAGCATGCGCCCCTGGCCGGGTGTCAGGCCCAGACCCGCATCCGTCACGCGGCGGTCCAATTCGCTGCGTATCAGCCGCGAGACGTCCGCCACCAGAAATCCAATCGTATCGGGCTCGACCTGACTCATTTAGTAAGGTTACCTTATTATCATTGCTCCATATTAAATGATGCACGGCAGGTCAAGCCGGGTTGCGGCGACGAAAGCGCCGCCCTACATCGGGTTTCAAGTATCGCCCAGAAGTCCTCCGAAAGGTCTGACATGTCCGCCAGTCTCGCCAAGCACCCGCTTACTCACTGGACGGGCCCGCTGGGCCTGCCCCAGTACGACAAAGTCGAAGATGGCGACTTCGCGAGGATATTCGATCAGGCGCTGACCGCGCATGCCAAGGAGGTGGAGGCGATCGCCGGCAATGCCGAGGCGCCGACCATCGACAATACGCTTGCCGCGCTGGAACTCTCCGGCGATGCGCTGGACCGGGTCTCCTCGATCTTCTGGAATCGTTCCGGCGCGCATACGAACGACACGATCCAGGCCGTTGAGCGCGACATTTCGCCGAAGATGGCGCGCCATTTCTCGGCCATTTCGATGAACGCAAGATTGTTTGCCCGTATCGATGACCTCTATCAGCGCCGCGACCAACTCGCCCTCGACCCTGAGACACTGCGCGTGCTGGAAAAGACGTGGAAGAATTTTGTCAGGGCAGGCGCCAAGCTGGATGCCAAGGGCAAGAAGCGGCTCGGAGCGATCAACGAGGAGCTGGCCTCGCTGGGCGCCGCCTTTGGCCAGAATGTGCTGGCCGACGAAAAGGAATGGGCGCTGTTTCTCGATGAAGCGGACCTCGCCGGCGTTCCGGATTTTCTGAAAAGCTCCATGGCGGAGGCGGCGGAACTGCGCGGCGAAAAGGGCCGTTTTGCAGTGACGCTGTCGCGCTCGATCTACGAGCCGTTCATGTCGTTCTCCGAGCGGCGCGATCTGCGCGAACAGGCCTATCGCGGCTTTACCATGCGCGGCCAGATGGGCGGAAAGAGCGACAATGGCGAGACGGTGAAGAAGACGCTGAAGTTGCGGGCTGAGAAGGCCACGCTGCTCGGCTATGCCAATTACGCGAGCTACAAGCTGCACGACACGATGGCGAAGACGCCGCGCGCCGTGCTCGGTCTGCTGGAGCCGGTGTGGCGGAAGGCGCTGGAGAAGGCGTCAAACGACGAGACCGAACTGCAGCGTCTGGCGGCTGCTGCAGGCAGCAACGACAAGATCGCCGGTTGGGATTGGCGCTATTATCAGGAAAAGCTGCGGGCGGAAAAATATGCTTTCGATGAGGCCGAACTGAAGCCCTATCTGCAACTCGAGCGCGTGATCGACGCGTGCTTCGACGTGGCGACGCGCCTGTTCGGGATCACCTTCGAGGAGGTGCATGGCGTTGTTGGCTGGCACCCGGATGTGCGCACCTTCAAGGTGCTCAATGCGGACGGCAGCGAACTCGCCATCTTCATGGCCGACTATTTTGCCCGGCCCTCGAAGCGCTCCGGCGCGTGGATGAGCAGCCTGCGCTCTGGCTACAGCCTGGGCAAAGGCTCATCCCCGGTGATCTACAACGTCATGAACTTCGCCAAGCCGCCGGCCGGCGAGCCGGCGCTCCTTTCGCTCGATGAGGCCAAGACGCTGTTCCATGAATTCGGGCACGCGCTGCACGGCATGCTGACCGACGTCACCTGGCCGTCGGTATCGGGCACGTCGGTGCCGACCGATTTCGTGGAACTGCCGTCGCAGCTCTACGAGCACTGGCTGACGGTTCCGGCGATCCTCGAAAAGCACGCGCTCCACGCAAAAACCGGAAAACCAATGCCGAAAGAACTGCTCGATAAGGTTCTTGCCGCGCGCACCTACGCATCGGGATTTGGCACGGTCGAGTTTGCCGCGTCGGCCCTGGTCGACATGGCCTACCATGAACAGGCGACCGCGCCGGAAGACCCGCTTCGTTTCGAGGCCGAAACCCTGAAGCGACTGGCAATGCCGGACGCGATCGCGATGCGTCACCGCACGCCGCACTTCCTGCATGTCTTCTCCGGTGACGGCTATTCCGCCGGCTACTATTCCTATCTCTGGTCTGAAGTGCTTGACGCCGACGCCTTTTCCGCCTTCGAGGAAACGGGCGACGTGTTCGATCCGGCGCTGGCTGCCAAGTTGAAGAAGCATGTCTATTCGGCTGGCGGGTCTGAGGATCCAGAGGATCTCTACAAGGCTTTCCGCGGCAAGCTGCCGTCACCGGATGCGATGATGGAGAAACGAGGCCTGGTGTGAGCCGAAGCCAGCGCGAGCGCATGAAGGCGGGGGACTGGTACGCCTGCGTTGACCCCGAGCTTGAAGCGCTTCGCGCCAAGGCCCGCGATGCCGCCTTCGAGCACAACACCACGCCGCCGTCGCAGCGTGGCGACATCGCCCCGGCGCTGGCCCGACTCTTCGGTGCCATCGCCGCGGGCGTCCGCGTCGAGGCGCCGTTCCATTGCGCCTATGGGTTCAACATCGATCTCGGCGAGCAGGTCTTCATCAATGCGGGGGCTGTTTTTCTGGACACCGCGCCGCTCATCATCGGCCCTCGAACACTGATCGGTCCCGGTGTTCACATCTATTGCGCCGAACATCATCTCGATCCCGTCCAACGCATTGCGGGACTGGAGATCGCGAAACCGGTCAGCATCGGCAGCGACGTCTGGATTGGCGGCGGGGCGATCATCCTTGCTGGAGTCACGATCGGCGACAGGGCAATCGTCGGCGCCGGCGCGGTGGTCACCAAATCGGTTGCGCCCGACGCGATCGTGGTGGGCAATCCCGCGAGGCCGCTGGAACGGTAGCGCCAATCGCGACGGTCACTCGGCGGCCGCGACCATCTCGATGGCCAGGCGGGAGTCCTGTGGGACGACGAATACCCGCAATGGCCTCGACCGGCCGCGAATGTCCACCGTTCGCGTTTCGTAGTGCGAGAGGTCAATGCCCGAGAGCTTGACCGCCGACGCCGAGACGACCACCGAAGCGTCCAGTTCCTTGGCGACCGATTCCAGCCGGCTGGCGACATTGACGGTGTCGCCGATCACGGTGACGTTCATCACCCGCCCGTAGCCCATGCTGCCCGCGATTGCCGGACCGGCATGGATGCCGATGGCGATGCGCAACGGCGAGGGCAGTTCTGCCGCCAGTTCCTCGCTGACTCTGGCCAGATCGTCGAGAATGTAGGACGCCGCGGCGATGGCTTGACGACACGCTTCATCGCGCGATGTCTCAAGGCCGAAGATCGCCATTGCCCCGTCGCCGATAAACTTGTCGAGGCGCCCGCCGGCGCGCTCCACGGCCTTGCCGACAACGGAGAAGTAGCGGTTGAGCAGGAAGACTGTGTCGAAGGGCAAGCGCCGGTCGGCCAGCGCGGTGAAACTGCGGATATCGCAAAATAGTACCGCCACCTCATGTTCATGGCCGGCCGCGACCGCCTGCCCGGTCACGCCAAGCGCTGAGGAACCAGCCGCCAGCAGAGGTGACACCTTGATGTCGACCACCGGCCGCAATTGGCAGGCGAGGCGAATGTCGGGCTCCGCATGGATGCGCTCCAGCGTTAACCTTTCCACCCCCACGGCTGGCGGCAACCGGTCCAGATGTTCGAGAACCCTCACGCGGCAGGTCGAACAGCGCCCTCGTCCGCCACAGACGGAATGATGTGGAATGCCGGCCAGCCGGCTGGCTTCCAGCACGCTGTAGCCCTTGGGAACTCGGATGGCTCGGCCATGCGGATAGCGTATTTCCACCAGATTTCGCCGCTCTCGACTGGAGCGGGCAAAGCGGAGCAGAACGACGATGCCGAGGATGCCTCCATACACGCTGTAGATCGCGGAAACAGCCCGGGATTTCGCGACCATCGCCGCGTCGATCACAGCGGGATCTATGTGATCCGCCCCCGCAAAACGAATATCCGCGACCGCGCGGCCGGCATTGACGAAGCCGAGCAGGGTGAGCACGGGGAAAAGCGTCGCTACGACCAGCAGCAAGGGTGCGACGCGCGGAAACCATTTGCGGTAGCGCAACCAGAAGAACAGCCCCAGGCAGCCATGGACCCAGACCGCGATGACCGCCACCACCTGGCGCGCGCCCGCCCCGGGTAAAGACACCCAGAGGGAGTTCGCGACAAACTCGTAGGTGTCCTGGACGCCGGAGAGCGCGCTGTAGATGCGGGTTCCCGCGACATGCTCGGCGATGAGGACAGGGATCACCAGGCCCATGACCACCTGAACCGCCTCGCGCAGCGGCATCACCAATGTGCGCCTGAGATAGAGCGCTCTGAGCGTCAGTCCAACATGAACCAGCAGCGCCGCCGCGAGGAGCAGCGTGCCGGCAGGATTGCGCCAGATCAGCAGGAACCACAGCCGTCCGGCTTCCGCCGCCTGCAGGGATATCAGCGCCAGCATGTGGTTGAGGAAGTGCAGGACAACGAAGGTCATCAGCACGAGGCCGGAGGCGAGCCGTGCGGTGCGCAGCCGCTGGTCGAGAGCGCCGCGCGATGATCGTGTATCGTTTAGAGTGCTTTGATCCAAAGTCCGGTCCGCGCATCAGCGACGGTGGCAGATTGGCAGGGGGTAGCCCGTCCGGCAACCGCATTCCGGGCGAATTGCCGCCAAGCGCGGCCTCACCCGCTGCCGAGTGCAGCGCGAACCACGCGGCCGAGGCGCGAAATGCCCTCGCTGGCGGCGTGCTCGTCGGCGAGGGAGAAGCTGAGCCGAATCGTATTGGCGCCGGATCCGTCAGCGTGGAACGCTTTGCCGGGCACAAAGGCGACCCGTGCCGTTTCGAGGGAACGCGTCAGCAGGTCAGGTCTGCGCCGTCCAAGCCCTCCGGCAGTGTCACCCAGATGAACATGCCGCCCTCGGGCCTGGTCCATTCGACGCCGGCCGGCATGTGCTCGGCAAGCGCGGCCAGGACGAGATCGCGGCGCTTTCGGTATGCGTCGCGCAGCATTGCAGCATGGCTGTCGTAACACTGCTCGGCAACCCGATGCATGACGATCTGGTTGATCGAGGGGCTGTGCAGGTCCGCCGCCTGCTTCATCAGCACCAGTTTGCGGATAACCGGCTGCGCCGCGCAGATCCAGCCGACCCGCAGGCCGGGCGACAGCGTCTTGGAGAAGGTGCCGCAATAGATTGTGCGGGTGTTGTCGATGCCGCCGGAGCGGTCGCAGTCCACCGCCAGGATTGGCGGAATCGGCTGGCCGTCATAGCGAAGCGCCTGATAGGCGGAGTCTTCGATGAGCGGGATTTCGAGGTCGCTGCACAGATCGAGCAGCCGCTCGCGCGCCGCGCGGTCTATGGTCTCCCCAGTGGGGTTCGAGAATTCCGGGGTGAGATAGGCGAGGGCCACGCGCCCGCCAGCACCCGCAGCGGCTTCGCGATAAGACGCCGGCGTCATGTTGCTGCCTTCGGGCGCCAGCCGGTCGTATCGCGGCTCATAGGCGCTGAATGCCTGCAGCGCGCCGAGATAGGTCGGCCGCGCCACCAACGCGGTGTCACCGGGCGACAGGAACAGTTTGCCGAGATAGTCCAGTCCCTGCTGCGACCCGGAGGTGACCAGAATATTGCCGGCCGTGCAGGCGATGCCGAGCCCCCGCATATGCGCCGCCAGCCATTCCCGCAGCGGCAGATAACCCTCGCTCACGGAATATTGCAGCGCGCCGCCGGCATCCTGCCCGGAGAGCATCTCGCTGTAGGCCTGCGCAAAGGCATCGCTCGGGAAGAGGCGCGGGTCGGGAATGCCGCCGGCGAAGGAGATGATGTCAGGCTGGTCGAGCAGCTTGAGGAGTTCGCGAATCTCCGAAGCCTGCATGCGGTGCGCCCGCGATGCGAACTTTTCCGACCAATCCTGCACGTTATCCTCCCAAGAAGTGCCTCGATTCGAGTATGTCCTCGAAGGTATTTATGTCAATAGTACTGACCTATTTCTGTGCCAGTGGTATCGCCCTGAGTGCGACGCCTTCGCACGCAGGAGTGGTGTCGGCCGGCATGCCCCTTTCGCATCTGCGAAAAACCCTGTAAGGAGCGCCGCAAATCGATCGGCGCCTTTTGGGGCGCCCCGGGCGCAAAGCCTGACTTTCCCGAGTGAGACCTTATGAACATCCGCAATATCGCGATCATCGCGCACGTCGATCATGGCAAGACCACATTGGTCGACCAACTGCTTAGACAGTCCGGCTCCTTCCGCGACAATCAGCGGGTCGCCGAGCGCGCCATGGATTCCAACGACCTGGAAAAGGAGCGAGGCATCACCATCCTTGCCAAGGCGACCTCCGTCGACTGGAAGGATACCCGCATCAACATCGTGGACACGCCGGGCCACGCCGATTTCGGCGGCGAGGTGGAGCGCATCCTGTCGATGGTCGATTCGGCGATCGTGCTGGTCGATGCCGCCGAAGGGCCGATGCCGCAGACGAAGTTCGTGGTTGGAAAGGCGCTGAAGGTCGGCCTCAAGCCGATCGTCGTGATCAACAAGATCGACCGCCCGGACGCCCGCGAGACCGAAGTCATCAACGAGGTGTTCGACCTCTTCGCCGCGCTCGACGCCACCGACGAACAGCTCGACTTTCCGATCCTCTACGGCTCGGGCCGAGATGGCTGGGTTGCCGAGAAGCCGGAAGGCCCGAAGGATCAGGGCCTGGCGCCGCTGTTCGACCTCGTCCTGAAGCACGTTCCGGCACCGACGGTGCATCCCGGCCCGTTCCGCATGATCGGCACCATTCTGGAAGCCAACCCCTTCCTTGGCCGAATCATCACCGGCCGCATCGAGTCCGGCACGCTGAAAGCCAATCAGCCGGTCAAGGTTCTGCATCACGACGGCACGCTAATGGAAACCGGTCGCGTCTCGAAGATTCTCGCCTTCCGTGGCCTGGAGCGCCAGCCGATCGAGGAAGCGCAGGCGGGCGACATCGTCGCCATTGCCGGCTTGTCGAAGGGTACTGTCGCCGACACGTTCTGCGATCCGTCAGTCACGGAGCCGCTGCACGCGCAGCCGATCGACCCGCCGACCGTCACCATGTCTTTCCTGGTCAACGATTCTCCGTTGGCCGGCACCGAAGGCGACAAGGTGACGAGCCGCGTCATCCGCGACCGCCTGCTGCGCGAGGCGGAGGGCAATGTCGCGCTGAAGATCGAGGAATCGGCGGACAAGGATTCCTTCTACGTGTCGGGCCGTGGCGAGTTGCAGCTTGCGGTGCTGATCGAAACGATGCGCCGCGAAGGCTTCGAGATCGCGGTTTCGCGTCCCCGGGTCGTCATGCAGAAAGACGACAGCGGCCAGCTTATGGAGCCGATCGAGGAAGTCGTCATCGACGTCGATGAAGAGCATGCGGGCGTCGTCGTGCAGAAGATGTCGGAACGCAAGGCCGAGATGGTCGAACTGCGTCCGTCCGGCGGCAATCGCCAGCGGCTGGTGTTTCACGCGCCGACGCGCGGCCTGATCGGCTATCAGTCGGAACTCCTGACCGACACGCGCGGTACGGCTGTCATGAACAGGCTGTTCCATTCCTACCAGCCGTACAAGGGCGAACTGCCCGGCCGCACCAACGGCGTGTTGATCTCCAACGAGCAGGGCGAATCGGTGGCCTATGCGATGTGGAACCTTGAAGATCGTGGACCGATGGTCATCGACCCGGGTGTCAAGGTCTATCAAGGCATGATCATCGGCATCCACTCGCGCGACAACGACCTTGAGGTCAATGTGCTGAAGGGCAAGAAGCTCACCAACATCCGCGCCGCCGGCAAGGATGAGGCGGTGAAGCTGACGCCGCCGATCCGCATGACTTTGGAGCGGGCGCTGGCCTGGATTCAGGACGACGAGCTGGTCGAAGTGACGCCGAAGACAATCCGCCTGCGCAAGCTGTATCTGGATCCGAACGAGCGTAAGCGGTTCGAGAAGACGAAAGTCGCCGGCGCCGCCTAATCGAAGGCGGCCCCCGCTGCCTCTAAGATCTGTCTGGCATCTTCATCACGTAGCTCGATTGCCACATGGGACTCGTTCTGCACGGGCTTGTTCAATGGGTTGAGGTGCTGAGCAAGCCGGTATAGGCGAGGCGCTCGACTCGGCTGCGCGTAAGACCGAGCTCGCCGGCAAGTAGCCTGTCGAGGCGAATCGAAACAGCAATCGGTGCGGCCAAGCAGCCCTGTAGAGTACGGGAAGCCGTTGCCGATTAACGCAGGCGGATGCGGTATCTCGCCAGCAGCATCGCCGTCACCATGAACAGCAGCGCCATCGCGACCATGACGTCGGCTATATAGCTCGGCACGCCGGCAGCGCGGCTCATGGCGTCGGCGCCGACGAAGATGCCCGCCACGAAGATCGCCGACAGCACCACCCCCAAAGGGTTCAGCATGGCAAGCATCGCAACCACGATGCCGGAATAGCCATAGCCCGGCGACAGGTCGAGCGTCAGATTACCCTTCAGCCCCGCCACTTCGGAAAAGCCGGCCAGCGCGGCCAGCCCGCCGGAGAAGATCGCGGTCTTCATCAGGACGGTGTTGACCGGTATGCCGGCAAAGCGCGCAGCCTCGGCATTGTGGCCGACAGCGCGCATCTCATAGCCCAGCACCGCCTTCTTCATCACGAACCATGTGGCGAAGGCGGCGGTGAGCGCAAGCACGAATCCGAAATGGAGCCGCCGGCCCTGGATCAGCCGGGGCAACTGCGCCTCAGCGATGATTTTCGGCGATTGCGGCCAGCCAAGACCCATCGGGTCTTTCAGTGGCCCTTCCAGCAGCATGGAGACAAACAGCAGCATGATGAAATTGAACAGCAGGGTGGTGACGACTTCGTCGACGCCGAGTCTGGTCTTCAGCAGCGCAGGGATCAACAGCAGCACCGCGCCGGCGGCTATGGCGGCCAGCATGATCAGCGGGATCAGGATCGGCGCCGGCAGCGGCAACGCCCCCGTGCCCAGCACGACGGTCATCACCGCGCCTGCATAGAGCTGCGCCTCGGCGCCGATGTTCCAAAGCTTCGCGCGAAACGCGACCGCGACGGCCAGGCCGGTGAAGATCAGGGGTGTTGCGCGCGACAGCGTCTCCAGCAGCGCGAATTGCGAGCCTGCGGCGCCCTTGGCCACGAGATAGAAGACCGAGAAGGGCGATGCACCCGCAGCCAGCACGAGCAGGCTGGAGGCGAGCATTGTCGCGGCAATTGCCGCCAGTGGGTAAGCGAAGGTCGCTGCAAGCGACGCCGCGGGCTTGGGCTCAAGGCGCATCGGGCACCCCAGCCACTTCCCGTCCCGCCATCAGTTCACCGATTTCGCGCACGCTGCGTTCGCCGCGCCGCGAGGGCGTGGACAGCCGGCCGCGCGAGATCACCACAATGCGATCCGACAGGGCGAGGATCTCATCGAGGTCCTCCGAAATCAACAGAATGGCAGCGCCCCGCGCTCGCGCGTCGAGAAGCCTCGCATGCACGTACGACACCGCGCCGACATCGAGCCCGCGCGCCGGCTGGTTGGCAAGGATCAGCGAGGGATCGCCGTCGAGCGCGCGCCCCAGGATCAGCTTCTGCATATTGCCGCCGGAGAGAAGCCTTATGCGTGTCTCGGGGGCAGGGGCTTTGACGTCATAGTCGCGCATGATGTCGAGCGCGAAGGCTCGCGCGGCGGTCCAGTCAAGCAGGCCATGCCGGGCGAAGCGCGGGCTGGCGTAGCGTTCGGAGATCACGTTCTCGGTCAGCGACATGTCGGCGATCGTGCCGACCGTATGCCGGTCCTCGGGGATGCGACCGATGCCGTGTGCCAGCGCCGCCCGCGGCGACCAGTCGCCAATCGGCTCGCCCTTGAGCCAGACGTCGCCGGCCGATGGCGACAGCGTGCCGGACAGAAGGCCTGCCAGCGACGCCTGGCCATTGCCTGACACGCCCGCAAGGCCGACAATCTCACCCTCGTCGATGGCAAGTGAAACCGCGTCCAGCGGTGTGGTGGCCGACGCGGTCGCAAGCGTCGACACGTTCCGCAGCACGAGAACGGACTTGCCCGGCTCACGCGGCATCACGGCTGGCGGCATGACCTCGCGCCCGACCATAAGTTCGGCAAGGTCATGCGGATTCGTTTCCGTGGTGAGCCGCTCGCCGGCCAGTCGTCCCGATCGGAGCACCAGAATGCGGTTGCTGACCGCCATCACCTCGTTCAGCTTGTGCGAGATGAAAATGACGGAAAGCCCCTTGGCGACCAGCAGCTTGAGAGTGCGGAAGAGCGCTTCCGTCTCGATAGGGGCCAGCACCGCCGTGGGCTCGTCGAGGATGAGCACGCGAGCGTCGCGGTAGAGAGCCTTCAGAATTTCCACCCGCTGCCGTTCGCCAACCGTCAGGGCCGACACCGGCGCGTCGGGATTGACGGCGAGGCCGAAATCGCTCGCAAGATTTTCGATGCGGCGGCGAACGAGGTTGCGATCCAGCCGCGGCTTGAAAAGCGGTTGGGTGCCGAGGGCGATGTTTTCCAGCACCGTCAGATTGTCCGCCAGGGTGAAATGCTGGTGCACCATACCGACGCCCGAGCGAAGCGCCGCCTTAGGGTCTCCCGGCGGCAGCGGCTTGCCAAAGACTTCGATGCTCCCCTCGTCGGCGACATAGTGGCCGAACAGGATATTCATCAATGTGGTTTTGCCCGCGCCGTTTTCGCCCAGCAATGCGACGACCTCGCCCGAATGCAGGTCGAGCGAGATTGCGTCATTGGCGGTCAGCGCGCCGAAGCGCTTGGTGATCGATGTGAGACGAAGGGCTGGGGCCATGGGCGCTGTGGGTTGACGAGGTGGTCTTCTCCCCGTCACGGGAGAAGAAAGCCTCAACTCGACTTCGGCTCGGCATCGTTGATTTCCACGGCGAAGGAACCGTCCTTGATGGCCTTCTCCTTCTCCGCAACCTTGGCCAATACTTCGGCCGGGACTTTGCCTTCGAACTTGCCCAGCGGGGCAAGGCTGCAACCGCCGGCCTTCATGAGGGAGTAGACGCCGTAGTCGTCGGCCTTGAACGAGCCGGCCTTCACTGCCGCGATTGCCTTGTCCAGCGTTGGCTCGAAATGCCACAGCGCCGAGGCAACCACTGTGTCGGGATAGTCGGCCTGCGTGTCGATCACATTGCCGACGGCCAGAACGCCCTTTTCCTTGGCGGCGTCGGAAACGCCGAAGCGCTCGGCGTAGAGCAGGTCAGCGCCGCCGCCGATCTGTGCGAACGCCGTCTCCTTGGCTTTCGGCGGATCGAACCACGAGCCGATGAACGCCACCTGGAATTTCGTGTCGGGCGCGCTTTCCTTCACGCCCGCCATGAAGGCGTGCATCAGCCGGTTGACTTCGGGAATCGGGTAGCCGCCCACCATGCCGATGTTCTTCGATTTTGTCATCGCGCCGGCGATGATGCCGGTGAGGTAGGAGGCGTCCTGGATGTAGTTGTCGAACACCGAGAAATTAGGAGCGGCGGCAGCATCCGGCTTGAAGCTCGATCCCATCAGGAACGCCGTTTCGGGATAATCCTTGGCGACGGTCCGCGCCGCGTCCTCGACACCGAACACTTCGCCAACGATCAGCTTGTGCCCCGCCTCGCAATATTCGCGCATGACGCGCTCATAGTCGTTGTTGGAGGTATTCTCAGTGAACACATACTCGATGTCGCCACGATCCTTGGCGGCGTTGGCCGCTTTGTGGATTCGGCTAACCCATTGCTGCTCCACCGGCACCGTATAGATCGCCGCGACCTTGATGGGATCCGCTGCGAGAAGGCGTGTCGGAAAGCCGCCGATGGCTGCAAGTGTTGCGCCGGCGCCGGCCGCCTTGAGCAGGGCCCGACGCGATGGCGCGAGGAAATGCGAACGGTAATTTTCAGTGGACATGCGAAACCCCTCTGGCTGGATGTTCGTCTGGCTTGACGCTTCGTTTTTATCGTTCGGTCAAGGCTAGTGGGAATCCTGTTGCGTGGCAATTGAGCTGTCTCCACCTCCCTTGCAGTTCATGGTGGTCCGCCTTCGCCGCCTAGCGGTTATCCAACGAACGCCTTGCGACAACCATCGTCACGCCATGGCTTGACCGATCGGCGAAGCTGCGGTTCTCGTGCGGTGATGGACCGATCGGCCTTCTTCACAACTGCCTTGCCCGGATTTCAGGTCATCGGCCTCGACATCGATGATGCTCCGCGCCTGCAGCGCCTCTTCGACGCCTGCGCTGACTACTCGATCCTGGAAAATGGCGCCGCTTTCTGCCGGACGCCGCGCTCACCGAGTTTTCCGCAACGCCGCCGGGACGCACTGCGGCGGACAAGTTCGTGTTCGGACTGATTGATTGCCAGCAAAGCATTGTCGGTCTCATCGAATGCGATCGAGGCTGGCCGGAACCCGGCTGCTGGTGGATTGGCCTTATGCTTATCCACCCAATCGCGCGCGGCAGCGGTGTGGCCCCTGCCTTTCTGGCGGGGTTCGCCGAATGGGTCGCCGCGCAGGGGGCGGGCCGCATCGAGCTCGCGGTGCTGGATGAAAACGAGCGGGGTCAGCGCTTCTGGCGCCGCCAGGGCTTCAAGCACCTCCGCAGCACAGAACCACGGACGATCGGGACCAAACAGCACATTCTTCACGTCCTTCGGCGGGAACTTGTGTGAACGGCAATACCCAAGGATCTTCACTGCGCCTTATGCCGGCTTCCTTCAGCGGCCGGGTACATGCTCGTTGAGAAACCGTTCGATCTCGTCCATGCAGACGGCCCAGGCAGGCTCGTGGCCGAGAATGATATGACTGTTGCTTTCCAGCGGTAGAAACCGCGCGCCGGCTATTTTGGCCGCCAGTTCCCGACCGTTCTCGAAGGCGATACGCTGATCGTTGCGGGCGTGGAGCACGAGGGTAGGGCATTGGACCTTGCCCAGCAGATGGCGGACGTCGATATCCCCGAAGGCGTTCTGAAATCGCACAGCGTTCTCCGGCGAGGCCGTCTGGCGCTGGAATTCGTCGAACCATGCCAATTCGTCCGGCGTACCGTTCGGCATGAAAGTTTGCGAAAAGATGTGCCGGTATGCCGGGTTGCTTGTGCCCCAGCCAAGACGCGTCAACGTCATCACGGCTTCGCGGCGTTCGCGCTCCTCGGGGGTACTTGCAATCCGCCAGCCCGCCGCGTATCCGCCGATCAGCACCAGGGCGCTGACCCGTTCCGGATAGTGCGCCGCATAGTGGATCGATAGCGCGCAGCCTTGCGACATGCCGAGCAAGGGAAAGCGCTTCAGTTCGAGCGTGTCGACAACCGCCTCCAGGTCTCGCACGAAAGCTGGAAAGCTGATCTCGTCAACGTCCCAATCGGACAATCCGTTGCCGCGCTCATCGTAACGGATCAGCATGCGGCCGGTGGACAGACGCTGGAATGTCTTGCCCCAGATCGGGCTGTCCCAATCCAGCTCCAGGTGATTCAGCCAGTTTGCCGCTTTGACGAGTGGGGGACCTTCGCCGATGCGGGCATGCGCGATATTGACGCCATCGCTCGCCCGGCAAAAGCCGATCGTCTGTTGCCGCAACAGATCTCGCTGTTCGGGAACGCCCCTGATCTCCGGCGAATTCTGGCGGCCGGACCGCAATTTGAGTTCCGCGGCGCTGCGACTGGAAGCGCTGGAGTGTGAAAAATCGCCAGTGTCGCCGATGGCTCGCTCGGCGCTTTCCATCGCCGCCGCTGCTGCTTCGGAATGCGGATCGGCATCGCGCCACCGGCGCGACCATTTGACGGCGTCGCGGGCGCCGATGTCGGGATGATGCACGATCCGCTGGAAGACCTCGATGCGTAGGCGTTCCACTTCCTCGCGTTCGGCCGCCAGCCAGGATTGGTAGGAATGGAGTTGCGGCAGGTCGAGGCCATCCAGTAGGGGCGCCTCAAGCTTCCTGGCGAGGTGCTGCAACTCTTCCAGGCGCAGCGGCGCGCCGCGTTCGGCAAGCTTGCGCCTGAGATCGAGATAGTCGATCGCGGTCGCGTCTTCGACCGTTATCGCCACCCTTTCGCGGTCGGCGACAACGCGCGCAACATCGGGTCTGTCGAGCACGTTGCGGATCTTGCTCAGAGACCAGCGCAGGGAGCCGCGCGGATCGTCGGGGAGTTCCCAGAAGATTTCGCACAGCCGCTCGCGCCGATGCGGCCGTCCGGTCATCAACAGATAAGCCAGAAGGGCGCGCGTTTTCTTCGACCGGGGCAAAGCGGCCGCTCCGTCCTTGCCCTCGATGGCAAGCTCGCCAAGAACCTCGATGATCATTTGTCCTGACTATGCATCAAATTGTCTCATAAAACCACAGCCGGCCACAAAAAACCACGAACATTACCACGGTGGTTTCCACGAATCGATGGAATAAGGCGCGCCGTCCTGAAGGGCGGCATCTCTTCGTCAGTGGTTCGGAAGGTATCTGGCATCGCAGGTCTTACCCTCGCGCAGCTTACTCTCAGCCACAACAATAACGCCAAACGCACAGAAGACCAATTTCGGAGGAAGCATATGCGCATTGCCTATTTCTGCTTCATTACAGCTGCGGTCGCTGCAACGGCAGGCATGTCGCTGGGTATTCACATGGGCATCAATGACGATTTCACTCTGGCGCCGGCCCACGCGCACCTCAACCTGCTTGGTTGGGTGACCATGTCACTTTATGGGCTCTACTATCGTTCTGCGCCGGCGACATATCTACCATTGGCCTGGTTCCAGGTGGGAACCGCCGCGTTGGGCTTTCCGGCGATGGCGGGCGGCCTTGGAGTGTACCTGGCGACCGGATCTCATGACTACCGGCTGTTTATCATAGTGGGTTCGCTGCTCACCATCGGCGCGATGATGATCTTCCTGGTGGTCCTGGTTCTGCACGCCGTCTCGATGGCGGGCATCTCCAACAGGATCCCCGCCGGCGTCGCAGCTTGAACCGAACCAATCGCTTAAGGCCGCCTTGCGGGCCAGGGAATCGTGCGCAGCACGAAGGGACAAGGAAATGTTTGAACGGATCGAATTCGAAGGCCCGCAAGTCGGGTCTTCACTCTTTACGGATAGCGGGTCCGGCCATCTTGTCGATGGCGACCCCGGATCGGACGTGGCCTCCAAGCCGCTGCGGAGTGTGCTGATTGCAAACGGAGCGTCCGGCCTGGGTCTACTCCTTGCAACAAGGTTCAGTGAGCAGGGCTATGAGGTCTTCGTCAGCAGCAAGAACGAGGCGAGGCTGGAGGATCTTGAAGCGCAGGCATCGCAGGTGACGACATTCGTCTGCGATCTCGCGCTGCCGGGCGTCACGGGCGGCATGCTCGCCGAGATCGGCGAACGGGCCGGCAGCCTCGACGTCCTGATCTATCTCAGTGGCGAACCCATTGAACGGAACTTCGCGGTCTCCGCCACCCTCGACGGCATTGCCGAAGAGATCGAGGCGGAACTGTCGGGACCGATCAATCTGGTGGAGCTTGCCATGCCGCTGCTTCGAGGGGAGCGTCCTGCCACGATCGTCTTCGTGACCTCCGCCCATGCGGTGTCGACATCCCCGACCGTCCCCGTCCACGCCGCCGCAATGGCCGGACTTCGTGCCTTCGCCCGGTCGGCGCGGCATCAACTGGCGGGTATGGCGGTCCGCGTGCTGGAGATCGTGCCTCCGCTCGGACAGATCGGCGCGGATAGCGATCTGACACATAGGATGATCGCCGCCGCGACGCTGAAAGCGTTGCGCGCAGGCGAGCGTGAAGTTTTCGTCGGGCCGAGCCGCCCTGTGCGGCGTGACATCGGCGGCAAGAGACCGGCGCGTGTCACGCCTTGGCACATCGCCGGTTACGGTTGAGACATGGACCGGCCTGTCAGCGCAGGCCGGTCTTCCTCCGCGCTGCGCAGGGATCCGTGCCGCGCGTACCGGCAGGCCTTCCTCATTGCCGGAGCCATCACCCAGGCCGGCCGCATCGAATCCTTCACGCTCGTAGAAACGGCGCGCGCCGGCATTGCTCTGGAAGCAATAGAGCTTGACGACATCCATGGGCCGGGTGGCCTGACGCAGAAGCTGGGCGCCAATACCGCGACTGGCGATGTCGTCCGCGTCGGCCAGTGTGGCCGGACGCAGGACGACCGCGCCGGGTCGCACGCTACGCGGCCCGCTGCTTCGGCTGGATCAGGCCGCGCGCCACGAGCAATTCTGCGATCTGCACGGCGTTCAAAGCGGCGCCCTTGCGCAGATTGTCGGAAACGACCCAGATGTTGAGGCCGTTCTCGACGGTCGCATCTTCGCGGATGCGCGAAATGTAGGTCGCATCCTCGCCGGCGGAGTCCAGAGGCGTCGCGTAGCCGCCATTTTCATGCTTGTCGATGACCAGGCAGCCCGGAGCGTCGCGCAGAATGTCGCGCGCTTCCTCGGCGGTGATCGGCTTCTCGAACTCGATATTGATCGCTTCCGAATGGCCGATGAACACCGGCACGCGCACGCAGGTCGCCGTCACCTTGATCTTCGGGTCGAGCATCTTCTTGGTTTCGGCGACCATCTTCCACTCTTCCTTGGTGTAGCCGTCTTCCATGAACACATCGATGTGCGGGATGACGTTGAAGGCGATGCGCTTGGTGAACTTCTTCACGTCGACCGTATCCGCCACAAACACGGCGCGCGTCTGGGTGAACAGTTCATCCATGCCTTCCTTGCCGGCGCCGGAAACCGACTGGTAGGTGGAGACAACGATACGCTTGATGGTCGCCGCATCATGCAGCGGCTTCAGCGCCACCAGCATCTGCGCGGTCGAGCAATTCGGATTGGCGATGATGTTGCGCTTGCGGAAGCCTTCGATGGCGTCCGGGTTCACTTCCGGCACGATCAGCGGCACGTCGGCGTCGTAGCGCCAGGCCGACGAGTTATCGATGACGATGCAGCCCTGCCTGGCGATCTTGGGCGACCACTCCTTCGAGATGTTGCCGCCGGCCGACATGATGCAGATGTCGGTATCCGAGAAATCGTAGGTGTCGAGCACCTTCACCTTCAACGTGCGGTCGCCGAAGGACACTTCCTGGCCGAGGCTGCGGCGGGAGGCGAGCGCCACCACATCGCCCACCGGAAAGCCGCGCTCTTCCAGAATATTAAGCATTTCACGGCCGACATTTCCCGTCGCGCCAACGATCGCTACCTTGAAGCCCATTGCAAACAATCTCCTGTCGCTCTCCGCTTGGTGTTTTGGATGAGAACCCGCTGGCCGGTTGCGGGTCCTGTCCCCCTCCGGCCGGACCCGGGAGAGGGAGAGCAGGCCAAGGGAGATCAGACCGTGGTGACGGTCGTTTTTTTGGCCAAGGTCTTGGTGAGACGGACACGCGCGCGATCGTTCCCGGCGGCGTCGCCGGAAAAATCGAAGGTGAGAAGCGCCGTTGACAGGCCGCGCATGGAAAACTCCGTAACCGAGCGCGCTATTACGCGGATTGGGCAGAATTGTCTAGCGGTAGCCCGCCGCATCGGCCGGCTTGCCGGGGTCCTGCACCTCAACAATATAGCGCCAGGCGTCCGGCTGGGAACCGTCCAGATCGGTGAAGCCGTAGACCTTGGCGAGTTGGCCGCTTGACAGCGATTGCCCGTTCCAGCGGTGCCGGTCCGGGTCTGCGGCAAGTGCTGCAACCGCCCTCCCGACAAAGCGTGGCGTCTCGGAAATCACGAAATGCGGCTGATGCTCGGTGGCGTCCAACCAATTCTCCTCGCGAACGCCGAAAGCCTGCAGCATCATTTCGGAGCGCAGCCAGCCCGGAGTCAGCGAGATGCTGGTAGCGCCGTGCTTCTCCAGATCCTTCGCATGGGTCCAGCCCATGCGGTTCGCCGCGACCTTGGCCAGATCGTAGAAGGGCGACAGCCGGTAGTGCGTGGCGTTGTAGTGCGCGGGGCCGTCGGTCATTTCAATATGCAGCCCGCCTGGCTGTTCGATCAGCAACGGCATGGCGTAGTGCGCGGTGATCAGATGCGTGTCGATGCCAAGCCGGAGAAGGCGCAATCCGTTCTCGAGATTGTGCTGCCAGACCGGCGTGTCCCATTCGAATAGTTGTTCGCCGCCCCAAAGGTCGTTGACGAGAATATCCAGCCTGCCCTGTTCGAAGCGGATGCGCTCGACCAGCGCCTTCACCTGTTCCGGCACCAGATGATCGACCTGAACGGCGATGCCGGTGCCGCCTGCCTGCGCGACCAGTTCGGCCGTCTCCTCTATCGTTTCCGGACGCTTGTACTCGGACTGCTGCTCCCGCGTCGTGCGCCCCGTCACATAGACTGTGGCACCTGCCGCGCCGAGTTCGACGGCGATGCCTCGCCCAGCGCCACGCGTTGCGCCAGCGACAAGTGCCACCTTTCCCGTCAGCGACATGTTTCCCGCTCCCAAACTCGGTGGACGCCCGCCAGATGGCTCTGGCCTTCAATCCATTCCCAACGTATATAAATAAATATTCGTTTATAATTGACAGGTCAAGATGCCCCGTATGAAAGCCTTGCCCGACAACGAGGTGCTGGAAGAGGCCTTGCGGCTGATCCATGCACGCGGACCGGACGCGCTGACCTTCGCCAGCCTGTCGGAAGCATGCGGCCTGTCACCGGCAACCCTTGTGCAGCGCTTCAAGGGAAAGGCCGACCTCACCCGCGCGGCGCTGTCGCTCGCCTGGGATCAACTCGACGCCAGGACGGAACGGCTTGCGCGGGAGATGCCGCCAACACCACAGGGGGCGATCGACCTCCTTATCGGCCTCTCCGGCGACTATGGCGGCATCGAAGCCTATGCCGAAGGGTTGCTGGTCCTTCGCGAGGATTTTCGTGATCCCGTGTTGCGGGCGCGGGGCGCGGCGTGGAAGGCCGTGCTGGTACGGGCGCTTGATGCCCGCTTTGCCGAAGCGCCCGGCGCATCGCCGGATATCGGCTTGCTGATGGCCTCGGTATGGCAGGGGTCTCTCTTGTGGTGGGCCTTTGACCCCAGCGAACGGCTGGATCGCCATGTCGCCGCGACGCTTCGGTGCTTCGTCGCCGCTATGGCGCCACGCGGATATCAGCCTTCACCAGGCCGGTCTTTTCCTGCGCCCAGCGCGGCAGATCTATGGTGGCCTGCGCCAGGGTCGTGCGATGGGTGACCAGCCTGTCGATCGGCACGCTGCCGTCGGCGATCGCCGCAACCACATGGTCGAAGTCCTCCCGCGTGGCGTTGCGGCTGCCGATCAGCGTCATCTCGCGCTTGTGAAATTCGGGGTCGGAGAAGGTGATGTCGTCGCGCACGACGCTGACCAGCACAAGCGAACCACCATGCGACACGTATTGAAATGCTGCCTGCATCGACTTCGTACTGCCCGTTGCGTCGAAGACGACCTGGAAGCCCTCGCCCCCGGTGGCGGCGCCGACCTGTTCCGCCACAGGTGCCTCCGGCCCGATAGTCGAGGTGAAGCCGAGGTCGCGCGACGCGAAGTCCAGGCGCTCGCGGCTCATGTCGAGCAGCGTCACGTCATGTCCGGCAATGCGCGAAAATAGGGCGGTGCCGAGACCGATGGGACCGGCGCCGATGACCAGCGAGCGGCTGCCCTTCGGTGTCTGCGCCCGCCGCACCGCATGCGCACCGATTGCAAGAAACTCGACCGTCGCCGCGGCCTCCGCCGACAGGCCCGCGGCGGGGTACAGATTGGAGGCGGGGACAAGGATCTCCTCGCACATCGCGCCGTCGCGATGCACGCCCAACACCTGGATCGCGACACAGCAATTGGCTTTGCCATTGCGGCAGGCGATGCATGTGCCGCAAGCCAGATAGGGATTGACGATAACCGTTTCGCCTGCGCTCAGGGCCACACCGTCGCCTGCTTCCACGACCTTGGCCGACACTTCGTGGCCCATGATGCGAGGATAGTTCAGGAAGGGATGCTTGCCCTCGAAGATGTGGTAGTCCGTTCCGCAGATTCCGACATGGCTGACGGCCAGCCGGGCCCAGCCCGCCTGCGGCTTGCCCGGACGCTCCCGGCTCTCAAGCGCGAGGTCGCCAGGCACCCGGCAAACGAGCGCCTGCATGGTCGAGACCATCTGGTCCATGAGATGTAGCCCTCAAAAGCGGCGTTATTTGCCGCGGCGGCGCAGGCCATCGAAATAGACGATGACGATGATAAGAACGCCGGTAATGATGCGCTGCCAGAACGAGTTGACGTTGAGCAAATTGGCGCCGTTGTTGATGGTGGCCAGGATGAAGGCGCCGAGCAGTGGGCCGTGCACCGAGCCGACCGCGCCGAACAGCGACGTGCCGCCGATCACCGAAGAAGCGATGGCCTGCAACTCCCAGCCTTCGGCCTGCGTCGGGTTGCCGATGCCGATGCGCGAGGCCAGCAGCACGCCGACGAATGCAGCGCACAGGCCCGACAGCGTGTAGGCCATGTAGATGGTGCGTTCGATGTTGACGCCGGACAGGCGGGACGCCTCCGCATTGGAGCCGACCGAGAACAGATAGCGCCCCCAACGGCTGTGGTGGAGGAAGATGTAGGCGGGAATGCCGACCAGGATGACCATCCAGAACAGGTTGGGCACGCCCAGGAAGGAGTTGCGCGAGAACGCCTGGAACGCGTCATTGTTGATGGAGATCGAGTTGCCATTGGTCATCAGCAGACCGATGCCGCGCAGCGAGGTGAGTGTGGCCAGCGTAATGATGAAGGGCGGCAGGCCCATCTTGACGATGCCGAACCCATGAAAGAGGCCGATCGCCACGCCGCACAGAAGTGTCGCCACCACGGCGATCCAGACAGGCCAACCGGCATTGATCAGCATTGCGGGAATGACCGTGCAAAAGCCAACCACCGCGCCGACCGACAGGTCGATGCCGCCGGTGATGATGACGAAGGTCTGGCCGACAGCGAGGATGGCGATCATCGAACCCTGACGCAGCAGGTTGGCGATGTTGTTGGCCGATGCGAAGCTCGGCGTCGCAAAGGACAGCACAATCCACAACAGCACCAGCAGCGCCAGCAAGGTCAGGCCGAAGAGGACATTGTAGTTCCGCTTCGTCTTTTCGACCGGGATGGTTTCGGTGCTCATCGTCTACCCCGTTGCGTGCGATTGTTTCTTCAGGAAACGCCGATTGCCTGCGTCAGAACTTTTTCGTGGTCCGCCTCGCGGTAGCCGTGGCTCGCCACCAGCCGTCCGCGGCGGAACACATGCAGCGTGTCGGCGAGTTCGTAGACTTCCGGCAGGTAGGACGAGATCAGGATGATGCCCGCGCCCTTGGCGAGCAGCGTCGAGAACAGGCGATAGATCTCCGCCTTGGTGCCGACGTCGACGCCGACGGTCGGTTCGTCGAAGATGAACAGCTTGGCGCCGTGGTTGAGCCATTTGCCGATGACGATTTTCTGCTGGTTGCCGCCCGAAAGGCTGGAGGCCAGCGCGTGCCGGGTCGGCGTTTTGATCCGAAGGCCGGCGATCTGCTGGTCGGCGTGCGATTTTTCCTGGCTGCCGGAGATAAGCATATGCTTGCTGATGCGTTTGTAGATCGGCAGGTTGAGGTTTAGCCCCACCGGCAGGTTCAGGCACAGGCCCTGGTCGCGGCGGCTCTCGGGTGCGAGCGCCATGCCGAGCCGCATCGCATCATGCTCCGACCGGATCGAAACCTCCTTGCCGCCCCAATAGATGGCGCCTGCCGATTTCGGGTGGCGTCCGTAGAGGGTGGTCACAAACTCGCTGCGGCCGGCCCCGATTAGCCCATAGAGGCCGACGATTTCGCCGGCGCGCACGCTCATCGAGACGTCCTCGAAGCCCCTTCCCGAAAGGTCTCGCGCCTCCAGGATCACCGGGCCGAAGTCGAAGCTTTCCTTGTGATACACCTGCTCGATCGAGCGGTTGATCATCATGCGGACGAGTTCGGCATCGTCCGTTTCGTCGATGTTGCGCGTGCCGACATAGGTGCCGTCGCGCAGGACCGAAACACGGTCTGCCAGCTCGAACACCTCTTCCATTCGGTGGCTGATGTAGATGATGGTGACGCCTTCGCTCTTCAAACGGCGGATCAGCGCGAACAACTGGTCGGCCTCCTTGCGCGTCAGATAGGCGGTCGGCTCGTCGAAGATGAGGAATTTCGTGCCGCGCGTCGTCGCCCGGGCGGCCGCGATGAGCTGCTGCTGGCCGATCGTGAGATCGCCAAGCGTGACGTTCGCAGGCAGGTTGAAGCCGAGATCGTCGATAATCTTCTGTGCGTCACGCACCATGGCGCGCTGCTGCAGAATGCCGTAGCGCACTTCTTCCTCGCCGAGGAACATATTGGCCGCGACAGAGAGGTGGCGGCACAACACCACTTCCTGATGAACGGCGTTGATGCCCAGCGCCATTGCCTCATGCGGAGTGGCGAGCGCCACGGGCGCGCCTTCCCAGAAGACCTCGCCCGAAGTGCGCGGCATGACGCCGGTCAAAAGCTTGATCAGAGTGGACTTGCCGGCGCCATTTTCGCCGACGATGGCGTGGATTTCGCCGGCGCGAAAGGCGAGGTCGATCGGCTTCAGCGCATGCGTGCCGGGATAGCGCTTTTCCAGTCCGCGCAGTTCGAGGATCGTCTTGCCCGGTTCGAGCACCGGCGCGGGGTGCAACTCCTCCGCTGGCGAAGTCATGGCCTGGTCCTCCCGAGTTTCGCTCTGCGTCTTGCCGCGCCGTTGCGTCAGCCTAGACGATGATGGCGGAAAGCCAAGAATGAAGTTCGCGGCTCGGCTAATCTTCCGCCTTGCGTCCGCGGGGGATGAAAACCGCCCCTTCGATATCCTCAAAAGGGGCGGAAGGGTGGCGCTGCCGCTCAAGTGTGGGCGCAGCGCCGATCCCGGTGAGCTAGGCTCAATCGAGCTTCGGATTGAGCAGCGCGTCGATCTTCGGCTCTTTCATGTTGGCCTTGGTCACCAAATTCGCGCCCGTATCGACGAAGGCCTCGACCTTCTCGTTCTTCGATGCAGCGAGCGCAGTCTTGATGCCGTCATAGCCCATACGATAGGGATCCTGCACGACTAGGCCGGAGATGACCCCGTCGGTCAGGAACTTGATCAGCTTTTCATCGCTGTCGAAGCCGATGAGGCCAACTTTGCCGGCCAGATTGTTTTCGGCAATTGCCTGGCCCACGCCCTGCGCCATGATCAGGTTGGACGCGAAGATGCCCTTCAGATCAGGGTTTGCGGTGATCAGGTCGGTAGCGATGTTGAGGCCGGTGGTTGCCTGGCCGTCGGCATATTTGTCGGCCACCAGTTCCAGGCCCGGATATTTCGCCTTGATCTGCTCGATGAAGCCTTCGCGGCGCGACTCCAACGAGCCGGCGCCGGGCAGTGCGGTGATGATGGCAACCTTGCCTTCGACCTTGCCGCCATTGGCAGCGCCGATTGCCTCGGCCAGCCCGTCCGCGGCAACCTGCCCGCCAACCTTGTTGTCGGTGGTCAGGAACGAGGTGAATGCCTTGGAGTCGGCAGACGAGTCGATGCCGATCACCTTAACTTTCGATGCAGCTTCATCGATCGGCTTGCCGAGCGCCTTGGCCTCGGTCGGAGCGATGACGATGGCGGCGGGATTGCCGGCGACGGCATTCTCGAGGATCGAGATTTGGCCGTTCACGTCGGTTTCGGCCTGCGCGCCGAGTTCAGGCACGTTCACGCCGAGATCCTTGCCGGCCTTGCGGGCACCGGCCATGACGATCTGCCAGTAGAAGGACGTCGTGTCCTTGACGATGATCGGAATGGTGACATCCTGCGCGTATGCCGCGGGTGCGGCTCCGGCGAGCATCGAGGCTGCGGCAATCGCCATTAGGCCACGACGGGTAATCGAGGTAATCGACTTCATAGGCTTCCTCCCTAAGTCGCCTGATGACGAATGAGCCAAACTGAACAGGCGAGCCTTCAATTCGGACTTTATCGATAAAAAACAGACTGCCTTTCGTATCCGATGGCCTTGGCCATTGCAAGCGGATTTGCGGTCACTCGCGAACCGCGCCTGTGGGCGGCGTCTGGACGATAGTGTGCGGACGGTATTTGCCGAAGTCGCTTGCCGGTACGGCCGTTTTCAAGAGCTCCATATTACGGGTCAGGCTGGAGGCCTTAGCCGTGCCGACAAGCACCGTTGCAACGACTGGATCGTGCAGCGGGAACTCCAGGGCGGCAGCAGCGAGCGGATAGCCGCCCTCGGACGCGATCTTGCTCATTGCGCCGACCTTCTCCAGGACGTCGGGCGAAGCGGGCCCGTAGTCGAAATGCGCGCCGGCGGCCGCCCCTGTCGCCAGAATGCCGGAGTTGAACACGCCGCCGATCACCAGCGAGGTCTTCTTTTTCCGGCAGAGCGGGATGAGATCGGCCTCGGCGCTGCGGTCAAGCAAGGAGTAGCGACCGGCAAGCAGGATGCAATCGATCGGCGCCCGGTGCATGACGTCGAGGCACACCTGTACCTCGTTGACGCCAAGTCCATAGGCGGAAATCGTTCCTGCGGTCTTGAGTTCGTCCAGCGCCTTCAATCCGCCGTCGAGAAGCTGACGCATGTGCACCTTCGTCAATTCCACGCCGTGCGTGTAAACGCCGATGTCGTGCACAAAGAGAATGTCGATACGGTTGAGGCCGAGCCGGGCGTAGCTGAAATCGACCGACCGCATGATGCCGTCATAGCTGTAATCATACTCCAGCTTGAACGGCAGCGGCTCGACAAAGCCGAGCTTCGGAACCTGGTCCTCCGGCACCGGCTTCAGCAGCCGGCCAACCTTGGTGGAGAGAACATAGGAATCGCGGGGCTTCTGCCGCAGGAAATCGCCGAAGCGCCGTTCGGAAAGGCCGAAGCCATAATGCGGCGCGGTGTCGAAGTAGCGCATGCCGCTCGACCATGCGGCTTCGAGCGCGGCGTCGGAGTCCTCGCGTGATACGACGTGGTATAGATTGCCGAGCGATGCTCCGCCGAAACTGTATTCCGTAACTTCAAGCGCGGTCGCGCCGATACGCCTCTTCTTCATGCAATTCTCCCCCGAAGGCTCGTCAATGCGCGGTCCGGCCGCTAGCTACCGCGTCGCTCCAACTACAATGTTGCCCCCAGATGCCAGGGCACGAACTCATTGTCGCCGTAGCCGAATTCCTCGCTCTTGGTCTTACGGCCTGAGGCGATGTCGACGATCAGGTTGAAAATCTCATGGCCCATCTGATCGATGGTCTTGTCGCCTGAGGCGATGACGCCGCAGTTCACATCCATATCCTCTTCCATGGCGTTGTAGAGGGTGGAGTTGCTGGCAACCTTGATCGATGGCGTCGGGTGGCAACCGAAGCACGAGCCGCGTCCGGTGGTGAAGACGATGATATTGGCCCCCCCGGCAACCTGACCGGTCGCCGAGACAGGATCGTAGCCCGGCGTGTCCATGAAGACCAGGCCGGGGCTCGTGACCTTCTCCGCGTAGTGATAGACGGCGGTGAGCGGTGTGGAGCCCCCTTTGGCGACAGCGCCAAGCGACTTTTCAAGGATCGTGGTTAGGCCGCCGCGCTTGTTACCCGGCGAGGGGTTGTTGTCGATCGAAGCGCCATGCTTCTGCACATGCGCCTCCCACCACTTGATGAGACCGTCCAGCTTCTCGGCGACCTCGGGCGAGGTGGCGCGGGAGGCGAGCAGGTGTTCGGCGCCGTAAATCTCGGTCGTTTCCGACAGGATTCCGGTGCCGCCCGAGGCAGCGAGAATGTCCACCGCCGCGCCCAACGCAGGGTTCGCGGTGATGCCGGACATGCCGTCCGAGCCGCCGCATTGCAGGCCGACGACGATCTCGCTGACGGGGATCGGTTCGCGCTGCAGATTGCCGACCTCGTCACAGATCTCGCGCAGCACATCCATCGCCTTCTCGACCGATTTGCGGGAGCCGCCGGCTTCTTGAATGTTGAAGTGGCGCTTGCCGGCGGCGATGCCCTTCTGGCCATAGAGGGTGAGCTGGTTCACCTCGCAGCCGAGACCGACCATCAGGATGCCGCCGAAATTCGGGTGCCGTGCATAGCCGGCCAGCGTGCGGTGCAGGATCTGCATCCCCTCGCCGGTGCCGCTCATGCCGCAGCCCTGATCGTGGACGATCGGTACGAAACCGTCGATGCCGGAATACTGCGGCAGCAACTCGCGATTGGCGCGCTCTGCAATCGAGCGGCAGACGGTGGTCGAGCAATTCACGCTGGCGATGATGCCGACGAAATTGCGAGTACCGGCACGGCCGTCAGCGCGGCGATAACCCATGAAGGTGCGGGCTCTGTCTTCCGCCGAGGCTTCCGCCGGCGTGGAAGGCGGCACCACCGGCATGCGGCCGGATTCGAACACCAGATTGTGCGAGTGGATATGCGTGCCCGGCGCAATGTCCTCCGTCGCCCGGCCGATGGCCTGTGCATACTTGACGACCGCCTCGCCCTTGGCGATGGGGCCGATCGCCACCTTGTGCCCTGAGTCAATTGCCGACAGGGCTGCCGCCCCGCCTGGCAGAACCGTTCCCGCCTCAATGCGTCCGTTCGCCACGGCCACATTGTCCTTGGGTGAAAGTACGATCGCCTGGGCAAGGCTCATTGTTTGGCTCCTTGGCGGTGTGGGTAAGTCGCGTGAATGGCGGCGTTAAAAGTCTCAACGGTTGTTTTGAGGTTCGGCGTTGACAACCGCCCATCACCTACTGTCTTTTATCGTGAAAAGACAGATTGATGCAAGACCTCAAAGTTGCCTGAAGGCTGCTGGAGCAGCATGGTCAAACAGAACAACGTTTACAAGCAAGCCTATAACAAGGCGCTCAAGCTGCTGGAAGACGGCGGCAACCTGCCATCGGAACCGGAGCTTTGCACGGCGCTGACCGTCAGCCGGACCACCGTACGTGGCATTCTGGGCAGGATGCAGGATGTCGGCCTGATCGAATGGGACAAGCGGCGGAAGCTGGTGCTGCGCCAGCCCGGTTCCGCCGATTATTTCCCCGACGGCGAAACTGACACGCTGACCGACATTATCGAGCGCAGCTTCATGCGCAAGCTGCTGCTTGGCGGGGCAGAGGCCGGCATGCAGATCAACGAACTGGAACTGGCGCGCGAGATCGGCGTCGGCACCTCCAGCGTGCGCGAGTTTCTCATCCGCTTTTCCCGCTTCGGATTGATCGAGAAACGGCCGAACAGCCATTGGGTACTGAAGGGCTTCACCAGGGATTTCGCCCTGGAACTTACCGAAATCCGCGAGATGTTCGAGCTGCGCTCGGCGAGGGCGTTTGCCGCGACCCCGGCCGGTAGCGCGGTCTGGTCCGAACTCGACCGTCTCGAAAGCGAGCATCGCGCCCTGCTGGGCGACATCGCCGCCCGCTATCGCGAATTTTCCGAACTGGACGAGCGGCTGCACCGCCTGATCCACAGCGCGTCGCGCAACCGTTTCATTATCGACTTCTACGACGTCATCGCGATGATCTTCCACTATCACTACCAGTGGAACAAGGCGGGCGAAGAGGTCCGCAACCGAACCGCGCTCGAAGAGCACCTCATCTATATCGCTGCGCTCAAATCAGGGGATGCGGCGCGGGTCGATGACACCTGCCGCAGACATCTGCGCTCGGCGCGCGAGACGCTGTTGCAGTCGATCCCGGAGAGCTATCGGGACTGATCGACGCCGCTCGTCGCAGTGGACATCGCTGATACAAAACGGCGGGCTCTTGGCCCGCCGTTGGCATTCATGACAGTATGGCAAGCTTAGCTTGCAGCTTCCTCGGCCGGAGCGGCGCTCGCGGCAGCGGCTTCGGCAGCAGCGACCGCGGCGGCAGCGGCGGCGGCTTCCTCGGCCTTCTTCTGCAGGGCAACGCGCTCCTGCGCCTTCTTGCCCGGCTCTGCCTTCTTCGGGTTGCTGCGGGTGTCGCGCTTGGCGATGCCGGCCTGGTCAAGGAAGCGCAGCACGCGGTCGGTCGGCAGCGCGCCATGCGACATCCAATGCTTGATGCGCTCCTCGTCGAGCTTCACGCGCTCGGCGTCCTTGGCGAGCGTCGGATTCCACGAACCCACGGTTTCGATGAAGCGGCCGTCGCGCGGCGAGCGCACGTCTGCGATGACGACATGGTAGTAAGGACGCTTCTTGGAGCCCGCACGGGCCAGACGAATTTTCAGTGACATTTCTTTCTCCTGGATGACTGAATTACGGTTGCTTTGATGGTCAGACCTTCTTGGCGACGAGGTCGGCATCGCTGCGTCCCTCGTTGACCGCCTCGTGGTGGCGAATGACTTCCTTGATGATGAAGTTGAGAAACTTCACCGCGAAGTCGGGATTGAAATCGGCGTCTTCGGCCAGCTTGCGCAGGCGAGCGATCTGCTCCTGCTCGCGGGCGAGATCCGCCGGCGGCAGATTGTGTTGCGCCTTCAGATGGCTGACGGCCTCGGTGCAGCGGAAGCGCTCGGCGAGCATATAGACGATCGCCGCATCGATGCGGTCGATCGAGCCGCGCAGATCCTTCAGCAGCGTACGGGCGCGCGCCACGTCGTCTTCAGTTGCCATTGCGGTCATGCGCCCCTCACTTCTTCTTGCCCAAGCCCGGCAGGCCGCCCGGTCCGCCGAGGCCTGGCAGCTTCATGCCGCCCGGCAGACCGGGAAGTCCGCCGCCGCCCAGACCGGGAAGGCCGCCGCCCAAGCCAGGCATTCCGCCCGGCAGTTTCATGCCCGCAGCCTGCGCCTGCTTCTGCAAGGCCTCGAGCTGCTTTGGGTCCATCTTGGAAAGGTCCGGCATGCCGCCGCCCAAGCCGCCCATTCCGCCGGCGAGACCGCCAAGGCCCATCTTGGAGGCAAGTCCGCCCATCATCTGGCGCATCATGCCGCCGCCTTTGCCCTTGCCGCCCATGGCCTTCATCATGTCGGCCATGCCGCGATGCATTTTCAGCAGCTTGTTGATCTCGGCGGCGTCGGTGCCGGAACCGGCCGCGATGCGCTTCTTGCGGCTGTGCTTGAGAAGATCGGGATTGGCGCGCTCGGCCTTGGTCATGGACGAGATGATCGCGACCTGGCGCTTGAACATCTTGTCGTCGAGACCGGCGGCCGCCATCTGGTCCTTCATCTTGCCCATCCCGGGCATCATGCCCATGATGCCGCCCATGCCGCCCATCTTCGACATCTGGCCCAGCTGATCGGCCAGGTCGTTGAGGTCGAACTTGCCCGACTGCATCTTCTTCGCCATCGACGCGGCTTTTTCCGCGTCGATGTGTTCAGCCGCCTTCTCGACCAGAGAGACGATGTCGCCCATTCCGAGAATGCGGTCGGCGATGCGCTTGGGGTGGAATTCCTCCAGCCCGTCCATCTTTTCGCCGGTGCCGATCAGCTTGATCGGCTTGCCGGTGACGGCGCGCATGGAAAGTGCTGCGCCGCCGCGGCCGTCGCCGTCCATGCGGGTCAGCACGAGACCGGTGATGCCGACCCGGCTGTCGAAACTGGTGGCCAGATTGACCGCGTCCTGACCGGTCAGCGAGTCGGCGACGAGCAGGATTTCATGCGGGTCGGATGCCTTCTTGATGTCGGCCATCTCGACCATCAAAGGCTCGTCGATATGGGTGCGGCCGGCGGTATCCAGGATGACGACGTCATGGCCGCCGAGCTTCGCCGCCTGCACGGCGCGGCGGGCGATTTCCACCGGTCCTTGTCCGGCGACGATGGGAAGCGTCGCGACCTTCACCTGTTCGCCGAGCTGGCGCAGCTGCTCCTGCGCGGCCGGACGGCGCGTGTCGAGCGAGGCCATCAGCACTTTCTTGTTCTGGCGCTCCGTCAGCCGCTTGGCGATCTTGGCGGAGGTGGTCGTCTTGCCGGAGCCCTGCAGGCCGACCATCATCACGACGACGGGCGCGGGCGCATTCAGGTCGATGGCCACGCCTTCGGCGCCCAGCATGTCGACCAGTTCGTCGTGGACGATCTTGACGACCATCTGGCCGGGCTTGATCGACTTCAGAACCTCGGCGCCAACCGCCTTGGCGCGTACCTTGTCGGTGAAGGAGCGCACGACATCGAGGGCCACGTCGGCCTCGATCAACGCACGCCGCACCTCGCGCAAGGCGGCGGAGACGTCAGCCTCCGACAGCGCGCCGCGGCCGGTCAGATTGTTCAGGATTGAGCCGAGGCGTTCCTGAAGGGATTCAAACATCTAAACTTCCTTGTCTCTGGCGAATGCCGGAGAGGTAATGTTCCAGCGGCGCAAGCTCAAACCCAAAGCCAAAAAACACCCGGGGGCGCATTGCGCTGCCGGGTGGTGACCTCCGGGATCTGGTCCCGGTCGGCGGCTCGGAGTTGGTACTCGTCGCTGAATTTGCCGCGCTTCAACCGGAAAACAGGACTAAAGTCAAGCTTGCGGTCCGTGAGGAGGCTTCGCAACGGGCAATAAATCGGAGGGGAGCCAGCTATGACGGCCACTGAAACGGCTCAGATTGCAAAGCAGGGCGTGCCGCTGCCGGCGACGCCAACCGAGTCGATCACCGTGCTCGCGCATTTCCACCGCGCCGAGATCGCCCGCATGGGCAGCTGGCGCGATCGCATCGACCGCACCTCGAACTGGGCGATCACAGTGGTCGCTGCGATGCTGTCCGTTTCTCTGTCGACGCCCAATGCCCATCATGGGGTGCTGCTGTTCGCCGTGATCCTTGTCTTCCTGCTGCTCAGGATCGAAGCGCGGCGCTATCGCTTCTTCGATGTGTATCGGGCGCGGGTGCGCCAGTTCGAACGCTATTATTTCGCCCAGGTTTTCTCGCCGGCGCCGGACTATGCCGCCAACTGGCAGCAGATCCTCGGCGAAGGCCTGCGCGAACCGCGGTTCCGGATTTCCTACGCGGATGCGTTCTCCCGGCGGCTCAGGCGAAACTACATCTGGATGTTCCTGATCCTGCTGCTGGCCTGGGTGCTGAAGATTTCGACCCCGACATTGCAAGGCGGCGCTGGAAGCCGTTCGTTGATCGGCTCGCTGGAAGGGATGGTGGCCGGTGCGAGCCTGGGGCCGCTGCCCGGGACTCTCATCGTGCTCGCGATGGCTTTGTTCTACGGGGGCCTGCTTTACGCTTACGTCAGACGCGCCGACGATGCCGACGAGGGAGACTCCGGCGAGGTTCATGTCTGAAAGGCTGCAGCATCTAAGCGCTCGCGCCGGCCATGGCGGCAATCACCGTCCTGGCGGTCGCCTCGCCGTTTAATCTGGCGCCGCCGCAGGTCTGGATCAGGGGCCCAGCGAGGTGTTCGCCTGCGAAGAAAATGCGCTCGGCGACCGGTTGCGCCAGGATCTGCCGCGCCGCCGCCTTACCCGGCCGTGCCGCCGCATAGGCGCCGCGCACGAAGCGCTCGCCGCCCCAATTCGTCATCATGGCGCGGCTGACGCTCTTGCGCGTGTCCGAGCCGAAAATGCCGCACAGGCGGTCGGTGATGAAGTCGATACCCGCCTTCTCGCCCGCCGCCGACATTTCCCAGGCGAAATCGCCGCCGACGAAACCGATCATCAGGTCCAGATCGAAGGGAAAGGCGAGGAAATAGACATCGTGCTTGGCGTGCCGTTCGATCAGGAGATCGTCGAAGGGCGACAGGCCGAGCCGTGTGCCGCGAACCTCCAGCGCAAGCTTCGTCAGCATCCCCATCGGCAGGTCGAAGAAGGACTCGACATAGTGCGGCGGCAACTCCGGTATGAAGTCGATCTCCTCGAAGGCCAGCACGGCTGGCGATGCGGTAACGATCACGGCACGCGCGCGGATCGTGCCGCGCTCCGTCTCGCAGGCCACGCCCGGAATGTCCCATCGGATCGACTTGACCGGGGTCGACAGCTCGACCGGAATGTCGTGCGCGAAGCGCGACACCAGCGCGCCGAACCCCTCGCGGGTGAAATAGTTCGGATCGAGGTCGGCGGCGGCGCGAAAATCCTCGATGGAGATCTCGTCATAGTCCTTGCCGAAATCCATCGGTCCGGCAAAGGTCGCCGCGGCGCGCGGTGCGTGGCCGCTGGCAAGCAGGGAAGACACACGGTCGTCCGTGCCTTCCCAGGTGTCGAGCAGGTTGGAGAGCTGCACATCGGCGAGCTTCATCTCCGACCTGTCTTGCTCGCTCGCCTTGTGCTTGCCGTAGTAGAGATGGTCGACATTCATGTCATGCTTGTGCAGCGTCCAGCCGGCGGCCTCGGCGTCGGCGAAATAGGGATTTCGGTCGGCCGCGTGAAGCCAGGCGCAGCCAATGTCGAACGGAACGCCGAAATGCTCGGAGGAGGTCCAGGCGCGTCCGCCCACTCTTCCCATCGCTTCGAGCACACGAAAGGTCAGGCCTGCCTCGCGCAGGGTTCGCGCCGCAGCAAGCCCCGCCGATCCTGCGCCGACGATGACTACATCGACATCGCTTGCGAACGTCATCTGGCTCTGCCCCCTTCGGAACCGGAACGGTCGCCTATGATCCCCTCTTTTGCTGCTGGAGCAAGTCCACAATTAGCACTGCCTTGAACGCGTCGCGCCGCATCACTCCATGCGCACAATAGCGGTCGGGAGACACCGCGAAGTTGTGCTTGGAAACCAAGTCGGGCTGAAGCCGTCATGAGGTATCTTGGCGCGGCCGCTCCAGCGCGTAGAGGGCCATCGCATGGGCGTGGGCCAGAACCTCGTCGACCTCGCGGATCCTGCTCAGCCGCCTGGCAACCGGATCGAAGCCGGACAGGCGGCCACCGGGCGGGCGGCCGGGACGCAGCGGCCAGATGCGGCGAAATCTACCTGGAGAAGGTGGCTGCCCGCGCATCTGATCGCGGCGGGCGCTCCAGCGCGCGAAGCGGAGAGCCTGGGCCGGCATGTCGTCCAGCGCCGAGCCCAGTGCTGCAAGGCGCTGGCCGAGACGCGTGGCGTCAATCGGGTCATGGGGCGAGGGGAGCCGCACCCGAATGGCACGAAGCCCGGTGAGGTCGTGCAAGCAGCGGGGCACGGCGGTTCTCGGATTGCACCTAGGGCGGCGGCGGGGGGGAAGGGGTTGCGCAGCGGATCGAGCAGCGGGAAGGCGAGCGGGCGGGTCGCAGCAGCGGTGCGCTTTTGCACAATGGGCGGCGGTGCGACATTGGCGAGACCGAGCCTGTAGAGGGAGATTCCGGTGTCGACGATGCCGGTGCCTTTGCCATCCTTCAGCAACACCGGTCCGGGCTTTGGCTTTGCCGCTCGCAGCGGCGGCAGCGTGACGGAAATTCCGCGCGCCAGGACGACGACCAGCCGCCTTGTCGCGGCTTCGGCGGGACACAGGAGCCGCAGGATGGCGACATAGAGATGGCGTGGAAGGATACTGGCGCCGCCCGCATCGCCGCAGGCGCGCAAAAAGGTTCCACCCGTAGCAGTCCACCCCGCCATGGCGACAAGGCTGGCCAGGATGCGCTTCAGTGCTGCGTGGTTTCGGTCTACCGCGATCTTGTTTTCCACCATCACCGCTTTCCCTCAAGTTCGGCCTGGGATCATCGCGCGGTGTTGAAGGGCGTGGATGAGGGAGCGGCGAATATTCTTACAAGGGATTGATTTTGCTGGCAGGCATTCGTCAAATAGCCGGGATCTCACGAAATCTCATCCACATCCCCGCGAGGTCCGATACGCCGCCCCTCACCCTTACCCTCTCCCCTTTTTTTCGGTGCTGGATGGGGAACAACGCGTCACAGAACACCCGGCATCATACAGCACACCCGGCATTCGACTGCGCGCTACGCTCGACCTTCTCCGACGGGCGTCGCCAACGCGAGACGCAGCGGCGAGGCGCGGTGCAGCAGGAGGACCAGCGTCAGGCCCACGCAGATCATGGCGATGGCGCCGAGCAGCCAGACCTTGCCGAATCCCTCTCCCACCTGATCGATCGGTGCGCCGCGAAACAGCGCGAAGGCCCCGAATTCGTCCTGGTGGGCGACGAGCAGGAAAGCGAAGAGATTGTTGCCGAAATGGATGCCGAAGGCGGCGCCGAGATTGCCCGTGCGATAAGCCACCAGCACAAGGGCAACGGTGAGGCTGCCGATCGACAGGACCACGAGGATGAGATCGGCCAGCGCCATATCGGGCGAGCAATGCATGGCGACGAAAGCGACGGCCGGCAGCACCGCCCAGATCCAGGGGCTTCGAAAGCGATTCGCGAGGTTGCGCATCAGGTAGCCGCGAAAAAGGATCTCTTCCGACGATGTCTGCACAAGGCAGAGCAACGCGACCGGCACAAGGAAGGTGAGCCATGACGGAAGGTCGATGGCGGTGCGCGAGAACTCCGGATGGACCAGGTAGACCAGCACTTCCGACACAACCGAAGTCAGACAAACCGCCGCGAAGCCTTTGCAGAAATCCGAGCGGTTTACCTCTCCGGTGGCGCCGAACAGATTTCCCAGCGGCTCCCGGTGCAGATATCGCATGGCGAGCCAGACGCCCAGCCAGATGCCAAGAAAGGTGGCGAACAGGGTGAGCACGCCCCCTGCGGACAGGAAGAAGGTGTCGATCGTGGCTCCCATGAGGAAGATCGCGGGAATAATGATGACGAGACATGTGCCAAGCCAGCAGCCGCCGATGATCAGCAAACCGGCGAGCAGCCTGGGCAGCGTGACGGGTTGACGCGGCAGCGACCGGTAGATTTCGAATTCCTGGTCGATGCTCAAAACAGTTCTCTCCGCCGCCTTCGTCCGCCATGCCGATAGCGGCGTTTCGTTACCGTCCTGTCAAGCAGGCGGTTTGGTTCGGTGGTGTTGCGGTCACAACATCGACATCTTCGGTCGCCAGAAGCCCCCTTCTGCAACAAAAGGCTTGATCGGCGGCGGTTTCTTCGCTGTATGCCAAGCGACGCAGGGGCTGCGGCGTTGCGTCGCCGTACAGGAGATGCGAGTTGGGCAATCGGGAGACGATCATGGCAGGATTTGCCAAAACGGTGGTTTTGAGCGCGGCGCTGGTTGCCGCAATGGGTGTTTCGGCGCAGGCCGCGCAATGCGGCAAGACCGGAGCCGGTTTTGAAGCGTGGAAGGCCGATTTCATCGCCGAGAATCAGGGGCGGTTCAGCAAGGGCGCGCTGGGCGCACTTGCCAAGACGAGCTACTCCACGAAAACCATCAACGCCGACCGCAACCAGAAGAGCTTCAAGCTTTCCTTCGACCAGTTCATGGCCAAGCGCGGCGGGAGGACGATCGCGTCAAAAGGCAAGAGCCTCAAGCGGTCCAATGCGGCGCTGTTCCAGCGCATCGAGGCACGCTATGGCGTTCCGGCAGGCCCGCTGATTGCCATTTGGGGCATGGAGACCGGCTTCGGCAGCTATATGGGCAATCAGAATACGCTCTCGGCCGTCGCGACGCTCGCCTATGACTGCCGCCGCACCGAGTACTTCACCACTCAGTTGAACGCGGCGCTGAAGCTGGTGCAGACCGGCACGCTGAGCGGCGCGTCGACCGGCGCGATGCATGGCGAGATCGGACAGACGCAGTTCCTGCCGGCCAACGTGCTGAAATTCGGCGTCGATGGTGACGGCAATGGCCGCATCGATCTGAAGAACAAGGCTGACGCGCTGGCTTCCACCGCGAATTTCCTGCGCGGCCACGGCTGGAGCGCCGGCAGCGGCTATCAGCCCGGTCAGGGCAATTACGGTGCGATCCAGGGCTGGAACGCCGCCACCGTCTATCAGCGCGCCATCGCCGTGATCGGCGCGGAAATCGACGGCGGCTGATCGTCGGCGCGATCTTTTCGGACTTGGAGGCGCGGCTTGGTCCGCGCCTTCTTCGGTTCAAGCGCGCCGCGCTTCACTGCACGGTGACGATCGCGCGCTTCTCGACGACCGGCTTGCCGTCGCGGATTACCGCGGCGTAGACCTCATAGTCTCCGGGAGAAGGCGCGCCGCGCTTGCCCGCGAACGCGGAGTAGGTCGCCTTGCTGTGATCCATGGGTTGCGTCGTCTGCTCGGCGACGATCGCGCCGCCGGGTTCGGTCAGGCGCACCGTGACACGGTCGCCCTGGCGCAAATTGATGAACCAGCCCCAGCCGACGCCGTTTGCCGAATTCGACCGCGCCACTGGCGGTGGGCCGAGTTGCGACAACTGGCGATAGTCGACAACATTGCCGGAAAGCCCGATGGCGAGCATCTGCGCTTCGCCGGTTCCGAACGCCGCGACCACATCGCGCGCGAACAGAGGCTTTGCCTCGGCGAGGTCGCGCAGGCAGCCTGCGTCGAGGGCGCGTCCCGTCACCGGATCGAGCGTCTTGCCATCCTTGCTCACGGCGATCTCGACATGCGGAAATTCGGCCATGCCGGAAGCGCCGATCAGCCCGATCTGCTGGCCGCGCTTGACGCTGTCGCCCTTGCGGACGGACACCGTGCCGTGGCGCATGTGGCAGTAGCGCGTCTGGTAGCCGTCGCCATGGTCGATGAGGGCCAGATTGCCGCACCCTTCGCGGGATACCGCCTGCGCCTGCGCCTGGCCTTCGATCATCTTGTCCGGACTCTCGTCGCGCACGCCGACGACCGTACCGTCGGCCATTGCCAGCACCGGCACGCCCCGCGCCACGTCGACCAGCGAAAGGACACGCAGGTCCAAGCCGTCATGGCCATCGTAGGTCGCGCTGCCGCAATAGGAATCGACCGCGTTCGCGCCCGGATCGAGGTCGGGAAACTGCTGCACGAAGCAATCCTCGCCCAGTGTGCACTGTGCCGGCATGCCAAGTTCGATCGCCGCGGCGAGCGCCGTGGAGCCGAGGAGAAGAGCGAAAGCGTGGATGCCGGGTTTCAACATTGGCCGAGGCTCCTCCTAGTGATCCGATTCTGACATTTGAATCCCGCTGATACAACTCTTTCAAGCAAGTGTCAGAATCAAAGGACCACTAGCAAGTCCATGATTCTAGTGGAGCTTTGAATTTGACATTCGCAAATGCGGGTGATGTCGGAGGGGATGCGAATGTCAAATTCGTTCCACTAGTCGCGGCGCGGCGGCCGCCTTGCACCCAAGCTGGCCGCACAATTTGACCTTAGCATGAAGCCAGCATGCGGACTTGCGCGCAATCGGCATGCCCGCTAGCAAGGCCGCGGCTTCTGGAACCTTGGAGACGACCATGGCATCGCGCAAACTCTTCCTGCTTCCCGGCGACGGCATCGGTCCCGAGGCGATGGCGGAGGTGAGGAAGATCATCGCCGCGATGAACGAAAAAATGGATGCCGGCTTCGAGACCGAGGAGGGTCTCGTCGGCGGTTCGGCCTATGACGCCCACGGCCAGGCCATTTCCGAAGCGGATATGGAGAAGGCGCTTGCCGCCGACGCGGTGCTGTTCGGGGCGGTTGGCGGGCCGAAATGGGATGCCGTGCCCTATGAGGTGCGCCCGGAGGCGGGGCTGCTGCGCCTGCGCAAGGATCTCGCGCTCTTCGCCAATCTGCGCCCCGCGATCTGCTATCCGGCGCTGGCTGATTCTTCTTCGCTGAAGAAGGAGGTGGTAGAGGGCCTCGACATCCTGATCGTGCGCGAGTTGACGGGCGGCGTCTATTTCGGCGAGCCGAAGGAAATCATCGACCTCGGCAATGGCCAGAAGCGCGGCATCGACACGCAGGTCTACGACACGTTCGAGATCGAGCGCATCTCGGGCGTCGCCTTCGAACTGGCCCGCACGCGCAACAACCACGTGACCTCGATGGAAAAACGCAACGTCATGAAGTCAGGCGTCCTGTGGAACGAGGTCGTGACGGCCACCCACAGAGCGAAATACGCAGACGTCAAGCTGGACCACATGCTGGCCGATGCCGGCGGCATGCAGCTGGTGCGCTGGCCCAAGCAGTTCGACGTGATCGTCACCGACAATCTGTTCGGCGACATGCTGTCCGATGTCGCCGCCATGCTGACGGGATCGCTCGGCATGCTGCCCTCGGCCTCGCTCGGCGCACCGGACGCCAAGACCGGCAAGCGCAAGGCGCTCTACGAGCCCGTGCACGGCTCGGCCCCGGACATTGCCGGCAAGGGCATCGCCAATCCGATTGCGATGATCGCCTCCTTCGCGATGTGCCTGCGCTATTCCTTCAACATGGTCACCGAGGCAGACCGGCTTGAGCATGCGATCGCCGCCGTGCTGGAAGAAGGCTATCGCACCAAGGACATCATGTCGGACGGCAAGATAGAGATCGGCACGACTGCCATGGGCGACAAGGTGCTGGAGAAGTTCCTGGCGCTGCTGGCGTAAGCGCCGGAGCGGGGCCAGGAATCGGCTAGACAAAGCCGAGAAAACGCCCCGCCACCAGAATACAGGGCCAGAGCACGATCGACAGTGCGGCGGAGAGCCGCGCCGGCCATGGCAAGGCTGCGCCGGGCTTTCGCTGCCGGTCCAGAAGCGAAAACACCAGGAAGTTCACACCCGCCAACAGGATCAGCGTCATCTTGGCCCAATAGAGCGGGGTGGCCGCATAGTCGGATGCGCGCACGGTGAACATCGCGACGCCTGTGCCCGCCGCAACCGCGAAGGCGCCGAGCGCAATCGCCCGCAGCCGCCGGACGAACGTCCGCTCCGGCAGATCGCTCAACCCGCCGAGCAGGCGAAGATCCATCAGGATGACGCTGGTGACCAGCGCCCCGATGGCAAGGATATGCGCGGCATTGACCAGCGGATAGGCGACAAAGGACGCCTTGAGCGCCTTCGCCACGCCGAGATGCTCGATGGCCTGCGCCCAGTCCTGCACGGCGGTTTGCAATCGCACCGATCAGTTGGATGGTGGAACGCGGTCGGGATAAACGTCGTAGGTCTTACTGCCAACGATCACCCGCACAGCCTTCATCCGCTTTTCCGTTTCATCGCGCGACCGATTGCCGACGGCGGTAACCTCGTCGCCCGGCTTGGCGACATCCTCGGTGAAGCCGGCGCGCGTGGTCGGACCGGGCGGCGCGAGTTCCACCCGCCAGGTCTCTCCCTCGACATCGACGTCCATCGTGGCATGCGGATTGCCGACATAGACGGCGAGAACCTTTCCCTTCAGTTCGAAGAAGCCGTCCTGTGTCCACGACCAGCCATGATGGGCCAGCGCGGTTGTCAGTGCCATGAGGAAGCCGAGCGCAGTGAGCATTGGCAGTCGGGCATTTGACGCAAGAAGTCTCATTTGCCAGCTCCAGCTTGGTCCCCGCGAAAGCTAAACCCCGCGCGTGTGAGGTCAAATCACAAAATGCGCGGCCCTCAGGCGGCCGCCCCGTTCAGAAAGGCGCATCGACAACTTGTGGGTGGTCAATTCTTGCCACATCAACCATCGGGCGCTAAGAGGCCGACGTGAACCGGTATCGGGGGTGTACCGGGCGCGTCACGGGCAGATGTCGCGTCACGGGCAGGATTTAAGGGGGAATTTGCATGGACTTGAAGATCTCGAAACTCAAGCATCCGAAGGAAACATTCTACGGATCGCTGATGCTGATCATCGGTGGCCTCATCTGGGCGATCATCGCGCTGGCGGTGTTGGCGCCGGCCGCCATGGGCAATTTTGCCGCTGCGCTGGTGGCAGCAGTTTATATCATTATCTGGTTTATCTCCTATGTCGGGAGAGCCATGCTGCGCGCTTACATGATCGGCCACTATGTCATGGTCGGAACGAACCAGTTTCCGCATCTGGACAAGATGGTGGAGGACCTGTCGCACAAGGCCGGATTGAAGAAAGCCCCGCACGCCTTTGTCTACAATTCATCGGGTGTGATGAATGCGATGGCGCTGACATTGGTCGGTCGCGCCCGCTATATCTGGCTGACTTCCGCGCTCATCGATGCCGACAGCGATGATCAGGTGCGCTTCGTCATCGGCCATGAGATCGGCCACCATGTGTCCGGTCACCTCGACCAGCCGGGCAGTTTGATCAAACTGCCGGCTAAGCTGGTGCCATTCCTGGGCTCGGCCTATTCGCGCGCTTGCGAACTGAGCTGCGACCGCATCGGCGCTTATCTCGCCGGCAACATTTCTGCTTCGCGCAGTGCGTTGCAAATGCTGGCCTGCGGCAGCGCCAAGCTGAACGCGCAGATGAACACGGCCGCATTCGAGGAGCAGGAGCGCATGGTGCCTTCCATCGCTGGCTGGCTGCTGAATGCGCTCTCCTATTATCCGCGGCACACCAGACGTGTTGAGGCGCTGACGCATTGGTATCAGGCGCTGAAAGCTGGCAATGCCGCAAAGACACGGGCGCAGGCTGACCCGGTTCCGCAAGCGGTTTAGCGGTCAAGCGCTGTTGCGGATTGAGCGCGCGACCTGTCGCGCGTTTCCTTCGTAGCCCTGCAGGCACGGCATCGGCGGGCGCCGAACGGATCCAAGTTCAGACGCGAAGACTGCTAACTGGCCGTCCGGTTCTGGCGTGGCGCGAACAACTCGATCGGTTCTTCCACGCCCTTGAGGAGGTGCAGGCCGCAGGAGAAGAACTGCTGCCGACCCTCCGGCCAATCCTCGACAAAGGCGCCGCTGGCGAGGATCGGGCGATCGAGTTCGCGCGTCACGGCTTCGATGCGAAAGACGACATTCACGGCATCGCCCAGCGCGGTGTTGATGCCGATGCCCATGGCGCCAACGGCGACGCAGCCGAGATGCAGACCGAACCGGCAATCGATGGACATGCCATGACGTGCCATCAGTGCGCGCCGCGCGGCTGTCGTGGGCGTGGTTTCGATGGCGCGCAAATGGTGCGCCACCTGCAAGGCGCTCTGGCGCAGGGCAGGCTCCGTTCCACGCCAATAGGCAAAGAAGCAATCGCCGATGAACTTGTCGATCGAGCCTCCGCCGGCGCGGACGGCAATGCTGCAGTCGGCGTACCATTCGCGCAGCAGGTCGGCTATTTCGCCGGGCGATAGCCGCGCACCGATATGCGTGAAGCCCTTGATGTCGGCGACTAGCAGGACCATCGGCGCGTCGCGAATAGGCGACGGGGCGAGATGGCCGATCATTGTGCGTTCGGCTTCGACGGCTGCGTGCTCAGGCGCCTCGACGTGCTCGAACACCAGCGCGACCTCGCCAAGCTGAAGCCGGTCGCCCTGGTTCAGGACCCACGGGCTGGTCAACGCCGCTTCGTTCACATAGGTGCCGTTCGCGCTGCCGATGTCGAACAGCCGGAAATGTCCGCCCTCGAAGCGGATTGTCGCATGATGCCGTGAAATGCTCTGATGGGCCAGCCTCACGGTCGCGCCTTCTCCGCGCCCGATCAGGGAGAACTCCCCGAGTTCGTACAGAGCTCCGGTTCCAACTTCGCGCAAGACGGCTGGCATCGCTCGAAATATCCCATTGCGCCAATATTAGCACAACAGAAAACATTCCTTGCATGGATCATCCTTCTTGATGATGAAAGGCGGGACGGGACTACCCTTGCCGGATCAGTCTTTGCTTGCGGCCTTTGCCTTATCGGCGACCGGCTTTTTGTCGGCGTCGCCGATGTCGATCAACTTCTGCATTTTGCCGATGATGATCAGCACCGCCAGCGCCAGCACCGCGCCGAGAATGGCGACCTGCCACAGGCCCAGGCCGCAGGCGAGGCCCAGTCCGGCCGCCAGCCACATACCGGCCCCGGTCGTCAGTCCGTGCACCTCGCCGCGCGCCATCAGGATCGTACCGGCGGCCAGAAAGGCGACGCCGGCCGTGACGGCCTCGATCAGGCGGATGGGGTCCATCTTGATCGACTCGTCCTCGAAGACCTCGAATTGGGTGATTTCGATGCCCAGCACGGCGATCATGGCGGCGGCGACGCAGGTGAGGATATGCGTTCTCAAGCCGGCGGGGCGGTTTTGCGCCTCGCGTTCGAAGCCGATCGCGCCGCCGACAATGACGGCGAGAACCAGCCTGAAAGCGATGACGGGAAAGGGCACATAAGTCGGATGTCCGAATTCGTTCACGAGGCCTTCCATGCGCTCTCCTTCCAATGTGCGATGGCCTCCAACGCGATGTGGGGCGAAGACGTTCCGCCACGCCGGCTAAAAGCCCGATGTACCAATTCCCGTAGCCTCGCTAATGCTCCGGCGCTGTGGTCTGCCTTGCGCGCATGCGCTGTTCCAGATTGCGCAGCGCCAGCGACAGGCCGATGGTCAGGATGAGATAGATATAGGCAACCATCGAATAGGTTTCGAAAAAGCGGAACGATCCGGCAGAATAGATCTTGCCCATCTGCGTCACGTCGGCGACGCCGAGAACCGAGACCAGCGAGGAATCCTTGACCATCGCGACGAAGTCGTTGCTGTAGGGCGGCAGGATGGTGCGGAAGGCCTGCGGCCAGACGATGTGCCGGAAGCGGCGGTAACGGCTGAGACCGAGCGCCTTGCCGGCCTCGATCTGGCCGATTTCCACGGCCTGGATGCCGGCGCGGAAAATCTCGGCGATGAAGGATGAATAGGCGAACGTCAGGGCGATGATGGCGCGCCACAGCAGCGAGACGTCGCGGACGAGGAGTGCGTCGATGTAACCCGCCGCCTGCAGGCCAGCGGTTGCCCAGTTCCACCCGGCCACGACGAGCGGCACCCCCGCAAAGGCGATCCAGAACAGCAGGACCAGGATCGGTATGCCGCGCATGATCTCGACATAGAGGCGGGCAAGCTGGCGCAGGAACAGCGATCCCGACAGCGCCATCAGCGCCACGCCCAATCCGACTGCCGAAGCCAGGGCAAACGCAACGGCGGTGACGAAGATGGTGACCCAGATGCCCTTCGCCAGCGTCCAGAATATCTGGCCGTAGAGCCCGTTGACGGCGATCACGACCGCCGTGGCAACTCCGGCGATAACGGCGACGACGAGCCACCAGGGGAAATCCCCGGCTGGCTGGCCCCTGGCGTGTCCGGCCATCAGCGTCCGGTCCGTTTGCGGGCAAGGCATGCAGGCGCGGCGCCTGCCGGCGCCGCCCGCATGTCACACCGGCTCACCCCGCCGTCCAGCCTCAATTGGCAGGCTTATAGTCGACGAACCATTTCTGCGTGAGCTTGTCGAGCGTGCCGTCGGCCTTCAGCGCGGCGATACCGAGATTGATCGGCGCGACGAGGTCGGAGCCCTTCGGGAAGATGAAGCCAAAATCCTCCGCCTGCAGGGCGCTGCCGACGAGCTTTAGCTTGTCGCCCGAGGCCTTGACCATGGCCTTGCCGCCAGCACTGTCGGTCAGCACCAGATCCACGTCGCCCGACTGAAGCGCCTGAACGGAAGCAGCAAAGGTCTCGAACAGCTTGATGCGGGGGTTCTGCTCGTTGCCGTCCAGCACATTGTAGACCGCCACGTAGAAGGGCGAGGTGCCAGCCTGTGCGCCGACCAGCAGCTTTTCGTCAGCCTTGAACTTGGCCGGATCGTCGAAACGGGTCTCGTCGCTGCGCACCAGCATGAAAATCTCCGAGCGCATATAGGGATCGGAGAAATCGACCTTCTGCTTGCGCTCGTCGTTGATCGTTATCCCGGTCATGCCCATGTCGTACTGCTTGTCCGACACTGCCTGGATCATCGCGTCCCACGACGCGTTCTGATATTCCGGCGTGAAGTTGAGCCGCTTGCCGAGTTCGGCCAGCGCGTCATATTCCCAGCCCGCCGGCTTGCCGCTCGCCTGCTCGACGAATTGCAGCGGATAATAGGCATTCTCGGTAACGATGACGACCTTGCGGCCGCCGAGGTCGGGCAGGGCCTGCGCAGAGGCCATAACAGGCAGGGCGAATAGGGCCAGCAAGCCCAGCAGCAGGCGCTTGGTAGACAGCATGATTGGCTCCGTCAGGAATCTTCCGGTGGCCCGGAAGCGGAAAATGATCCCGCACAATAGCTTGAGGCCGTTGCCTTGCAAGCGGGCAATCTTTCCAAAATAGAGCCTTATCGAGCCGGTTTTTTCCACATGCGGCAAAGGCGAGGACACCGGCAGACGGCCAATATATTCCGCCGATCATCACTATCGCCGGATTATCTCGCGGCCGTAGCCGACGCCGACCGGCCAATCCGGCGCGCCGGCGGCAACAAAAAAGGCGCCCGAAGGCGCCTTTCGCGTAGCGGCGGTTCGCCGATATTATTCAGCAGCAGGGGCTTCGGCAGCCTGAGCCGCTTCAGCGGCGGCTGCAGCTTCGGCTGCGGCCTTCTTTTCCGCGGCCTCGGCGGCTGCCTTCTCGGCGGCCAGCGCTTCAGCGGCGGCGATCTTCTCGGCCTCGATGCGTGCCTTCTCGGCGTTCAGCGCATCGCGCTCGGAATCGTTCAGCTTGCGGGCGCGCACGCCGGTGTTCTCGGAGATACGGGCCGATTTGCCGCGACGGTCGCGCAGGTAATAGAGCTTGGCGCGGCGAACCTTGCCGCGGCGGACGATCTCGACTGCCTCGACCAGCGGGGAGTAGACCGGGAAAACACGCTCAACGCCTTCGCCGTAGGAAATCTTGCGAACGGTGAAGTTCTCGTTGATGCCGGCGCCGGCGCGGGCGATGCACACGCCTTCATAGGCCTGTACGCGGGTACGGGTGCCTTCGGTGACGCGCACCTGCACGCGAACCGTGTCGCCCGGCTGGAATTCAGGGAGCTTGCGCTTGGCTTCGATCTTGGCGGCCTGTTCGGCCTCGAGCTGACGGATGATATCCATCTTCATTTCCACTTCTTGTTCTTCGACAGCCAGAGCGCCCGTCTCGCCGCGCAGTTCAAATCCCTGGGGATCGACCGTCTGGCTATGTCTCTCCCAACGGGATCGACAGGGGCGATTTCACCGTCATCGTTGACGGGAACCGATCATTTTGCCGGTTTCGGGCGGGCGATACACCACCCAGGCCTGTTTGTCACCACCCGCCGCGAATTTTGTCGGTTGGCGCCGCATCCGTGCCGGGGGGATCATGCGTGCGGCGACCCCTGCCACCCCGACAGCCTTGCGGTCAATGCTTTCAGCCCGTAGACGGGCCATACACGCAAACGACATGAGCGCACGCCACAGTGACCGTTCTCGAAGCAATCATCCTTTTCCTGTCCGGCCTGCTGTCCGGCGCGGTCAATGCGGTCGCCGGCGGCGGAACTTTCATCACCTTCGGCGCGATGAGCCTGCTCGGCGTGTCGCCAATCTCGGCCAACGCCACCTCGTCGGTCACGCAGTTCCCCGGCTATGTGACCTCGACGCTCGCCTATTGGGGCGACATCAAGACATTCTGGCGCCAGGCGGTGGTTCTCGCCGTGATATCGGCGGCCGGCGCCTTGGTCGGCGCGCTGATCCTGCTGGCGCTGGACAATCCGTCATTTCGCTCGATGGTGCCCTGGCTGCTGATTGCCGCCACCGCGCTCTTTGCGGCGGGACCGTGGCTCAAGCCCAAGCCGAAGCCTGGAAAGCCGGCGTCGCTGGGCGGCCCGGTCGGCTGGCTGCTGCAATTTCTCACCGCCATCTATGGCGGGTTCTTCGGCGCGGGCATGGGGGTGATGATGCTGGCGACTCTGGGGCTGACCCAGGAGGGCGACTATCACCGGCTGAATGCGCTGAAGAACATGCTGGCCGTGGTTATCGCCGCAATCGCCATTTTCATCTTTGTCGGCGGCGGCGTCGTTGCCTGGCCGCAGGCAATCGTGATGATCCCGGGCGGCGCGCTGGGCGGCTATGCCGGCGTGTGGCTCGCCAAGCGCGTGCCGCAGAACCTCGTGCGCGGCTTCGTCATCGCGACAGGCATTTTCCTGGCGGCGTATTACTTCGCGACCGGGTGATCAGCCGGCGCGGCCCTTGGAGCCGGACGCCAGGAGATCCGGCCGCCGCTCGGCGGTCAGCTTCTCCGCTTCCGCTCTGCGCCACTTCTCGATCTTGCCGTGATTGCCTGAGGTCAGCACTTCGGGAATGCTGCGCCCCTCGAACTCCGCCGGCCGCGTATAGTGCGGATATTCGAGAAGGCCGTCCTCGAAGCTCTCATGCGTTCCGGATTGGTCGTTGCCCATCACGCCGGGCAGCAGGCGCACTACTGCATCCAGCAGCACCAAGGCAGCCGGCTCACCGCCGGAGAGAATGTAGTCGCCGATAGATACTTCTTCGAGCCCCCTCGCATCTATGACCCGCTGGTCGACGCCTTCGAAGCGACCGCACAGGATCACAGCGCCGGGACCACTCGCCAGTTCGCGCACCCGCGCTTGGGTCAACGGCTTGCCGCGCGGGCTCATCAGCAGCCGCGGACGGGGATCGCCCTCGGGCGCCGTCGCATCGATCGCCCTGGCCAGGATGTCGGCGCGCATCACCATGCCAGCCCCGCCGCCGGCTGGCGTATCGTCCACGGTACGGTGCCGGTCGGTCGCGAAATCCCGGATCTGCACGGCTTCGAGCGACCAGCTTCCGGTATCCAGCGCCTTGCCGGCCAGCGACAGGCCGAGCGAGCCGGGAAACATCTCGGGATAGAGCGTCAGCACCGTGGCGCGGAAGCCGCTCACTGATTGCCTCCCGCGTCTTTCGGCCCGCGCGGGCGCGCCTTGAAGCTGCGCTCTCCGTCGGGTCCGCCCTGCGGCGCTCCGTCTTCGTCGAGATCGACAAGCCCAGCCGCGACGGTATCGACGCGGACGAACCCGCCGGCGATGTCCACATCGGGAACGGCGGCGTGGGTAAACGGGATCAGCGCTTCCTTGCCACCGGCAAGCTTCAGCTCAAGAATGTCCCCGCCGCCGAAATTCTGCACCGCCGTGACCTTGCCGAGCGTGGCGCCGGCGTCGTCGCGGACGGCAAGTTCGACGAGGTCGGTGTGGAAGAACTCGCCTTCCTTCTCGGGCTGGAGGGTCTCCCGGTCAGCGAACAGTTCGAGGCCGTTCAGCGCTTCGGCCTGGTTGCGGTCGTTGATGCCCTTGAAGCGGACGATGACGACCGTTTTGGCAGGCCGCAGGTCAACAATCTCAAACCCGCGTCCGTCCTTCGCCCGCAGCGGGCCATAGTCTGCCAGCGCAAGCGGATCGCCGGTGAAGGTCTTCACGCGCACCTCGCCCTTGATGCCATGCGCGGCGCCGACAACGGCGAGCAGGACGGGATTGTGAGGGTCTGACATCGTTGTCGTGTCTTTCGCAGGGAATGCTTACGCGCCGCTAACTATCTTCGGCGGAGTATGAGGCTACCGACTAACCAAAAGGCGTGTCGCTGCCAATGCAGGAATTCCTCATCTCCGCCAAGCCGGACCTCCAGGCTGCGCGCGAAGCCTGGCTTAAAAGCCTCGCCGGCGAACGCCGCCTTTCGGCAGAGACCGTCGAGAGCTACGAGCGCGATACGCGCCAGTTCCTGCAATTCCTCACCGGCCATTGCGGCGGCGCGCCCGGCCTTGGCGACATCAAGGCGCTGCGCCCGGCGGATCTGCGCGGCTTCCTCGCCATGCGGCGCGGCGGGGGCGCCGGCGCGCGGACACTGGCGCGCGGTCTGGCTGGAGTGCGCTCGCTGCTGCGGTTCCTGGAAAAGCGCGGCCTGGTCAACGCCGCCGGCGCGGCTGCCTTGCGGGCGCCCAGGCAGCCGAAGTCGCTGCCCAAGCCGCTGACCGTCATCGATGCACGCAAGGTTGTCTCGCAGAGCGAGCAGCTTGCCGAGGAGCCCTGGATCGCCGCTCGCAACGCCGCGATCCTGACGCTGCTTTACGGCCTGGGTCTGCGTATCTCGGAGGCGCTGGGGCTGAAGGGAGCGGATTTGCAGCGCGGCGAATCGATCCTGCGTGTCGTCGGCAAGGGCAACAAGACCCGTCTTGTGCCGGTACTGCCTTTGGCGACACAAGCGGTGGACGAATATAGGAAGCTCTGCCCCTACCATCTGCCCGCCACCGGAGCCTTGTTTCGCGGCGCCAAGGGCGGTCCGCTGAATCCCGCAATCGTCCAGCGCGAAATGGTGAAGCTGCGTTCGGCGCTGAACCTGCCCGACACCGCGACGCCGCATGCCTTGCGGCATTCCTTCGCCACGCATTTGCTGGGGCGTGGCGGCGACCTGCGGATGATCCAGGAATTGCTTGGCCATGCCAGCCTGTCCACGACCCAGATTTACACCGGCGTGGATGCAGCGCGCCTGCTCGACGTTTACGAACAGGCGCATCCACGCGCGTGATAGGTCCGGATGATTTGCGCTGAAGACTTAACGGATTCGCCGCATTTTCTTGCTAGCCCCTCAGCATGAACCGCCTGCTTCCCCTCGCTGACCGTTTGGTCGAGCCGTCACTGAGATTGCTCGCCGCCATCAACGTCCTTTTTCTGGCGAGCTTTTGCCTTGTCCTGTTGCTCGCCACCGGCAAAGCGCGGGCAGAGGATGCGGCCAGCTGCGGCGGAAAGGATCTGCTAAGCGAAATCACCCCGGCGGAAGCCGAGACGATCAAGGCGGCGGCCGATGCGACGCTTAACGGCAAAGGCACATTGTGGAAGATCGAGAAGGCGGGGCTCGAACCGTCCTGGCTGTTCGGCACCATGCACATGACCGATCCGCGCGTTTCGACCCTCAGCGCCAAGGCGCAATCCGCCTACGAGAGCACCAGAACCATTGTCATCGAAACGACCGATGTGCTCGACGAACGCAAGATGATGAGTGAACTCGGCAAGGAGCCCGAGCTGATGATGTTCACCGACGGTTCGACGCTGACGTCGAAACTGTCGGCCGAGGATGCCAAGGCGCTGGAAGCCGGCTTGCAGGAGCGGGGCATCCCGATCGCCGCCGTGGCGAAGATGAAACCGTGGATGCTGATTGCAATGGTGGCGCTTCCCGCCTGCGAGATGGCGCGCAAAGCGTCTGGCGCGCCGGTGCTCGACGCGAAGCTTGCTCTTGAGGCACAGGCGGACGGAAAGACGGTGGCGGGGCTGGAAACGGCCAGCGAGCAATTGCGCGCCATGGCTTCGCTGCCGATGGAATTCCATATCCGCGGACTGGTCGACACATTGAAGCTGGGCGACCGCATGGACGACGTGCTGGAAACGATGATCGTACTCTACGAGCGCGAAGAGATCGGCATGTTCTGGCCGCTTCTTGAGGCGTCGCTTGGCGAGGCGGCTGGCCCTGGCGGGGATTACACGGAGTTCGAGCAGACGATGATCGTCCAGCGCAATCATGTCATGGCCGATCGCTCGGAGCCGATACTGTCCAAGGGGAGTGCGTTCATTGCGGTCGGCGCACTGCACTTGCCGGGGCAGGAGGGCTTCATCGAACTGCTGCGCGCCAAGGGGTTCACGCTGACCCGCGCTCAGTGAAAGGCGAGGGCATTTGCGCCTGTGTCGGTGGGCTAGCCTTTCTTAGCTGTTGAAATATAGTCGAGGCAGGCGGCTGGCTCATTGATTTTCCGCTATGGTTCACCGTCGACGCGGCAACCGATTCGAGAGGATAGACGCCATGCCGAACAGAGAAGACCGAATTCGCGATCGCGCCCACGCTTTGTGGCTGCAGGAGGGCCAGCCGAGCGGCCATGAGCAGCGCCATTGGGAGCAGGCCCTGGCCGAGGTAGACGCCGAAGACGCGCCGGCCGCCAAGCCCGCGAAAAAGGCGCCTGCGCCCAAGAAGGCTGCAGCCCCGAAAAAGTCGGCTGCTACGACCAGCGGCGCCGCTCCGGCTGTCGCCAAAGTGTCGAAGGACGCCAAGAAACCAGCAGTGAAGAAAGCGGCGTCGAAATAGGCTCATCGCCTGTCGCACGCCGGTCTCTCCGTCGCCGCGCCTGTTGCGTGCCGTCTTCCGCGGCTTCACGAAAAGCGTGATTTGGCAGCCGGGGCATCGGCTGTTACCGTTGACATGTCGACAATAAAGCCCCGCAAGGGAGATGCAGATGAAAGTCATCCTCACACTCGCAGCGCTCGGCCTTTCGGTGGCCGGGGCAAATGCCTGCGATTACATGAAATCGGCAGAGGCCCAGGTGGACACCACTGTCGTGGCCAGCGTAACGCCCGCGCCGAACCCCGCAATGTCGACCGCAGACGACGCTTTGGCGCCCTTGCCGCAAGCAAAGCCGGTCGTCGAGCAAACCAACTAAGGTTTTCCTCATTGCTTTTCGGCCGCCCGGCTCGCCGGGCGGCGTTTGCCTGCCCCGGGCGGCATCTGCAACCAATCACCATCTCCAGCGTTCTTCCCTCGATCCAACCTGATTGAAGGAGGCCATAATGGCTGAGTCCGCACGTCGTCTCGACCCCAAAACACCTTCAGATCCCAATCTTGCCAGCCCCATTCGCCCAATGCCTGGGCCAACCGGGGTACTTCCTCCTGAACTTGATTCGCGTTTCGAGCCTGCGAACCAGGATCCCCGTGTCGACAATCGGACCGTCATTGAAAAGCGCGGCGCCGGCAGCGGCGTCATCATCGCCGCCATTGTCGTAGTGCTGGCAATCATCGCCTATGTCATGTTCGCACCGGGCACCAACGCGCCGGCGCCGACCGAACCGGCTACAACATCAGAACCGGCGCCCGCGCCAGATGCAACGGCTCCAGCCGCTCCCGCGACGCCGATGGCGCCTGCGCCTGATGCCACTGCTCCGGCTGCGCCTGCGCCTGATGCCGCTGCTCCGGCAGCGCCCGCGCCGGCAGCCCCGGCTCCCGCCGCCCCGGCCAACTGATCCACTGCCGATCCGGCAGGCAACAGAGCCGGCAGCGCCTTTGGTGCTGCCGGCTCAACTTTGTTCACAACGGGCGACGGAGCGTCTGATGCCGGGCCGGATCGGGGTTTGCGTTGGGCGCGGCTTGGCAAGCGGAGCGACATCGGCGTAAGTGTGGGTGCGGTTCGTGCACGTCGCCAGCCGGAGGGAATCCAGATGAAGGTCACCGTCAACATCGACTGCACGCCCGAAGAGGCTCGTACCTTCATGGGGCTGCCCGATGTTCAACCGCTCCAGCAGTCGATAATGGCCGAGGTCGAGCGGCGGATGATGGGCGAGATGGAACGCTTTTCGCCGGAGAGCGTCCTCAAGACATGGTTTTCTGCAATGCCGCAAAGCGCAGACATGGTGCAAAACATGTTCACCGGTCTTTTCTCCGGTGGACGCGGCGGTGACGACGACAAGTCCAAGTAAGCCTGACTGCCTCAATGCAGGCAGGGTCCTTTTCGTAGCCCCTCCGGCTCAGCGCACAGGCGCGCCGTCGGACGCAGGCTCAGCCGATCAAATATGGATGGGCTTGAAGAAGGTCGCGAGCGCTGCTTCGCGTACTGCCTCGGACATGGTCGGATGCGCGTGGCAGGTGCGCGCGAGGTCCTCCGACGAGCCGCCGAACTCCATCAGCACCGCCGCCTCGTGGATCATCTCCCCGGCTCCGAAGCCGACGATGTGGACGCCGAGCACGCGGTCGGTTGCCTTGTCGGCGAGGATTTTGACGAAACCGTCGGTGTGCAGCATCGCGCGGGCCCGGCCGTTGGCCGTGAAGGGAAACTTGCCGGCCTTGTAGTCGACGCCGGCCTTCTTGAGCTCTTCTTCGGTCTTGCCCACGGAAGCGATTTCCGGGCTGGTGTAGACGACGCTCGGGATGACGCCGTAGTTCACATGGCCTTTCTGTCCCGCGATCGTTTCGGCGACGGCCAAGCCCTCATCCTCGGCCTTGTGGGCCAGCATAGGCCCGGCAATCACATCGCCGATGGCGTAGATGCTAGGGATGTTGGTGCGCCAGTGATCGTCGGTCGTGACGCGGCCGCGCTCCATCGCCACGCCAGCCTCTTCCAGGCCGAGCGCGTCGGTGTAGGGCCGGCGGCCTGTTGCGATCAGCACCACATCGGCATCGATGGTCTCGGCGTCGCCGCCCTTTACCGGCTCAAAGGTCACGGACGCGCCCTTGCCGGCCTTCGCGACTGCCGTCACCTTGGAACCAAGCTTGAACGCGAAGCCCTGCTTTCCCAGCATGCGCTGGAACTGCTTGGACACCTCGCTATCCATGCCGCCGAGGATGGTGTCGAGAAACTCGACCACCGTGACCCTGGCGCCGAGCCGAGCCCACACCGACCCAAGCTCCAGGCCGATGACGCCGCCGCCGACGACGACCAGGTGGTCGGGAACCTTGTCCAGCGCCAGGCCGCCGGTCGAGGAGATGATCACCTTCTCGTCGATATCCACCTCGACGCCGGGAATGCCGGCGACGTCCGAACCGGTGGCGATGACGATATTCCCGGTCTCGATTTCCTGGACCGTGCCGTCTTCCGCCGTGACCGAGACCTTGCCGGCGCCGACGACCTTGCCAGTGCCGCGGAAGCTATCGATCTTGTTCTTCTTGAACAGGAACGCAACGCCGCCGACATTGGCTTCGACGGTCTTGTCCTTGTGCTCCATCATCTTCTTGAGATTGAGCTTCGGCTTGCCGACCTCCACGCCGAGCGTCTCGAACGAATGACCCGCCTCCGCGAACATCTCCGAGGCATGCAGCAGCGCTTTGGAGGGAATGCAGCCTATGTTGAGGCAAGTGCCGCCGAACGTCTCGCGCTTCTCGACGACCGCGGTTTTCAGGCCAAGCTGGGCCGCCTTGATGGCGCACACATAGCCGCCGGGGCCGGAGCCAATGACCACCACATCATACGCCATGCCAACTCCTCATGTTGCGCGAGCCATATCGGTCGCGCTGATTTAGGTCGTATCGCGTCGTCCTGCTACATCGGGGCGCGCTCTTTTGCACTCCAAAAAGTGCCGGCAGCCATGCAAAAAGGCCGGCAGCGCTCCATACCGTGCAGTGTCGACCATCGCCGCCTTGGGTCCCCAATCTGATATATCAGACTTGCGAAGGGCTGCGGTTTGTGGGAAAGAGCCGCACCTTGCTTTTGGATCAGGGAATGCCAGAGCCTACGCCCCCATTTGACATCGTTGTTATCGGCGCAGGCATCATCGGGATTTGCGCCGCGGCGCAGCTTGCCGAGGCCGGCCGGCAGGTTCTCGTGCTGGACCGCACCGGCGTCTGCGAGGAGACCAGTTCCGGCAACGCCGCCGCCTTCGCCTTTTCCGATGTGCTGCCGCTGGCGCACAAGGGCATGCTGCGCAACCTGCCGCGATGGCTTGCCGATCCGCTTGGACCGCTGTCCATTCCGCCGGCCTACCTGCCCTCGCTTCTGCCGTGGCTGATCCGCTTTTGGCGCGCCGGCGCCTTTGGCGACCGCGGCGCTGCCGTCGCGGCTCAAGCCGGCTTGATGAAGCTCGCGGAAGCGGAATGGATGGCGCTGATGCAGCGGTCCGGCACGCGCGGCATGCTGCGTGAAGATGGCTCGCTGGAACTTTACGAGAGCGATGCCGAGTTCCGCGCATCGCTGCCCGGCTGGAGTGAACGCGACCGTTTCGGAATCGGTTTCCGGCATGTTGCTGTAAATGAGTTGGGCGAGTTGCAGCCGGGTCTGTCGCAGCAGTTCGTCAAGGGAACCTTCGTTCCCGGATGGAAGACGGTGAGTGATCCGAAGGAACTCGGCAAGGCAATCTGGAGCTACGCCGAGGCGAACGGCGCCCGCTTCCAGCGGGCCAGGGTCGCGGCGTTGCGGACCGTTTCCAAGGGCCAGTTGGGCCAGTCGATTGAAGTGCATTGCGAGGACGGCCGCATCCTCGCCGCACGCACTGTCGTCGTCGCCGCCGGCGCCTGGTCGCACCTGCTGGCGGGTCAGCTGGGCGACAGGATCCCGCTGGAAACCGAGCGCGGCTACAACACGACCCTGCCGTCCTCGGCCTTCGATGTGAAGCGTCAGCTCATCTTCCCGGGACATGGCTTTGTCATCACGCCGCTTGCTACGGGCGTGCGCGTCGGCGGCGCGGTTGAGCTCGGCGGCTTGCAGCGCGCGCCAAACTTCGCGCGGTCGAAAGCGATGCTGGAGAAGGCCCGCCGGTTTCTCCCCGGCCTCGACGCGACTGGCGGACGCGAATGGATGGGCTTCCGCCCGTCACTGCCGGACTCGCTGCCGGTGATCGGGCGAGCGAAAGCCGCGCCGAATGTCGTCTATGCCTTTGGCCACGGGCACCTCGGCCTGACACAGGCCGCTGCCACCGGACGCTTGATCCGCGATCTCGTGCTGGGGCAGAGTTCGGCGATCGATCTGTCGCCGTTCAGTCCGCGGAGGTTTTGATGTCCCTCGCCGAAGGCAGGAAGTAAGCACATGCCGCGCCACACCTTCACATGCATCGACGGCCACACCTGCGGCAATCCGGTCCGGCTGGTTGCCGGCGGCGGGCCGCAATTGCGCGGAGCCTCGATGATGGAGCGCCGCGCGCACTTCCTCGCGGAGTTCGACTGGATCAGGACCGGCTTGATGTTCGAACCGCGCGGACATGACGTGATGTCGGGCTCGATCCTCTATCCGCCGACGCGCGACGACTGCGACATCGCCATCCTCTTCATCGAGACGTCCGGCTGCCTGCCGATGTGCGGCCATGGCACCATCGGCACGGTGACCATGGCGATCGAGAACGGATTGGTGAAGCCCAGGACGCCGGGCGTGCTGCGGCTGGATACGCCGGCCGGACTGGTCATCGCGGAATACCGGCAGGAAGGCGACTATGTCGAAGAGGTGCGCATCACCAATGTGCCGTCCTTTCTCTACGCAGAGGGTCTCACCGTCGACTGCCCAACGCTTGGCGAGATCAGGGTCGATGTCGCCTATGGCGGCAATTTCTACGCCATCGTCGAGCCGCAGGAGAACTACACCGACATGGCCGATTACTCCGCCGGCGACCTGATCGCCTGGAGCCCGGTCGTGCGGCGCAGGCTCAACGAGAAATACACCTTCGAGCATCCCGAGAACCCTGCGATCAACCGACTGTCGCATATGCTGTGGACTGGAAAGGCCAGGCACGCTGAGGCCGATGCGCGCAACGCGGTGTTCTATGGCGACAAGGCAATCGACCGCTCGCCCTGCGGTACCGGCACATCGGCCCGCATGGCGCAGCTGCATGCCAAGGGAGTGCTCAAGGCCGGCGACAGTTTCGTGCACGAATCGATCATCGGCTCCCTCTTCAAAGGGCGCGTTGAGCGCGAGACGAGCGTCTCGAGCAAACCTGCCATCATACCCTCCATCGGGGGCTGGGCACGCATGACGGGATTCAACACGATCTTCATCGATGACCGCGATCCTTTCGCGCATGGCTTCGTCGTGACATGAAACAGCGTCGGCAGGAATGTCCCGTCGGGCGCAAACTTCTTCGTGAATGCGGCCGATAATCGGTGAATTCTGCGAGATGAGGGCGTGGGAGCGCTGGATTCCGCAAAGACATTGCAGTAGCCCAATGTTAGCTTTGCTTTAGTCCAGACGGGCGGACGACAGGAACTCGACACATCGCCCGATGGATGATCGCAGTCACGAAGAAGGGCTGGGGGAACGCCAAAAAGGCCGTTGCAATCCGATACCGATCCCTTAGGACTAGGGGCAACTACGAAAAAAGGGATGCGACCCAAAAGGCGACATTCCAGGGGAATGGGATAAAATGCAGTATTTCATCCAGCAGCTTGTCAACGGGCTGACGCTGGGGGCCATCTATGGTCTGATCGCCATCGGCTATACGATGGTCTACGGCATCATCGGCATGATCAATTTCGCCCATGGCGACATTTTCATGATCGGCGCCTTCGTTGCCCTCATCGTCTTTCTGATCCTCACCAGCATCTTCGCCGGAATCAACGTCATCCTCTTCCTGTTGGTCATGATGATTGTCGCGATGCTGATGACCAGCCTCTATAACTGGACTATCGAGAAGGTTGCCTACCGCCCGCTGCGCGGCTCCTTCCGGCTTGCCCCGCTCATCACCGCCATCGGCATGTCGATCTTCCTGTCCAACTTCGTGCAGGTCACGCAAGGTCCGCGCAACAAGCCTATCCCTCCCCTCATCAATCAGGTCTACAATATCGGCGGCATCTCGATCTCGCTGAAGCAGGTTGTCATCGTCGTGGTGACGACCTTGCTGCTCGCTCTCTTCTGGTACCTGGTCAACAAGACCTCGCTGGGCCGTGCCCAGCGGGCTTGCGAACAGGACCGCAAGATGGCGGCGCTGCTCGGCGTCGATGTCGACAAGACCATTTCGATCACCTTCATCATGGGCGCAGCATTGGCCGCGGTCGCGGGCACCCTGTTCCTGATGTATTACGGCGTGGTCGTTTTCTCCGACGGCTTCACGCCCGGGGTGAAGGCCTTCACCGCCGCCGTGCTCGGCGGCATCGGATCGCTGCCCGGCGCCGTTCTCGGCGGGCTTGCGATCGGATTGATCGAATCTCTGTGGTCGGCCTATTTCTCGATCGACTACAAGGACGTCGCAGCCTTCTCGATCCTGGCCATCGTGCTGATCTTCCTGCCCTCCGGCATTCTCGGCCGGCCTGAAGTCGAAAAGGTCTGATCCATGACGGTTTCGACACGCAGCGAGACTGACGCTGGCAATCCGATCGCGCACGGTCTGCGCGAAGCCTTCTATGCCGGTTTGATTTCGACCGGCCTCTTTGTGCTCTTCATCGGGCTGAAGACCGACCAGAATATCAGCAACGAACTGATCCTCGTGCAGCGTTGGGGCTGGCTGGCCGGCATCGTCGCCATCATCATGGCCGTGCGCTTTCTGTTCGTTGCCTTCGTCTTTCCGATGGTTGACGCGGGAAAAGGCGCGGTGGTGCGCAATACAGGTCTCGGCGTGCTCGCGCTGCTCTTCGTAGCGCTCTTCGGCCTGTTCGCGCCGTTCAGGGATTGGCTGATCGGCCTTGACTGGCGGACGTGGCTTGGATTTACCGCCGTCATCCTTGCGATTTCCGCCTACCGCACCATTCCCTTCGTCCGCACCTATTTCTCCGCCTTTGCGGTCCTGTTCCTGTTCCTGTTTCCGGTCCTCGCGGTGATGGGCAGCGGCCTGCAGGGATCGCTGAAATGGATCGACAATTTCGGCATCCAGATCCTGATCTATGTGATGCTCGCCTGGGGCCTGAACATCGTCGTCGGTCTCGCCGGCCTGCTCGACCTCGGCTACGTCGCCTTCTACGCGGTGGGCGCCTACGCCTATGCGCTGCTGGGCACCGAGTACCAGTTGTCGTTCTGGGTGCTGCTGCCGATTGCAGGCCTGATGGCGGCTTTATGGGGCATCATCCTCGGCTTCCCGGTTCTGCGACTTCGAGGCGACTATCTGGCCATCGTGACGCTGGCCTTCGGCGAAATCATCCGCCTGGTGCTGATCAACTGGCGTGAAGTCACCAATGGCGCGGCCGGCATCTCGGGCATCCCGAAGGTGAGCTTCTTCGGCCTGTTCACCTTCAACGTGTCGGACCCCAACTACATTGCCAAGGTCTTCGAGATCCCGACGTCGAGCGTCTACTACAAGATTTTCCTCTACTACCTCATCCTGCTCCTGGCGCTGCTCACCGCCTATGTGACCATCCGCCTTCGCCGCATGCCGGTCGGCCGCGCCTGGGAAGCGCTGCGCGAGGATGAGATCGCCTGCCGCTCGCTGGGCATCAACACCACCACCACCAAGCTGACCGCCTTTGCGACAGGTGCGATGTTCGCCGGTTTCGCCGGTTCCTTCTTCGCCGCGCGTCAGGGGTTCGTCAGCCCGGAATCCTTCATCTTCATCGAGTCGGCGATCATCCTCGCCATCGTCGTGCTGGGCGGCATGGGCTCGCTGATCGGCATCGCCATCGCCGCCGGCGTGATGATCGGTGGAACGGAAATTCTGCGCGAATTGACGTTCCTCAAGCAGGTCTTCGGCCCTGACTTCACGCCGGAACTCTACCGCATGCTGCTGTTCGGCCTGGCGATGATCATCGTGATGCTGTGGAAGCCGCGCGGCTTCGTCGGCAGCCGGGAACCCACCGCATTTCTGCATGAACGCAAGGCCGTCTCGGCCTCCTTCACCAAGGAAGGACACGGCTGATGACGACGGTACCGATAAATCCCGACGCCATCCTGAGCGTCGATCACCTGACGATGCGCTTCGGCGGGCTCGTCGCCATCGGCGACGTCTCGTTCCAGGCAAAGCGCGGAGAGATCACCGCGCTGATCGGCCCGAACGGCGCCGGCAAGACGACCGTCTTCAACTGCATCACCGGCTTCTACAAGCCGACCGAAGGCATGTTGACGCTCAATCTGCGTGACGGCCAGACCTTCCTGCTCGAGCGGCTGCCGGGGCATGAAATCAACGCCCGCGCCAAGGTGGCCCGGACCTTCCAGAATATCCGCCTCTTCTCCGGCATGACCGTGCTGGAGAACCTGCTGGTGGCGCAGCACAACAAGTTGATGAAGGCGTCCGGCTACACGGTGCTCGGCCTCATCGGCGTTGGCGGCTATCGGGCAGCCGCAGCCGAGTCGATCGAGCTGGCGAAGTTCTGGCTCGACAAGGCGCAACTGACCCATCGTGCCGACGAGCCGGCCGGCTCGCTGCCCTATGGCGACCAGCGTCGCCTGGAAATCGCCCGCGCCATGTGTACTGGACCTGAACTGCTCTGCCTCGACGAGCCGGCCGCCGGCCTCAATCCGAAAGAGTCGCTCGCGCTCAACACGCTGTTGATGGACATCAAGAATTCCACCAACACCTCGATCCTCCTGATCGAGCACGACATGTCGGTGGTGATGCAGATTTCCGACCACGTCGTGGTGCTGGAGTATGGCCGCAAGATCTCCGACGGCGATCCAACCTTCGTCAAGGCGGACCCGCGCGTCATCGCGGCCTATCTCGGCGTCGAGGATGAGGAAGTGGAAACGGTTCTGGTCGAGGTCGGCGACGAGGATGTGATCGAAAGCCTCGACGCCGAGCCGGACCGCCAGCATGGCCCCGGCGATTCCGCTTCGATGATGGCCGGTCCGATCAGCGACACGGTTGGCCACTCCGACCCCACCGGCGAAACAGTGCGGGTCGAGCACGGTGCGTCGCGAGCCGAACAGGTCGACCGTCGCGCCGCGCGCCTCGCCAGCTTGCCCGAGACGCCGCCGCCGGTTCCGGTGCCGCCGGCCGTCGAACCCAGCACGAAGACTGCCGCGCGTGCGCCAAAACCGCGAGCCGCCAAGCCAGCGGCTGCGGCGCCGTCGACCAGCGTCAAGTCCACTGCGCCGAAGCCGAGGCCGGTCGCGGCACCCAAACCGACGGAGAAACCCGCCGAGGCAGCGGAGAAGCCAGCCGCGGCGAAGCCTCCGGCAAAGCCGGGCACGGCTGCAAAAACAGCCGCAACTGCAAAATCGACGGTAGCCGAGAAGCCGGTCACGACGGCAAAGCCGACGCCTGCACGGCAGGCCACATACGGTCTCGCCCGTACCGTGAAGCCGGCGGCCGCGCCGAAGCCGGGTGTTGCCACCGCGCCGAAGGCGCCGGCTAAGGCTCCCGCCACTGCCAAGGCACCCGCCGCTCCGAAGGCGCCGGTCAAGACTGCCGCAACGGCCAAGGCTCCCGCTGCCGCCGCACCGAAGGCGCCGGCCAAGGTTCCCGCTGCGGCGAAACCGGCTGCGTCAAAGCCTGTCGCCGCGAAAGCGCCGGCAACCCCAGCCGCGAAAGCGCCGGCAACCGCCACGCCACCCGCCTCACGCGCGAAGCCCACCGTCGCGGCCAAGCCTCCGGCCTCGCCGAAAAAGCCGAGGCGGACATCAAACTGGCTGGCTGCGCCGCGCGGCGGACGGGCCGACGACCTGCTCAAGATCAAGGGCATCGGCCCGATCAACAAACGCAAGCTCAACGAGCACGGCATTTTCCATTTCGACCAGATCGCAGCCTGGACGAGAGCGGATATCGAGGCGGCCGAGGCCTATCTCGAATTCGACGGCCGCATCGATCGCGAAGACTGGATCGGTCAGGCGCGCACGCTGGATAGCCAGCAGGACAAGGCGTCATCCAGGCGCGGGGGTAAATGATGGCGCTCCTCGATATTCGCGGCGTTGAAACCTACTACGGCAACATCCGTGCGCTGAACGGCGTCGACGTCAGCGTCAACGAAGGCGAGATCGTCACCATCATCGGCGCCAACGGCGCCGGCAAGTCGACCTTGATGATGACCGTCTTCGGCAGCCCGCGCGCGCGCAGCGGAACGATCACCTTCAACGGCGCCGACATCACCAATATGCCGACGCACGAGATTGCTCGGCTGAGGATCGCCCAGTCGCCGGAAGGCCGCCGCATCTTTCCGCGCATGACCGTGCTGGAAAATCTGCAAATGGGCGCCAGCCTCGACAATCTGCGCTACTTCAATGAAGACGTAGAAAAGGTGTTCACGCTTTTTCCTCGGCTCAAGGAGCGCATCCAGCAGCGCGGCGGCACGCTTTCCGGCGGCGAACAGCAGATGCTGTCCATCGGCCGTGCGCTGATGGCCCGGCCGAAGCTGCTGCTGCTCGACGAGCCGTCGCTCGGTCTGGCTCCGCTGATCGTCAAGCAGATCTTCGACGCCATCAGGGCGCTGAACAAGGATGAAGGACTGACCGTTTTCCTGGTCGAGCAAAATGCCTTCGGGGCGCTCAAGCTGGCCTCGCGCGGCTATGTGCTGGTCAACGGCAACGTCACCCTCAGTGGATCGGGCAAGGAATTGCTCGCCAATCCGGAAGTCCGCGCCGCCTATCTCGAAGGCGGACGGCATTGAACTCTCTGCCGATGGCCGGTTCCGAACTGGAACCGCCGGGGCAATAGGCTGGAGCCGAACATGCAAGGAATACTCTACGAGGAACCGTCATTCGTGTCGTTCTTCATCGTCACATGCCTTCTCGGCGGCTGGGCGGCGTGGATGACCGGCAAGGCGTGCGCCCAGACCTGGCGGCCCTATGTGGCTCTCGTCATCTATCTGTTGGCGCTCGGCCTGGCTGTGCGCTTCCTCCATCACGCGCTCTTCGGCGGCACGATGTTCTCGGCCCGCTACTACATTGTCGACACCATCATACTGCTGGTTTTGGGCACGCTGGGCTATCGCTACACGCGCACCAAACAGATGGTTACCCAGTATCACTGGATGTATGAGAAGGTTTCCCCGCTGAGCTGGCGCGCCAAATAGTTACGAAGAATTCATGCGATTCTGCGGGCGGAATTAATGACAAGGCCCGCAAAATCGGCAATGTAGCCTTTCTGCGATAGGGTGGGCATCGCACGACAAGGATATAGGGGCCCACTCGTACAATGGGAGTTACTCAATGAAGAAATCACTTTTGTCCGCCGTTGCCCTGACCGCGCTTCTCGCGTTCAGCGGCAGCGCGTGGGCGCAGCTCAAGATCGGCGTTGCCGGTCCGATCACCGGTCCGAATGCGGCATTCGGCGCTCAGCTCCAGAAGGGTGCCGAAGCCGCGGTCGAGGCGATCAACGCCGCCGGCGGCATCAATGGCGAGAAGATCGAGCTTCTGATCGGCGACGACGTCTCCGACCCGAAGCAGGGCATCTCGGTTGCCAACAAGTTCGTCGCTGATGGCGTCAAGTTCGTCGTCGGCCACTTCAACTCGGGCGTTTCGATCCCGGCTTCGGAAGTCTACGCCGAGAACAACATCGTCGAGATCACCCCGGCCGCGACCAACCCGCAGTTCACCGAGCGTGGACTGTGGAACGTGTTCCGCACCTGCGGCCGCGACGACCAGCAGGGTTCGGTTGCCGGCGCCTACCTCGTGGAGAAGTTCAAGGACGCCAAGATCGCGGTTGTCCATGACAAGACCCCGTACGGTCAGGGCCTTGCCGACGAAACCAAGAAGGCGATGAATGCCGGCGGCCTGACGGAAGTCATGTATGAAGGCGTCAACATCGGCGACAAGGACTTCTCGGCGCTGATCGGCAAGATGAAGGAAGCCGGTGTCACGATCGTGTACTGGGGCGGCCTGCACACCGAAGCCGGCCTGCTGATCCGTCAGCTCTCCGACCAGGGCCTGAAGGCAACGCTGGTCTCGGGCGATGGCATCGTGTCGAACGAGCTTGCTTCGATCGCGGGCGACGCGGTTGCCGGCACGCTGAACACGTTCGGTCCGGACCCGACGCTGAACCCGGACAACAAGGAGCTGGTGGAGAAGTTCAAGGCCGCCGGTTTCAACCCGGAAGCCTACACGCTGTACTCCTATGCGGCGACGCAGGTCATCGCGGCGGCTGCCGCGGCAGCCGGCTCGAACGACCCGCAGGCCGTCGCCAAGGCGATGCATGAGAAGGGTCCGTTCAAGACCGTTCTCGGCGACATGGCCTATGACGAAAAGGGCGACCCGAAGCTCCCGGGCTACATCATGTATGAGTGGGTCAAGGGCGACGACGGCAAGTTCACTTACAAGCCGCAGAGCTGATAGCTCACTGCAAATGGACAAGAGCCCGGCGGAGCGATCCGCCGGGCTTTTTTATTGCCGGGATGAACGTCGGAAGGTGCGTCCTTCGAGGCTCGCCCGTGTACGGCTCGGGCCAGCTGACGAGTTGTGCGGGCTCGCACCTCAGGATGAGGCGTGTGGTGGAACATCCGATGGTTCTGAAGCGTCGATCCCCCGCTTACAGCCTTGCGAGCGCAACCTTCCTCATCCTGAGGTGCGAGCCCGCACAGTAACTCATTCGACGGGGCTATATCGCAAACGAAGGACGCACCGACGCGACGGCCCTCAAACCCAGTCGGGAATGCCGGTCTTCTCGAAGGTCCGCATGATGCCGCGCAGTTCCGCCAGCCCCTTCAGCCGGCCAATGCAGGAATAGCCGGGGTTCACCTTCTTGCCGATGTCGTCGACGATGGCATGGCCATGGTCCGGCCGCATCGGAATCTGCCAGTCCTGGCGACCCTCTCCCTTGCGGCGCGCTTCTTCCTTCAGAAGCGCGGCCACAACGCCGACCATGTCCGTGTCGCCGTCCAGGTGCTCGGCTTCGTGGAACGAACCGTCCGGCTCCTTGGTCACGTTGCGCAGATGGGCAAAGTGGACGTCGGACGCCATCTCCTTCGCCATCATGACGAGGTTGTTGTCGGCGTTCGAGCCATAAGAACCCGTGCAGAGCGTGATGCCATTTGACGGCGATCGCACAGCCCCGATCAGCGCCTTGGCATCGTCCGCGCGAGAGACGACGCGCGGCAGGCCGAAGATTGGAAACGCCGGGTCGTCCGGGTGGATGGCCATACGCACGCCAACCTCTTCGGCGGTCGGAATGATCTCGCGCAGGAAGGAGAACAGGTTTTCCCGCATACCCTCGAGACCGATTTCGTCATAGACATTCAGCGCCTTGCGGAAGCTCTCGCGGTCGAAAACGAATTCCCGCGCCGGCACCCAGCCGATCAGGTTCTGCTCCAGCGTCGCCAACTGGCTCTCGCTCATCGCCGCGAGACGCTTTCGCGCCTCCGCCACACGCTCGGCCGGATGATCGTCCTCGGCGCCCTTGCGCTTCAACACCAGCACGTCATAGGCGCAGAAATCGACGATGTCGAAGCGCAGCGCCGTGCCGCCATGCGGCATGCGAGCTTCGAGGTCGGTGCGCGTCCAGTCGGTGATTGCCATGAAGTTGTAGCAAACCACCTTGATGCCGGCGGCGGCGACGGCGCGGATCGAGGCCTTGTAGTTCTCGATCAGTTCCCGGTAGCGCGGACCGCGTGTCTTGATGTCCTCGTGGACGATGATGCTTTCGACGATATCCCAGGTCAGGCCCGCGGCTTCGATCTCGGCCTTTCGCTGGGCGATTTCGTCGGCCGGCCAGGCGCGGCCATCGTTCAGATGGTGAAGCGCGGTGACGATGCCAACCGCCCCCGCCTGTTTGACATGCGAAAGCTGCACCAGATCGTCCGGGCCGAACCAACGCCACGTTTGTCTCATGACTGTTTTCCTTTCAGGGCTTCGAGTGCAGCGCTCACGCCGCCTGTGCGTATCGCGCCGAGATGCCGGGCCGCCCGCTCTATCAATTTCGGTGCGTCGGGCCGTCCGGTGGTGAAGCCGGCGGCATCGAAAACGCGCTGCACGGTTTCCTGCGCGGATGGCTGCGCTGAAAGGATCGTTGCCAGTTCGGCATCCAGCGGATCGCTGAACAGGCCGGCGGCGAGCGCCTTGCCGCGTGCCTCGCAAGCGGCGATCCAGGCGGCGGGCACCAGCATCAGATGATCGATCGCTGCGCCTTCGCGCGCCCGCTCGAAGGCGGTCGCCAGGATGCGCTGCGGCAGCTTCTGGCTGCCGTCGAGCGCAATCTGCGCCGTGCGGTGGCGGATCGCCGGGTTGTCGAAGCGCGTGGTCAAGTCGCCGACATAGGCATCCGGCCGAAGGCCCGCATCCCTGGGCAGGGTGGGAATAACCTCACCCCACAGCCCGGAGACGAAGGCGCGGATCGCCGGATCGCCGAAGGACTCCGCGACGGTCTCATGTCCAGCCAGAACGCCGAGATAGGCGATGCCGGAATGCGCCCCGTTGAGCAGCCGAAGCTTCATCTCCTCGAAGGGGCGCACATCCCTGATCATCTCCACGCCGAAGGCCTCCCAGGCGGGACGGCCGGATGGGAAATGATCTTCGATCACCCACTGCAGGAACGGTTCGGTGGACACCGGCCAGGCGTCCTCCAGCGCAAGCGCCTCCGAAATGCGTTCGCGGTCGCTTACCGTCGTTGCCGGAACGATCCGGTCGACCATGCTCGAGGGAAAGGCGATCTCCCGCTCGACAAAGCTTGCGAGGCCGGCGTCGCGCAATTTTGCAAAGGCGAGCAGCAGCCGCCGCAGCGTCGCGCCGTTTGCAGGCAGGTTGTCGCAAGAAAGAACGGTGAACGGCTCGGAGCCGGCGCTGCGCCGCCGCGCGATTGCCTCGGCCAGGAAGCCATGCACGGTGCGCGGCGCGGCGGGGTTCGCGAGGTCCCAGGCGATGTCGGCATGCGCGCTGTCCAGATCGCCCGCGGCGTTGCGCATATAGGCCTTTTCCGTGACCGTCAGCGTGACGATCTTCACGCCAGGATCGCACAGCGCGTCGAGCAGCGCGGCGGGGTTTTCCGGCGCCACCAGCAACGAAAGGATGGAGCCGATAACGCGCAGCCTTTCGCCGGCGCCGTCCTTGACCGCCAGCGTGTAGAGCCCGTCCTGCGGGGCCAGTGCATCGCGCGTGTCGGCGCTGCGCAGCGATGCGCCCACGATGCCCCAGCGCCCATCGCCCGTTCCCAGGCAATCGTCGACGAAGACCGCCTGGTGCGCCCTGTGAAAGGCGCCGAGGCCGAGATGGACGATGCCCGGAACCACCGTCGAGCGGTCGTAAGCGGGGCGTGCGACGGTCTTGGGAACTCCGACCAGCGTGCGGTTGGACAAGCGGGCCATGGTCATTGCAAGATCCTTTCCGAAGTTTCGTAGCCGCCCCTCGGCACCGCCGCAACGGCAATCGGGTCAAAGATGGGGATTGCGTGGGCGGTAGCGTTCGATCAGCCGCGCATTGTGCTCGGCGGCGCCCGGCAAATTGGCGCTCAGATAGACAGGCGCGTCCTCGCCTGAAGTTGCCAGGCGCGCAGCGACCTCGGCCATGACCGCATGCAAGAGCGAAGCGCCAGCGGCTGTGGTAACCGGTCCGACGCGGAGCGCGCTGCCCTCAACGGCGACGATCGCGTCGCCCGAGGGGCCGCCATTGTCGAGCACGATGTCGGCGATGTCGGCAATGCGCGGCCTGCCGCCGGCAATGTCGCGCGAGTAGGTCTGCGACGTCAGGGCGATGACAGTTGCGCCGCGCGCCTTGGCCAGGCGGGCCGCCTCGACCGGCGCGGCGTTGACGCCGCTGTTGGAAATGACGACGACCACATCCCGGGCGCTGACCGGGTAGCGTGCGAACACCGTTTCTGAAATGCCGCTCATACGCTCGAAGGCGGAACTCGCCACGGATCCCTCATGCAGCATTGTCGCGGTCGACAATATGGGAACCGTGATTGCCAGGCCGCCGGCGCGGTAATGAACCTCAAGGGCCAGGATATGGCTATGGCCAGTCCCGAAGAGATAGACCAGCCCGTCCGCCCTGGCAGCCTTCTCGACGGAGTCGGCGGCTCTGGCGATCGCGTCGCGATTGATACTGAAAAGCCCGGCAAGATGCGCGGCGATTTGGTCGAGGTAGTGGGCGGCCGTGGGTGTGCGGTCGGTCATTAACCAGGCGGCTCTTCGTTGGGGCAGGGCACACAAGCTGCCCTTGGGATACCCTCGGGGATAGTCCACCGCAACCGCCTGTACAAGCACTTGCTGGCTGAATGCGCGTCTTTCGGCAGATCAGGCGCGCGGTTGTTGTCAGTCCAGCGCGCCGAAATGCGCGATCACCGGCACATGGTCCGAGGGCCGCTCCCAGCGGCGCGCATCCCGCAGAATGTCGATGCCCGTCAGGTCGGGCACAAGATTGGGCGAACCCCAGATGTGATCGAGCCGCCGGCCGCGATCCGAGGCTTGCCAGTCCTGCGCGCGGTAGCTCCACCAGGTGTAGATCTTCTGGTCCGCGGGCACGTTGTGGCGCATCAGGTCGGCCCAGCCGCCGCCGGCGCGCATGGACTCCAGCCCCTCAGTCTCTACCGGCGTGTGGCTGACAACCCTCAGCAATTGCTTGTGCGACCAGACGTCATGTTCGAGCGGCGCGATGTTGAGATCGCCCACCAGGATCGACGCGCTCTCGCCATCGAAACCGCCGCGCACGGCGCGCATCTCGTCGATGAAGCCGAGCTTGTGCTTGAACTTCGGATTGATGTCGGGATCCGGCTCGTCGCCGCCGGCAGGGACATAGAAGTTGTGCAGCAGCACTGTCCTTCCCCCGGCGTTCACCTTAACGGACAGGTGGCGGCTGTCCTCGACACCGAAGAAGCGTCGCTTCTCCACGATCTCGATCGGCCGGCGGGAAAGTGTGGCAACGCCGTGGTAGCCCTTCTGCCCGTGGATGGCGATGTGCTCGTAGCCGAGCGCCCTGAACCGCTCGGCCGGAAACAGTTCGTCCGGGCACTTGGTCTCCTGCAGACACAGCACATCCGGCTGCCGTTCGGCGAGAAACTTCTCAACCAGCGGCGCGCGCAGGCGCACGGAATTGATGTTCCAGGTGGCGACGGAAAAGGGCATGCGCGGTCCAGCGGAATTGGACCGCCCAAATGCCAGCCGAAAGCCGGGAACGCAAGCTCGGTCTCCACACCGCGAAGGGAGATTAGAAGCCTTTGCGGATCACCAGGACCCAGGCGAAGCCGCGATAGAGCCGGCGTTCCACCGTTGCGCAGCCATGCCGCGCGGCAATGTCCTTCCCAGTCTGAAACAGTAGGGCGCGGGGCTTCACGTGGTACCAGCTCAGCCACTTGTGGAGGGCCGACCTTGTCCAACGCGGCAAATCTCGGAGGTCGCCGAAATCGACGACATGCAACTCGCCGCCCGGCGCCAGGCGGGCGACCGCATTCTCCATCACGGCCTGCCAGGAGGGAATCATCGAAACGGCGTAGGAGATGAAGATGCGGTCGAAGATCTTCCGATTGAAGGTCAGTTCGGAGTCGAAGGCAGCCGCATCCGCGTAGGCAAGCCGGGTGCGGCTTTGGAGCCCGGCGTTGAAAACGGCGTGCCCCGCCGTCTCCAGCATTTCACGCGAGATATCGATGCCGAAGAGTCCGGCGCGCGGATAGAGGCCGGCCGCCTTGACGAGATTGCGGCCGGTGCCGCAGCCTATCTCCAGCACCGATCCGGTTGCGGGAACGTTCAACCCGGCAAGCATTTCGTCTCGACCGACGAGGTAGTATTTCCGGCTGGCGTCGTAGACATGGCGCTGGCGCCGGTAGACGCGGTCCATGAGGCCCGCATGATCGAGATTGGTCACTGCGCTGCTCCCTTCAAGACGTAGAGGTGGAAACCGCCATAGATCGAGGAGCGGTCACGCGCATGAAGGGCGCGCGACTCGGCCTCGCGATAGTGCCAGCCGTCGAGTATCTGGCAGGCGACGCGCCCCGGCAGCAGGCTGGGTTCGGCTGCCGTGCGAAAGATGACGCGTGCGCCGGGCGTCGCTGTGCGCGTGATTTCCCGCCACAGATCGTTCAGCTGGACATCCGTCATCCAGTCCTGGGCGTCGAGCAGGACGAAGCGATCGACCGATTGAGCGGGTTTGGCAGCCAACAGGTCGGTGATGGATGCGTTGACGACGCTGACGCGGCTGGCGCGGGCGCGCAAGACTTCATGGTTGCCGCGAACGAGGTAGGGCGGCAGCGGACCGTCGGGATCGTAGGCCCGGCCGAAAGCCTGCCAGGCGAAATAATTCTCGGCGACCGGGAAATCGCAGGCGAGTTTCTCGAGCCTCGACTTCAGGATCGACGCCATGCCGCCAGTTCCGGCGCCGGCCAGCGCGTCATATTGCTGTGGCGGGATGCCCAGTCCGAACAGCGTCGACTTCCTCGCCGTCGCCCAGCGCACCAGCCGGCTCTCGAAGATCGGCGCAATGGCGCGGTCGAAGAAGGCGCGCTGTTCCGCAAGGTCGCGCGCCTCCAGCAGGCTGCGCGGGTCTATCCCGTTGAGGCGGGCGACGCGATGGCCGACGCCGATGAACAGTCCCAGAAGCCCCTGGCGGTATACGTTGCGGGAAAAGAAGCCGATGCGGCGGCGGCCGGTCAGGGTGCGGCCGTCCCAGTAGGCGCGGCTTTGCGCGTCCAGACGGGGGCGCAGATAACGGCGATATGTTTCGATATTCGCGCCGTCCTCCGCCTTGCCGTAGAACCGGAAGAAGGTTTCGTAGTCGGGCAGGGTGGAAAGCGCCGCGATCTTCAGCCGGTTGAAAGCGACATGCGCCGGGTTCAGGTCGACCGCCTCGATGCGCGCCGGATCGGCAACGAGATAGGACAGCGCGTTGCAGCCGCCCGAGGCGATCGTCACCATGCGATGGTGCGGCTCGATCGCCAGTGCAGTCATGTCGACTTCAGGATCTTCCCAAATCTGCGCGTAGACGAGGCCGTTGAAAAGCCGCGCGAAAACGCGTTCGCCCAGACCGGCAAGGGAGAAAGCGCGGTTCTGGCCGACAGCGCCGATAAGGCGCCGCTTCACCAGCTTGCGGGCATCGGGTTCGCTCCAGTCGGTGGCAGTTGCTGACATCTCGGGCGTCCTCCGTTCAGTGAAGTTTCAGGCGGCGCGCCGGCGCCACGCCGGCGTGACGGCCGCGCGCTGCCGATTGAGCAGTTCGCTCTGCGCGGCCCAGTCGATGATCTCGAAGCGGCCGTCGAAATGCTCGACTGCCGCCGTGCAGCTTTCGACCCAGTCGCCTGAGTTCACGTAGGTCAAATTGCGGATCTGGCGCAGCGCCGGGCAGTGGATATGGCCGCAGACAATGCCGTCGACGCCATGGCGGCCGGCTTCCGCGATCAGCGTATCCTCGAACTTGCCGATGAAATTGACCGCGTGCTTGACGCGTTGCTTGGCCCAGGAAGACAGTGACCAATAGGTGAAGCCGAGCCGCCGCCGCACCCAGTTGACCCGTCTCGATACGGCCATCGCCAGCGCGTAGGCCCAGTCGCCGGCATAGGCCAACCACTTGGCATGGTGTATCACCATGTCGAAGGCGTCGCCGTGAATGACCAGATACCGCTTGCCGTCGGCGGCGACGTGAATCGCCGTCTCCCTCACCTCTATGCCGCCGAAGTGGGTGCCGTAGAAATCCCGGAGAAACTCGTCATGATTGCCTGGAACGTAGATGATCCTCGCGCCCTTGCGCGCCTTGCGCAGAAGCTTCTGGGCGACGTCATTGTGTGTTTGCGGCCAATGCCACACCTGTTTCAGCCGCCAGCCGTCAACTATGTCGCCAACTAAATAGATCGTTTCCGCGTCGTAATATTTAAGGAATTCGAGCAGCGCCTCGACCTGCGCGCCCTTTGTTCCCAGGTGCACGTCGGAGATGAAAAGCGCCCGCACACGGCGCGGTTCAGGGCTGACGGCTGAATCGTTGAATGCGGCATTCGACATGGCGCGCTTTGAACAAATCTGCGTGACAGGGGAATGACGGCAGCCTTATTTGAGGATGAGCGCGACGCCGCCGTGGACTGCGTTGGACGATGGAGACCCCGATCATGTTCCTGACCAATCGCGACATGGTGGATCTGGTTGAATGGCGGCATGCCCGCCACCGCGAGCCGGAGATTTCGGGCGAAGAGCGCGAGACGGCGGCAGCGGTTGTCGACTTCCTGAAGCCCAGCCAGCCGGACCGCGTCCTGACCGGCCTTGGCGGCCATGGGGTTGCCGTCGTCTACAATGGGCGCGAACCCGGACCCACTGTGATGTTCCGCGCCGAGCTCGACGCGCTGCCGATCGAGGAGTTGACCGACCTGCACTATCGATCGGCCGATCCCGGCAAGGGCCATTTATGCGGTCATGACGGGCATATGACGATCGTCGCGGCACTGGCGCGCGGCTTCTGGCGCCGGCGTCCCTCGCGGGGGCGCGTGGTGCTGATGTTCCAGCCGGCGGAAGAAACCGGTGCGGGCGCCGCCGCAGTCATTGCCGACCCGCGCTTCGCGGAGGTCGCGCCGGACTACGCATTTGCCCTGCACAATATGCCGGGCCTACCGCTCGGCCATGTCGAACTCGCCGAGGGGCCGGCCAATTGCGCCTCGCGCGGCATGCGCATCGTTCTCAGCGGCAAGACCGCGCATGCGTCGATGCCGGAGACTGGTATCTCGCCGATGCTTGCCGTGGCGCGGCTGATGCCTGACCTCGAAGGGCTTGGCGCGGGGTCGAGCGCCAATACCGCCTTCGCGATGGTGACGATCACCCATGCGGCGATGGGCGAACCCGCCTTTGGCATCGCACCGGGCCGGGCGGAGATTTGGGCGACCCTGCGCACGCTCAGCGATGGCGGGATGGATGCGCTCGTCGCCCGGGCCGAAGCACTGGCGCGCGAGGCTGGGTCCGCATCGCGGCTCGCCGTCGAGATCACCTACGAGGACGTCTTCCATCATTGCGAGAACGACCCGGAGGCCGTCGCCATTCTGCGCGCGGCGCTCAATGCAGAGGCGGTTACCCATGAGCCCGGTCGGCCCATGCGCGCATCGGAGGATTTCGGCCTGTTCGGACGCCGGGCGAAAGCAGCGATGTTCCTGATCGGCTCGGGAGAAACGTCGCCGCAGTTGCACAATCCCGACTACGACTTCCCCGATGCGCTGATCGAGCCGGGGGCGCGCATCTTCATGCGCGTCGCCCACGATCTGTTGGGGTGAAAATCCTGGGTCGCCGTCGAGGCTGAGCGCGCTCAGGCGATCTTCTGGCCGGTCTTTTCCCAGTCGGCCAGAAAGGTCTTCAATCCACTATCGGTCAGCGGATGCTTCACCAGCGCTTTCAGCGTTGCCGGCGGCGCGGTGATGACATCCGCGCCGATCAGGGCTGCCTGCTTGACGTGGTTCACGGTGCGGATGGAGGCGGCGAGGATCTCGGTCTTGAAGTCGTAATTGTCGTAGATCGTCCGGATTTCCGAGATCAGTTCCATGCCGTCGAGGCCGATATCGTCGACGCGGCCGATGAAGGGCGAGATGAACGACGCGCCGGCCTTGGCGGCGAGCAGAGCCTGGTTGGCCGAGAAGCACAGCGTGACGTTCACCTGGCGCTTCATTTCATTGCGGATCGTGCGGCAGGCCTTGAGGCCATCCAGCGTCAGGGGTACTTTGATGCAGACATTCGGCGCGATCTTGGCCAGAACCTGCGCTTCCTTCATCATGGCATCGTATTCGGTCGCCACGACTTCCGCCGAAACCGGTCCGTCGACGATGTCGCAAATCTGTTTGGTGACCTCGGCGATGGTGCCCCCCGACTTCAGAATCAGTGACGGATTGGTTGTAACGCCGTCCAGGAGACCCATATCGTTGAGTTCCTTGATGTCCTTCACATCGGCGGTGTCGACGAAGAATTTCATTATGACCTCCCAGATGGATGCGGCCGCCCGGCCGCTCGGTTGCCTTTGATCTAGACCAATCTCTGTGCAAGGTCACGACCGATGAAGGCAGATTCGCACAATTCGCGCGTGGTGACCGTGCTGGTGCCAACACCGGCCGAGCGCGGCTATTCCTATGCGCTTCCGGATGGCATGGAGGCTCGGCCCGGTTCGATCGTTCGCGTCCCGTTGGGACCGCGACAGGTCGCCGGCGTCGTGTGGGATTCGCCAGCAGATCAGATCGACGCCAAGAAGCTCCGGCCCGTCGAGCAGGTGTTCGATTGTCCACCCATCGATGAGCCCATGCGGCGCTTTGTCGATTGGGTAGCGAGCTATACCCTGACGCCGCCGGGTCTCGTTGCGCGCATGCTGCTGCGCGCGCCGGAGGCCTTCGACCCCGAGCCGTGGATCGAGGGAATCAACCGCACTTCCGTGCAACCAGACAGGCTGACAGATGCGCGGCGGCGGGTGCTGGAACTCACCGGCGACGGCCTTGCCTGGACCCGCGCCGGGCTGGCGCATGCGGCAGGGGTCTCGTCTTCCGTAATCGACGGATTGCGGACGCAGGGCGTTTTCGAAAGCACGATGATACCGCCCCGGCCGGTTGTCGCTGCGCCCGACCCTTCCTACGCCGTTCCCGATCTCAACGCGGACCAGGCCGAAGCAGCGGCAGTGCTGGCGGCCGCGGTGGCGGAAGGAGGGTTCGGCGTCACGCTGATCGACGGCGTGACCGGGTCCGGCAAGACCGAGGTCTATTTCGAGGCCGTGGCGGCGGCGCTGGAGCGCGGCAAGCAGGTGCTGATCCTGTTGCCGGAAATCGCATTGACGCAGGTCTTTCTCGAACGGTTTCACAATCGCTTCGGCGCCAAGCCCGCCGAATGGCATTCCGATCTGCCGCCCCGCATGCGCGAGCGGGTGTGGCGGCAAACCATCGAAGGCCGCGTGCGGGTTGTTGCAGGCGCTCGCTCTGCTTTGTTCCTGCCGTTCAAGGATCTCGGCCTGATCATTGTCGATGAAGAGCATGACCCGGCCTACAAGCAGGAAGACCGCGTCTTCTACAATGCGCGCGACATGGCTGTGGTGCGTGCCCACATCGCCGGCTTTCCGGTGGTGCTTGCCTCCGCCACCCCGTCCGTCGAGAGCCGCGTTAACGTGCAGAACGGCCGCTACCGGCGTGTCGCCCTGGCGTCGCGCTATGCCGATGCCGCCCTGCCGGACATCAGGGCGATCGACCTGCGCCGGGCCGCACCCGCACGCGGCGGCTTCCTGTCGCCATCGCTGATCACGGCCATTCGCTCGACGATCGAGCGCGGCGAGCAGGCGCTGCTGTTCCTGAACCGCCGCGGCTATGCGCCGCTGACGCTCTGCCGCGTCTGTGGCCATCGCTTTCAGTGCCCGGATTGTTCGTCATGGCTGGTCGAGCACCGGTTCCGTGGCCAACTCGTCTGCCATCATTGCGGGCACAATGAACGCCGGCCTGACGCCTGCCCGGAATGCGGCACCTTCGACCATCTGGTTGCCTGCGGTCCGGGCGTGGAGCGCATCTCCGAGGAGGTCGTGGCGCACTTTCCGGATGCGCGAACACTGGTTCTGTCGTCGGACATTCTCGGTGGCGTCCGGCGCTTGCGGCTCGAGCTTGAAGCTGTCGCCAATGGCGAAGCGGATATCGTGATCGGCACGCAACTGGTGGCCAAGGGACACAATTTTCCCAACATGACTTTGGTCGGCGTAGTCGATGCCGACCTCGGCCTTGCCAATGGCGACCCGCGCGCGGCGGAACGGACCTTTCAGTTGCTCAGCCAGGTGACAGGGCGGGCAGGGCGGACGGGCAAGAAAAGCGTCGGTCTCCTGCAAACCTATCAGCCCGACCATCCGGTGATCCGCGCGATTGTGTCAGGCGATTCCGAGGCGTTTTACGAGCGGGAAATCAGTGAGCGCGAGCGCGGCAAGCTGCCTCCGTTTGGGCGGCTGGCCGGAATTATCGTCAGCGCCGATACACGTGCCGACGCCGAAGCGCATGCGCGCGGACTGCGCCGTGTCGCGCCGTCGACGTCGGACGTTTTCGTGCTTGGGCCGGCCGAGGCGCCGTTGGCGCTGCTGGGTGGACGGCACCGTTTCCGCCTGCTCGTTCACGGCGAACGGCGGGCCGACATGCAAGGCTTCATCCGCACCATGCTGGCCGACGGGCCGAAGCAGCGCGGCTCGGTGCGCGTGCAGGTCGACATCGATCCGCAGAGCTTTTTGTAGGGAAGAACCAAACATGAAAACCATCGGGCTGATCGGCGGCATGAGCTGGGAATCGACGGCGATCTATTATCGTCTGATCAATGAAGGCGTTCGCGAAAGACTGGGCGGCCTGCATTCGGCCAGGCTGCTGATGTGGTCGTTCGACTTTGCCGAGATCGCCGAACGCCAGCATGCCGATGATTGGGCCGGCGCGACCGAGATGATGGTCGACGCGGCACGGCGTCTCGAAGCTGGCGGAGCCGAAGCGCTCGTCATCTGCACCAACACCATGCACAAGATGGCCGACGATGTTCAGGCCAAGGTCGCCATCCCGATCATCCACATCGCCGACGCGACCGCTGCGGCCATGAAGGCAGGCGGCGTCTCCCATCCCCTGTTGCTGGCGACACGCTTCACCATGGAGCAGGATTTCTACAAGGGCCGGCTGGCTGACCGGCATGGCATCACGCCTGTCGTGCCGGATGCAGCAGGACGCGATGAGATTCATCGCATCATCTATGAGGAACTCGTGCGTGGCGTTGTCACTGCCCCGTCCAAGGACATCTATCTTGCCGAGGTCGCGCGTGCCCGGGCGAGCAATCCCAGAATCGACGGCCTCATCATGGGCTGCACCGAGATCACCATGCTAATCGGCCAGGGCGATTTCGACGTGCCGGTGTTCGATACGACGGCGATACATGCGCATGCGGCGGTGGAGTTCGCGCTGTCCGGATAGGCGATTCCTGCCCCATCCCCTCAGACGTCGGCTCTGAACTCGTCCGCCAGGTCGTAATGTTCGACGCTTGCCGTTTCGATGAACACGCGTGCTTCGTTGGGAAGTTTGAGCGGCTGGCGCCAATCTTCACCTATGGCGGCTTTGATTGCGGCGATGCTTTCCCAGATCTGCACCATGCAACGGCCGCGCTCGCTGCTGTCGGGCAGGGGCCTCCCTGCGTAGAATGCCTTCAAGCCCGGCTGCTGGCGCAGCCACGGATGGCTCTTCGTGAATGCGAATTCCCTGAACTCCGCCTCTTTGCGAGCAACGACGGTGCAGCGGTAGACGCGCATGATCATCTCACTACCTCCGCCACCCGCCCAACGGGCTGCGTCAGCAGGCCAAAGCTGCGCGATTTCACTCCCATGCGCAATTGAGATGTCGGGACGCCGGCGTCGAACTGGCGCCGACGCCGCATCGGGCGCAATGCAGATTTCGACCTCCTCCCGTTTTTTAGCTTCCGGTTGACATGCAGGTATTTACCTGCATATTATGCCTGCATATGAGTGAGACCAATGCACGACGACAAGGTTTTCAAAGCGCTGGGCGACCCAACCCGCAGAAAGCTGCTCGACCGTCTTTGCGAGGAGAACGGGCAGACGCTGGGCCAACTTTGCGAAAACCTGGACATGGCCCGGCAGTCCGCCACGCAGCACCTCGAAATCCTCGAGGCGGCCAATCTGGTGAGCACAGTCAGGCGGGGCAGGGAGAAGCTGCACTTCATCAATCCCGTGCCGCTGCATGAGGTTTACGAACGCTGGGTGCGAAAGTTCGAACGTCAGCGGCTCAGCCTGCTGCACGATCTGAAGAGAGAACTCGAAGGAGAGTAACGATGACCAAAGAGACCACGAGCTTTGTGTACGTGACCTATATCCTCTCAACGCCGGAAAAGGTGTTCGAGGCCATAACGAAACCGGACATCGCCAGGCGCTATTGGGGCCACGAGAACGTCTCCGATTGGAGGCCTGGGTCTAAATGGGAGCATGTTCGCGCCAATGACCAGCGAACGGTCGAGCTTGTCGGCAAGGTCATCGAGGTCTCGCCGCCGACCCGTCTCGTCATCACCTGGGCGAACGCTTCGCAGGCTTCCGATCCGTCAAGCCACAGCCGGGTGACATTCGAGATCGAGGAATATGAAAGCATGGTCCGGCTGACCGTCACGCATAACGAACTCGAAGCCGGCAGCGGCATGGCGAACGGTATCCAGAAGGGTTGGCCGGTGGTTCTCTCGAGCCTGAAATCCTTGCTCGAAACAGGCCGCGCCATCGATGTTTTCGCCAAGCCAAAGGCGGCCTGACCCGGCAGGGATCAATCCGCAACCATGTCCAGGAAGCATGATCATGACCAGAGTCTATGCTGGCGGCTGTGCCTGCGGCGCACTTCGCTATGAAACGAGCAGCGAACCCATCGTCGAGATCCATTGCCAGTGCCGCGATTGCCAAAAGCGCAGCGGCACGGGGCACAGCTCCTATCTGACATTTGCAAAGCGCGCCGAGATGACAATTACCGGCGAGGCGAAGGAGTGGCGCGTCGCCGGCGACAGCGGAAACGAGAAAATCCATGCCTTCTGCCCGGTCTGCGGAACTCCGGTCTACCTGACTTTTGTCGCCATGCCGGACGTTATCGCGATCCACGCGACGAGCCTCGACGACCCAAGCCAGTTCAATCCGCAGATGGTCACCTACAGCTTCCGCGGCCACGCGTGGGACGCGATGGATTCCTCGTTGCAGAAATTCGAGCGAATGCCATCCTGATGAATTGCGCCGGAGCAAATGCGAAACCGCCTACGATGTCGGCGGTCTCGCAGGAGTGAACTCAGGACCGTCAGCCCCGCCGCGCGGCTTCGATCGCGGCGACATCGATTTTCCTCATCGTCATCATTGCGTCGAAGGCGCGCTTCGCTTCGTCGCCGCCGGCCGCCATGGCTTCAGTCAGGACACGCGGCGTGATCTGCCAGGAGACGCCCCATTTGTCTTTGCACCAGCCGCAGGCGCTTTCCTGGCCTCCGTTGCCGACGATCGCATTCCAGTAGCGGTCAGTCTCCTCCTGATCGTCGGTGGCGATCTGAAACGAGAAGGCTTCGGTCTGCTTGAACGCGGGGCCGCCATTGAGGCCGATGCAAGGAATGCCGGCAACGGTGAAATCGACGGTCAACACGTCGCCCTTTTTGCCAGAGGGGTAGTCGCCGGGCGCCCGGTACACGGCCCCCATCACGCTGTCGGGAAAGATCTCGCAATAGAAGCGGGCGGCCGCCTCGGCGTCCTTATCGTACCAGACGCAAATCGTATTCTTTGCCATAGCGTGTTCCTTTCGAATTTGAGGCGAAGAACCCCAGCTTGTTTTCCCACGCCGCCATCTTCGAAAATAGATGGCCGACCGATTTGGTTCCGCCTCGGGTTTGGATGAACGGGCCGCTTGCGGCCTGATATCAAAGCGGTCCTTCACCGATCAGCCGTCGCTTGACAGGTGATGGGACTCAATCCACCCCAAAATCAGCCGAGGCCTTCCAGTACAGTCATCGCCTTTCCTCAACTCGGTCCGAGAACCAATGACACGATTTCTCGCTTTGTGCGGCAGTCAGCGGGCTGCCTCGTCCAACATGATGCTGCTTGAGGCGATGGCCGCTTCTGCGCCCAATGGAACCTCGCTGGAAATATTCCGGGGCATCGGCACGCTGCCGATATTCAATCCCGATCTCGAAGGCGAAGCCCTACAGGAGAGTGTCGCCGACATGCTTGCGGCGGTTCGCGCCAGCGACGGCGTGATCATTGCCTGCCCGGAATATGCCCACGGCGTGCCTGGCGGGTTGAAGAATGCGCTGGACTGGATGGTCTCGCAGGATGTTGCCGTCGAGAAGCCCGCGATGATGGTGCACGCCTCCGCGCGGTCGCGTCATCTGCGCCAGCAACTTGCGGAGGTCCTGCGAACGATGTCGTTCAGGCTTCGGGAGGATGACGTGTTTGAGGTTAACCTGCTGGGCAAAGCGCCGGACTCCATCTCCCTGATTCTCAAACAGGCGGACATCGTCGCAGTGATGCAGCAGGCTGTGCGGGCGTTTGCAGTGTTTGCCGGCGCAGATGAATCTTCCACAAGTCGCGGCTGAAATGCTATCGCGAAGCTGAGGCTGAACTGCTATCGCGGCAATCTCATATGAGGGATTGAAATGAACTTCACATTTCCTTGGCCGGTGTCGCAGGGTGAGTGGCTGGCGTGGTCGTCGGCGGCCGTCACGCTTTTCCTTGGCCTGATGCTGCTCTTTGCGCCGCGCATTTCGTTTCGCCTGCTCCGGCTCTCCGCCAGCGAGCGCTACCCCAACGCGATCGCCGAGGGGCGGTCGACCATGGCCGGCTTCTACCTTGGCCTTGGCCTGTGCTGCCTGCTGCTATCGCCGCAGCCGTTTCTCTATATGGCGCTCGGCGCGTCGTGGGGCTTCACGGCTTTCGGCCGGCTGATCGCCATGATGTCCGACGACGCGAACACGCCCTATCATTGGGTCGCGCTGCTGGTCGATCTCGCACTGGCTGCCCTGCCGCTGGCCTTTGTCTTCGGATTCGTGCCCTAACTCGCAAGAATGGCTCAGCAGGCTGCGGCAAGGGTGCGACAAAGCGTCGAAAAAACCTTGCGTAGCGCTGTGTTGCGGTCCACAAAGGCCTGTGCTAGACGGCAGACGACTTTTGCCGAGGGGATGCGGCGCCCGCAAGTCTCTGGCACAAAAAGAGTAACAAGGTCAAAGATTTAGCCAGAGTTTTCGAGCTCACGCCAACAATCTTCGGCCTGTCCGACAAAGAGACAAGACAGACCGTGGCTCAGTCCTCTTCGCCAGTTTCACAAGTTGCAGAACGCTACGCGCGTTCGCTGTTCGATCTGGCCTCGGAGTCGAACGCGATCGCCAAGGTCGAAGCCGATCTGTCTTCCTTCGAGAGATTGCTGGCTTCGAGCCCGGATTTGGACCGGCTGATCAAGAGCCCGGTATTTTCGGCCGAGGACCAGTTCCGGGCCATCGCGGCAATTGCCGACAAGGCGAAGATCGGCGGCCTGACCGGGAACTTCCTGCGTGTCGTCGCCAACAATCGCCGCCTCTTCTCGGTGCCGGGCATCATCGCAGCCTATCGCCGCTTCGCTGCCGAAGCGCGCGGGGAAGTTTCCGCCGACGTCATCTCCGCCCATGCGCTCAGCGCCGCCCAGGAGACCGAGCTCAAGGCCGCGCTGAAGAGCGTCGCCGGCAAGGACGTTGCGATAAACGTTACCGTCGATCCCTCCTTGCTTGGCGGCCTGGTCGTCAAGATGGGGTCGCGCCAGATTGATACTTCGCTCAAAACCAAACTCAATTCGCTCAAGATTGCACTGAAAGAGGTCGGCTGATGGACATCCGCGCCGCGGAAATCTCCGCAATCCTTAAGGACCAGATCAAGAATTTCGGCCGTGAGGCTGAAGTCTCCGAAGTCGGCCAGGTCCTTTCCGTTGGTGACGGCATCGCCCGCGTCTACGGCTTGGACAATGTCCAGGCCGGCGAGATGGTCGAATTCCCCGGCGGCATTCGCGGCATGGCGCTCAACCTCGAAGCCGACAATGTCGGCGTCGTCATCTTCGGCGCCGACCGCGACATCAAGGAAGGCGACACCGTCAAGCGTACCGGCGCGATCGTGGATACGCCGGTTGGTCCCGGCCTGCTCGGCCGCGTCGTCGACGCGCTTGGCAATCCGATCGACGGAAAGGGCCCGATCAAGGCAGCCGAGCGCCGCCGCGTCGACGTGAAGGCGCCCGGCATCATCCCCCGCAAGTCCGTGCATGAGCCGATGTCGACCGGCCTCAAGGCCATCGACGCACTGATCCCGGTCGGCCGCGGCCAGCGCGAGCTCGTCATCGGCGACCGCCAGACGGGCAAGACCGCGATCATTCTCGACACGATCCTGAACCAGAAGGCCATTCACGATAGCGGTCCGGAAGGCGAAAAACTTTTCTGCGTCTACGTCGCCATCGGCCAGAAGCGTTCGACCGTCGCGCAGTTCGTGAAGGTGCTCGAGGAGCGCGGCGCGCTTGACTACTCGATCATCGTGGCCGCCACCGCGTCGGACCCGGCGCCGATGCAGTTCCTGGCGCCGTTCACCGCCTGCACGATGGGCGAATATTTCCGCGACAATGGCCAGCACGCGCTGATCGGCTATGACGATCTGTCCAAGCAGGCTGTTGCCTACCGCCAGATGTCGCTGCTGCTGCGCCGCCCGCCGGGCCGCGAAGCCTATCCGGGCGACGTGTTCTATCTTCACTCCCGCCTGCTCGAGCGCGCGGCGAAAATGAACGACGACAATGGTGCCGGCTCGCTGACGGCTCTGCCGGTCATCGAGACGCAGGGCAATGACGTGTCGGCCTTCATTCCTACCAACGTGATCTCGATCACCGACGGCCAGATCTTCCTTGAAACGAACCTGTTCTTCCAGGGTATCCGCCCCGCTGTGAACGTCGGTCTGTCGGTCAGCCGCGTCGGCTCGGCCGCGCAGGTCAAGGCGATGAAGCAGGTCGCCGGTTCGATCAAGGGCGAGCTCGCGCAGTACCGCGAAATGGCGGCTTTCGCGCAGTTCGGCTCGGACCTCGATGCCGCAACGCAGCGCCTGCTCAATCGCGGCGCCCGCCTGACAGAACTTCTGAAGCAGCCGCAATTCTCGCCGCTGAAGACGGAAGAGCAGGTCGCGGTCATCTTCGCTGGCGTTAACGGCTATCTGGACAAGCTGACAGTCGCACAGGTCGGCAAGTTCGAGCAGGGCCTGCTGTCGCATATGCGTACGGGCGGCAAGGCCGTGCTCGATGCGATCCGCAAGGACAAGGCGCTGTCGGACGCGCTGCGCGGCAAGCTCAAGGCCGAGATCGACTCTTTCGCCAAGACGTTCGCGTAACGAAAGCGACAGGACCGGACCCGACGAATGCCTTCGTTAAAAGACCTCCGCAACCGCATTGCCTCCGTCAAGGCGACGCAGAAAATCACCAAAGCGATGCAGATGGTCGCTGCGGCGAAGCTGCGGCGCGCGCAGGAGGCCGCCGAGGCGGCCCGTCCCTATTCGCAGCGCATGGGCGCGGTTCTGGCGAACATCACGGCGGCAGTCGGCGGCGGCGGCGATACGCCGGCGCTGATGTCCGGCACCGGCAAGGACGACACGCATCTGCTCGTCGTCTGCACGGCTGAGCGCGGTCTGTGCGGCGGCTTCAACTCGCAGATCGCCCGCCTGGCGCGCGACACGGCGCGCAAGCTGCAGAGCGCCGGCAAGTCGGTGAAGATCATCACCGTCGGCAAGAAGGGCAACGACATCCTGCGGCGCGACTTCGCCAACCTGATTGTCGACCGCATCGAATTGCGTGAGGTCAAGCAGATCGGCTTCGTGAACGCCGACGCAATTGCCAAGCGCGTCATCCAGCTTTTCAACGAAGGCGGGTTCGACGTCTGCACGCTGATCTATTCGGAGTTCAAATCGGTGATCTCGCAGATCCCGACCGCGCTCCAGATCATCCCGGCGGCGGTGCCGCAGGTCGCCGGCGAAACCGTCGACAATTCCGGCGTCTACGAATATGAGCCGGAGCCGGGCGAAATCCTCTCCGATCTCATACCGCGCAACATCGCGGTGCAGATCTTCCGTGCGCTGCTGGAAAATGCGGCGGGCGAGATGGGCGCCAAGATGAGCGCGATGGACAATGCGACGCGCAACGCCGGCGACATGATCAACAAGCTGTCGATCACCTATAACCGCCAGCGGCAGGCGCAGATCACCAAGGAACTGATCGAAATCATTTCGGGCGCGGAAGCGCTCTAGGGCGGCCGGGCTGCGAAGCCCGCCGTGTAACGAGACATAGGACGAAAAAGGGTAAGGACGATGGCGAAAGCAGCGACCCCAAAAACGGCCGCACCGGCCAAAGCAGCAGCGAAGGCGGCTCCAGCCAAGGCTGCGGCTCCAGCCAAGGCTGCGGTTCCGGCCAAGGCGGCAGCGCCGGCCAAGGCGGCCGCTCCGGCTAAGGCGGCAGCGCCTGCCAAGACGGCTGCGGTGAAGCTCGGCTCCGGCGCGCAGGGCAAGGTGCGCCAGGTCATCGGCGCCGTTGTCGACGTGTCCTTCGAGGAAGGTCATCTGCCGGCGATCCTGAACGCGCTCGAAACCAACAATGGCGGCAATCGCCTGGTTCTTGAAGTGGCGCAGCATCTCGGTGAAAATACCGTGCGCACCATCGCAATGGACGCCACCGAAGGTCTCGTTCGCGGCCAGATCGTTGTCGATACCGGCGCGCCGATCATGGTGCCGGTTGGCGATGAGTGCCTGGGGCGCATCATGAACGTCATCGGTGAGCCGGTCGATGAAGCCGGTCCGCTGATCACCCCGACCAAGCGCGCCATCCATCAGGACGCGCCGACCTATGTCGAGCAGTCGACGGAAGCGCAGATTCTCGTCACGGGCATCAAGGTCGTCGACTTGCTCGCGCCCTACGCCAAGGGCGGCAAGATCGGCCTGTTCGGTGGCGCCGGCGTCGGCAAGACCGTTCTCATCATGGAACTGATCAACAACGTCGCCAAGGCGCACGGCGGTTATTCGGTGTTCGCCGGTGTCGGCGAGCGCACCCGCGAGGGCAACGACCTCTATCACGAGATGATCGAGTCGGGCGTCAACAAGCATGGCGGCGGGGAAGGCTCGAAGGCCGCCCTGGTGTACGGCCAGATGAATGAGCCGCCGGGAGCCCGCGCCCGCGTTGCTCTCTCGGGTCTGACGGTCGCCGAGCATTTCCGCGACCAGGGCCAGGACGTGCTGTTCTTCGTCGACAATATCTTCCGCTTCACCCAGGCGGGTTCGGAAGTGTCGGCTCTGCTCGGCCGTATTCCGTCGGCTGTGGGCTATCAGCCAACGCTGGCGACCGACATGGGCCAGATGCAGGAGCGCATCACCACCACCAACAAGGGTTCGATCACTTCGGTGCAGGCCATCTACGTTCCGGCCGACGACTTGACCGACCCGGCGCCGGCCACCTCCTTCGCCCACTTGGACGCAACGACCGTGTTGTCGCGTTCGATCGCGGAAAAGGGCATCTACCCGGCCGTGGATCCGCTCGACTCCACTTCGCGCATGCTCGACCCGATGGTTGTCGGTGAAGAGCACTATCAGGTGGCCCGTCAGGTGCAGCAGACATTGCAGCGCTACAAGTCGCTGCAGGACATCATTGCCATTCTCGGCATGGATGAGCTTTCCGAGGAAGACAAGCTGGCCGTGGCCCGCGCCCGCAAGATCGAGCGTTTCCTGTCGCAGCCGTTCTTCGTCGCCGAAGTGTTCACCGGTTCGCCGGGCAAGCTGGTCGACATCGCCGATACCATCAAGGGCTTCAAGGGCCTGGTGAACGGCGAATACGATCACCTGCCGGAAGCTGCCTTCTACATGGTTGGCGGTATCGACGAGGCGGTCGAGAAGGCACAGCGACTGGCTGCTGAAGCTGCGTAAGTCGAGGCAACAGGCAATAGGGAGTAGGCAGTAGGGAAGCGATGGCCGGCATAGCATCTTAGCGACTGCCTGACTGCCGATTGCCCACCTGCCTGATTGAAGATGGCTGCTTTCAAATTCGATCTGGTCTCGCCGGAGCGGCTGCTGATCTCGGAAGAGGTCGAGGCTGTCGTCATTCCTGGCGCGGAAGGCGAAATGACCGTGATGGCGAACCACGCACCGGTGATGACCACGATCAAGCCGGGCGTCGTCACCGTGAAGGCGATCGAGGGCGGAGACCAACGCTATGTCGTGTTTGGCGGCTTTGCCGATATCCTCCCCGGCGGCTGCACGCTGCTGGCCGAGAGCGCCGTCGAGGTGAGGGACATCGATCGGGACGATCTCTCCCGCCGCATTCAGGATGCGCGCGAGGACGTTACGGACGCCAAGGACGAGGCGACCAAGACCCGCGCGCAGCAATATCTCGATCATCTGACGACGCTGGAGCAGGCGCTCGCCGCCTGATCCATCGCGCGCGGCCTGTTCTCTGCGCCCTGAGACGCGTGTTAGAGGCGCCCTTCAACGGCCTCCTAGACTACTCTAAAATGTATTCGCGCGGTTCATCCGCAGTATGCGGATCTCGACGCCAATGTTGCGCTCAATCGATCCGTGGCGTTGCCTTGCGCGCCGCCGTCAACAATCCCCTCGATCTCACGCCGCACCACGGTTGCGCAGATGGATCTCGCAGCAATGTTCGCCATCTCCCGCCTGCCAGGTGCGGTTCGTGAAACGCACGCCAGTCGCCTCGAATAGTCCGCGATCGAATGCTCCGGCGATGCGGCAGAGGCGGGCCATGGCTTCGCCCTCAATGCCGGCCTCGCGCCAGGCGTCTTTCAGCGGGCAGCGCAACACTTTGAACGAGATGCCATCATCGGGCCTCTGAACCTCTGTCGGGTACATTTGGCCGCCATCCGGGCTGACGGCGAGGAACGCCTCGCCGATCTCTCGTGCCTGGTCGGGTCCGAATCCCTGGAAGGCAGCCGCCACTTCGCGCCCGCGCTTTTCGATGGCGCGTGACAGCAGCATTTCCGCCTGTTCGGAGCCGAGATGAGCGTCCAATTCGGCGAGCAGCAGACGATAGAGATCGGCCCGGTTGCGAAACGATGCCTCCAGCTCAGCGCTAAGACGCTGGGCACGCTCTCCCGTGTCAATCATTCCTGCTTCCTTTCCCGGGGTTCAATCTGGGTATGGCGGCCACCAATGCCTGGCCAATATCCGACTGCGGTGCGTCTACCACTGCGCGCGCTTCGCCGATTTCGACAATTCTCCCGGCATCCATGATGGCCACGCGGTGGGCGACTGCGCGCACCATGGCGAGGTCGTGCGAGATGAACAGATAGGCGGTGTTTCGGGTTTGCTGAAGCTCGATCAATAGCCGCAGAATGTCGCCGCGCAGCGAACTGTCGATGGCCGACAGCGCCTCGTCGAGCACGAGCAATCCCGGTTCGGTGGCAATCGCGCGTGCGATCGCGACGCGCTGCCTCTGGCCGCCGGAGATCTCATGGATGGCGCGCGGGGCGAGCGTTGGCGACAACCCAACCTGCTCCAGCAAATGCGCGATGCGCCGCGGCCGCTCGGCGCGGGCGGCAATGCGATGAATCCGCAGCGGCTCCTCAAGAGCGCTGGCGACCGTGGCGCGCGGATTGAACGCGCCTGTCGTGTCCTGAAACACCATCTGAAAGTGGCGGCGGGCGGCGCGAAGCCGCGCTCCTGCCATCGCCGACAAATCCTGTCCGTTCAATTCTACGCGGCCAGCATCCGGTTTGGTCAGCTGCATGACGAGCCGCGCGAGGGTTGATTTTCCACTGCCGGAAGGTCCAGCCAACGCCAGTGTCTCGCCCGCCGCTACGTCAAACGTGACGTCGTCCAACGCTGCGACAGACGCCCCGCCCCTGGTGAAGGATTTGCGCAATCCCGACACCGAGAGAACCGGCGCGCTCACGGCCGTGCTCCCGGTTTGGCCGCTGGCAGCATCGAGCGCGCATCAAGCCCGATATGCGAGGCGAGAAGTTGGCGCGTGTAGGGCTGTTGCGGGTGCGAGACGATTTGCGCCGTTTCCCCGATCTCCACCAGAAGGCCGCTTCGGAAGATCGCGATGCGGTCGGCAGTCTGGGAGGCCAGGGCAATGTCATGCGTGATGAAAATCAGCGATAGCCCTTCAGTGCGCACAAACTCGTCGATCAGCGTCGCGATGCCCGCCTGAACCACCGTGTCCAGGGCGCTGGTCGCCTCGTCGGCCACGAGCAGGCGCGGCTGGGCGGCAATCGCGCAGGCGATGGCGATGCGCTGCTTCTGGCCGCCGGACAGTTGATGCGGATAGGCATCGGCGATCGCCTCCGGCTGCGGCAGTTTCACCTTGGCGATGAGATCCAGCGACAGCTTGCGCGCCTCGGCGCGGGAGAGGGGGAGGTGCGCCCGCGCGGCTTCCTCGATCTGGTCACCGGCGCGCATGACAGGATCCAGGCTGCCCGTGGGGTCCTGGAAAACGAAACCGATGCCGCGTCCGTTGGCTGGCGTCTGCACCGCCCCTTGCCATTCAATGCCGCCGCGGCGTTCCGTCCCGCGCGGCAGCAAATTGCCTAGTGCGAGAGCCAGTGAACTCTTGCCAGAGCCGCTTTCACCCATCACGGCCAGACGCTCACCCTCGGCGAGGTCGAACGACACGCCGCGCAAGGCATCCACCACGCCCCCGTCCCGCCGGTACCGGACAGCGAGATCGCGAACGGAGAGCAGTGGCGTCATCGGCACGATTGATTTCCGCCGCCAGCACTTAGCCGGCAAAATATTGCAGGATCGATGCCATCGAAACGACTGCTCATGACTGCGACCGGCGGCTTGAGTTTGCTTCGACTGCGCCTTCGCCGGTCAGGTAGACGCCGAGCACCGCCAGAACCAGGGCTATGCCAGGGGCGATCGAAAGATATGGCGCGCCACGCAGCACGACGCGGCCCTCGGCGATCATCCCGCCCCAGGTCACGCGGTTGGGGTCGCCAAGCCCCAGAAAGGACAACGCGGCTTCGATGAGAATGGCGCTGGCGACGATCACAGACGACAAAGCGAGGACCGGAGGCAGGGCGTTGGGCAGGATTTGCCGGAAGGCGATTTCCACAGGGCGCATGCCAAGCGTTCGCGCAGCGGCCACGAAATCGCGTTCGCGCAACGACAGCACTTCCGCCCGCGCCACGCGCGCGGGTCCGGGCCAGGAGCCCAGTGCAATGGCGGCAACCACCACTGGCAGCGACGGTCCGAGCACGCTGACAAACGCCAGCGCCAACAGAAAGCCCGGCACGGTCTGGAACGCGTCGGTTACCCGCATCAAAGCTTCGTCGACGAGGCCGCCAGCGAAGCCGGCGGTGGTGCCGACGATGGCCCCGAAGATCAGCGACGCGGCGGCGGCAGCCAGACCAACCGCGAGGGATGTTCGTGCGCCGTGAAACAGGCCGGCCAACACATCGCGGCCGAGGCGGTCCGTGCCCAGCGGATGCGCCGCGTCGTGGAAAGGCTGCACCATGGCCGGCCCGACGATTGCGAGCGGATCGCGCGGAAAAACATAGGGAGCGGCCAGCGCGGCCAACACCAGCACAGTGAGGAGCACGGCCCCGGCGATGCCTTCCGGGGTACGCAGAAAGCGTGCGGTCCGGCTCATGAGGCCTCGCCGGCGCCGATGCGCGGATCGAGCCAGGCATAGACGATGTCAACCGCGAGATTGACCGCGATGACGAAGATGGCGCTTGTCAGGATCACGCCGAGCATCAATGGCGTGTCGCGCGACGCCACGGCTTCCTGCGCCAGCCGGCCTAAGCCGGGGACGGAGAAGACGCTTTCGATTACCACCGACCCACCCAGCATCGCGGCTGTTTGGATGCCGAGTACGGTGACGAGCGGCAACAGCGCATTGCGCGCGACGTGCCGCCACACGATCCTCCGCCGCGAAATACCTCGGCCGGCCAATGCGCGCACGAAGTCCTGCCGCCAGATTTCCGCCATCCCCGCCCTCATGACCCGGAGATAGAGCGCTAGATATATCAGGCTGAGTGCCGAAACCGGCAGTACCAGATGTCGCGCGATATCCGCAGCCCGTTCCAACCCATATTTGCCGGATGCAATCGTTTCGATCCCGGAAAGAGGCAACAGACGCAGTTGAATTCCGAAAATGATAACCAGCACCAGACCGAGCCAGAAACTGGGTATCGCATAAAGCGCAAGTGACCCGATGGAGAGCGCCCGATCCCGGGAGCCGCCTGGTCGCGCGCCCGCGACAACCCCCAACAGCGAACCCAGGCAGAAGGATAGGGCGGTCGCGCTGGCCATCAGCAGGAGCGTGTTCGGCAGCCGCTCAAGGATCACGTCGAGCACCGGCCTGGAAAAGGTTACGGACCAGCCGAGATCGCCTCTGGCCAATGCCGAGAGATAGACGCCGAGCCGCGCCGGCCCCGACTGGTCGAGACCCCAATCCTGCCGGAGCTTGGCCACCAGTTCGGCATCGCCGCCGCCCGTCGAAACGACATAGGCATCCACCGCGTCGCCCGGTGCCGCCTCAAGAAGCGCGAACGCGCCCAGGACGACAATCGCCAGCACCGGGATGGCGCTCAGAATTCGCCGGCGGACAAGCAACAGCGCCCGGTTCATCGATCAGCCGATCGATGGCGCGGGAGGGGCGATTCTCCGAGAGAACCGTGTAGATGGAACAAGTCGGTCACGCCTGAGATATGAACATCCGCCGACGCGCTCGCGCAAGAGTGCTCCGGTCGCTGGAATGTGGCTGCCTCGAGTGTGGCCAGAGCGATTCCGGTTTCGGTCACGGAGTTCCCTCGCGCCGAGGCGAAGGAGGACATGTGCCAGCGGAGAAGATGTCAAGGTCAGCCCTGCAGCGATTGCCCTGACTGCGACGACCGCCGCTTCAGCCGCCTAAGCCTCGATCCACGTATCGGCCCAGTTGGACACGGCCCAGCGAGGATTGTTGGAGACGTTCTTCACGCTGTCGCGGGTGACCGTAATGAACCCCCATTCCGCAACGTTGATCAGCGGCAAGTCCTCTGTGACCTTCTTCTGGAACTGCGCGTAGAGCTCGATGCGCGCTTTCTCGTCCAATTCGCTGGCCGCCTTGTCGATAAGCGCGTCGAGGTCCGCATTGGCGTAACCGCCCTGGTTTGAGAAGGGCACGCCGTCGGAGGTACCGCTCTTCACCAGGATGGTGGTCGAGATGGCCGGGTCTCCGCGGAAGACGGGCGGCGCGACGGCGAGGTCGAAGGCGTGGTCGGTGTAGACCGCTTTCTGGTGCCCGGCCGAGTCATTGTTCACCAATTGCGCGTCGATGCCGATCTCCGCCAGCGCCTGGCGCAGATAATCGCCAAACTGCTTGGTCTCGTTGAAGTAAGGCGCGGGCAACAGCTTGAGCGTAAAGCGGGTGCCGTTGTCTGAGCGCGGGTAGCCAGCCTCGTCCAGCAGGGCGTTCGCCTTCGCCACATCGAAATCGTAGGTCGTTACGTCGGCGGTATAGAATTGTTTGTCGTTCTTAGGAACCGGCCCGGTGGCTGTCGCGGCATATCCCAGGAATACCGTCTTGAGGACAAACTCCTTGTCGATGGCGTGGGCAATCGCCTGCCGCACCTTGAGGTCAGCGAGTTCCTTGCGGCGGTGGTTGATCTCGACGACCAACTGATAGGTCAGCCCCTCATAGCCTTTGGTCACCACCTCCAGCCCTTCGACCTTGGAGATGCGCTCCAGGTCGGCCAAAGGCACCGCGGAGAAAGCCGCCAGCTGGATTTCGTCTGCTTCGAGGGCTCCCGCCGCCGCGGCGCGATCCGGCAGGACGCGATAAACAATCTCGTCGAGCAGCGGCTGGTCCTTACCCCAGTACTTGTCGTTGCGCTCCAGGCGATAGTATTCGCCAGCCTTGTGTTCGGCAAATCGGAACGGACCCGTTCCGATCGGTGCGGTATTAGCCGGGTTTTCCTCGATCTTGCCTTGCTCGTAAATGTGCTTCGGGACGACGCTGGTCAGCGCCGGCAGTGCGTTGCGCACCAGCTGGAAAGGCGTCGGCTTGGAGAATTTGAACACGGCGGTCTGGGCGTCGGGCGTCTCGACGGTTTCGAGGTCCTTGAAGACAACCCGGCCCAGGTTCTGCAGCGGCTTCCAGATCTGCAGTGCGGAGAAGGCGACGTCGGCCGAGCTGAACGGCTTGCCGTCATGCCAGGTTGCGCCTTCGCGCAGCTTGAAGGTGACGCTGAGGCCGTCTGGCGAACCGACCCACGTCGTCGCCAGCCGGGGCGCCAAACCGTCCGCCGCATCGTAATCCGCCTCCGCCAATGGCTCGACCACTTTGCTCGAGATGAAGAACACGCCGTTGGAGGCGACGATGGCGGGGTTCAGATTGCGCGGCTCCGAGTCCGCGGCGACGGTCAGGCGGCCGCCCTTCCTGGGCGCTTGCGCGAGGCCAATGGTCGGCAGAGCCGTCGAGGCGAGCAGCGCCGCAGAACCCAGAAGCATATGGCGACGGTTCAAACCGAAATGGGACATGGCAGGCTCTCCGAATGACATCCGGCGCTATGGTCAGCGCGCGCAGACACTATCGTTAGCATTAGCGGATCGGCCAGATAAGTCATTCGCGCGGGCGAGCTCTGGTCCAGAACATTGTTCCACAATATCCCGGCGTGTGAGAAGCCCGTGCTCCAGACCGCGCGGCCGCGTTGGAAGATGCCGCCACGGGCCTTTAAGGAGGCGAGCCGGGTCCGGCCAGCAGCAGGGCTTTCCACGCCTCGGCATAGCGGGCGAGGCGCGGGTCGCTCTCCGTTGTTTCCAGGGCAGAACGGTCGAGACGCTTGCCGGCGTCGAGGGTCAGAAGGGCTGCACCGATCGCTGTTCCCGTTCCGCCGCTGGACCCGCAAATCACCTTGCGGCCGGTAGCGGCGGCCAGCATCGACAGATAGGCGCGGTTGCGCGCGAACGGCCCCTCCACGATCGTGTCACTAGCCGCACCGATCAGTTCCAGACTGACGGTTGTCATCATGGCAAGATAGTAGGACAGCGCGATTTGACGTTCGGCGTCGGTGGCCTGCGCGTCGTTCACCCAAGTGCTGCGCCGCGCGGGAAACGGCCCCGAGCCTTGCTCGACCGACGGCAGCAGAAACAGGGGGCGCGCCAGCACCTGGCTGACATCTTCATCGCCCCATTCGGCAGGCTGGCCGCCTGTCATGATCTCGTACTCCCGTCCGCCCATGAAACGTGCAGAGGGAACCGGGTCGCCGTCGGCGCTGACATTGACCAGCGTGTCGCGCGCAGGATCCAGGGCGGCCGTTGAACCGCCCACCGCCATGCTGATCACCCATGTTCCCGTCGACACGACGGAGAACGGCTTCGGCCATGCCTGGAGGTGCGGGAGAAGCGACGCGTTGGAATCGTGAATGCCGCAGAAAACGGGAACTCCCGGGCGTAGAGCGGCCGGCCCGGCGATCGCGGGAAGAACAGGCCCGATGCGATCGCGCGCAGATCGCAATGGCGGCATCAATTCAAGCCAGCCCTGACGCTCGACGAGTGAAGAATATGTGCGTGCAACAGGGTTCCAGAGATCGGTGTGGCAGCCCAGCGAAGTCACTTCGGACGCCATCACGCCGGTCAGCCGATAGACCCAATATTGCGGATACATCAGGATGGCGGCGACGCCGGCAAAGGCTTCGGGATATGCCGCCTGTTGCCAGAAAATCTGCGCAGCGAGATTGAGCCCGACCGGCAGCAGCGGCGCTCCCGTTTCGGTGAAATCCGGGCGGGCGGCCCGGTACGCCGCCGATGTCGCGTCGGGCAGGCTCGATTCATAGTCCAGGATCGGCAAAGCAAGGCCGCCGTTTCCGTCGACCAGGGCGGCGGTCGCGCCATGCGTGGTCACCGAGATCGCATCGATCGGCTGCGCCACGTTCAGCTCCGACAGCGAAGCCTGGATGAAGGACCACAGCGCCTCGGTGTCATGATGCGGGTAGGGGCCGTCGTGACGGACCTTGTTCGGCGTCTTGCGGACGGCGGTCTCGCTCAGCGACTCCATGTCAACGAGTGCGACCTTGGCATTCGTCTTGCCGATATCGATGACCGCGACATGGCGTATCGGCTGCATCGTTACGCCATATGGAAGACGCGGGTGAGCGGCACCGCGACGGGCTCGTTGTCGGGATGCGTGGCCATCAGATCCGCCATATGCGCCCACCAGCGCTGCATGACGGGATGGCGCGGCAGATCGTCCATCGCATGATCGGACCGGCGTTGCAGCACGCCGAAAAGACAGTTCGTTTCCTCATCCAGATAGATCGAGTAGTCCGAAACGCCTGCATCGCGCAGAAGGCCGACAAGCTCCGGCCAGATCTCGTCATGGCGCTTTTTGTATTCCGCCATCTTCCCCGGATGCAGGGTCATACGGAAGGCATATTGCTCGCTCATCGCGCCACCCGCTTGCCGAAGAACCGGCCCCACAGGATCGGCAGCGCGATCACCACGATCAGCAGCGATCCAATGAAGATGGACATCACGATGCCGGGCACGTTGAGCAGGCCGAGACCGAAGGTGACAAGCCCCATGATCAGCGCGGCGATAACCACGCCGAGGATGCTGCCGGAACCGCCGAGAATGCTGACGCCGCCGAGCACGACCATGGTGATCGCCTCCAATTCGTAGCCTTGCGCGATGGAGGGGCGCGTCGAGCCGAGGCGCGAGGTGATCAGCACCGCCGCAATGCCGGACATCAGCCCTGTCAGGCAGAACAGGATGAATTTGATGCGTTCGACCCGCACGCCGGAGAAGCGGGCCGCGACGGCGTTGTTGCCGATCGCGTAGACGCGGCGGCCGAAATTCGTCCGATGCAGCAGGAAGCCGTAGGCAATCGCCGCAATTGCGAAAAGCACGACCTCGAAGGACACGACCCACCAGACGTAGCCCTGGCCGAAGAAGGCGAAGCTCGGCGGATAGCCCTTATAGGCCTGGTCTCCCAGGATGATGAAGGAGATGCCGCGAAACAGGCTCATCGTACCGATCGTTACGACTATGGAGGGAAGACCTAGCCGCGTGACGAGCGCGCCGTTGAAGGCGCCGCAGGCCAAGCCAACACCGAGGCCGATCAGAACGATGCCAGGCGTGCCGACCCCCACCTGCGCCGCCATTCCCATCAGCGTCGAGGCGAGCGCCATGATTGCCGCGACCGACAGGTCGATTTCGCCTGAGATGATCAGCAAGGCCATCGCCAGGGCGATCAGCGCTTTTTCCGCGAAGTTGAAGGTGAGGTCGGAGAGCGACCACGGGTCAAGGAAATAGGGCGAGGCCAAACTGTTGATGACGAAGATAATGACAGCGATCAGCGCCAGCAACGTTTCCCACGACAGGAGGGCCGAGCGGACGGGATTGTCCAGACGGTCCGGGAGGTGGCGGTGCGCGTGCGTCGCGTCGCTCATATCGCTTCGGCCTTTTTGAGAATGATCCGCCCCTGGCTGCGCTCTCCACGGGCGTTGAGCATCACCGCGCAGATGATCGCGGCGCCCGAGATCGCCATTTGCCAGAACGGCGAAATGTTGATGACAGGCAGGGCGTTGGAAATGATGCCGAGAAACAGCGCGCCCAGCACTGCGCCTCCGACCGAGCCGATGCCGCCGGCAATCGAAATGCCGCCAATGACGCAGGCCGCGATCACGTTGAGCTCATAGCCGCTGGCGACCTCGACAGAGGCGATGACATAGCGCGATATCCAGAGGTAGCCCGCCAGGCCGGCGACCAACCCGGATATGCAGAAGGCGACAAACTTGGTGCGCCCGACATCGATGCCTGTGTAAACCGCAGCCGTGGGATTGACGCCGATCGCGTAGATCGAGCGGCCGAGAGGCGTTCGCGTCATCAGCACATGAAAGATTGCGATGACCAGGATGGCGATCCAGCTAAGCAGCGGCAGCCCCAGCACGACCGTACGCTGAAAGCTGATGAACTCCGGGCTCATCTGGTCGGCGTTCACCCATGCGCCGCCGGACAGGACAAAGGTCGCGCCGCGATAGATTGTGAGCGTTCCGAGCGTCACGACAATGGAGGGAATATTCAGCTTCCACACAAGCAGGCCGTTGAAGGCGCCCAGCGCCGTGCCGATCCCCGCCGCGAACGCAATCAGTGCCGGCACAGGCACTCCTGGGTAGGCGGCGTTGATCATCGCGACCGCCATCCCGGTGAAACAGAGGTTGGCGGCAACGGAAAGATCGATGGAGCGCGTCAGGATGACCGCCATCTGGCCGAGCGCCAGGATGATGAGAATCGAGGTGTCGTTGAAGACCTGCAACAGGTTCTGCGGCTGGGCGAAAGACGCGAACCGCGTCGAGATGGCGGCGATCATCGCCACGATCCCCAGCGCCAGCCAGACCTCGCGTTGCTTGATCAGCGTGCCGGTCATGATGCGATCCCCGCAGCGGTGCGAACCAGCGTCTCGGCGCTCGCGTCCTTGCCTTCGAAGAGGGAAGCGATGCGGCCTTCCCGCATGACGACCACCCGGTCCGACATTCCCAGGATTTCCGGAAGTTCGGACGAGACCATGATAACGGACAGGCCCTGCGCGACGAGTTCGGCCATGAAGCCGTGCACGGCCGCCTTGGAGCCGATGTCGATGCCCTTTGTCGGCTCGTCGAGGATGATCACCTTTGGCCTCGTGGCGAGCCATTTGGCAATGACAACCTTCTGCTGATTGCCGCCGGACAGCGTGGCGACATCCTGGCTCAGCGAGGAGGCGCGAAGGTCGAGGCGCTCGGTGTATTTACGCGCAAGATCGAACTCTTCCTTGAGGCGCAGCACGCCGGATTTCGATGTCGCGCGCAGAGATGGCAGCGAGACGTTCTTGAAGATCGGCATGCCGAGGACGACGCCCTGCTTGCCACGCTCTTCCGGCACATAGACGATGCCGGCCTCGATGGCCTCAGCGGCGGAAGCAGGGGCGATAGGCGTCCCTTCGAGTTCGATCGATCCCGATGATGTCTTGGTGATGCCGAACAAAGCGTGCATCACCTCGCTGCGTCCGGCGCCAACCAAGCCGTAGAATCCAAGGATCTCGCCCTGGCGCAAATCGAAGGAAATGCCGTCAAACTCGGTCGGGTGCGACAGGCCGCTGACGCGCAGAACTGTGGCACCGATCGCTGGCGTGCGCTCGGGGAAGATGTGATCCACCGCGCGGCCGACCATCATCTGGACGATGGTGCTCTGCGGGGTTCCGTTCATCAGCCCTTCGCCAACCATCTCGCCGTCGCGGAAGACGGTGTAGCGGTCGGCAATGCGGTAGATCTCATCGAATTTGTGGCTGATGAAGAGGATGGCTTTGCCCTCCTCTTTCAGAAACTCGATGAGCAGATAGAGTTCCTCGATTTCCTTCGCCGAGAGCGCGGCTGTGGGCTCGTCCATGATCACGACGGACGCGTCGATCGACATCGCCCGGGCGACCGCGACCAGGTGCTTGTTGGCGATACCGAGGTCTTTCAGCTTGGTGTCGGCGTCGATGTGCCGGGCATGCATCGTATCCAGAACCTCGCGTGCATTGGCGCGCATGGTCTTCCAGTCGATGGTGCCGAAGCGTGTGCGCGGGGCGTGGCCGAGAAAGATGTTCTCGGTCACGGTCAGGTCGTCGAACAGCACCGTTTCCTGGTGGATGGCGGTTATGCCGTGCTTGAACGCCTCATGGGCACTGGAAAGGTGGACAGGCTGGCCGCCGATGCTGATCGTGCCGGCGTCCGGCTGATAGATGCCGGTCAGGATCTTCACCAGCGTCGACTTGCCCGCGCCGTTCTCGCCTATCAGGGCGGTGACTTGGCCGGGATAGAGGGACAGGCTGACATTGTGCAGCGCGCGCACGCCCGGAAAGCTCTTGCCGATGCCATCGAGCACGAGGCGCGGGGCCGTCTCGGCCGGCGCTTCACGCGCGACTTTGGCTTGTATCGTCATGACGCGGGGTCCGGCGCTGGTGGATCAAGTGCGGCGGGACGACAGGGCGCTCCGCCGCTGCTCCTAGAGCGGTTCACGATTTCACAGGATCGTTCAGCCGCTCTAGGTATTTGTTTGTCGCGTTTCCGAACCGGAAAACTGCTACGCACTTTTCCTGGAAACGCTCCAGATCAGTAGATCTTGGAGAACTCTTCAATGTTCGACTTGTCGAACTTGAAGGGTGCGGCCATGGCGGCCGAGTTGGTATCGTCCAGCGTCACTTCGCCGACGCGGCCGATGGAAAGCTTGGCGCCCGGCTTTGCCTCGGCCTTCTTGGTGGCGATGTCATGCGCCAGATAGACTGCGGAATAGCCGAGATCGATCGGGTTCCACAGGGCAACCGCCTGCGATGCGCCATTGTCGATGAACTTCTTGAACTCCGACGGAAGGGCGAGCCCGGTAACGTTCACCTTGCCGATCAGGTTCTCGTCGGTGACGACCTGCGCGGCAGCAACGACGCCGACGGTGGTCGGCGCAATGATTGCCTTCAGGTTCGGATAGGTCTTCAGCAGGCCCTTGGCTTCGTCGGTGCTCTTGGCCGAGTCGTCATCGCCGTACACAGTGGTAACTAGATTGATCTTGGGGAACTTCTCCGGCAGCGCCTTCTTGGCGGCTTCGATCCAGGCGTTCTGGTTGGTCGCCGTCGAGGACGCCGAGAGGATGGCGACATCGCCGCCTTCCGGCAGGTAGTCGGCCGCGAGCTTGATAATGGTCTCACCGATCAGATTGGTGTCCGACGGGTTGAGATGCATCTGGCGGCCTTCCGGCGCTACACCCGAATCCCAGGAGATGACGGTGATGCCGCGGTCCATCGCCTTCTTCAGGGCGGGTACAAGGGCGTCAGCGTCATTGGCCGAAATGGCGATGGCGTTGACCTGCTGCGCGATGAGAGCGTTGACCACTTCGATCTGCGCTTCGGCGGTGGCCTTGGTCGGGCCGGTGTAGATCAGTTCCACATCGCCCAGTTCCTTGGCTGCTTCTTCAGCACCCTTGTTTGCAGCGTCGAAGAAGCCGTTGCCCAGCGACTTCACGACGAGGGCAATCTTCACGTTGTCGGCATAGGCCGGGCTGATGAATACCGCTGCCGAGATGGCGGCAAGCGCGAGCATTTTACTTATAATGCGCATTTCCAGTTCCTCCGTTGGTTTGCTTCGATATCAGCGCTGCCCGTCCGAATGCGTCTCGGCTGCCGGCGAAGATTCTTCTTTCGACCGCCCGGCGGTGCCGGCGACGATCAGTCCGACGCCGGCCTCGTCCAGCATCTTGGCGTCCTTGTCGGTAATCCCGTCATCGGTGATCACAGTGGCGATGCGCTTCAGCGGGCACAGGATGAGGCTCGAGCGCTGCTGGAACTTCGAGGAGTCGATCAGCAGGATCAGCTCCTCCGCCTGGTCGATGAGCTTCTGCTCGGCCTGGATCAGCAGCGGATCGCTCTCCATCAGCCCCAGCGGCCCCAGACCTTGCGCGCCCATGAACATGCGGCGGGCGTAGAAATTTCGCGTCACGTCGTTTTCGAACGGCGACAGGATGATGTTCTGCTCGCGATAGATTGTGCCGCCCGACAGCATGACCGTGTTCTTCGAGTGTTTCAGCAGATGCTCGGCGATGGGAAAGGAGTTGGTGAAGATCGGCAGGCGGCGCGCGGTGAGAAAATGCACCATCTGGAAGGTCGTCGTGCCGCCATTGATGATGATAGGCTCGCCGTCCTTGCACAGTTCGACCGCTTCGCGCGCAATGGCCCGCTTGCGGGGCGCATGGAGAGTTTCGTTGACGCTGAAAGGGCGGCCGGACAGGCCGATGATCTGAGGCGGGCTGTTGGCCTCGGCGCCGCCGCGCACGCGGCGCAGGCGCTTCTCGTGATGCAGGGCGGAGATATCGCGGCGGATCGTCGCCTCGGACGCCCCGGTCAGGTTCACCATTTCCGGAACGGTGACGACGGGCTTGTCCTGAACGGCGGCAAGGATGACGCGATGGCGCTCCTTCTCGTGCATGGTTCTCCTCCCCTTGCTCATATATTTGCCCAGCAATAACGCGCATTGTCAATCACCTTCGATCATATTTCCTTTGCTGCAGCGCACAATGATTGAATTTGATCGAAGTCGATTGACAGGACCGGGTCTGTGTGTGATTTTGCACGTAAATCGCAGCGCCGCTCGTTCAGGAGGAGACAGATGGCCGATATGCAGCCTGCCCAAGGCCTTGCCAATCTTTGGGACGAGCAAAAGGCAGCGGCGATGACCGAGCCCGAAAGGCTCGTCTACCGGTCAAATATCCTCGGTTCCGACAAGCGCGTCACCAACTATGGCGGTGGCAACACCTCCTCGAAAATCGTCCAGAAGGATCCGCTGAGCGGCGAGGATGTCGAGGTGCTTTGGGTCAAGGGCTCGGGCGGCGACAGCGCTTCGATCAAGCTCGATGGCTTCGCGACCCTCTATCTCGACAAGCTCGTTGCGCTGAAGAAGCTCTACCGCGGCCTCGAGCATGAAGACGAGATGGTCGGCTACCTGCCGCATTGCACCTTCAACCTGAATCCGCGCGCGGCGTCGATCGACACGCCGCTGCACGCCTATGTGCCGCATCGGTATGTCGACCATATGCATCCCGACGCGATCATCGCGATCGCCGCCTCCAAGGATTCGAAGGCGCTGACGCGCCAGATCTTCGGCGACAGCATCGGCTGGCTGGCCTGGAAGAAGCCGGGCTTCGAGCTCGGGCTGTGGCTGGAAAAGTTCTGCATGGAAAATCCCGATGCGAAGGGTGTGGTGCTTGAGAGCCACGGGCTGTTTACCTGGGGTGACACGCCCAAGGAGTGCTACGAAACGACGATCAGCTTCATAAACCAGGCCATGGACTGGTTTGCCAGCAACACGAAGGGCAAGGCGGTTTTTGGCGGTGCTGCGGTCAAGGCCCTGGATGTCGGCGAGCGCCGCGCGATTGCCGCCAGGCTCATGCCGAAGATTCGCGGCTTGATCTCCGCCGACAGCCATATGCTCGGCCATTTCGATGACTCGCCTGCCGTGCTGGAGTTCGTGAATTCCAACACTTTGCGCCCGCTGGCAGCGCTAGGCACCTCCTGTCCCGACCATTTCCTGCGCACGAAGATCCGTCCGCTGGTGATCGACTTCGATCCGGCGAAGCCCGATGTCGATGCGGTCGTCGCCCGCCTGGCGGATAACGTCGCGGCCTACCGCGCCGATTATCAGGGCTATTACGAGCGTTGCCGCCATGAGAACTCGCCGGCCATCCGCGATGCCAATGCGGTGGTCTATCTGATGCCGGGCGTCGGCATGTTCACCTTTGCCAAGGACAAGGCGACGGCGCGCATATCGGGTGAATTCTACGTCAACGCGATCAATGTGATGCGCGGCGCGTCGAGCGTGTCCGATTATGTCGGGCTTCCGGAGCAGGAAGCGTTCGACATCGAATACTGGCTGCTCGAGGAAGCGAAGCTGCAGCGCATGCCGAAGCCCAAGGCGCTCGCCGGGCGGGTTGCGCTGGTGACCGGCGGCGCCGGCGGGATCGGCAAGGCCACCGCGACGCGGCTTGCGCAGGAAGGCGCCTGCGTCGTGCTTGCCGACATCGATGAAGCAGCGCTTGGGCTCGCCAGAGACGAACTGTCAGGCCGCTTCGGTGCGGATGTCGTTCGCACCGCCCATATCGACGTCACCGATGAGGCCGCCGTTGCGGCCGGATATGCGAGTGCCGCGGTCGAGTTCGGCGGCATCGATATTCTCGTTTCCAATGCCGGTCTTGCCTCCTCCGCCCCCATCGAGGAAACGACGCTGGAGCTGTGGGATCGCAACCTCGACATTCTCGCCAAGGGCTATTTCCTGGTTTCGCGCGAGGCCTTCCGGCTGTTCCGCGCTCAGGGCATCGGCGGCAATGTGGTCTTCGTGGCGTCCAAGAACGGACTTGCCGCCTCACCAAACGCTGCCGCCTACTGCACCGCCAAGGCCGCCGAAATCCACCTTGCACGCTGCCTGGCGCTGGAAGGCGCAAGCGAACAAATCCGCGTCAATGTCGTCAATCCGGATGCGGTTCTGCGGGGCTCGAAGATCTGGACCGGCGATTGGAAAGAGCAGCGCGCCGCAGCCTACAAGATGTCGACCGACGATCTGGAGGAGCACTACCGTTCGCGCTCCATGCTGAAACGCTCGGTGTTCCCGGAAGACGTGGCGGAGGCGATCTATTTCCTCGCTTCGGAGATGTCCGCGAAATCGACCGGCAATATCATCAATGTGGATGCCGGCAACGCGCAGGCGTTCACACGGTAAGGTCAACCATGCCTGAGTTTGAGGCCGACAATGGTGCCGACCAACAGCATTGAAACCGTGTCGGCTGCAATAAGCGGCCAAGAACCGATCGCGATGCCGTAGATGAACCACAAGGTGACGGCGCTGAGCAGCAGGACGTTCGACCACAAGGAAAGGTTTTTGGTTTCGCGGCTTCGAATGGTCTTTATGGACTGGGGCAGCCAGCAAATCGTCCCGATGATCGCGGCGAGCGTGCCAATGGCGTCAACAAACCACATGGGCATTTGCGGAAGAACCAGGTTCAACGAACGGTTGCACCTCAATAGCTTTTCGATGATCACGGCACAAAGCGAATTATTGCACTGGGAGGGAACATGACCGAGACAATCATCGCAGCGGATATCGTCGAGCGTGACAACACCGCCCGCAGCGCGGACCTCCAGCGCGACTACGACGTGCTGGGCGAAAAGCTTGACCGGCGCGGCATCGACATCGCGGCCATCCTCGAAAAGGTATCGGCGTTCGGCGTGGCCGTGCCGTCCTGGGGCGCCGGCACGGGCGGCACCCGCTTCGCTCGCTTTCCCGGCGGCGGCGAACCGCGCGACGTCTTCGACAAGATCGAAGATTGCGCCGTCATCCAGCAACTGACGCGCGTCACCCCCACCGTCTCCCTGCACATTCCGTGGGACAGGGCGGACCCGCAGCGCCTCAAGCAGGCGGCAAGCCGCTTCGGCCTCGGCTTCGACGCCATGAACTCCAATACTTTTTCCGACGCGGCGGACCAGAAGCACTCCTACAAATTCGGCTCGCTCAGCCATGCCGATGCGGCGACCCGCCGGCAGGCGGTTGAGCACAATCTCGAATGCATCGAGATCGGCAAGGTGATCGGCTCGAAGGCGCTAACGGTGTGGATCGGCGATGGGTCGAACTTTCCGGGTCAGGTCAATTTCGCCCGCGCCTTCGATCGCTATCTCGATGCGATGCGCGACATCTATTCGGCCTTGCCTGCCGACTGGAAGCTGTTCTCCGAGCACAAGATGTACGAGCCGGCCTTCTACTCCACGGTCGTGCAGGACTGGGGCACGAACTACATCGTCGCCCGCGAACTCGGCCCGCAGGCCTATTGTCTCGTCGACCTTGGGCACCACGCGCCCAACGTGAATATCGAGATGATCGTTTCGCGCCTGATACAATTCGGCAAGCTGGGCGGCTTCCACTTCAACGATTCCAAATATGGCGATGACGATCTCGACGCCGGGTCGATCGACCCCTACCGGCTGTTTCTCGTCTTCAACGAACTCGTCGACGCCGAGCTGAACGAGGCGAAGGGCTTCGATCCGGCGCACATGCTCGACCAGAGCCACAATGTCACCGATCCCATCGAGAGCCTGATGCTGTCGGCCATCGAGGTGCAACGCGCCTACGCCGCCGCGCTGCTTGTCGACCGCAAGGCGCTGGCCGGTTTTCAGGATGAGAATGATGCGCTGATGGCGACGCAGACCTTGAAGACCGCGTTCCGCACCGACGTCGATCCGATCCTTGCCATGGCGCGGCTGAAGCGCGGCGGCGCTGTCGATCCCATCGGCGTCTATCGCGCCGCCGGCTACCGCGCCAAGGTGGCGGCCGAACGCCCGGCCGTGGCCGGCGGCGGCGGCGGTATCGTCTGATCGGTTCAGGGGCCGCAGGCAACTACCGTGGTGCCGACTCGCCGACCGGCCGGCGCTCCTGCAAACCTCACCCATTGAGTTCACCTGCGCGCCGCGCGACACTGCCGCGCCAGCGCCCCATCCCTCCACCAAGGAACAGCCCCTATGGAATACCGTCTGCTCGGCCGGTCCGGCCTGAAAGTCTCCACGCTGACCCTCGGCACGATGACAATGGGCGGTAAGGGCGCGTTCGCCAAGGTCGGCAATGTCGGCCTGGACGATGCCCGCCGGCAGATCGACATGGTGATCGATGCGGGGGTCAATTTGATCGACACGGCAGACGTCTATTCCGGCGGCGCCAGTGAAGAAATCATCGGCGAGGCGCTCGGCGGCAAACGAAAGGGCGGCGTGCTGCTCGCCACCAAGGCGCGCTTTCCCATGGGTGACGGGCCCAACGATCGCGGCCTGTCGCGGCACTATCTGATGCGCGCCTGCGAGGCCAGCCTGAAGCGGCTCCGCACCGATGTCATCGACCTCTATCAGGTGCATCAGTGGGACGGACAAACGCCGCTGGAGGAGACGCTGGAGGCCCTCGATACATTGGTGCGCCAAGGCAAGGTCCGCTATGTCGGGTGCTCCAATTATTCCGGCTGGCATATCATGAAGGCGCTCGCGGCGAGCGACGCAGGCCATCGGCAGCGCTTCGTCAGCCAGCAGATCCACTATACGCTGGAAGCGCGTGAGGCCGAGTACGAATTGCTGCCCATCGCCGCCGACCAGGGCCTGGGCGTTCTGGTGTGGAGCCCGCTCGCCGGCGGATTGCTGTCCGGCAAGCATCGGCGCGACAAGGCTGCCCCTGCCGGCAGTCGTCAGTTGGCGGGCTGGGACGAACCGCCGATTCGTGACGAGAACCGTCTCTGGACGGTCGTCGACGCGCTGGTGGCGATCGCCGAGGAGCGTGGCGTGTCGGCGGCGCAGGTTGCACTGGCCTGGTTGCTCGGTCGCCCGACAATCACGTCGGTGGTCATCGGCGGACGCACGGATGCGCAGATCAAGGACAATCTCGGCGCCGCCGAGCTGAAGCTCTCGGATGCTGAGCGCCTGCGCCTGGACGAGGCCAGCGCCCTGCCGCTGCTCTATCCGTACTGGCACCAGGTCCGTACCGCGCGCGACCGGCTGAGCGATGCGGATCGCGTGCTGCTGGAGCCGTGGATGCTGGAAGGAAAGTGATGCGATAAACTGATCGGGGGGCGCGTCAGGTTGAAACCGCCGGGATCGATCCGATAAACTGCCCAAGCCAGACAAGACCTTGGGGCCACCTTCCAAGTTCTGTATCCATATGTCCCACTTCGCCTGTATCGACGAACGTAGAACCCCAGGACGCGGCGAAAAATCTCGCCCGTTCAAAAGTCACTTTGTGGTCGTTCCGGCTTGCGAGCAACATCGAGGCGAATGGAAGCCGGTCCGTCAGCATCGGCGCGAAGCCACGGATGGGGGCATCCGGCAGATGATCGAAGCGATCACGATCCGACGCCGCAACGAGGAAGGCCCCGGCGACACGTACGGTGTCTCCGCGCTGCGCCCACCGCATCACCAGAGCGGTGCCCAGGCTGTGTGCGATCAGCAGAACAGGCTTGCGACAGCGAGCGACTGACGCGGCAAGATTCGCCTCCCAATCGGAGAAGACCGGCGTCTCCCAGTCGGCTTGCTCGACCCGCGTCATGTTGGGAAAACTCGCCTGCCACTCCGACTGCCAGTGGCCGGGCTCCGAATTGTGCCAGCCGGGGAGGATGAGAACGTCGAAATCCCGAAGGTCGCGCATCGAATGCCCCGCCACAGTTCGATCTTGCCCGGCCTTATCCAGGCGCTCCGCAGTCTACACCAGCGCCGACCCGTCCCAGGTCGAGCGTTGGGCCACGCCGCGAACAAGAAGGGCCCTTTGGCGCCTCCCAACTCTCAAGAAAGGCAAGCGAAGCCCGGGTTTACCTATTCCATTCCTAGGGTTTGCAACTGCTGACGCTGTTGAACGTCATTTTGTTCTCGCAATTATATTCCGGCGGCCAATCGTTGCTAAATCTCGCGCAATACTGAACTGATATCGCCCCGGAATTATACTGGCCGATATAGATCTCGGGCTTGATCGAATTATCGGTCTGGAGCCCGGAAAAGAAGCTTATCTCCGATCCCTGCTTGCACGCGTAGCCGATCATCAGGTCACCCTGGTTCATCCGACCGGCGATTTGAGCGCAACCGTTGGGTCCAGGAAGGGGATCCGAAATCTGGCTTATCTGGAAGCAAGCTCCCCGTTGCGTTTCGCGCCACTGCGAGTTCAAGGCGGGAAGCTCATCCGCCAGGGATGGTGTCGTCGCCGCAGCGAGCAATGTCATCTCAAGAGCGGCAACAGCCAGGTAAACTTGCTTCATCGGAGAATGCCTCTCTCCCCGTTACCCGGCGGCGAGTATACCGCATTTCCGGGACCTCTGCCACGAACAGGCCCAAGGCCCTGATGAGGGTGACCCGGTCAGCCGCGGCATCATCGGACGGCGCTCCCACCCTCTGTCTTCCAGGGGATCGGGTTCGCCCTGCTGTGTCAGATCGGGAGCGGCGATCACATCAGGGTTCGGCGGCGGCGTGAGAGGTTCAGCGCGAATCGCCCAGAAAGCAGGAGAGGGGACGGCAAGCCATGCCGGTTTCTGAGGGTCGTATCATGGCCCTATCCTGTCCTACGGCCTCCAATCGCTGTGGCGACCCCCGCTCCCTAGATCAAACCATCTGGCCCTACCACTTTTGCATGATAATCAAAGCGGCATGTATTAACGAATGTTAAAGCAGGCAACCCTTAACTAGTGTTACTCCATTTTGGGGGTGCTAGTCCATTTGGCCTTGATCATTTGATTGACCAGAATGGTACACCCTCATGAAGACAATGTATCTTGGCGGGACAGTCTTCTTTTATATTGCAAGTATGCTGTGCCTATTTGCAACATAGGAGAAATATACTGTACAAAATGGGGAAGATAGAAATGATTAGTGTAGCTGAACTCCAACGTGCACGTGCATCCGATGCAATTCTGCTGTCCTCTAAGCAGGGAAATGAGCATCAGAACGGTGCAGTCCAAAAACAGATCAGATCAATTCTGGTTGTTGACACACGGGCGCTCGATCGTGAGTGCCTTGCCCAGACGCTTGTGACCGCAGGCGATGGGATCGAAGTGCAGACATGTGCCTCGATCAATGAATGGCGTACGCAAAAGGGCTCGCGTACGAACTTTTCGGCGATCCTCTTGCATACCGGCAGCCGCAGGGTGACCGACCCGTCCGTTGCCGAAGAAATCGAGAAGCTTGTTCGGGAATTCAAGCCGGCGCCGGTGTTGGTGCTGGGCGATTCCGACGACATCATGCAGGTGCTTCGCGCGCTTGAAATCGGCGCGCGCGGATATGTTCCTTCTTCCGTTGGCATTCAGGTCTGCCTGGAAGCGATCGATCTCGCGCTTGCAGGCGGGGTCTTCGTTCCGGCCAGCAGCCTCGTAGGAATGAGGCATCGGCTGGAAACCGGCGTGACGGCATCGCCGCCGCTGGGCGGGATGTTCACCGAACGCCAGGCGGAAGTCGTGGAGGCTCTGCGTCGCGGCAAAGCCAACAAGATCATCGCCTATGAACTGAAGCTGCGGGAGAGCACGGTGAAGGTGCACATCCGCAACATCATGAAGAAGCTGAAGGCAACCAACCGCACTGAGGTTGCCTGCAAGGTCAATGACCTTTTCCCGGTGGAGCCTCGCTATCACGAGACCGCCATGTATGCCTGAGCGGGTTTCCGCTCAACTTCGAAACCTGACCTTGAAGAGCGCCCTCGTGGCGCTCTTTGCTTTTTCTGGGCCGGGAGCTTCGATCAAGCGACAAGACCATGCCCGAGGCAGGAGGGTTCTGCTGGTGGTCGGCGTCTCATTCCGCGACAACCGAGTGATCTGCCACAGCCGCATTCCACCATGGCGACCGCTGGCTGAGCGTCATGCGTCTCCCTCAGCCCAGGAAAACTCCTGTGGTCGAAACTCCTGATTCCCCGAGCTCCGTTCGTACGATGGCGCCGGCGCGCCAATGGGTTTTCGGCGGAACATTTATGGGAGTTCGCGACTTTCTTATGCTCCCGAAGTAACAGAAAGGGTTCTTCCCATGCTGTTCGGCCTTCGCAGATCTCAGCCAAACGTCGGAAATGGCAGCTTTGCGGATGGATTTCTGGATGGGTACCACACCATCCAACCCAATCGTGATCCGGACCGGATTCCCTTCCGCCCCATTCCGCTAGGCTTCACACCCTACCGATGCGGCTTTCAGTCCGGTCGGGAACGCGCTGTTCTGGACAAGGATACCGATACCGATACCGATTGGGACGACGACATGTGACGGTTGAACTCACGACTATCCGCTCGCGCAAAATAGAAGCTCAACTCGATGAAGCTGACGGATCAGGGTATGGCGGAGAAGGAGACCGCGAAAGCATCGGTCGTCACAATTCCCCTACGTCCAAATACGGCTTGTTTTATTGGTGTTTTCTCGCCCACATTGTCTTCAGTTGTTCGCCGAAGTCCGCTACCATCCCTTACTTGAGTTAGGGACGAAGTTAGGGACGGTGATGGCACGGGCACTCAACAAGCTGACGGATACCGAATGCCGAGCCGCGACCAAGCCGGGGATGCTCGGCGACGGCGGCGGGCTCTACCTAGACATCAAGCTTTCCGGCGCGAAGTCGTGGGCCTTCATCTGGAAACAGGACGGCAAGCGGCGCGAGATGGGCCTGGGCGCGTATCCGGCGGTTAAACTCGCCTTTGCGCGCAAGCTGGCGGGCGACTGCCGGGAGGCGGCGGCGCTAGG
>DATDBN010000005.1:0-2794 GCA_036524835.1 Mesorhizobium sp. | reverse complement strand
ATCGTTCCCAGTGCCGGCAAAGCCAGCGTCTGAAAATCGTGCTGCTTGTCGGATGCTCGGATTGTAGTCGTCCGCGACACATGTGCCGCTTTGCACGCAATCGAGACACACTCCGGCAGCCGCAGCGGCTTTACGATCTTGGCAAGTACTTCGGGCTTGGCGTAAGCGCCTCGCCGATCGCCTACGGATTTGGGCTTGACGTTTTCCGGAATTGCCAAGGCATGAGTTCCTCGATCTGGTTCTGCGGATGGCCGTTGATGATGGCGTCGAGGGTTTCGGCGAGGTAGGCAAGGGGATTGACGTCGTTGAGCTTGCAGGTGGCGACGAGGGATGAGAGCAGCGCCCAGTTTTCGGCCCCGATTTCGTGGCCCGCGAACAGGGCATTTTTTCTGGTCAGGCATATCGGCCGGATGGCGTTTTCGACCGGGTTGGTATCGAGCTCGAGCCGGCCATCGTCCAGGAAGCGGGTAAGCCCTTCCCAATGGGCGAGACCATAGCGAATGTCTTCGGCCAGCTTTGAGCCCGAGGAGATCATCGACAATTGCTTTTCGAACCACGGCTTCAAGGCGGCGATGATCGGGGAGGAGTGCCGTTGTCGCGCGGCGAGCCGAGTTTGTGGCGTCATGCCTCGCACCGTCGCCTCGACGGCGTAGAGCGTAGCGATCTGACGCACGGCGGCTTCGGCGATCGGGGACTTGGTGTTGCGCGCCAGCTTCACAAAACGTCGGCGCAAATGGGCCCAGCAATGGACGAGCTTCCACGGTCCTTGCGGCCGTTCCAGGCGCGTCAGCCGGTCATAGCCCTCATAGGCGTCAACTTGCAGGAACTCTCCGCCGAAGCCTTGGAGGAAGCGTTCGGCATGCTCGCCGCCGCGCCCCGGCGCATAGTGGAACAGCACGATGGGCGGGCCTTGGCCACCATGGCCGCGATCATCGCAAGCGATCGCCCAGAAGAAGCCCTTCTTGACCTTGCCGCGACCGGGATCGAGCACCGGCGCGGTGGTTTCGTCCATGAACAGACGGTCCGCGCCAGCCAGATGCCGGCTCATGTGACTGGCGATGGGCTTGAGATGGAAGCAGGCTCGGCCAGCCCAATTGCCCAGTGTGGCGCGATCCAACTGGATGCCCTGGCGAGCATAGATCTCGGCCTGCCGGTAGAACGGCAAATGATCGCCAAACTTGGCGACGATGACCTGGGCGATCAGCGCCTCGGTCGGCAGGCCGCCAGGCACCACATGCTCGGGCGCATGGGCCTGCACGACCGCGCCGGAGCAGCGACGGCAAGCGTATTTCGGCCGGCGCGTGACCAGAACGCGCAACTGTGCTGGAACCACGTCCAACCGTTCACTCACGTCCTCGCCGATCCTGGCCATCTCGCCGCAGCCGCACGGGCACAATGTGCTTTCGGGTTCGATGATCCGCTCCACCCGCGGCAGATGGGCAGGCAAGTGGCCGCGGTTGCGCCGGCCAGAACCGGACGTGCCGTCCGAACCGCCCTGGATAATCCGCCGTGCTTTTTCCTGCGCGGCATCGAGCACGCCCTGCGCGATCGCCACGTCTTCGAGCAGCAGGTGGTATTGATCGCGATGCAGCTTCTCGGACTTGGCGCCGAACTTATCGTGGTTCAGTTGACCGACGATGGTCTCCAGGCGACGGCGCGCCTCTTCGGATTCGGCCAAAGCGGCTTGCGCCTCGGCGAGGCGCGCCTTCAAATGCTCGTTCTCTTCCTGAAGAACCATAAGATTCATGCGCTAAATCAAGCACATGAGCACCGATAGCGCCACCGGTGACTACACGCCTGAGTCACTGTGCCACATTCATCCGGCAAGCTGCGGGCGCCGCACCCTCTCGGGGCGAACCAGTCGCCAGTCCAGCCCTTCGAACAACGCCGCGAACATCGCCGGCGATATGCGCATCACGCCGTCGCGAACTTGCGGCCAGACGAACTTCGAACCCTCGAGCCGCTTGTAAACGAGCACAAGTCCAGTGCCATCCCAGACCAGAATCTTGATCCGGTCAGCCCTTTTGGCTCGAAAGACGAAGGCCGCGCCAGCAAAAGGATCGAGGCCAAGCATCTCCTGCACCGCCGCCGCCAGCCCGTCCAGGCCGCGACGGAAGTCGACCGGACGGGTCGCCATGTAGATCTTCAGATCGGCGCCCGGGGCAATCATCGCGAGGCCCGCACCGCACGGATCACCTGCGGCAGGTGCTCGAGGTCAACCGACGTCCGGATCACCATGTCGTCGATCACGATCTCCACCTTCGCCGGCGGCGATTTCGCGGGCCGCATCGTCCGATGAGGCGCCGATGTTTCTTCAACAACCAGCGGCGCGAACATCGGCGCCATGCTTTCCGGCAGCGCCAGTCGTCCCTGCTGAAGCCGACGCCGCCAATCGTAAACCTGCCAGCGGGTTACGCCATGCTTGCGCGCGACCGCCGCCACCTGCAACCCCGGCATCAGGCTCTCGCCCGCAATCCGGGCTTTATCGGCCTCCGAGCGAACCCGCCGTCCCGTCGGACCTTCCAGAACCTCGAGCCGGCCCGCGTAGCCGGTCGTCGGGACGTCCAAATGGACGTCCATTTTGCGGCCTGCTCCCACTTCAACCCTCCGTCTCTAACGATCGGAGGGAACCTTGCCACATTTACCTCATGCGCCGCATCAGGGGAGCCGCGTGGCGCTTACGCTGTACCGGGAAGTCGAGAGCTTGTACCAGCTACCCTCTAGATCAGGTTTCTGAACCCTGCAAAGCGCGGCAAGAAGAATAAGCAGTCGAGCTTGTGGCGGATAGAAGCCT
>DATDBN010000004.1:0-47861 GCA_036524835.1 Mesorhizobium sp. | reverse complement strand
GGCCAATTTCCGTCCGGACTTTTCGCTCCTCGATTTCGCACGTGGTTACGTCCGCGGCATGATGATTGCGCTGCTCGACAATCACTGGCCGGCATTGATGGTGCTCTTCGCAGCCGCCTGGGCGCTGCTCTACCGGGCCGGCAAGACTGGCGGCGGTCGTGACAATGCGTTGATGTTCGCGTTGATGATCGGCACGCTTGGCAAGTTCGCCAGCTTCCCGCTGCCTGATGACCGGTTCTATTTCGTATTCATGGCCGGCATGGCGATCCTGCTTGTCGCCATGTGGAAGCCACGCTTCGATGAAGGTTTGTCCACTGCCACCCGGCAGTCGAACGGACCGCTGCCAAACAGCGGTGAACGCTGCTGAGGCTATGGCTTGAGCGCCTGCGATGGTGATCGAGGTCGCCGCTCCCTTTGGCAATGTCGCAAACAGGCTGCAATCGCGCGAGGCCGGCCTATAGTCTGCCGAAAATTTGATGTCGGAGTCGTGGGCAATGGCAGAGTTTCCGAAACGGGCGAAGGTCGTCATCGTCGGGCTGGGCGGTATCGTGGGCGCGTCGGTCGCCCATCACCTGATTGGGCGCGGATGGGACGACATCGTCGGCATCGATAAGTCCGGCATCCCGACCGACATCGGCTCAACGGCGCACGCGTCCGACTTCTGCTACACGACAAGCCACGATTTCTTGTCCTGCTGGACGACGCTCTACTCCATCGATTTCTACGAGAAGATGGGTCACTACGCGCGCATCGGCGGCCTTGAGGTTGCCCGTGTCGGCGATGACGACCGCATGGAGGAAATCAAGCGCAAGGTCTCCTCTGCGAAGGCCTTCGGAACGCGCGCCCGCCTGATCGAACCGTCCGAGATCAAGCAGAGGTTCCCGCTGATCGAAGAGCAGATGGTCCAGGGCGGTCTCTGGGATCCTGATGCGGGCCTCGTCATCCCGCGTTCTCAGACCGTCGCGGGCAAGCTGGTCGACCAGGGGGAAGCCTCGGGCAAGCTGAAGGCTTTCGCCAACACGGCCGCGGAGTCGCTTGTGATCGAAGACGGCCGCATCAAGGGCGTTGTGACTTCGCGTGGCACGATCATGGCTGACTATGTGGTCGTCTGTGCGGGATTGTGGGGTCGGCTGATTGCCGAAATGGCGGGCGAGGACCTGCCGGTCATGCCTGTCGATCATCCGCTGACCTTCTTCGGCCCGTACACGGAGTTCGCGGGCACCGGCAAGGAGATCGGTTGGCCGTTGATGCGCGACCAGGGCAACTCGGCCTATATGCGCGACACCGGCGATCCGAAAACCGCCGAAGGCGGGCAGATCGAGTGGGGCTATTACGAGGAGAAGAACCCACGCCTCTGCCATCCGCGCGACCTCCTGGAAAAGCATCAGGCGCGCCTTTCGCCCTCGCAGCGCGATCTCGATATGGACCAGATCATCGAACCTCTCGAGCGCGCCATGGAGTTGACGCCGATCCTGGGCGAACTCGGCTACAATGAAAGCCATTCCTTCAACGGTCTTCTGCAAGTGACGGCGGATGGGGGTCCGTCGATGGGGGAGAGCCAGAAGGTGAGGGGGCTCTGGTATGCCGTCGCCATCTGGGTCAAGGACGGTCCCGGCATGGGCAAGCTCATCGCCGATTGGATGACCGACGGCAGGACGGAGATCGACCACGCGAAGATCGACTATGCGCGCTTCTATCCGCATCAGATGGAAGAGGCGTTTGTCGAGGGGCGCTGCGGCGAGGCGGCGCAGAAGGTGTACAATCCCGCGGTGCATCCGCGCGAGCCTTATGCGACTGGCCGCAACGTTCGCCGCTCGCCGTTCTACGAGCGCGAAAAGGAACTCGGCGGCTATTTCATGGAGCTGGGCGGCTGGGAACGCGCCCATGGCTACGCGGTCAATGAGCACCTGCTCGAAAAATACGGCGACCGCGTTCCGGTCCGCGAAAACGAGTGGGATAACCGCCATTTCTGGCGCGTCTCCAACGCCGAGCATCTCGCCATGAGCGAGGACTGCGGCATCGTGAACCTGTCGCACTTCTCGATGTATGACATTGAGGGGCCAGACCATGTCGCGCTGATGGAGTGGCTCTGTGCTGCGAAAATTGGTGGCGACGCCAATATCGGCAAGGGCATCTACACGCATTTCCTGGACGAGCAGGGAATGGTGCGCGCCGATTTCACCGTCATCCGGATGGCCGATCGTTGCCGGCTGGTCGACGGCGCCGACGCCGGGCCACGCGACTTCCGCTACATGCAGCGTGTCGCTCAGGACAAAGGCTTCGATGTCACCGTGACCGACGTAACCGAGAAATTCGTCACCATCGGCATTTGGGGTCCGAATGCGCGCGCGACGCTGCAAAAGGTCGTGGAGGATCCCGCCGGCCTGGCGCCGGAGAATTTCGCGTTTGCTGCCATCAAACCAGTGAAAATCGGAGGCAAGGACGTCACCGCTTTCCGCATCTCCTATGTCGGCGAACAGGGCTGGGAACTGCACATGAAATATGACGACGGCCTTGCCGTCTGGGAGGCGCTGCGCTCGACGGGCGTGATGCCGTTCGGAGTTGAAACCTATGCAAACACCCGCCGCATGGAAAAGAGCCTGCGCCTGCAGAATGCCGACCTGCTGACCGAATATAATCTGCTGGAGGCCGATCTTGCCCGCCCGAAGGTCAAGGAGGCGGACTTCAGCGGCAAGGCAAAGCATCTGGAATATCGCGCCCGCGCGAATCAGCCGGCGATGCTTTGCACGCTGATCATGACCGACAATGTCGATTCCAAGGGTGTCGCTCGTTATCCGGTCGGCTCGATGCCGGTGATCGACCCGGATACGGGCGAAACGCTTGTCGACGAGCTCGGCCGGCGCTCGTTCACGACCTCGGTCGCCTATGGTCCAACGATCGGCAAGAACATCGCGCTCGCCTATCTGCCCTGGGCTTATTGCCAGGAAGGCCGCGGGCTCAGCGTGGAATATTTCGGCGAGAGCTATCCGGTCGAAGTGGCGGCCGTGGGCTACATGGCGCTTTACGACCCGGAGAATCTGAAGCCGCGAAGCTGAGGCGAAGTCACAGAAGGGTGAGGGCACCGGGCTAGGCGAATGCCGTCTTTGCCGCTACCCTGCCATCATGACCCGCGCGGCTCCGATGCTCACAAGGGTGATTTCCACCGCCACTGCGGCGCTGCTCTGCGCGGGCGCCACTCATGCGCTAAGCGCTGAAGCTGTCGACATTGAACTCATTCTTGCCGTCGATGTCTCATTGTCCATGTCGCCGGACGAATTGGAGATCCAGCGCGATGGCTACGCCGCCGCGCTGACTGACAAGTGGGTCCTCCAGGCGATAGCCGACGGTGCGCACGGCAAGATCGCGGTCACCTATTTCGAATGGGCCGGAAACACCTCCCATCACGTCATCGTGCCATGGACGACGATTGCCAGCCAGGCGGATGCCGAGCGCGTCGCCAGCCAGCTTTCCGCCAAGCCACCGAATAGCGCGCGGCGCACATCCATCTCATCGGCACTGGAATTCGGCAGCGACCTGTTCGCCGAAAGCTCGTTCCGCAGCATCAAGCGGGTGATCGACATTTCCGGCGACGGGCCAAACAACCAGGGCGCGCCGGTCACCGGCATCCGCGACGAACTGGTGAGCCAGGGCATCACCATCAACGGGCTCCCGCTGATGACAAATGGCGGTCTCAGCAGCGCTTACGATGTGGAGGATCTGGATCGATACTACACAAACTGCGTGATCGGCGGTCCGGGCGCGTTCATGATCCCGGTCAACGATTGGTCACAGTTTCCGGAGGCGATCCGGCGCAAGCTGGTGCTTGAACTTGCTTCAAGGCCGCTCGAACCGCACCATGCCGCCTACAGCGCCGGTCAACCGCCGGTTCAACTGGCCCAGTCCTCAAACGACTATGACTGCATGATCGGCGAGAAGCTGTGGCGAAACCGGTCGTGGATGTGGGAAGACCGATAAAATCTTCTGACCCGGCCCTACAAACCTAGTCACGGCGGCTGCCAGCGCGCAACGTAGCTCTTGGCGATCAAGACGCGCTCCACCATGATTTCCGCCTCGGGGAAGAGCGACTTGAACTCTGCATAGGACATCAGATTGATGCGATCGACGTGAAATCGCCGATCCCGCGTGTTCAGCGCGCGATAGTCCCGAGACGCGAACAGCAAGCGACGCCGCACAGGCGCGGCAAACCAGTGAAGAAAGGGCAGGCGGTAATGCGGCTCAATGGGGAACTCCCAGGCCGGTGTCTGTATCCAGCCTGAGCGGCCGACACGCAGCGCCTCGCGGGCGACATCGCAGATGTCCGGCCACTGCCCTACATGCTCGATCACGGAATTGGCATGGACGAGGTCGACCGAGTTATCGCCATAGCCGCTCAGACAGCGGGCGTCGCCCAACTCCGGCACGAAAAGGTTGGAGGAGGAAGGCCGTGCAAACTCCTCGGGATCGTTGTTGAGAAGTCGGATCTCGGCGATATTTTCCACGCCGACATTGGCCCAATAGTCCGGCCGCCCGCCGACATCGAGCACAGTGATCGGCCGTCCGAGATGTTGAGCGAGCCGTGCGATCTGCCCGCGGAGCACCCGACCGCGCGCGGTTCGAAAGCCGTTGATCGTCAGATCGCGCATGGCCAGTCTGCCTACGCCGGTCCATGCCGGTTGGATCAGGACATCTACGATGTCCAGTCTAGCTGTGCTTAGACTCCCCGCCAGCGACTTTTCCGATTAGCCAGACCCCCTTTTGGCGGAGGTGTATGCGCCGAATTGGGATGTTTGACGCAGCGCCGCTCACGTCGATCCGGGTGAATGGCCTCACTAGCTACGCGGGTACCGGCTGCTTTCTGTCGACCCGTTCCTGCTGCGGGGAGCGGGCATAGAGTTCGCGATAGCATTTGGAGAAATGCGACGCGGACACGAAGCCGCAAGCCACTGCGACTTCAACGACCGGCATCGAAGACTGGATCAGGAGGTGCCGAGCGCGGTCGAGCCGAATCTCCAGATAGTAGCGCGCCGGGGAGCGCCCCATCTCCGTGCTGAATAATCGTTCGATCTGCCGCCTCGACAGGCCGACATGGTCGGCGATATCGAGCAGCGACAACGGCTCGGAGAGGTTGGCTTCCATCAGTTCGATGATCGTGAGGACCTTCGAGTTCTGTACCCCGAGACGCGCCCTCAGCGGCAGCCGCTGGCGGTCGCTCGGACTGCGCACGCGGTCTGTGAGAACCTGCTCGCAGACGCGATTAACCAGTGCGTCGTCGAAGTCGTCGCCGATCAGCTTGAGCATCATGTCGAGCGCCGCAGTGCCGCCGGCACAGGTGTAGATATTCTGGTCGACCTCGAAGAGATCGGCAAAGACATTCGCCTTGGGAAAAGTCTCGGCAAAGCCCGGCAGGTTTTCCCAATGGATGGCGCAGCGCTTGCCGGAGAGAAGCCCGGCGGCCGCCAGCACATGAGCGCCGGTGCACAATCCGCCAATGGCGACGCCGCGATTATACTCCTCGCGCAGCCAGGCAAAGGTCGATTTGCTGGAGTAGCTCTCGATGTTGACGCCACTGCAGACGATCACCATCGAGGGACGGTCCGGCCCCGCCATTTTCCGACGTTCGTCTTCGAGCGATGTGTTCACGGCGCACAGCACGCCGTTGGAGGCGGGCACGGATTGCCCGTCCAGACTGGCGAGCCGCCAGCGATAAGCCTCGTAGCCAAGCATGCGATTGGCGATCCGGAGCGGCTCCAGCGCGGTCGCGAAGGCAACCATCGTGAAGTCGGGGACCAGATAGAAGACGAGCGAACGCTTGATCGGGTGTTTGGCTATATTCACTTGGCTAACGACCGTGTCGCGACCACAATGTCGCGAACAGGCTATCGACAACAGGAGTTCGTTGCATTGTCAATGTGCTGTGGCGAATTCGAGAGGCAAATGGCGGTGGATCTCTCGTGGTTGGCCGAGCCGCGAACTTTCAAAAACAAAACCGCCGCCTGACTTGCGTCGGGCGGCGGCTGGAACCGAACCCTCGTTTGGGGGCTCGAGGTTCTACTTCTGGCGATCAGCCGATGAGAAAGCCGAGGCGGTTGGCCTGAACGGCGCCGGTCTGGCCGGGCATCGTGTTGGAGAGGCGGTTGCGCTCGATCAGGGTCGAGAGGTTAGCCTCGCGGCGAGAGGAAAACAGGCGGGCGAAAATCTTCATGGCAGTGCTCCACTTCTGGGGTTGACGGGTCGCCTTCGCGGTAACCGGAGTGGGGCAGCTCGTTTGATGGGCGGTATATAGGGTGCGCTGCACAAATTTCATGCTGGAAAAGCGAATTGCCTTGACGCAAAAACGACATTCATTGCGCTTGTCGCAAGTTGGCATCCGGAAATTTACGAGCGATTTCAATTTATTAATGAAATATTAGCGGAGGCATGCAAGCGACGCATATGGGGCATGCTGGCGTTGCATATCAATTGTGCAGAAGCAAGCAGGAGAAATGAAAAACCCGCCGAGCCCTGGTGGGATCGGCGGGTCAGGTAGAACCCAAAACTGCCAGGATCATTTCCCTTCGGCCCCGTACTGAGCCTTCGTCGCAAACGGTCTGGCGTTTGAAGAGGGCGGCCAGCCAATATCCTTCTGAATTTCAAAAGGCAGGGAGCCGATCTCGCGTTCTGTCAGATAGCGGGTGCGTGCCGCCTTGTATTCGTGGGCCAGATGCCCAATCGCTGAAAACAGTGACATCATTCGCTCCTATTACTTTGCGGCCTGAGCAGGCCTTGGCGTTTCCATCCAGGTCGGTCTTTACGGTGAACGGCTCACCACTCATTGCCAACCTGTCGAGATTGACTATCGCGCCGATCTGGTGTTCAATCAAACGAAATGAAATGATCTATTCGATCAGTTAAATTGAACGGAGCAATCGCCATGAACGCCCCTCTCAATCACCCTCTGCCGCTGCTGGACCTTGATGTGCTGCGCACTTTCATCGCCATCGCCGAGACGGGCAGCTTCACGGCCGCGGCCAACGCCGTGTTTCGCACGCCGTCTGCGGTCTCTATGCAGATCAAGAAGCTTGAGGATGTCTTAGGCCGGTCGGTCTTTGCGCGCGATGCGCGGTCTGTCACGCTCACCGCCGACGGAGAAATGTTGCTCGGCTATGCGCGTCGAATGATCGCCATCAACCGCGAAGCGGTCTCCAAGTTCATTGTGCCGGACATCGTCGGTGTCGTGCGGCTGGGTTCGCCGGATGACTTCGGCGAGCGGGTTCTGCCGCATGTGCTGCGCCGCTTCGCGCAGACCCATCCTTCGATCGCAGTCGACGTGGTGATCGATCAGAGCACCAATCTACGCCGCCGCATGGACGACCGCACGCTCGACATCACACTGTTGACCAATTCCACGCGCGCGGCCTCCGGTGCGGAGACGCTGTTGACCGAGCCGATCGTCTGGGCTGGCGCGAAAGGCGGTTGCGCCCATCTGCGCGAGCCTCTGCCGGTGTCTGTCTGGGAGGAGGGATGCGCCTGGCGCGGGGGCGCGATCGAGGCGCTTGGGCGCGAAGGCCGCAATTATCGCGTCGCCTATATGAGCGCCCATACCTCGGGGCAACGTGCCGCCATCATGTCGGATCTGGCCATCGCGCCGCTGCCGAAGTCCTTCATCACCAACGATATGGTGGAACTCGGCCCCAAGGACGGGCTGCCGCCTATCGGTGAGTATTCGCTCGCAATGCTGGTGGCTTCAGATGCCAGCGCCCCTGTAAGGGCGGCGGCCGACCACATCCGTGCAGCTTTCGAGATTTTCCGCGCAACGGGGAAGTTCGAAGCGTCAGAGCGCATCAAGGCGGTTGCTTGACCGCCTTCAGGCTACGTCACAAAGCCTCGGGCCGGTAATCGGGCTCGAGGGGAGCGGGCTGCTTAGAGCAGATCCCAGCTCAGCGAAGTCTTTGCCACCGCGGCGCGGCGGTTCGCCGACCACTTCCAGCCGATATCCTTCTGCACTTCGTCGGAAAGCTCGTTGATGATCGAGACTGTGCGGCGCTGAGCGCGCGATTTCAGGGGGGCGCTGGCAATCCAGGCGAGGGCTCTGAAGGCGTTCATGACAGTTTTCTTTCGCAGGTTGGCGCGAAGCACATAACTGCCTCAAGCGCTGAATGACTGGCGCTGATATATTCCTTCGGCGGCATTTTTCAATATGCTGCACTGCACAATTTCATATGTATACGAATAAACACCTTCGCCATTTTCAGGGGTATTCGCGTCACATCCGGAGCGTCTCGGCTGCCTAGATGCGCTCAACCTCGAAAATGGTCGTGGGCCGGACAAATTCGTCTTGTGCCGCAACTGTCACGATCTCGCGCGATCCCGCTTCGACAGTCCGCTTCAGCAGGCCGAAGGTCGCGGAAGCCGCATGGACAAGTGCTGCTTCCGCCGACTGCTCCTGCAAGAACTTGCCGAGGAAGAGTGCCGCGATCGCATCGCCGGCGCCGTTGACCGAAATAGGCAGCGCCGGTGTCCGCACCCGCAGAAGCTCTGTTCCCGTCGAAACCACGACGTCGATCCAGCCCTCAGGTGTCTCGTCTATATCCAGGCTGGTGACCATGACGACACGAGGTCCCTTGCGGTGCAGCACGTCCGCCGCGCGACGCAGGCCGTCGGTATTCCGTACCTCCGTGCCTGACAGGAATTCCAGCTCGAAATGGTTCGGGGTCACGATGTCCGCCGCCGGCACGGCACGATCCCGCATGAACTCTGGAATGCCGGGCCGCACGAAAACGCCGCGGCCCACGTCGCCAATGACAGGGTCGCAGCAATACAGCGCAGTCGGCGAAACCGCGCGCACGCGCGTGACCGCTTCGAGAATGGCCTCGCCGATCGATGCGTCGCCCATATAGCCGGAAAGCACGCCGCTGCACTGGGCCAGCGCCCCACGCTCGTCGATGCCGTCGATCAGTTCGCGGACGCTCTCGCCGGAATAGACCTGTCCGCGCCAGGCGCCATAGCCGGTATGATTGGAAAACTGGACAGTGTTGACGGCCCACACCTCGATGCCCATGCGCTGCAGGGGAAACATTGCAGACGCATTGCCGACATGGCCGTAGGCGACCCAGGACTGGATCGAGAGAACATTCATATGCCCGTTTTCTCCGTAAACTGGTCGAGGCTTGTCTAGCGACCCGTCTTTCCTCAGCCAAGGCCCCAACCGCGAGAAACAGTGGCACAGCGTGTCTGACGCGAAGCCTTATGGGGCGGGCCAGAGGCAAGCCGCAATGGGCTTCGATCCTCGCAGCAATCCGCTTTGCTTACAGTTTGCTCAGGAGCGTCCGCGACGCGCCGCCCGATCCTCGCGCGAGCGGCGGCGTGGTGCGCCGTCTCCGCCGGGATTTGGCTCAAGCACCTTGCGCGGCGGCAATTTCACTTGCTCGGCCAGCTTGGGGAAAGGATCGACCTTATTGGGTAGCGCCATGGCGTCGATGAAGAGCTGCTGGAAGTGCGGTTCCAGCGCCGTCTCGATCTTCTCGATCTTGGCGACTTCCTTTTCGATCTCGCGGCGGTAGCCTCGGTTGAGCAGCGCCATCAGCGCGCCTGTCCCGGCAGCGTTGCCCACCGCCTTCACCTCAGTCAGGTCGCAATCGGGGATCAGCCCCAACACCATCGCGTATTTCGGATCGATGAACGAGCCGAACGCGCCCGCGAAGCGGATCGTGTCGACAGTCTCGACACCTTGCTTTTCCATCAGCAGTTTCACGCCGGCATAGAGCGCGGCCTTCGCCAGTTGAATGGCGCGGATGTCATTCTGAGTGACGGTGATGCGCGGCTCGCCTTCGCGTCCTTCGCGCAGCAGGTAGGAGAAGGTTCGGCCATTCGCCACGATGCGAGGGCTGCGCGCTGCGAGCGCGCCATCCACGACACCGTCTTCTGAGATAATCCCGGCGAGATACATCTCGGCGACAACTTCGATGATCGCCGAACCGCAGATGCCGGTGACGCCCGTCGTCCAGGATTCGTCGTCGAAGCCTTCCTCGTCGGACCATTTGTCGACGCCGATGATGCGGTATTTCGGCTCAAGCGTTTCGGGATCGATGCGCACGCGCTCAATGGCGCCAGGGGCAGCGCGCTGGCCGGACGAGATTTCCGCGCCTTCGAAGGCAGGCCCGGTCGGAGAAGAGGCGGCGACGACGCGATGCTTGTTGCCCAGCACGATCTCGGCATTGGTGCCGACATCGACCAGCAGCATCATCTTGTCCTGCCGGTGCGGTCCCTCGGACAGCGTGGCGCCAGCGGCATCGGCGCCGACATGACCGGCGATGCACGGCAGCATATAGATGCGCGCGCCACGGTTCGCCTCGATGTCGATCTCGTGCGCCCAATATTGCAGCGCGCCGGACACTGCCAGCGCGAAAGGCGCCTGGCCAAGTTCGGTCGGATCGATGCCAAGGAATAGGTGGTGCATGATCGGATTGCCGACGAAGACCAGGTCGAAGATATCGTGGCGGTCGACGCCGCCTTCCTCGCAAACCTTGCCGATCAGCGTGTTCACCGCGTCCCGCACCGCCCGGGTCATCGCCTCGCGGCCGTCCGGGTTCATCATGACGTAGGAAACGCGGCTCATCAGGTCCTCGCCGAACCGGATCTGCGGGTTCGACGTGCCGGACGAGGCGACGATACGGCCCGACAGCAGCGACACGAGATGCATGGCAATGGTCGTGGAGCCGATATCGCAGGCGATGCCGTAGGCTTCGTTCTTGAGGCCGGGGAACAGGCCGATGATGAAGGGACGGGCCGATTCCATATCGCGATGGATGGCGGCGGTGACGCCCCAATTGCCCTTGCGCAAAATGCCTTGCACATGGGGCACAAGGTGCGGCGCGACCAGCAGATCTTTCCAGCCCCAATCCTTTTCCAGCATGACTTTCAGCCGGTCGAGATCGCCCAACGGCTTGTGCATGTCGGGTTCGTCCACCTCGACATAGCAAAGCTGAACCGGTGAGTTGCGCTCGATGACGCGATCGCTCGCGGCCTTGCGCACCACCTGCGCGTTGATGACGGTATCCTGCGGAACATCGATGACCAGATCGCCCTGCACCGTCGCCGAGCAGGAGAGGCGGCGGCCCGCCGGCAGACCCCTGATGCTTTCATAGCGCTCTTCCTTGGCGCCTTTCGGGGAGATGTGGTCGAGCGACGAGACGATCTTGTGCTTGGCGAAATTGCCCTGCTGAACCTCGATCTGACAGCGCCCGCAAGTCGCGCGTCCGCCGCAGACGGATTCGACATAGACGCCCAGCGAGCGCGCCGCATCGAGGATCGGCGTGCCCACGGGAAAGCGCCCCCGCTTGCCCGATGGCATGAACAGGACGAGGGGATCAGTGATGTTGGCGGGGGAGTTCATGACTAGCCCTCCTCGCCCCGTTTACGGGGAGAGGATGCGGGCAGGCAGGTGAGGGGCGGCACAGACCTTCCGAGGGACGCGCTGCCCCTCATCCGCCCCTTTGGGGCACCTTCTCCCCGTAAACGGGGCGAAGGGATCGTCAACGCCGCGCTCATTTTCACCCCCGTGCCATCCGCGCTTCGCGCCCGCCACGCCGCCGACCGCCGCTCGCCGCACCGTCGCCGGGTGCATTGACCGCAACGGGGGCAGGGGCATGTACTTCGCCCGGCTTGTAATCCTTGTAGGTGCGGATCCAGTTCATGCAGTCCTTGTCGGTGCCGTTGAGCACATTGGCGGCGCGGACCGCCTCCATTTCCTGAGGACGCACGGGGTTCATGATCGCACTCGTCATGCCGGCGCCGATGACCATCGGAATGAAGCCGGCATTGATGCCGTGGCGATGCGGCAGGCCGAAGGAAATATTGGACAAGCCGCAGGTCGTGTTGACCTTCAGTTCCTCGCGCAAACGGCGAAGCAACGCAAAAACCTGCCGGCCGGCATCGCCCAGCGCACCGATTGGCATGACCAATGGATCAACCACAACATCATGCGACGGAATGCCGAAATCTGCGCATCGCTCGACGATCTTCTTGGCCACAGCGAAACGCACGTCCGGGTCCATGGAAATGCCGGTCTCGTCGTTGGAAATGGCAACCACCGGCACATTGTATTTCTTGATCAGGGGCAGGATCGCTTCCAGCTTCTCTTCCTCGCCGGTTACGGAATTCACCAGCGGCCGGCCCTTGGCGACCCGCAAGCCTGCCTCGATGGCAGCCGTCACCGAACTGTCGATCGACAGCGGCAAATCAACCAAACCCTGCACGATCTCCAATGTCTGGACCAGAAGCGCCGGTTCAGTGGCGTTCGGATCGACTGCGGTCACGCCGGCATTGACGTCGAGCATCGTTGCGCCGGCCGCCGCCTGTTCCAGCGCATCCTTGATGACCGTCTCGAAATTGCCCGCCTGCATTTCGGCAGCCAGCTTCTTGCGTCCGGTCGGGTTGATGCGCTCGCCGATCACGCAAAATGGCTGGTCGAAACCGATGACAATTTCACGGCTGGCCGAGGCGACGATTGTACGGGTCATGCAATCCCTCCGAAGATATAAAGAATTCTTTATGTCGTTATCTGATTAGGCACAAGCGGCGTCAGTGCGCCGATTTGACCAACTCGCTTTGCGTCTGCGCGGTGTTTTCGCCAAGAAGCTGACCTAGCCGTTCGGCCACCAGGCGGTCATCCTCGCGCGCTTCGCGCTTCCATGGTTGCCGGCCCTTCAGGACGCCCGACTCATCGACGATTTCGGCGACATATTCCTCCTGGCGGTAGGCCATGACATGCACGCCGGCAACGCCCGGAATTTCCTTCACCTCGTTGATGATGTCGATGCAGAGCCGCTTGCCTTCGGCCTTCTGGTCCTGCGCGCCTTCGAGCCGCTTGATCACAATGTCGGGAATATGCACGCCGGGGACATTCGAACGCATCCAGCGCGCGGTCTTCGCCGAAGCCAGCGGGCCAACGCCGCACAGGATGAACACTTTGTCGGCAAAGCCCAGATCGCGCACGCGCTGCATGAAGGTGCGAAACATCGGCACGTCGAAGCAATATTGGCTCTGCACGAACTGCGCCCCGGCGGCGATCTTCTTCCCAAGATGGGGAGCCCGGAAGTCGAAGGGCGGCGCGAACGGATTGATCGCCGCACCGACGAACACCTTCGGCGGCGTGGTCAGCCGCCTGCCGGACAGGAACTTGCCGTTGTCGCGCATGATCCGGATCGTCTCCAGCAGCGACATCGAATCGAGATCGAATACCGGCTTCGCGCCGGGCTGATCGCCGGCCTGCACGCCATCGCCAGTCAGGCACAAGATGTTGGCGACGCCCATTGCAGCGGCGCCGAGGACGTCGCCCTGAATTGCGATGCGGTTCTTGTCACGGCAGGCGATCTGCATGATCGGGGCATAGCCCATGCGTGTCAGCAGTGCGCAGATGCCGACCGACGACATATGGCAATTGGCGCCGGAAGCATCGACTGCATTGATCCCGTCCACCCAGCCGTCGAAGACGCGCGCCCGGTTGTAGACATCCTCCGGATCGGCGCTGTCGGGCGGGTTCAGTTCTGCTGTCACGGCGAATTCGCCACGCCGAAGGACGCGCTCCAGCCGGCCGCGCGAGGAATGGCCGGGCAGGGCCTCCAGAGGAAGGTGAATGCCTTCCGGATTCTCGTCGCGTTGCGGCGGACGCCTGGCCATCAGTTCACCGCTCCCGTCTGGCTCTGCGGCTGCTTCGCGGCTGCTGCCTGCGCGGTCACCCGCAGCCAGGCAGAGGTTTCGCGCAGCGACTGGTCGACGGGCTTCTGGACATTCAAGATCGCGTCGCCATGCACCATATTGCGTGAACCCTCCCAGGCTTTCACCCAGACGCAGGGCATGTCGGGCTCGACCTCGCAATTGCCATTGGCGCGCACGCCGCCGCACGGGCCGTTGCGCAACTGCTTGGGGCAGTTCATCGGGCAGGACATGCCGGTCGAGGAGAGCACGCATTGCCCGCACATGCGGCAGTCGAACATGAAGCCCTTCACGCGCTTTTCGACGAATTTGACCGGCGCTTCCACGCGACCATAGCCGATCGACTTCCAGACTGGGTGCAGCAGGAGGAAGAGGTCGGCGAATTTCGCATAGAACCATTCGAGCGCCCGGGAATGCCGCACCGACCACCGGCGCACCGCGAAGCTGCGCTGGACGCGACGTTGCGGCGAAACGTCCGCTGGCTTGTAGTCCGATTTCGGCGCCGATTTCTTGACGATCGCCGCCTGGGTCGGCCCGCCGGCAGGTCCTGCCGAGGCGGACGCGTCAGCGCCGGGTGTTGAAACTGGGTGTCCCTCAGCCATCGTCCTTGCCGCCTGCCTTGGCCAGCGCAACCAGGCGCTCGCGTGGGTATTCCGCATCGAGGCGCTGCATGGCGCGCTCGGCTTCCGCGTCGAGATCGTCGCCGACCGCTACCGGGTCAGCCTTGCGCCATTCCGCGAGGTAGGCGTCGGTGTCACTGTCGCCCGAGCGCATCGCGGCCATGTCGATGGCCTCCGAAAAGCGCGCGGGCAGCTCGCGCTTGGCGTTGGCGCGGCCCTTCTTGACGATGACTTGCGCCGGTATGTCGCGCCAATAGAGAACGATGAGGTCGGCCATGATTTCCTCGGTGGCTGTGAAGGAGATTTGCAGTACGGCGCGAGCGCCTGCTAGCTGCACCACGACGCCGCTCAATTCAAAAACGACGCCCCCTGCAAAGCGCCGTCACCGGCTGCTTCCCCGGGCGATGCGGGGACGCGGCATGGTCCACCGAATCGTCAAGGAGGCCCGGAAGGGATTGAGGCCGCCGAAGCGGTGATTTGTACAAATCGCTGGTCTGCACCAGCGGCCTACATCACCCAGGCATAGGCGGCGTGGATCAGGAACCCCGCGCCGCTGAAGATTGCGGCGACGACTGCCATGGCCAGCACGCCGACAGTGCCACCGATGGCAAGCAGGATGCCGTCGCGCTCGAGCAGGGAGAGGCCGAGCAACGCGGTCGACAGTGCCGGCAGCCAGTTGCCTCCGGGGATGGGCAGGACGATGCTGATCGAAAGGATCAGCGCAACCAGACCGATGACGCGGTCGCCCCGCCGCCGCCAGAAAGGCCAGTAGCGCGGGCGAACATATCGCTCGATCTGCGCCAGGCGCGGCACGATCCAGTCCATCGCGGCGCGGAAAGTGCCGGCGCTCATCTCGCGTTTTGTCAATGACTTCGGCAGCCAGGCGCGGCGATTGCCCATCAGCATCTGGCCGGAAACGACCAGGAGTGGCAGCCCGAGGATGGCGGTCGAGCCGGGCGGCAGAATCGGAATAAGGTTGATCGCGGCGAACAGAACCAGCAGCGGCGCAAAAGCGCGGCTTCCCAAGGCTTCGATGATACGACCCAGCGAAACCGGTCCTTCCGCATCTCGAGCCAACTGGGCAAACACTTCGGACAGGCGTCGCGGGCGTCGCCTTATCGGGGCGGCTTTGATGCCATCCTGCTCGAATGATGATCGATCTTCCTGCATGCACCCTTCGCCTGCGGCAACCCCCAACCACCCCGCGCGCAGGACTGGCAGTATTTTTCGCCCGAAGGCGTTACCTTTATATGACGACCGAAAGAGACCTGATTTAGGCGCTGAACAGGATAGAATGCAAGCCGCTAAACCAGGGTCTCAGCGGCGAAACTCGAGCACATCGAGTTTCGACTCATAGGCGGGCGCAGGAAACTCGATCCGCCATTCGGCAGGGCCGGTGCGGATCGCATAGCCAACCTGGTCGCTGTTCGGCCCGACACCGTATTTCGGCGCGGCCTCGTCATTGACGTATCCGCTGCCGAGATAGGCAAGACGGGCATCGCTCACCGTGTAGAATCGCCCCTTTGTCTTTTGCGATCCGCTCAGCTTCTCCAGCATCCATCCGGAGCCGTCGTCGGTGACCCGGCACTTGAACCAGCTGTAAACAACAAGTTCGGAAAGGCCTCCCAACTTCGTCATCCGGCATTGCCAGTCGCCGGTCATGTCGAAATCCGAGAAGCTCAATTGCGGCTTCACCAATGTCGCGCTCAGCGCGGCATAGTCCTGCGGATCGCCGGCTTTCGCTTCCGCTAACGCATCCACTCGAACTGCATCGAATTTGGCCAGCCGGTCGCGGTCGGCAGGCGTGATGATCTTGTCCATCACACCGTCGGCGGCGGCGACGTCGATCGTGCATGCGAGAAGCATGAAGGTAAGCGCGGATTTCAGGGTCATCGCGGACTCAGTTGCTAGGTGCAACTGTGCTGGCCGGCGATTCCGGCCCTTTGATGGTTTTCGCTGCGGCGCCGAGCGCATGGGTAAGGTCGCCATAGCCGGTCCGGCGCTTTTCGTAGACGAGTCTAAGCATCTTCGCGGCCTTGACTGCCACAGCCTCCAAGGCCGGATCGTCGGTCTGGGCGAGGTAAACGAGCCGCTCGTAGTTTCCAAAATAGTCCTTCGCCAATTCGGGATGGCGGTCGAGCCCTAGGGGCTTCATGAAAAAGGCGTCGAATTGCCGGCACAGGAAGTCCGTCATGTAGAAGGTCATCATGTCGGCGTCAGCGATTTCGCGGTAGCGCTCAAGGCCCTGATAGAAGGCGAAGCAATGCGGGCCGGCAATGCGCTCGACCCCATGCTTGTCACAGACCGCGTCGAGCAGGCCGCCCGTACCGCAATCCGCATAGCCGACGAGAATATTCTCGTAGCCGCTGGCGCGTGCGTCACTGATCGCGCGGTCCATCGCCGGAGCTATTCGATCCGGGTAGTAGTGAAATTCTGCCGGCAGGCAGGTCAGCTCCAGATGATTGAGGTTGAGCTGCGCCTTTACCGCCAGAATCTCGCGCGCGATCATCCCGCAGGCGATGACCAGCAGCGGCGCAGGGCTGCCAGCGGTTTTTTCGCCGTCCGATAGGGAACCAATTTTCAGCTGTCGCATTGACCAAAGCTTAGTTGAAGCGGGAGACATCGTCCATGAAACTGACCACCCTCGTCCCAGTCGCGGTGCTAATCAGCGCACTTTTTGTGTCTTCTTGTGCCAATACGATCCGTGGCGTCGGCCGCGACGCATCCAATACGGTCAACGCTACAGAGAGCGCCGTTAAGGACGTCGCGAACTAAAGCCCGCTTTTGCTATCTCTCATGCCCCGGATCGATCCGGGGCACAGTCCCGCCGTGCGATCACGCGTTGCGGGCATTATGTCTGCGCTTCATGTAGTCCTTGGCGGTTTCCACGGCCACCGCCGCGTCACGGCAGTAGGCGTCGGCACCGACGGCCTTGCCAAACTCTTCATTGAGCGGCGCGCCGCCCACCAGCACGACATATTCGTCGCGAATGCCCTTTTCCTTCATCGTGTCGATCACGACCTTCATATAGGGCATGGTCGTGGTCAGCAGGGCCGACATGCCGATGATGTCGGGCTGGTGCTGCTCGATGGCCTCCAGATATTTCTCCACGGCATTGTTGATGCCGAGGTCAATGACATCGAAGCCGGCGCCTTCCATCATCATGCCGACAAGGTTCTTGCCGATGTCGTGAATGTCACCCTTGACCGTACCGATGACCAGCTTGCCCTGCTTTGGCGCACCGGTGGCGGCAAGCAGCGGCCGCAGGATAAACATGCCTGCCTTCATGGCATTGGCTGACAGCAGGACCTCGGGCACGAAGAGGATGCCGTCGCGAAAATCCTCGCCGACGATGCGCATGCCTTCGACCAATGCTTCGGTGAGAACCCTGTAGGGAACCCAGCCACGATCGAGCAGGATCCGGGTGCCTTCCTCAATCTCTTCCTTCAAGCCGTCGTAAAGATCGTCGTGCATCTGCTGCACGAGTTCGTCGTCCGGCAGTTCGGAAAGGATGATTTCGTCGTCGTCGGCCATCATGGGCTCCTGGCGGTGATTTATGCGAGTCCGGTTCTCCGGCGATGCGGAAACTACCGCGCAAGCCGGTGTTTTCCATAGCTGATTTGCGACTTGGCGCAAAACGAAAGCGACTGGGGTTGTTGTGAGCCGCTGCTGTCGATTTTGGGACAAAGCTTGGCGCTCCCGAACCGTTTCGGGCATAGTGGTGAACTACGATCCGGCCAACGTCGCGCATCAGCGACATTTTCTATCAGGGACGAGATGCAATGAGTGACAACGCGGCGGTCGAGGCAGAAGCGGCGGGGGGCAGGCGGGGCAGGGCGGATCGTGGCGGCGGCGCTGCGGCCCGGCGAGCAGCACGCACCGGTGGCGGCCCCGGCACGCAGCTTACCTACATCAAGCGCAAGATCCCGCTGTATGAGGTTCTGGACGAAGAGGGCTTGGCCCTTATCGAAAAGAACGCCGACACGGTGCTTGAAGAGATCGGCATCGATTTTCGTGACGATGCTGAAGCGCTGCAGTTGTTCAAGGATGCCGGCGCGGACATCAAAGGGGAGCGTGTCCACTTTCCGCGCGGCCTGCCGCGCTCCCTATTGAAGACAGCGCCGTCGACCTACACGCAGCACGCTCGCAATCCGGAACGGTCCGTCGAGATTGGCGGCAAGGGCACGGTCTTCGCACCGGTCTACGGGCCGCCCTTCGTGCGCGACCTCGACGGCAAGCGCCGCTATGCGACGATTGAGGATTTCCGCAATTTCGTGAAGCTTGCCTATATGGCGCCGTCCATCCACCATTCAGGCGGAACCGTGTGCGAACCGGTCGATGTGCCGGTGAACAAGCGCCATCTGGATATGATCTATTCCCATATCCGCTACTCCGACAAACCCTTCATGGGTTCGGTCACCGCGCCAGAAAGAGCCGAAGATACCGTGGAGATGTGCAAACTGCTGTTTGGCGCCGATTTTGTCGACCAGAACACGGTGCTGACCTCGCTGATCAACGCCAACTCACCGATGGTTTTTGACGAGACGATGCTGGGCGCGCTGAAGGTCTATGCCCGCAACAACCAGGCCTGCATCGTGACGCCGTTCATCCTGGCCGGCGCCATGAGCCCGGTGACGGTCGCCGGCACGCTGACCCAGGTGCTCGCGGAAGTCCTGGCGGGAGCGTCTCTGACCCAGTTGATCCGCCCGGGCGCGCCGGTGCTGTTCGGCACCTTCGCGTCCTCCATCTCCATGCAGTCGGGTGCGCCGACCTTCGGCACCCCGGAGCCGTCGCTCGTATCCTATGGCGCGGCGCAGCTTGCGCGCCGGCTCGGCCTGCCGTTCCGCACCGGGGGATCGCTCTGCGCATCGAAGATTCCCGACGCTCAAGCCGCCTATGAAAGTGCGAACACGCTGAATTCGACGATACTTGCCGGCACGAACTTCGTTTTGCATTCCGCCGGCTGGCTCGAGGGCGGCCTGGCGTCCTGCTACGAGAAATTCATGATGGATATCGACCAGCTCGGCAGCCAGCAGAAATTCGCGGAAGGCGTCGATCTCTCCGAAAACGGACAGGCGATGGACGCTATCCGCCAGGTTGGCCCCGGCAGCCACTATCTCGGCTGCGACCACACGCAGGCGAATTTCCAGACGGCCTTCTATCGCTCGTCCATCGCCGACAACAATTCCTACGAGCAGTGGCTGGCCGAAGGCGAGAAGACGGCGCCGCAGCGCGCCAACGAGCTCGCGCGGCGCTGGCTGGAAAGCTACGAGGCGCCGCATCTCGATCCGGCGATCGACGAGGCGCTGCAGGACTTCATCGCCCGCAAGAAGAACTCGATGCCCGACGCCTTCACCTGAAAGGAGCCCGTTTCAGGCGGGGCTAAAGTCGCCGACATCATCCATAAGGAAGTCTGGCGCAGCGCGTTCCAGGAGCCGGGCGCGTGACAGCGTGCGGAGCGTACCTTTGGCTGACGTGGCGACACTGTGGATGACCTACGCACAAGGTGACTATTGATGACCAGGCGCGACATAACCATCGGCACAGAGGACGGCTCGTGCACGGCGGCGCTGATCGGCGAGGCGGTAGCGCCGCACCGCGCCGGTGTCATCCTCTTCATGGACGCTTTCGGTCCGCGCCAAGCCCTTGACGGTATGGCAGATCGCCTGAGCAAACAGGGTTATCTCGTTCTAGTACCTGATCTTTTCTACCGCTCCGGTTCCTACGGCCCGTTCAACCCAAAGACCGCCTGGACAGACGAGCACTCGAGCAGCCTGATCAAATCCATGCTTGGCGCAACCAGTCAGGCGATGACGCAAGCCGACACCAAAGCTTTCATCGCGAGCCTCACCCAGGCTGGCGCGACCGGGCCGATCGGCTGCGTCGGCTATTGCATGGGCGGAGGGCGCGCCCTGAACGCAGCAGCGGCCTATCCCGAGAGAATCAAGGCGGCGGCCAGTTTTCACGGCGGCAATTTGGCGAACGGCGCGTCCGACAGTCCTGCCGCGAACGCTGCGAAGATCAAAGCGAAGGTCTATGTCGGAACGGCCGGCGTCGACGGCAGCTTCCCGCCGGAACAGTCCGGGCGCTTGGCGCAAACGCTCCGCGACGCCGAAGTCGACCATGTCATCGAAAATTACGTCGGATGCGCGCATGGCTGGGTGATGCCCGATCACAGCGCCCACCATGCCGAGGGCGCCGAGCGCCATTGGCGGAGGCTGACAACCATTTTCGCCGAGGCCCTCACTGCCTGAACGTCGGAGGTCTCGTCCGTGGACGACATTGCCCATATCGCGGCAGCGTTGGAGCCATCGGGGCTGACTGTTCGCGGAGCGATCAATTTTTCGCCGGAGGAGGGTGCGCCGCCTGGCCCCGACGGAGGCCCTGCGCGGTGCGTTCTGCTGATAGGCAATGTCGGTGGCACATTCTGGCCGATTTTCCAGAAATGGCGTGCCGAGGGCAGGGCATCGATCCGCAATCCGCTCGACAATTGGTCAGCAGAAGTCATCGCCAACATCGCGAAGGTGTTCGGAGCCCGTGCGGTCTCACCCTCGGACCGGCCGTTCCTCCCATTTCAACAATGGGCGATGCGTGCGGAAGGGCTTCGGCCGTCTCCGCTCGGCATCCTCATGCATCCGCGCTACGGGCTCTGGCATGCGTATCGCGGCGCTTTGCTCTTCTCCCGGCCACTGGACGCGCCCGAGAAAGCACCGACGGTGCCGCATCCATGCGATAGCTGCGTCGCAAAGCCGTGCCTGCACGCCTGTCCCGCCTCCGCGCATTCGCTGACGGGCTTCGATTACAGCTGCTGTGTCGGCCATGTGCGCTCCGCCAATGGGACGGCATGCCGCGAAGTCGGCTGCCTCGATCGAAACGCCTGTCCCTACGGCGCGCAGTTTCGATATCCTGCGGATCTGCAGGCGTTCCTCATGGCGGCGTACGCCCGATTGTGAACTCACCCGGCCTCGCTGAGGCACACAACCCAACGCGAATCAGTGAACCGGCGGGTTGCCCGTTGTCGCACGCGGGCGGCGGCCTGTCGCATTCGAGGCGCATAAAACCCGTTGTGTTGAGCCAGAACGATTTACATCTTGGCATTGCAAAGAGGTTGAGCTATAGCACGCTCCCACTGTTCCCAAACGGGGGAGTTCGAATGCGAGTGTTTTCAATAACCGCTACAGGTGTCTGGTCGTAATCGACCGTGCTCCGGCGTGAGCGTGCTCGATTGTGAAGCCAGACCGGCCGCCGCCTGATCTCTCAGGCCGCCGCCATTCGAACCCCGGCACGACGTGGGCATCCCACAAGCGCCTCTCTGACAATCTGATTTGGAGCCGGGCTCGTATTGCGCCCGAACAGGACATGACCCGTTTTCGTCTCGACTTGCGCGGCGGCGCATTCCGCAGCGTGTTCAAATTTGTAGGCGCCCATTGGCGCAGGCAGCCCTGGCGCATCACGGTTATTCTCGCCACGATGATGCTTGCCACGATGGTCGACGTTCTTACGCCGTTCTTCGCCGGACGGCTGGTGGATGCTATTTCGCGTGGCGCGGGCTCGGACGTACTCACTCGCCATGCCGCCTTGACCTCCTTCTGCGCGCTGGTCGCGCTTGGCATTGTCGGCGTCATATTCCGGCAGCTGACATTCACCAACGTCGTCACTCTGACGCTGAAGATGATGCGCGATATGGCGGCCGACGGTTTCCATCGGGTGCAGCGCTTCTCGACCGACTGGCATGCCAACAGCTTCGCCGGATCGACGGTGCGCAAGATCACGCGTGCCATCTGGGCGCTGGATCTATTCAATGACACCGTCCTGATCGCGCTGTTTCCGGCCTTCGTGATGCTGACGGGATCGACCTTGTTGCTGGGATATTTCTGGCCGCAGATGGGGGTTGTCATCGCGGTTGGATCGGTCGTGTTCATCGCGTTGGCGGCGTCGCTGTCGCTCGCCTATGTGGCGCCTGCGGCCAGTCTCGCCAACGCCTGGGACACCAAGCTGGGCGGCGCATTGGCCGACGCCGTGAGCTGCAACGCGGTCGTGAAGGGCTTCGGCGCGGAAGGCCGGGAAGATATGCGGTTAGCCGGCGTGCTGGACAAATGGCAGCGGCGCACCCGGCGCACCTGGATGCGTGGCAATATCAACGGCTTGAGCCAAGGTCTCGCGTTGTGGGTATTGCGTACGGCGGTGATAGGCACGGCGCTTTGGCTCTGGGTCGAGGGCCGGGCGACGGCGGGCGACCTGACCTTCGTGTTGACCTCCTTCTTCCTGCTGCAGGGATATCTGCGCGATGTCGGCATCGAGATCCGCCATCTGCAGCGGTCGGTGAACGATATGGAGGAGTTGGCCGAGATCGCTAGACATCCGTTGGGGATCGAAGACCGCCCGGGCGCGCCCGCGATTCGCATCGTGGACGGCCAGATTGACTTCGACCGGGTTACTTTCCTCTATGGCAGCCCTCGCGAACCGCTCTACCGGGATTTCTCGATATCGATCCGCGCCGGCGAACGCGTTGGGTTGGTCGGCCATTCCGGATCGGGCAAGACAACATTCGTGAAGCTGATCCAGCGTCTCTACGACGTGAAGGAGGGCAGCATCCTGATCGACGGCCAGAACATCGCCGCGGCAACGCAGGCTTCGTTGCGCCAGCAGATCGCGATCGTGCAGCAGGAGCCGATCCTGTTCCACCGCTCTCTTTCTGACAACATCGCCTATGGCCGGCCCGGCGCCAGCCAGGCCGAGATCGAGCGAGCGGCGAAGCTTGCGAATGCGCATGATTTCATCGCCGCATTGCCGAAGGGCTATGCGACGCTGGTTGGCGAACGCGGTGTCAAGCTATCGGGCGGCGAGCGTCAGCGTGTGGCGATTGCACGCGCTTTCCTGGCGGATGCTCCGATCCTGATTCTGGACGAGGCGACGTCAAGCCTCGACTCCGAATCGGAGGTGCTCATCCAGAATGCGATGGAACGGCTGATGCAGGGGCGCACGACCCTGGTCATTGCGCACCGGCTCTCGACTGTCCGCGCACTCGACCGGCTGCTCGTCTTCGACAAGGGCGAGGTCGTCGAGGAGGGCAGTCACGAGCAGCTTATCCGGCGCGCCGGTGGCATCTATCGCCGCCTGTTCGAGCGGCAGACCCTGGAACTGACGAAAGGCCTTGCAATCTGAGAGAGGAAGGGCCCCGCGCGCGGCCCTTCCTCCCTTGCGTCAATCGAAGGCGCCAGTTGTCAACAGCCAACTCGCTGATAACTTGCGCGAATTCGAGCCGTGCATTAACGCAAGCACCCATGTCTGTGACCGTTCGCTTCGCTCCCTCTCCGACAGGGCATATTCATATCGGCAATGCGCGCACCGCATTGTTCAACTGGCTGTTCGCGTTGAAGAACAATGGCCGGTTCATTCAGCGTTTCGACGACACCGATACGGGCCGCTCGAAACAGGAATTCGCCGACAGCATTCTGTACGACCTGCATTGGCTGGGAATTTTCCCCGACACCGTGGTCTACCAGTCGAAGCGCTTCGACCGATATGCCGCGGCCGTGGAGCAGTTGAAGGCCCATGGCGCGATCTATCCTTGCTACGAGACGGCGGAGGAACTGGATCTGCGGCGCAAGGTGCGGCTGTCGAGAAAGCAGCCTCCGGTCTACGGCCGCGAGGCGCTGGCGCTCACCGACGAGCAGAAAGAGCAATACGAAGCCGAAGGCCGCAAGCCCCACTGGCGTTTCCTGCTGCCAAATTTCATCAGCGACCCGAAGAAAACGCGCCGCACGCCTATCACCTGGACGGACATTATCCGCGGCGAGGAAACCGTTGATCTTTCGTCTGTTTCCGATCCCGTGCTCGTGCGTGAAGACGGGACATATCTCTACACATTGCCGTCGGTAGTCGACGATATCGACCTCGGCATCACACATGTCATCCGCGGCGATGATCATGTCACCAACACCGGCGTCCAGATCGCGCTGTTCCAGGCGTTGGATGCCGATGTGCCGGAATTTGGTCACCACAATCTGTTGACCACCGCTTCCGGTGAAGGGCTTTCGAAGCGCACCGGCGCCTTGTCGCTCAACAGTCTGCGTCAGTCGGGCATCGAGCCGATGGCGGTCGCAAGCCTGGCTGCTCTGACCGGCACGTCTGAAAATGTCCATCCGATGCATACGATGGACGAGCTTGCCCAACATTTCGAACCCTCGCAGGTTTCGAAATCGTCCGCGAAGTTCGATCCGGCCGATCTCACCACGCTCAACCGCGCCATACTGCACGAAATGCCGTTCCAGGACGCGCAGGACAGGCTCGGCGCCTTGACGATCTCGGGCGAGACAGCGGAGCGGTTCTGGAACGCGGTGCGCGGCAATCTGGATCGGCTTTCCGATGCGCTGGCGTGGTGGAAGGTGGTCTATAAGGGGCCCGCCGAGCGCCAGTCCTTCTCGCCGGAGGATCAGGACTTTCTGGCAACAGCTTTCGACCTTTTGCCTCAGGAACCTTGGGGGCCCGAGACCTGGCGGGCCTGGACGACCGCGGTGCGGGAAGCGACCGGCCGCAAGGGCAAGACGCTTTTCATGCCGCTCCGTCTCGCGCTTACCGGCCTTTCTTCGGGACCTGAGTTGGCCGACCTAATGCCTTTGATGGGGCGGGAAGGAACCTTGGCCCGACGGCCCTGACTGGGCGGCCTGGGTCTGCGATCAAGGCGTTCCGCCTCATCAGTTTCCTGGTGACCCCAGCGCCGCCGCGGGCGGCGCCATCTTAGCCACGCGCGAGAGCCAGGGTGGCCTGCGCCTTGTGCGCCGCTTCCACGACGGCCAGCGCTGTCATGTTGACAATGCCGCGCGACGTCACGGAGGGGGTCAGAATATGCGCCGGCTTATCTGTCCCGAGCAAAATCGGCCCGACATGCAGGGCATCCATCATCTGCTTGACCGTCGATAGCGTGATGTTGGCGGAGTCCAGGTTCGGGAAAACCAGCAGGTTCGCTTCGCCTTTGATCGTCGAATGCGGGTAGACGCGATGCCGCAGCGCCTCCGAGATGGCAGTATCGCCGTGCATTTCGCCGTCGCATTCCAGATCCGGAGCCAGGCGTTTCAGTATCTGGGCTGCCTCGCGCATTTTCAGCGCACTCGGCGAATCGCGCGAGCCGAAATCCGAATGCGAAAGCAGCGCTGCCTTCGGATGGATGCCGAAACGGCGAATTTCTTCGGCTGCGAGCACCGTCATCTCGGCAATCTCCTCCGCCGTCGGGTCGACTGTAACGTAGCTGTCGGTGAAGAAGGTCACGCCACGTTGCGAGATCAGCATCGAGAGCGCCGAAAGGTCATGGTCCGACACGCCGGGGCGCGGGCCGATGATTAGCCGGACATTGCGAAGGTGACGTTCGAAGCGGCCTTCGAGGCCGCATATCATGGCGTCTGCATCGCCGCGCTTCAGCGCAAGTGCTGCAATCACCGTGGGATCGGTGCGGACCAGCGTCCTGGCTGCCTCCAGTGTTATGCCCCGTCTGCCGGAATACTCCACGAGTTCCTCGACATATTGACGGTAGCGCGGATCCTCTTCCGGATTGATCAGGGTGAAATCCTTGCCGGCCTGGATGCGCAGGCCGTAGCGCTTCGTGCGAACCTCGATGACATGCGGCCGGCCGATCAGGATGGGCTCGGCCAGCCCTTCCTCGATGACCACCTGGGCCGCCCGCAAGACCCGCTCGTCCTCGCCGTCGGCATAAATGACGCGTTTGGCGCTCGCAGTCTTCGCCGACGAGAAAATCGGCTTCATCACCAGACCGGAGCGGAAGACGAAGCGATTGAGCTGGTCGATATAGGCGTCCATGTCCTGGATCGGGCGTGTGGCGACGCCGGTCTCCGCCGCGGCGCGGGCCACCGCCGGCGCAATCCGCAGGATCAGCCGCGGATCGAAAGGCGAGGGGATCAGAAACTCCGGCCCGAATGTCGGGGTTTCGCCCTGATAGGCGCGGGCGGCGACATCTGATGGCTCTTCCCGCGCAAGCGCTGCGATGGCGCGCACCGCCGCCATCTTCATATCCCCGTTGATCGCGCTTGCGCCGCAATCAAGTGCTCCGCGAAAAATGTAAGGAAAACACAATACGTTGTTGACCTGATTGGGAAAATCGGATCGCCCGGTGCAGATCATCGCGTCCGGCCGCGCTTGCCGCGCCAATTCCGGCATGATCTCGGGCGTCGGGTTGGCCAGCGCCAGGATAAGCGGATCCTTAGCCATGCCGGCCAGCAGTTCGGGCTTGAGCACGCCGGCGGCTGAGAGGCCAAGAAAAACATCGGCGCCTTCGATCACGTCGGCCAGAACACGCTTGTCAGTGTCCTTGACATAGGGGTCCTTCCATCGGTCCATCTCATCGACGCGTCCGGTATAGGCGACGCCGAACCGGTCGGTGACCCAGATGTTTTCCAGTCTGGCGCCAAGCGAAACCAGCAGGTTGAGGCAAGCCAGCGCGGCAGCGCCCGCACCGGACGTGACGATCTTCACCGCCCCGATATCCTTGCCGGTAAGTTCCAGCGCATTCAGCACGCAAGCCGCGACAATGATCGCCGTGCCGTGCTGGTCGTCGTGAAAGACGGGGATCTTCATCCGCGCTTTCAACTGCTCCTCAACGTCGAAGCATTCCGGCGCCTTGATGTCTTCGAGGTTGATGCCGCCGAAAGTTGGCTCCAGCGCCGCCACGGTGGACACCATCTGCTCAATCTGCGGCGCATCGATCTCGATGTCGAACACATCGATACCGGCGAATTTCTTGAACAGGACGGCTTTGCCTTCCATGACGGGCTTCGAGGCGAGGGGGCCGATATTGCCGAGGCCGAGAACCGCCGAGCCGTTCGACACGACTGCCACCAAATTCGCGCGAGCGGTGTAGTCTGCGGCTAAGGCGGGATTGTCGTGGATTTCCAGGCAGGGCGCCGCGACACCGGGGGAATAGGCAAGGGCGAGGTCGCGCTGGTTGCCAAGCGGCTTCGTCGCCTGGATTTCCAGTTTCCCCGGCGTCGGATATTTGTGGAAATAGAGGGCGGCTTCCTCGAGATCGCTGCGCTGCTGCTTCCTGATGTCGGCCATTGTTCCCTCTCCGTGGCGCCTTGTACCCGCGTATTTGAGCGCCGGCGCCTTGGCACTAGGAAAGAGCAAGAAAGCGTGAAGCCCGCAACCCCTCATGCCGCGGTAATCACACTGCTCCTACTCTCAAGATTATCTTGAAAATGCCGCAGCATTTATCTGGCTAGTTTTGAAGGCGGCTCGGCGCGAACCTTACGTCACCTAAGAATTTGTCGGAGGAGGAGAAGAGCCATGGCACGCATGCGCGCAGTCGATGCAGCAGTTCTCGTTCTGGAGCGTGAGGGCATCGAATGCGCCTTCGGCGTGCCGGGCGCGGCCATTAACCCATTCTATTCTGCGCTGCGGGCGCGCGGCACGATCCGCCACGTCCTGGCGCGTCATGTCGAAGGCGCTTCCCATATGGCCGAAGGCTATACGCGCGCCAAAGCCGGCAATATCGGCTTGTGCATTGGAACATCCGGTCCGGCCGGCACCGATATGATCACCGGCCTGTACTCCGCCTCCGCCGATTCCATCCCGATCCTGTGCGTTACAGGCCAGGCGCCGCGCGCCCGGCTCAACAAGGAAGATTTTCAGGCTGTCGACATATCGGCGATCGCAGCGCCTGTTTCCAAATGGGCCGTCACGGTCATGGAGCCCTACCTTGTTCCCATGGCTTTCCAGAAGGCGTTTCACCTCATGCGCTCTGGCCGCCCAGGGCCCGTGCTCATCGACATGCCCATCGACGTTCAGATGGCGGAGATCGAGTTCGACATCGACGCCTATGAGCCGCTGACGGCCGACAAGCCGAGAATGACACGCAAGCAGGCTGAGAAGGCGCTGGCGATGCTGAATGCCGCCGAGCGTCCGCTTATCGTCGCCGGCGGCGGGATCATCAACGCCGATGCGTCGGATCTACTCACCGAATTCGCCGAGATTGTCGGCGTCCCGGTTATTCCGACGCTGATGGGCTGGGGCACCATCCCCGACGACCATCGTTTGATGGCCGGAATGTGCGGCCTGCAGACATCGCATCGCTATGGCAATGCGACCATGCTTGCCTCGGATTTCGTCTTCGGCATCGGCAACCGCTGGGCCAACAGGCATACCGGCTCGGTCGACAAATACACCGAGGGCCGCAAGTTCGTGCATGTCGACATCGAGCCGACCCAGATCGGCCGTGTCTTTGCACCGGATCTGGGCATCGTGTCGGACGCCGGCGCAGCGCTGAAGATGCTGCTCGACGTCGCCACGGAGTGGAAAGTCGCCGGCAAGTTGCGCAACTGGTCCGGCTGGGTCGAAGAGTGCCAGCAGCGCAAGAAGACGCTCAAGCGCAAGACGCATTTCGTGCAGGTGCCGCTCAAGCCGCAGCGCATCTATGAGGAGATGAACAAGGCATTCGGCCGCCATACTACCTACGTGACCACCATCGGCCTCTCCCAGATCGCCGGCGCGCAGTTTCTGCACGTCTACAAGGCTCGCAACTGGATCAATTGCGGCCAGGCGGGCCCGTTGGGCTGGACCTTGCCTGCTGCGCTGGGCGTTCGCGCGGCGCGGCCGGATGCCGACATCGTCGCGCTGTCGGGCGACTACGATTTCCAGTTCATGATCGAGGAATTGGCGGTCGGCGCTCAGCACAAGCTGCCCTACATCCATGTCGTCGTGAACAACGCCTATCTTGGCTTGATCCGCCAGTCGCAGCGCGGCTTCAACATGGACTTCCAGGTCGATCTCGCCTTCGAGAATATCAATGCCTCGACGGATGCAGAACCGGGCTACGGCGTCGACCACATCGCTGTCGCGGAAGCGATGGGCTGCAAGGCAATTCGCGTCCGCCGGCCGGAGGACTTCGAGCAGGCCTTCGCCGACGCCAAGAAGCTTGCAAAGGAGCATCAGGTTCCGGTCGTGCTGGAATTCATTCTGGAGCGCGTGACGAATATCTCCATGGGCACGGAAATCGACGCTATTGTTGAGTTCGAGGAACTGGCCGAGCGGAACGAAGACGCGCCCACCGCGATCATGATGTTGGACTGAGGGAGGACGAACCATGCCAGCATTTTCAGCAAATCTGTCGATGCTCTTCGGCGAGCATGACTTCCTGGACCGCTTCGACGCAGCGGCCAAGGCCGGCTTTGCGGGCGTCGAATATATCGGCCCCTATGATCATACGCCGGATGTCGTGGCGGCGAGGTTGAAGAAGAACAATCTCGTCCAGGTGCTGTTCAACCTGCCGCCGGGCGATTGGGCGAAGGGCGAACGGGGCATCGCGGTTTTGCCTGACCGGATCGAGGAGTTCCGGCGCGGCGTCGATACTGCCATCACCTATGCGAAGGCCCTTGGATGCGGTCAGGTCAACTGTCTTGCCGGTATCGCGCCGGCTGGGGACCCCGCCGTGCTTGAGAGCGTTTTTATCGACAATCTCAAATATGCGGCGTCGAGGCTTGAAGAGGCCGGGGTGAAATTGCTGATCGAGGCGATCAACACACGCGACATTCCCGGATTCTTTCTGACGAACTCGCGGCAAGCTTTTGAAATTATTGAAAAGGTCGGTTCCAACAACCTGTTCTTTCAGTACGACATCTACCACATGCAGATCATGGAAGGCGATCTCGCCCGCACGATCGATAAGCATCTGCCGCGCATCGCTCATGTCCAATTGGCGGACAATCCCGGACGGAACGAACCTGGCACCGGAGAGATCAACTACCCCTACCTCTACAAGCACCTCGATCGCATCGGCTACACCGGTTGGGTCGGAGCGGAATACAAGCCCAAGGCCGGCACAGTCGAAGGTCTCGGCTGGTTCAAGGAAACATTGGCGAAGCGCGACGCGGCGTAAGCCTTCTCCACTGGGGAAAGGCAGCCAACGGGAGACATCACATGGAAAAGATCGGTTTCATCGGGCTCGGCATCATGGGCGCGCCGATGGGGGGGCATCTGCTCGACGCGGGCTATGACGTGATCACGACCGATCATCGCGGCACGCCGCCAAAGGATCTCGTCGCCAAGGGTCTCAAGTCGGTCAAGGGAAACAAGGCTGTCGCTGCGGCTGCCGACATCGTGATCACGATGGTGCCGGATACGCCGCAGGTGGCCGATGTGCTGTTCGGCGAGGGCGGCGTCGCTGAGAGCCTGTCCAAGGGCAAGCTGTTCATCGATATGAGCTCGATCTCGCCGATCGCCACCAAGGAGTTTGCCGCGAAGGTCAACGAGACCGGCGCAGACTATCTGGATGCGCCGGTGTCCGGTGGCGAGGTGGGCGCCAAGGCGGCATCGCTGTCGATCATGTGCGGCGGCTCGGAGTCTTCGTTTGAACGCGCCAAGCCCGTCTTCGAGAAGATGGGCAAGAACATCACGCTGGTTGGACCGAATGGCGCCGGCCAGACGGCCAAGGTGGCCAACCAGATCGTCGTTGCGCTGACCATCGAGGCTATTGGCGAGGCGCTGGTGTTTGCCTCGAAGGCTGGCGCCGATCCCGCCAAGGTACGGCAGGCATTGATGGGGGGCTTGGCCGCCTCGCGCATTCTCGAAGTTCATGGCGAGCGGATGATCAAGCGGACGTTCGCGCCCGGCTTCCGCATCGAACTGCACCAGAAAGACCTGAACCTTGCGCTGGAGGGCGCTCGCTCGCTTGGCGTGGCATTGCCCAACACGTCGACGACGCAGCAATTGTTCAACGCCTGCGCGGCCAACGGCGCGGGTAAGGAAGACCACTCCGCGCTGGTGAAGGCGCTGGAGCTGATGGCCGGCCACTCCGTGGCTTAGCCCAACGGTCAGCGCCCTTCGAATTTCGGAGCGCGCTTTTCGCGAAAGGCCGCGCGGCCCTCGGCATAATCCATACTGGAGAAGGTATCGCTGCCCGCGATTTCGGCGCGGCGTATCAGTTCGGCGTCCTTGCCCTCCGCTGCCGCGATGGCGAGCTTCGATGCCCTCACGGACAACGGGGCGCTTGCCGCTATCGTCAGGGCAATCCTGTCGACGCGCTCCTCGAACGCCGCTGCATCGACGATGTCGAGGAGAAACCCGCACCGCAAGGCGATATCCGCGCTTACGCGGTCTGCGGTGAAGGTCAAATATTTCGCCATTTGCGGACCGGCGCTGTTGACGATGTCGCCCATCGCATCTCGCGGATAGGCCAGACCGAGCCGCGCCGCCGGCACAGAAAAGACGGCGTCCGGCGTGGCGATGCGCAGGTCCGCCGCTGCAGCCACCCCAAATCCTCCGCCTAAACAGATGCCGCGAATAGCCGCGATCACCGGGATCCGAGCCTGCCGGACCGCCGCAAACGCGGCCGAATTCGCGGCCTCGTAGATGCGCGCCGTCTCCTCGTCGCGCCGCACCTCATCGAACTCGCTGATATCCGCCCCAGCCGAGAAATTATCGCCTCGCCCGGTGAGAATGATGACACGCAATGCGGGTTTGCTCGCAAGCTGCGGCACCAACTCCGCCAACCGCCTCCAACTGGCCAGATTGATCGCATTTTTGCGCTCCGGCCTGTCGAAGATGATCCGCGCAATCCCGCCCGCTTCACGCAGGGTCAAACAATCCTGTTGCGTAGGGGCTTGATCCGCCATGACGAATGTCCAATTGACAGGAGCTTAAGGAAAATTGAGTTCTCTCACGCCTCTGCATCGCTTATTGTGAAGCATGACGACCGACAAGCAGGAATGAAGTCGATGAGCATCTCCAACGTCGCCCGCGCGGGCAATCTCCAGCCGGTCGATCCGATCTGGACATCCGTCCGGGCCGAGGCGGAAGAAACGGTTCAGCGTGAGCCGGTGCTCGCGGCTTTCCTCTACGCCACGATTCTCAATCAGGACACGCTTGAAGAAGCGGTCATTCATCGCCTGGCCGAACGGCTCGCGCACCAGGATCTGGGTGCGGATCTCATCCGTCAGACCTTTTCGGCGATGGCGAAGGACAATCCGGACTGGAGCAACGCCGTCCGCACCGATATCCAGGCCTATTACGATCGCGACCCGGCCTGCGACCGCTTCATGATGCCGATCCTTTATTTCAAGGGCTTCCACGCGATCCAGACTCACCGCGCGGCCCACTGGCTGTGGAATCGCGGCCGCAAGGACTTCGCGCTCTATCTCCAAAGCCGCTCGTCATCGGTATTCCAGACCGACATCCATCCGGCGTCGCGCATCGGCAAGGGTATCTTTATCGACCATGCGACAGGTCTCGTGGTGGGCGAGACCGCCGTCGTCGAGGACGACGTGTCGATGCTTCATGGCGTGACGCTCGGCGGCACCGGCAAGGCCGGGGGGGACCGCCATCCCAAGATCCGCTACGGGGTGCTGATTGGGGCAGGGGCCAAGATTCTCGGCAATATCGAGGTCGGCCATTGCTCAAAGATTGCCGCCGGGTCGGTCGTGCTTGCCGCCGTGCCGCATAACAAGACCGTTGCGGGCGTGCCTGCACGCGTGGTCGGCGAGACAGGGTGCGATCAGCCGTCGCGCTTGATGGATCAATATCTGCCGTCCCAGATCGTGGACCAGATCGCAACATACGATATCTGACAGGCGGCAAGCGCCGTCGCCAGTCGGTTTGCGCACGTCACAATGCGGTCTGGCGGCTTTACATCGCCGTCTTAGCCATGCCAGAAGCGCGTCTCACGAACCGACTGGAGCCAGCCGTTGAAACCCGACGAAATCAGAAAACTCGACGCCTATTTCAAAAAACTGTTTCAGAACCCTCGTCTCGAAGTGAAGGCGCGTCCGCGCAAGGAGGATTCGGCGGAGCTTTATCTTGGCGACGAATTTCTGGGCCTCATCTACAAGGACGAGGAAGAAGGCGACTATAATTTCCAGATGGCGATCCTGGATATGGACCTCGCCTGATCCGCGGGCGTTCGCTCTTCCGGACCTGAACCAGGACTCTGGATTTCAGGTCCGCGGTGGTCGTGCGGATTTGCCGGCGCACGTGCCCCGGCCCATCTGATGTCGGAAGAGTTGGATGTGAGCGCGGCCGCAATGGTCGCCGCGCTTCGGTCGCTTGGCGCGCCTCGCACGACTGCGCCAAGTGCGTTTCGCCAGCTCAGACCTTCGCTGAGACCATCATGAAGGCGGGTGTTTCGCTGCCGAAGCCAACTGTGGTGTTGACCTCATCGTCTTCACGGTACCGGCGTGGACGCTCGCCCGATCCCTTGCGGTCATGGCGATCGTCGCGGCCCCTGCCTCGCTCCGTATTTTCGGTGCGGATGGCATCCTTGCGGCTGCGGCGCTCGGAAAACTCTTCGGCAGAGACCACCGACGGCGCGGGAGCAGGCGATACCGCTTCCACGACCGCTTCCTCATCCACCCGGTTCTCACGGCGCGGACGTTCGCCACGACGCGACTCTTCGGCCCGACGCGGCTCTTCGCCCCGACGCGGCTTGCGATCGCTGCGACCGGCGCGCTCGCGACCACGGCGCGGCCGCTCGTCATCGCCTTCGGTGACGACTGTCGAAAGATCGCCGTCATGCCACTCGATCTTCTGAGCGATCAAGCGTTCGATCGCGTCGACATATTTAGTATCGGAGCGCGTCGCGATGGTGAAGGACTTGCCCGACCGGCCCGCGCGGCCTGTCCGGCCGATGCGATGCACATAGTCTTCGGCATGGATCGGAACGTCGTAGTTGAAGACATGGCTGACGTCGGGAATGTCCAGTCCACGCGCGGCGACATCCGATGCCACCAGCAGCTTCAGCTTGCCGTCGCGGAAATTGGTCAGCATCGTCGTGCGCGCGCGCTGATCCATGTCGCCATGAAGAGCGCCGGCATCGAACTCGTGTTTCACCAGCGAGCGAAACAACTCGGCAACGTCGACCTTGCGGTTGCAGAAAATGATCGCATTCTTGATCTGGTCGCCTTCGGCATTGATCAGATTGCGCAGAACCTCGCGCTTGTCCCAGGATTTGGAGCCCGCTTTGACCAGCCGCTGTATGACGGTCGTCGCGGTCGACGCCGCCTTCGACACTTCAATGCGAACCGGGGCATGCAGGAACTGCTCGGTGAGCTTGGTGATTTCCGGCGGCATGGTGGCCGAGAAGAACAGCGTCTGCCGGGAGAAGGGGATCAGCTTGCAGATGCGCTCGATGTCGGGGATGAAACCCATATCCAGCATGCGGTCGGCTTCGTCGATCACCAGGATTTCGACGCCGGTGAGAAGCAGTTTGCCGCGCTCGAAATGGTCCAGCAGACGGCCGGGCGTCGCGATGAGAACATCCACGCCGCGCTCCAGCTTCTTCAACTGATCGTCGAAGGAAACCCCGCCGATAAGCAGCGCAACGGTCAAACGGCTGTTCTTGCCGTATTTGACGAAATTCTCCTCAACCTGCGCGGCGAGTTCGCGCGTCGGCTCCAGAATCAGGGTACGCGGCATGCGCGCCCGGGCCCGGCCCTTTTCCAGGCGGGTCAGCATCGGCAGAACGAAAGAGGCGGTTTTGCCTGTACCGGTCTGGGCGATGCCTAGCACATCCTTGCCCTGCAGAGCGTGCGGGATTGCGCCAGCCTGGATCGGCGTGGGGATAGTATAGCCTGCATCGACCACAGCCGCTGTAACCTTCGGCGACAAGCCGAGTTCTGCGAATGTGACCGTTTCGGTTACTGGCGTTATGAGATCTTGGTTTTGCGCGTCCTGCGCAATATCAGCTTCAACGGACAAGATGTGTGTGTGCCTTATGGCTGGCGACGGTCACGGCCTCTGCCGTGGCGGGCGCACGGCGCCCACTCATGTGCGCCGCAATAGTCCCAACGCGGCATATTTGTCAACTTTTGATGGGTTTCACAAGTGTTTGACCCGGCTTATTTCACGAATTTTCGCAAAGTATGGGACTAGCTGTCGTGAAATCTAGTACCTGAACTGTTCGGCGAGGATACGCTCGTTCCAGGAGTGGCTTGGGTCGAACAACAGCGTTGCCGTGGCATCACGCGACTCGCGAACCGTCACAGTGGTCACCGCACGCGCCTCCGTATGATCGGCCGCGGCGTTGACTGGCCGCTTGTCTGGCTCGAGCACATCGAAGCGCACTGTTGAGTGGTTGGAAATCAATGCGCCGCGCCAGCGTCGCGGGCGAAAAGGACTGACAGGCGTGAGGGCCAGCAAAGGCGCGTCGAGCGGCAAGATCGGGCCATGCGCCGAAAGATTATACGCAGTCGATCCTGCGGGCGTCGCAACCATCACGCCATCGCAGGACAGTTCCTCAAGCCGCATCTTGTCGTCGACGGTGATCCGGATCTTCGCGGTCTGGTAGGATTGCCGCCACAGGGCGACCTCGTTGATGGCGAGCGCCGTCGTCGTTGTTCCATCGCCGCAACTTGCGATCATTTCCAGCGGCCTGATCGTTTCCGGAACCGCCTTGCCGATGCGGCGCGGCAGGTCCTTTTCGCTGTATTCGTTCATCAGGAAGCCGATGGTGCCACGGTTCATGCCGTAGACGCGCTTGCCCGTACTCATGGTCTCGCGCATCGTTTGCAGCAGAAACCCGTCGCCGCCCAGTGCGACGATGACGTCGGCATCCGCCATCTTGGCGTTGCCGTAGATCTCGGAGAGGCTTGTCGCGGCATCCCTGGCATCTGGAACGTCGGATGACACGAAGGCGATCGCTGCGGGTTCAGCCATGTTTGTGTCTTCCGGTCCCGTGATGCTTGGCTTGTGTCGGAGTTCGTGGAACGAATTTGACATTCGCATCCCATCCGACATCACGCGCATTTGCGAATGTCAAATTCAAAGTTCCACTAGTATCATATACTTGCCAGTGGTCCTTTGTTTCTGACATTTGCCTGAAGGAATTGGATCACCGGAATGCAAACGTCGGAATCAGACCGCTAGCGCCTAGCATGCGGTGCGCACGGTTGAAAGCGACGGCCGCACAACGCCAGGGAGGAAGAGATGAAGATCGACGGCGGTTGCCATTGCGGCAAGATCACCTACGAGGCGGAGATAGACCCCGGCAAAATCGCGATCTGCCACTGCACGGATTGCCAGCAGTTGACCGGCACCGCGTTCCGGGTGACGGCCTTTGCACCGGAAGCCGATTTTCGCGTGCTTTCGGGAGAGCCGACAATCTATATCAAGACCAGCGCCGACAGCGGCAACCCGCGCGCGATGGCGTTCTGCGCCGACTGCGGGTCACATCTGTTTGCCACATCCGTGGGCGAGGGCCCCAAGGTCTACGGTATCCGCACCGGCAGCGCGCGCCAGCGGATGCAACTCAAGCCACAGAGACAGGTATGGCACCAATCCGCGCTGGACTGGCTGGACGGCATCCCGTCACTCCCTGCTGTGGAGAAGGGGTGAGCAGCGTCGGTGGCCGGCCGCGCGCGGCGTATTGTTCGGGCGAATATTGGGAAGTGTTGATCTCAATCAAGGTGAACTGGCGATTCGGCTGTAGACAGGGGTGGTAAGATGAGGAGGCTGCTGGTGCAGCGCGGCCGAGCTGCCCCCCGCCACGCAGTTGAACCACGGACGTTCTCCCCCCGCACCCGGTGCCAGGCTTCGGGGTGCGATGAAAGCAATGATAGGTTTGCCGACATGAAGTTCCGTACATTTGTGCCACTTCTCACCTATCCCGACGCGAGCACGGAGGCGACTGTCCGCAACGCGGCGGCCGCAGCCAGGCTGATTGGCGACGAGCTGCATGCCCTGGCGCTTGAGGCCGACATACCCCAGGTGAAGAGCGCCTTGTCCAGCGCGCTCACCAAGCTTCCAAAAATGATCCAGAGCGCGGAGAGGATGAGCGCGCAGAACCGTGAAACCTTGCTCGCTCAAGCCCACGCCGAAGCCGAAGCGCAAGGACTGGACCTCACCACCAGCGTGGCGAAAGTCCAGCCCGCGATGCTCGGCGAGGTGGCCGCGGGCCATGCACGCTATTTCGACATGGTGCTGCTGGGATGGACCAGGGGGCACCCGGGCGTCCGCATGGTGGCGGAGGCGCTCCTGCTCGGATCGGGACGCCCAATCATGCTCGTTCCGGACGAGATGCCGGTCCAGCGCTTCGGCCGCGTCTCGATTGCCTGGGACGGAAGCCGTGTCGCGGCGCGAGCCGTCTCCGACGCGAGAGTGCTCCTGGAAAGGGCAGATGAGGTCAGCGTCATCACCGTCACCGACGAGAAGCCTCTGAAAGAGGAGGCTGCCGGCGAGAGGCTCGCGGAGAATCTCCGCAAATCCGGGCTGAAGGCGCAATTTTCCGCTGTCCGCGCCGAAGACGGTCCGATCGCCGAAACCCTGCAGCGCCACGCAGTGGAACTGGGCACAAACCTGCTGGTGATGGGCGGCTACGGCCACTCGCGCCTGCGCGATTTCGTGCTTGGAGGGGCGACCGAAGGCGTCTTCTCCGACCTCAGGCTGCCCGTCCTGCTTTCGCATTGACCCTGCTTGCGCGGGATTGAGTCACGCTGCCTCAAGGAAATATTTGAGGCCCGATCTCCGGAGCGGAATTGCGGCAATCGTTACGAAAGTCGCGTTCGGTTGCACGCAGACGAGGCGGACACGCCTCTTAATGCAGCGCGGCAATATGGTGCCCCCGGCAGGATTCGAACCCGCGACCCCCTGATTACAAATCAGGTGCTCTACCAACTGAGCTACAAGGGCAGCGGGCTCCGGTTAGCATATTTGCCCGCACAGTAAAGTGAAAATGGCCCCAATTTTTGGCAGCGGAACCCGTCAGGCATTGGGTGAGGGTGCTTGCGGCTTGGCAGGCCAGGCGCATTTCCCACATCTGTCGCCCCAGTGAGAAGGCGAGTCGCAAACACTAACCGCCTTCCGGAACCGCCTTCCAGAACCGGCTTCCGCCACGAAGCATGCACGATGCATGAAAGGCTGCCCGACAACCCGCGGCAGGAGCGTGAAACCTTGATCCTTGCAGGGCAGGCGAGTTTCTGGCATACAGGGTTCATAGCCGGGACGGGACGACTGGATGGTTCCGATGCGGCGTTTGGTGCGAAAAGGTCGGTACTTTGCCCTTGCAAGGGGTAGGAATCGTCTTTATGTAGAGGAACGGACACGCGGTGCGTGGAGCTGGGGATCCGGCTTTACGCGCCATTGTTGCGTGGCCAATCCGCCAAAGTGATTCGCCGTCGAGGCTCGGGCTAAGACGGGGCAAGTTGGTAAGAATTCGCCCGCAAGCGGGCACATCCAGAAGGCCCGACCTACGGGCTCTTGAAAGCAGAGCGACGAATGGCTTCGAAGGCGACCAACCCCTTTACCTTCCTGCAGCAGGTAAGGGCGGAGACGGCGAAGGTGACGTGGCCGTCGCGGCGTGAGACGATGATTTCCACCGTCATGGTGCTGATCTTCTCCGTCATCGCAATGATTTTCTTCTTTGCTGCCGACCAGCTGATGGCGCTGGCCGTCGAGTTCATTCTTGGCATCGGCCGTTGAACCTGGCGACTACGGGGATTTTTAGATGACGGCTCGCTGGTACATCGTTCATGCCTATTCGAACTTCGAAAAGAAGGTCGCCGAGGACATTGAGAATGGCGCGAAGCGCAAGGGTCTGACCGACCAGATCGAGCAGATCGTCGTGCCGACCGAGAAGGTCGTCGAAGTTCGCCGCGGCCGAAAGATCGATGCTGAGCGCAAATTCTTCCCCGGCTATGTGCTTGTTCGCGCCAATCTCTCCGACGCGGTTTTTTCGCTGATCAAGAACACGCCGAAGGTTACCGGCTTCCTCGGCGACTCCAAGCCGGTGCCGATCACCGACAAGGAGGCCGAGCGCATCCTGAACCAGGTACAGGAAGGCGTCGAGCGGCCGAAGCCGTCGATCACCTTCGAGATCGGCGAGCAGGTAAGGGTGTCGGACGGTCCGTTCGCTTCTTTCAACGGCTTCGTTCAGGAAGTCGACGAGGAGCGCGCCCGCCTCAAGGTGGAAGTTTCGATCTTCGGGCGCGCTGTGCCGGTGGATCTGGAATTCAGTCAGGTCGAAAAGGGCTGACTGTTTGCCTCTCGGGTGACCGGGAGGCGGGCCGGCGGGTTAGCCGGTCGAACCGGGTGGAAGGCGAGGGCGGCTTAGCCGGCTGTTCGAACCGCACCACCCAACTGCAATCGCCGGCATTTCCCTTGGAAGAAAGGGGCCGGCACAAAGTAGAGGCAGGAAGAGATGGCTAAGAAAGTTGCAGGCCAGCTCAAGTTGCAGGTTTCCGCGGGGTCGGCCACGCCGTCGCCCCCGATCGGTCCCGCACTTGGTCAGCGTGGCATCAATATCATGGAGTTCTGCAAGGCGTTCAACGCGCAGACTCAGGAGATGGAGAAGGGTTCGCCCGTCCCCGTCGTGATCACCTACTATGTCGACAAGTCGTTCACCTTCGTCATGAAGACGCCGCCGGTGAGCTACTTCTTGAAGAAGGCCGCCAAACTGAAGTCGGGTTCGAAGGAGCCGGGCAAGATCGGTGCCGGCAAGATCAGCCGCGACAAGGTTCGCGAGATCGCCGAAGCCAAGATGAAGGATTTGAACGCCAACGACGTCGAAGCCGCCATGCGCATGGTTGAAGGCTCCGCCCGTTCGATGGGCCTGGAAGTGGTGGGCTGAGATCATGGCAAAGATAGCAAAGCGTGTTGCCAAGGCTCGCGATGGCCTGGATCCCAACCAGTCCTATTCGCTGGAAGAGGCTGTGAAGCTCCTGAAGGCTCGTTCGTCGGTCAAGTTTGACGAGACGATCGAAGTGGCGATGAACCTGGGCGTCGACCCGCGTCACGCCGACCAGATGGTTCGTGGTGTGGTCAACCTGCCGAACGGCACCGGCCGCACCGTGCGTGTAGCCGTGTTCGCCAAGGGCGCGAAGGCTGATGAAGCCAGGGCGGCTGGCGCCGATATCGTCGGCGCTGAAGATCTGGTCGAGGTCGTGCAGAAGGGCGAAATCAACTTCGACCGCTGCATCGCGACGCCGGACCTGATGCCGCTCGTCGGCCGTCTGGGCAAGGTGCTCGGTCCGCGCGGCATGATGCCGAACCCGAAGGTCGGCACCGTGACGATGGATGTCGCGGCTGCGGTCAAGGCTTCGAAAGGCGGCGCTGTCGAGTTCCGCGTCGAGAAGGCAGGCATCATTCACGCCGGCGTTGGCAAGGTGTCGTTCGACGCCACTGCGCTGGTTGAGAATGTTCGTGCTTTCGCCGATGCGGTGACCAAGGCAAAGCCGGCGGGCGCCAAGGGCAACTACGTCAAGAAGGTGTCGGTCACCTCGACGATGGGTCCCGGCCTCAAGCTGGACATCGCCTCGCTCAGCGTTGCGTCGTAAGTTTCACGATCAGCCGTAATGAGCTGATCTCTAAAGAAATTCCGGTCTCCGAATTTTTGGGGTCCGGATACTGGAAGTGAAAGCTTCCGGACATCCTGTCCGAGATTGCAGGCGGCCCAGTCCTCGTTGAGAGGCGGACCTTAATCCCGCGAGGGCCTGCATGAGACGGGTGACAACCGGACAAAGGAGCATCGCTCCAATGAAAGGTTCGAACCGTGTTGACCTTTTGCAGCGCGCCAAACCGCAAGGCCAGGCGTAGCGGAAAGCGGCAGGATCCTCGAACGCCGTTCGGGAGATCCAGGAATGGATAGCCCGCCCGGCATAAGGCAACCCGGCCTCTCGCCCGCAAAGGGCAGGGGTCAACTGGAGATAGGCAGTGGATAGAGCGGAAAAACGCGAGCTCGTCACGGGTCTGAACGACGCCTTCAAAGGCGCCGGCTCGGTCGTCGTGGCCCACTATGCCGGTATCACCGTTGCGCAAATGAACGATCTTCGTACGAAGATGCGCGCAGCTGGTGGCACCGTCAAAGTCGCGAAGAACCGTCTCGCCAAAATCGCCCTTCAGGGTACCGACTCCGAGAAGATCATCGATCTGTTCAAGGGACAGACGCTGGTCGCTTACTCGGACGATCCGATCACAGCGCCGAAGATTGCTTCCGAGTTCGCCAAGGCGAACGACAAGCTGGTCATTCTCGGCGGTGCGATGGGCTCGACCACGCTCAATTCGGACGGCGTCAAGGCACTTGCCATGCTGCCGTCGCTGGATGAGCTGCGAGCCAGGCTGGTTGGCATGATCGCCACTCCGGCTACCCGGATCGCACAAGTCGTCAACGCGCCGGCGGCACAGCTTGCCCGCGTGTTCGGCGCCTATGCCCGCAAGGACGAGGCGGCATGAGGCCGTTCCTCGCTGTCATCAATTGTGTTCGAACCAACTAAGGAACTGAAAAATGGCTGATCTTGCAAAGATCGTGGAAGACCTGTCCAGCCTGACCGTGCTGGAGGCAGCTGAGCTGTCGAAGCTGCTCGAAGAGAAGTGGGGCGTTTCTGCCGCCGCTCCGGTGGCTGTTGCCGCTGGTGGCGCTGTCGCCGCTGCTGCTCCGGTGGAAGAGAAGACCGAGTTCGATGTCATCCTCGTCGCTGCCGGCGAGAAGAAGATCGAGGTCATCAAGGAAGTGCGCGCCATCACCGGTCTCGGCCTCAAGGAAGCCAAGGACCTGGTCGAAGGCGCTCCGAAGCCGGTCAAGGAAGGCGTCAACAAGGCTGACGCTGACAAGGTCAAGGAGCAGCTCGAGAAGGCTGGCGCCAAGGTCGAGTTGAAGTAAGCGTTTCGGTGCGCGGCGGACGGTTCAGCCCGTCCGCCGTCCCGGCGTCACGATGGGATGTTTGGGAACCTCTTTCCCGAAGGCCAGCGGCGGCCTTCCGGAAACGGGTTTTCTCCCGTTTCAGAAAAGCCGTTGCTTTCGACGGCAGGTAGAATGCAAGGCGCGGCTCCCGACGCGCCCCAAGAGGTAAAGCCCTAGAGGCTAGGCAAGGAGCGACGATGGCCCAAACGCAGACTTTCAATGGCCGCAGACGCGTACGCAAGTTCTTCGGAAAAATCCCGGAAGTGGCTGAGATGCCGAACCTCATCGAGGTTCAGAAGGCGTCTTACGATCAGTTCCTGATGGTGGACGAGCCCAAGGGCGGACGTCCGGACGAAGGCCTGCAGGCTGTTTTCAAGTCGGTGTTTCCGATTCAGGATTTTTCCGGTTCTTCGATGCTCGAATTCGTCAAATACGAGTTCGAGGGTCCGAAGTTCGACGTTGATGAGTGCCGTCAGCGCGATCTGACCTACGCCGCGCCCCTGAAGGTGACGCTGCGCCTGATCGTGTTCGATATCGACGAGGATACCGGCGCGAAGTCGATCAAGGACATCAAGGAGCAGGACGTCTACATGGGCGACATGCCGCTCATGACCATGAACGGCACCTTCATCATCAACGGTACCGAGCGCGTCATCGTCTCGCAGATGCACCGTTCGCCGGGCGTCTTCTTCGACCATGACAAGGGCAAGTCGCACTCGTCCGGCAAGCTGCTGTTTGCCGCGCGCGTCATTCCCTATCGCGGCTCCTGGCTCGACATCGAGTTCGACTCGAAGGACATCGTGCACGCCCGCATCGACCGCCGCCGCAAGATTCCGGTGACGTCGCTGCTAATGGCGCTCGGCATGGACGGCGAAGAGATCCTGTCGACCTTCTACAACAAGATCACCTACAAGAAGTCCAAGGACCACTGGCGCATTCCGTTCAACGTCGACCGTTTCCGCGGCCTCAAGGCTGTCGGCGATCTGGTTGACGCCGATACGGGCGAAGTGGTTGTCGAGCAGGGCAAGAAGATCACCGCGCGCCAGGCCAAGCAGTTGGCCGAAAAGGGCCTCAAGGCCATCAAGGCGACCAACGAGGATCTGTTCGGCTCCTATCTGGCCGAAGACGTCGTCAACTACGCAACCGGCGAGATTTACCTCGAAGCCGGCGACGAGATCGACGAAAAGACCCTCAAGGTGCTGCTCGAAGCCGGTGAGGAAGAGCTCGAAATCCTCGACATCGACCACATCAACGTGGGTGGCTACATCCGCAACACGCTGGCGGTCGACAAGAACGAGAGCCGCCAGGACGCGCTGTTCGACATCTACCGCGTAATGCGCCCGGGTGAGCCGCCGACTCTTGAAACCGCCGAGGCGATGTTCAACTCGCTGTTCTTCGACGGCGAGCGCTACGATCTGTCGGCTGTCGGCCGCGTCAAGATGAACATGCGTCTGGAACTCGACGCCGAGGACACCGTGCGCGTTCTGCGCAAGGAAGACATCCTCGCGGTCGTCCGGACGCTGGTCGAACTGCGCGACGGCAAGGGCGAGATCGACGACATCGACAATCTCGGCAACCGCCGGGTCCGGTCGGTCGGCGAGCTCATGGAAAACCAGTACCGCGTCGGTCTGTTGCGCATGGAGCGCGCCATCAAGGAGCGCATGTCGTCGATCGAGATCGACACCGTCATGCCGCAGGATCTGATCAACGCAAAGCCGGCTGCGGCCGCTGTGCGCGAATTCTTCGGCTCCTCGCAGCTGTCGCAGTTCATGGACCAGACCAACCCGCTGTCGGAGATCACCCACAAGCGTCGTCTTTCGGCGCTTGGACCTGGCGGTCTGACCCGCGAGCGCGCCGGTTTCGAAGTGCGCGACGTGCATCCGACACACTACGGCCGGATCTGCCCGATCGAGACGCCGGAAGGGCCGAACATCGGTCTTATCAACAGCTTGGCGACCTTCGCTCGCGTCAACAAGTACGGCTTCATCGAGAGCCCGTACCGCAAGATCGTCGAAGGCAAGCTGACCGACGAGGTGATTTACCTTTCGGCCATGGAGGAGGCGAAGCACTTCGTCGCCCAGGCCAACGCCGAGTTGGACAAGAACGGCCGCTTCGTCGACGAATTCGTCATCTGCCGTAACGCCGGCGAGGTGATGATGGCCCCGCGCGAAAACGTCGACCTCATGGACGTTTCGCCGAAGCAGATGGTCTCGGTCGCTGCTGCGCTGATCCCGTTCCTTGAGAACGACGACGCCAACCGCGCTCTGATGGGCTCGAACATGCAGCGCCAGGCGGTGCCGCTGGTTCGCGCCGAGGCGCCGTTCGTCGGCACCGGCATGGAGCCGATCGTTGCTCGTGACTCAGGCGCCGCCATCGGCGCCCGCCGCGGCGGCATCGTCGACCAGGTGGACGCGACGCGTATCGTTATCCGCGCCACGGAAAATCTCGAGGCCGGCAAGTCGGGCGTCGATATCTACCGGCTGATGAAGTTCCAGCGTTCGAACCAGAACACCTGCATCAACCAGCGTCCGCTGGTGAATGTCGGCGACATCATCAACAAGGGTGACATCATCGCCGACGGCCCGTCGACGGATCTTGGCGATCTGGCGCTCGGCCGCAACGTGCTGGTCGCGTTCATGCCCTGGAACGGCTACAACTACGAGGATTCCATCCTCCTGTCGGAGCGCATCGTCGCCGACGACGTCTTCACCTCGATCCACATCGAGGAGTTCGAGGTCATGGCGCGCGACACCAAGCTCGGTCCTGAGGAAATCACGCGCGACATTCCGAATGTCTCGGAAGAAGCGCTGAAGAACCTCGACGAAGCCGGCATCGTCTATATCGGCGCGGAAGTGCAGCCGGGAGACATCCTGGTCGGCAAGATCACGCCGAAGGGTGAAAGCCCGATGACGCCGGAAGAGAAGCTTCTGCGCGCCATCTTCGGCGAAAAGGCATCGGATGTGCGCGACACCTCCATGCGCATGCCGCCCGGGACCTTCGGCACCGTTGTCGAAGTGCGCGTCTTCAACCGCCACGGCGTGGAGAAGGACGAGCGCGCCATGGCGATCGAGCGCGAGGAGATCGAGCGCCTGGCCAAGGACCGCGACGACGAGCAGGCGATCCTCGACCGCAACGTCTATGCGCGCCTGTCGGACATGTTGGCCGGCAGGGACGCGATCGCTGGTCCGAAGAGCTTCAAGAAGGGCACCAAGCTCACCAAGGAAGTCCTTGAGGATTTCCCGCGGTCGCAATGGTGGCAGTTTGCCGTCGACGACGAGAAGCTGCAGAGCGAACTCGAAGCCCTGCGCGGCCAGTACGACGATTCCAAGAAGGCGCTTGAACAGCGCTTCATGGACAAGGTCGAGAAGGTGCAGCGCGGCGACGAGATGCCCCCCGGCGTGATGAAGATGGTCAAGGTCTTCGTCGCGGTGAAGCGCAAGATGCAGCCCGGCGACAAGATGGCCGGCCGTCATGGCAACAAGGGTGTCGTGTCGCGCATCGTTCCGGTCGAGGACATGCCGTTCCTCGAAGACGGTACGCATGCCGACATCGTGCTCAATCCGCTGGGCGTGCCGAGCCGCATGAACGTTGGCCAGATCCTGGAAACGCATCTGGGTTGGGCTTGCGCGGGCATGGGCCGCAAGATCGGTGAGTTGATCGACGCCTACAAGCTCGGCGGCACCACGAAGGAACTGCGCAAGACGCTGGAAAGCTTCATGCCGGCCAACGACCGCAACGAGCCGGTGCGCGACTATGACGACGAGAGCATCGTTCGCCTCAGCGAACAGATGCGCCGCGGCGTCTCAATCGCCACCCCGGTGTTCGATGGTGCGCATGAGGCCGACATCAACATCATGCTGGAACAGGCCGGACTGCATACCTCCGGTCAGTCGCAGCTATATGATGGCCGCACGGGCGAGCCGTTCGATCGCAAGGTGACGATGGGCTATATCTATATGCTCAAGCTGCACCACCTGGTGGACGACAAGATCCACGCGCGTTCGATCGGACCTTACTCGCTGGTTACCCAGCAGCCGCTGGGTGGCAAGGCGCAGTTTGGCGGCCAGCGCTTCGGCGAAATGGAAGTCTGGGCGCTTGAAGCCTACGGCGCGGCGTACACGCTGCAGGAAATGCTCACGGTGAAGTCCGACGACGTCGCCGGCCGCACCAAGGTCTACGAGGCGATCGTCCGTGGCGACGACACGTTCGAAGCGGGCATTCCCGAGAGCTTCAACGTTCTGGTCAAGGAAATGCGTTCGCTGGGCCTCAACGTCGAACTGGAGAACACCAAGATCGACGACCAGCAGCAGCGTCTACCCGACGCGGCCGAGTAATAGTGTGAAGAGGGGTGCTCTAGGCGGGCGCCCCTCATCCCGACCTCGCTTTGCTCGGTCACCTTCTCCCGCGAGGGAAAAGGACGAGCGCCCTCCCTTCTCCCTTGCGGGAGAAGGTGTCGCCGGAGGCGGCGGATGAGGGGCGTTGGCCGCGCGCGATGCAGAAATTCAGATAAGGGGTCTCCATGGGGAGTCCCGAAAAGGAGAATGGCATGAACCAAGAGGTCATGAATCTCTTCAACCCGCAGGCTCCGGCCCAGGTATTCGATTCGATCCGGATCTCCCTGGCCAGCCCGGACAAGATTCTGTCCTGGTCGTTCGGTGAGATCAAGAAGCCGGAGACGATCAACTACCGCACGTTCAAACCCGAACGTGACGGCCTGTTCTGCGCGCGCATTTTTGGCCCGATCAAGGACTATGAGTGCCTGTGCGGCAAGTACAAGCGCATGAAGTACAAGGGCGTCATCTGCGAAAAGTGCGGCGTGGAAGTCACGCTGTCGCGCGTTCGGCGTGAGCGCATGGGCCATATCGAACTGGCGGCCCCGGTCGCCCACATCTGGTTCCTGAAGTCGCTGCCGAGCCGCATCGGCACGCTGCTCGATATGACGCTGAAGGACATCGAGCGCGTCCTCTACTTCGAAAACTACATCGTCACGGAGCCGGGCCTGACCGCGCTCAAGGAGCACCAGCTGCTCTCCGAAGAGGAGTACATGCTGGCCGTCGACGAGTATGGCGAGGACAGCTTCACCGCCATGATCGGCGCCGAGGCCATTCATGACCTGCTGGCCGGCATGGATCTGGAGAGGATCGCCGGCGACCTGCGCAGCGAGCTTGCCTCGACGACATCGGAACTTAAGCAGAAGAAGTATCTCAAGCGCCTGAAGGTGGTCGAGAACTTTATGGAATCCGGCAATCGTCCCGAGTGGATGATCATGAAAGTCGTCCCGGTCATCCCGCCGGACCTGCGTCCGCTGGTTCCGCTGGATGGCGGCCGCTTCGCGACGTCGGATCTGAACGATCTCTACCGCCGCGTCATCAACCGCAACAACCGCTTGAAGCGGCTGATCGAACTGCGCGCGCCGGGCATCATCATCCGCAACGAAAAGCGCATGCTGCAGGAGGCCGTCGACGCTCTGTTCGACAACGGCCGCCGCGGACGCGTCATCACCGGCGCCAACAAGCGCCCGCTGAAGTCGCTGTCGGATATGCTCAAGGGCAAGCAGGGCCGCTTCCGCCAGAACCTGCTCGGCAAGCGCGTCGACTATTCGGGCCGCTCGGTCATCGTGACCGGTCCGGAACTGAAGCTTCACCAGTGCGGCCTGCCGAAGAAGATGGCGCTCGAACTGTTCAAGCCGTTCATCTACGCCCGCCTCGACGCGAAGGGTTACTCCTCGACCGTCAAGCAGGCGAAGAAGCTGGTCGAAAAGGAAAAGCCGGAAGTCTGGGATATCCTCGACGAGGTGATCCGCGAGCATCCGGTGCTCCTCAACCGCGCGCCGACGCTGCACCGCCTCGGCATCCAGGCATTCGAGCCCATACTGATCGAAGGCAAGGCGATCCAGCTTCACCCGCTGGTCTGCACGGCGTTCAACGCCGACTTCGACGGCG
>DATDBN010000003.1:0-10683 GCA_036524835.1 Mesorhizobium sp. | reverse complement strand
GCCGACCGGGCTGCCGATGACACAGAAGATGTATTCGGCCGCAGGGCGCACGCCGAGGAACGCTTCGCTGGCGAACATGAAGGGACGCAGATAGAAACTGCCATCGCCCTCAGGCACCCAGTCGGCATCGACCTTGACCAGCGTCTCTATCGCGTCGAGGAAGAGCTCTTCCGGAATTTCGGGCATTGCCATGCGCTGCGCCGACAGATTGAAGCGGCGCGCATTCTCCTCAGGGCGAAACAGCGCCAAGCCGCCATCGTCAGTACGGTAGGCCTTCATACCTTCGAAGATTTCCTGGGCGTAGTGGAGGACGGCGCTCGCCGGATCGATCTGGAAGGGCTCGCGGGCACGAACCCGCGCATCGTGCCAGCCCTTGTCGGCGGACCAGGTGATGGTCACCATGTGGTCGCTGAACACCTTGCCGAAGCCAGGGCTTTCCATCAGCCGGGCGCGCGCGTCCGGCGCGGTGGGCGCCACATGCGGCACTCGGGCAATCGCAGATTTGGTCATGGCAACCCATCCCTGACCGGCTGACACCGGCACATCGTCACAACGGCGGCCACTTAAGGCCAATCCGGCTCTTTCGGCAAGGTGGAATACGTCAGTAATGGTGACCTTTCTTCTGTCCGGCGATCCAGCCGGCAAGTCGTCCGGCCGCTTCCTCGATCTGGTCCACACCGCGGTGGAAGCACAGGCGGAAAAACGCTTCGCCGCCGGCGCCGAAGGCCGTACCCGGCGCGAGACCGACATTGGCCTCGTCTATGATGCGCATCGCCGCCTGTCGCGAATCCGTTACACCATCCACCGCGAAGAACAGGTAGAACGCCCCGGCCGGCACGGCGAAGCGCGTGCGGCCCGTGGCGTGCAGCGTCTTGCAAATCAGGTCGCGCATCTGGCGCGCATGCTCGATGTTATCGTCCAGATATTGATCGCCCGCATCGAGCGCCGCCACCGCGCCGCGCTGCATGAATGACGCGACGCCGGACGTGGAATATTGGATAAGGTTCTCGAAGATCTGCTGGAGAGACGGATGCGTCGCGATCCAGCCGATGCGCCATCCAGTCATCGCCCAGTTTTTCGAGAAGGTGTTGACGAACAGAATGCGGTCTTCCGGCTCCATGATGTCCATGAACGACGGCGCGCGCTTTCCGTCATAGTGGAAGCGGGCATAGATCTCGTCGGCGACGATCCACAGCCCGTGTTTTCTCGCCAACGCCAGAACCGCTTTCAGATCGTCATGGTCGGCGGTCCAGCCCGTCGGATTCGAGGGGCTGTTGAAGAAGATCGCGCGGGTCTTGGGCGTGATCGCGTCAGCGAGCCGCTGGCGGTCGAGAACCCAGCCATTGTCGGTGAATTCCAGAGGCACCGGAACTGGAACGGCGCCCGCGACGCCGGCTGCGCCGGAAAAATTGGGCCAGGCGGGCGTCAGGTAGATCGCTTCGTCGCCCTGCCCCGTGGTTGCTTGAAGCGCAAGCAGGATGGCGTGCATGCCGCCGCCGGTGACCAGGAATTCGGAAGCGTCGAAGCTGCGGCCGAAATGCCGCGAATGGTAGCGCGCCAGCGCCTCTCGCAAATCCGGAATCCCGCGCTGCCAGGTATAGAAGGTCTCGCCGCGCTGCAGGGCGTCCGTGGCGGCTTGGCGAATGAACTCGGGCGTCGGCTGGTCGCCTTCGCCGACCCAAAGCGGGATGATGCCCGGCTTTCCGCGTCCGTGATTGGCCACCTCGACGATGCCGCTTTCGGGCGAAAGCCGTGCGCCATGGCGCAGTGCCGCTATCAATTTGCCGTCCGTCTCTGTGTCCATGGACGGTTGTTACCCAGACATGCCGCAAATGAAAATCCCCGGCGGTGCGGCGCCGGGGATTTGTTACTTGTGCCAGGAACAGCTGGCTTCAGCGCTTCGCGAGGAGGTCGCGAATTTCGGTCAGCAGTTTCACATCGGCCGGAGGCGGCGCGGCTTCCGGAGCCGGCTTCTCGCGCTCGAGGCGACGGCGCATATTGTTGACCGCTTTGACCATCAGGAAGATGATCCACGCCAGGATGAGGAAGTTCAGCAGCACGGTGAAGAAGCTGCCATAGGCTAAAACCGCGCCCTGTTCCTTGGCGGCTGCCAAGGAGGTCGCCGTCACATTCGACGACAGCGGCAGGTAGTAATTGTTGAAGTCGAGGCCGCCGAAAATTGCCCCAACGATCGGCATGATGATGTCATCGACAAGCGAAGCGACGATCTTGCCGAAAGCCGCGCCGATGATCACGCCGACGGCGAGATCCATCACATTTCCCTTGGAGATGAACTCCTGGAATTCCTTTAGCATCTAGCCTCTCCAGTTCCCATTCTTGCGCCGAGATCCCCGTCGCGCGACTCAACTTTAAGCATTTTGTCCCGCAATGCAAAACCCGGCTGCCTGCAATGGTTGCGCTGCACCAACCGGCAATGCCGGCAAATTCCGCCGCGACAGGGCGGCAAGCGCTGGCTATGTTGGCGTCGCGCGCCAAGCCGATGCGTGAACAAGGGAGTTGCAAGAGCCGGTGCTGGGACTGTTCGTTGTCCTTACCGCAATCGCATATGTGACGCTTCTGTTCGCGATTGCGAGCCTGGGCGACCGCCGCGCCGCGCGACAGGGCGTCGGCCAGCCCCGCCCCTATATCTACGCGCTCAGCCTCGCAATCTACTGCACGTCATGGACGTTCTTCGGTTCGGTCGGATTGGCGGCGGAGCGCAACCTCGAATTTCTCGCCATCTATGTCGGCCCGGTGCTGGTCTTCCTGTTCGGCTACCCCCTGCTCGCCCGCATCGTGCGGCTGGCGAAGGGCGAGCGCATTACCTCCATCGCGGACTTTCTCGGCGCCCGTTACGGCAAGAGCTTTGCCGTCGCCTCCATCGCAACGTTGATCGCCGTGATCGGGGCGGTGCCCTACATAGCCCTGCAGCTGAAGGCGATTTCCAGTTCGGTCAGCCTGATGGTGGAGCACTACACGGGCGCGCCGCTCTCCTTCGACCCGTTCGTCAGCGACATCTCCCTTGTCGTGGCGCTCCTGCTGGCCTTGTTCGCGGTGCTGTTCGGAACGCGTCATGCAGATGCCACGGAGCATCAGGACGGGCTGGTGCTGGCCGTCGCGGTGGAGTCCATCGTCAAGCTGGCGGCCTTCCTCACCGTCGGCCTGGCCGTAACCTTCATCCTCTTCGACGGACCGGCCGGCATGGTGGCGCGAATGGCGGCGACGCCCGCGGTCGACCAGGCGATGATCTACAAGACATCGCTCGGCACCTGGCTGGTGCTTACCGGGCTCAGCGCCTTCGCCATCATCATGCTGCCACGCCAGTTTTACGTGATGATTGTCGAAAATCGCAACGAGAGCGAACTGAGGACGGCGAGCTGGCTGTTCCCCCTCTATCTGGTGGCGATCAACATCTTCGTCCTGCCGATCGCCTTCGCCGGCCTGGCGCTGGTCGGCCCCTCCACCAGCAGCGACCTCTACGTCCTGTCCGTTCCGTTGCTCGGCGGCCACGACGTGCTGGCCATGATCGCTTTCATCGGCGGCCTCTCAGCGGCGACCGCCATGGTCATCGTGGCAAGCGTCGCGCTGTCGATCATGATCTCGAACGATCTGGTGATTCCGCTGTTCGTCAGGCGCCTGCTGACGAGCAGGCCGGCGGAGGGCGAAGACTGGTCGGCGCTGATCCTGAATGTCCGCCGCATCTCCATCTTCGTCATTCTGTTCGCCGCCTTCCTCTATTACCGCCAGAGCACCGGCAATGCGCGGCTGGCCTCGATCGGATTGCTGTCCTTCGCGGCGATTGCCCAGTTTGCGCCTTCGTTCTTCGGCGGCCTGATGTGGCGCGGCGCAAACGCGCGCGGTGCGGCGCTTGGCATGACAGCCGGCCTGATAACCTGGTTCTACACGCTGCTTTTTCCGTCGCTGGCCTCGCCTGACAACGCCGTTGTCCTGCATGGGCTGTTCGGCTTCGCGGCGCTGAAGCCGCAGGGGCTGTTCGGAACGGTTGCCGAACCCCTGAACCATGGCGTGCTGTGGAGCCTTTCGATCAACAGCCTGTTCTTCGTCTTCGGCTCCCTCTCGCGCGCCGCCTTGCCGCTGGAGCGGATCCAGGCCTCCATATTCGCGCCGCGCGACGCAGCGCCGGTTCCGAGCCTGCGCCGCTTTCGCACCACCGTGACAGTCGACGACCTGAAGGATGCAATCGGCCGCTATCTCGGTGTCGAGCGCACCGAACGCTCCTTCCAATCCTTCCAGAAATCGACGGGAGCCAAACTCGGCGGCAGCGAAACGGCCAGCATGGATGTGGTGCGCTTTTCAGAACAATTGCTGGCCAGCGCTATCGGGTCCTCGTCAGCGCGGCTGATCCTGTCCCTGCTGTTGAAACGCAACGACAGCAGCGCCCGCAATGCCTACCGGCTGCTCGACGATGCCACCGAAGCGCTGCAGCACAATCGCGACCTCCTGCAAATCGCCCTCGACCAGATGGAGCAAGGCATCACCGTCTTCGACAGCGATCTTCGGCTGACGTGCTGGAACCGGCAGTTTCGCGCCCTCTTTTCCCTGCCCGACGAACTCGGCCAGGTCGGCGTCTCCGTCGATCAAATCCTCCGGCTTCTGGTAGAGCGCGGCGAGATCGCGCCGGTCACGCAGACGGCGGCCCTCAATCGCCTGACGCGTTTCGGCGAGGCCTGGCCTATGGAGTTGAAGAGGAGCGGCCGCATCATCGAAATGCGTTCAAACCCGATGCCCGATGGCGGCATTGTTGCCACCTATGCAGATATCTCGGCCCGTGTAGCTTCTGACGTCGCCTTGAAGCGTGCAAATGAATCCCTGGAACAGCGCGTTCGCGACCGGACTGTCGAACTCACGCGTGTCAATGAAGAGCTTGCCCAGGCACAGGCATTCGCCGAGGAGGCCAATCTCGGCAAGACGCGTTTCCTCGCCGCGGTCGGGCACGACATTCTCCAGCCGCTCAACGCCGCCCGCCTCTACAGCGCGTCGCTGCTCGAGAAGGCCAGCGACACGAAATTCGCCGGCGAGGCCGACAATATCGAATCCTCCCTGGAATCCGTCGAGACGATCCTCAGTGCCGTGCTCGACATTTCGCGTCTCGATGCGGGAGCGATGAAGCCCTCCGACTCGGTGTTCGAGATTGGCGCCCTGCTGAAGCAGATCGAAACCGACTTCCTCCCCATGGCAAAGGAAAAGCGGCTGCAACTAACCATCGTGCCATCCTCGCTGCGGCTCCGCACCGATCGAAACCTGCTGCGCCGCCTGGTGCAGAACCTCGTCTCAAACGCGGTGAAATACACAAGGAAGGGCCGCGTCCTCGTCGGCGTCCGGCGGCGCGGCGAATTGGCCGAGATACAGATCCTTGATACCGGCATCGGTATGCCGGAGGAGAAACTCGGCAGCGTCTTCGGCGAGTTCACACGGCTGGAAGGCGGCAAGCGCGAAGCGCAAGGCTTGGGGCTCGGCCTTTCCATCGTGGATCGGCTCGCCCGCGTTCTTCGCGCCGAATTGCGCGTCTCTTCGCGGCCGGACGCCGGTACCCTGTTTTCCGTGCTGCTGCCGGTCACCAGCGCAGCCGCGAGCATGCAAACCGCCGCCAATGCACAGGCTCCATCGCCCGCCTTCGGACTTCAAGGCATCAGGGCGCTTTGTATCGACAACGACCCTCGCATCCTGGAGGGCATGCGCCTTCTCCTAGAGGGATGGGGGTGTGCGGTCGATACGATTGCCGGGCCGGATGGCGTCGACGCCGCGCTCCGCCCCGACATCGTGTTCGCGGACTACCATCTCGACGGGGAAACGGGCCTTGTCGCGATCGCGCGGGCGCGGGCGATCTTCGGCAGCGACCTTGCCGCCGTACTCGTCACCGCCGACCGCTCGGCCGAGGTTCGAGCAGCGGCCGCCGCACTCGACGTGCCGGTGCTCAACAAGCCGGTGAAACCCGCAGCGCTTCGGTCGATGATGACCCGGGTCCGACGCATGACTGAGGCGGCGGAGTAAATGCGTTTCATCACGGCGTAGACCTTTGGCAGGGGCGTGGACGAGCTTCCACCGAAATGACTGATACCTGCTAACAGAATCAATATCTTACTCGATTTTTGTTTTCCCCATATCCACACCTCCCGACACCGCACGACAATGCCGCCGAGTGCGAAGGGAATGCGGCGATGGTGGAAAACAGGGCGGCGATAGACAGAAACCATGAGGCGCTGAAGCGCATCCTGGCCAGCCTTTTCGCTAGGGCGGCGCGGGCAAGCGCCAGCGGCACCTTCTTGCGCGCCTGCCGCGACGCGGGGAGCGCAGCCACCCTGCCGCGCCATCTCTATTTCGCTATCCTGCTTGTCTTGCGGCCCGCCGAAGCGGCGACAAGGCGGCTGATCATTGTGCTGTCGCGCGGCATTTCCGTCACGCTGCCGCCGCTGCGGCCGGCCAAGCCAAAGTCCGGCCCGGTGTTCCTGAAGGATGGTAGAGGCACCGGCATCGTCGACACCGGCATCTCCCTCTACAGGCTCGGCCTCGCCAATGTCGCGCCGCCCATTGCGCCCAGCGCGCCGCTTCTGCGACCCGAGCGCTCCCCTTCCCGCTGCTCGATCCCTTGCGAAATCCGTTCCCCCGCCGCCGGCCACAGCAGAGGAGCACCGCCGTTCCCCGTTGCCTCTTCGACCTCACCGACCGCCGCGCCATTCCCCTCCGGCGGATGCCATCGCCCAACGATCCGATCGACGCCACGCGTCTTGGTCAGCGCCTTGCAGCACTTGCGTCGGCGCTGGACGACATGCCGGCCCAGGCGGAGCGTTTCGCGCGCTGGAGCGCCCGCCGCGACAGGATGCGCGGCCAGCCACCTACTCCCGGCAGATTTCGCCGCATCTGGCCGCTGCGGCCGGGCCGCCCGCCGGGCGGCCGCCTGTCCCGCTTCGACCCCGTCGCCAGGCGCCTGAGCAGGATCCGCGAGGTCGACGAGGTTCTGGCGCACGCCCACGCGTTGGCGTGCTACGCCCTGGAGCAGCCGCGCCGCGACACGACATGACGTGCGATATTCTAGCTCGCCGTCTGCTCAGCGCCCATTTTCGACAGGAGGATGACCGCCTGCGTGCGGCTGTCCACGTCCAGCTTTTGCAGGATCGCCGAAACATGCGCCTTGATCGTCGCTTCGGAAACGCTGAGCTCATAGGCTATCTGCTTGTTGAGCAATCCTTCTGCCAGCATGCCCAGCACGCGCGTCTGCTGTGGGGTCAAGGTCTGCACGCGCCGGATAATTGCCGAAATCTCGGCATCCTGTTCCACCCCCAGATCGATCCCGTTGGGCATGGCGACACCGCCTTCGAGCACGGTGGAGATGGCCGCGCGGATCTCCTCCATGCTGGCGGACTTCGAAATGAACCCGGAAGCGCCAAGGTCCAGCGCCCGCCGGATGGTCTGCGGATCGTCGGTGGCCGACACCACCACCATCGGCGCCGAGGGGTGGATGCCACGCAGCGAGATCAATCCCGACAGGCCGCTGGCGCCCGGCATGGAGAGGTCGAGAAGGATCAAATCGACATCTTCATTGTCCGTCACCAAGCGCTTCGTGCTGTCGAAGTCGCCGGCTTCCAGAATGATCGAAACATTGTCCAGACTTGCCAAGGCCTGCTTCAGCGCACCGCGAAAAAGCGGATGGTCGTCAGCAATGACGAACTTGTAGCCCTGCGGCAAAGGCGTCTCTCCCATCCGTCTGTCGGCGAATTCACCGCGCGGAATTGCCCGGCAGTTAAGCGCCTGCGCCCGCTCCTGACAAGGATCAACGCCGCCGAGACTCCGTGCGTCCACAGGCGTAGGGTCTTGGCACTGGATCCGATGGCGACTTCGGCCTATGAAGCCGCCGCCTTATGTCCCGGAGCGAGAAATGTTCGAGACGCTGAAAGCCGCACAGCCTGACAAAATCCTGGCCCTCATCGGCTTGTACCGGGATGACCCGCGGCCGAACAAGGTCGACCTCGGCGTGGGCGTCTACAAGGATCCGCAGGGCCGCACGCCGGTGATGAATGCGGTGCGCGAAGCCGAACAGCGCCTCTACGCGGAACAGACCACCAAGAGCTATCTCGGCATGGCCGGCGACCCCGCTTTCAACACGGCCATGCTGAAGCTCGTCTTCGGCGAAACAGCCGATCTCTCCCGGCTGCGTGCAGCCCAGGCTCCGGGTGGGTCGGGCGCGCTGCGCATCCTCGCCGAACTGCTGCGCCGCTCCCGCCCCGAGGCGACGGTCTGGCTCTCCGATCCGACCTGGCCGAACCACGTGCCGCTGATCGAGGCCACCGGCCTGAAGACGCGCAGCTACCCCTATTTCGACGCCGCCACCGGCGGTGTGCGTTTCGAAGAGATGCTCGCTGCAATCGGCCAGGCGAAAGCCGGCGATATCATTGTGCTGCATGGCTGTTGCCACAACCCGACCGGGGCCAATCTGACGGCCGCCGAGTGGGCGCGGGTGGCCGACCTCCTGGTCGAGAAGGACCTCTTCCCCTTCGTCGACCTTGCCTATCAGGGCTTCGGCGACGGGCTGGAAGCGGATGCCGAAGGCGTGCGCCTTCTGGCGGGAAAAGTTTCCGAGATGGCCGTGGCCGCCAGCTGCTCGAAGAACTTCTCCGTCTATCGCGACCGCGTCGGCGCAGCCATCATCCTGGGCCGCGACACGGCCCAGGCAGATATCGCCGTCGGCCAGCTCTGTTCCGTGGCGCGGGGCATGTATTCCATGCCGCCGGACCACGGTGCGGCGGCCGTGCGGATCGTCATGTCCGACGCCGGGCTGCGTGCCGATTGGGAAGCCGAGCTGGAAGGCATTCGCAACAGGATGATCCGGCTGCGCGAAGGTCTCGCCGCCGCCCTGCGCAAGCGCTCCAATTCCGACCGCTTCGACTTCGTCGCGCACCATCGCGGAATGTTCTCGCGGCTTGGACTGAGCGTCGAGCAGGTCAAGCGCCTGCGCGAGGAACACGCCGTCTACATGGTGGATGACAGCCGCATCAACGTGGCGGGGCTTCCAGAGGACAGGCTGGACGATCTCGCCAAGGCCATCGTCTCGGTTCTCTGAAACCGTCAGGCAGCGGCGGCCAGTGCAATCACGCCAGCGGCAACCAGGGCGGCGCAACAGGTGCGCCCCAGCCAGGGCCGTTCGCCGAACAGGACGAGACCGATCAACGCCGCGATGATGACGCTGGATTCGCGCACGGCGGACACCGCGCCGATCGGAGCGAATGTCTTAACGTAGAGAACGACGCCATAGGCGGTCACCGAAAGCAGCCCGCCGATCAGGCCGATCCCGAAGATGCGCCAGTTGATTTTCATGCGGTGCCGCAGGCGGCGACCCAGCACCGCCAGCACCACCGGCGCCTCAAAGAGGAACAGCCAGCCCATGTAGCCGGTCGGGTGCTCGGACCACCGCACGCCAAGGCCATCGGCGATGGAATAGGCCGCGATGGTCAGGCCAAGCAGCGTCGCCACGCCGATTGCGCGCGGGTCGGCATGCGCGGCTCCGCGCTGCAACGCGAGAAGGCCAATCCCCGTGGAGATGGCGGCAAGGCCGATCCATCCGTAGAGGCCCAACGTTTCGCCGATGGCCAGATAGGCGCCGAGCGCCACCAGCGCCGGCGCCAGCCCGCGCGAGATCGGGTAGACCTGGCTGAGATCGCCGAGGCGATAGGCTTGGAACAGCAGCGCGTAGTAGAGGTAGTGGATGAGCGTCGACGTCACGATCAGCCACCAGCTGGCCGGCGACGGCGGTTCGGAAATCGCAATCAGAGCGATCCCTGCAACCGCATGCATCGAGGCAACCGCGGCGAGCGTGAGGGCGCGGTCATGCGCTGCCTTGACGAGCGCATTCCATGTCGCGTGCATGAAGGCTGCCGAGAGGACCAGCACAAGGGCAAAGGAGGACATTGAGGATCCAGGTCTACAGCCGGCAAACTTGCCGCCTCTCTAGGGGGCGTGACTTACGGCGGCAAGAGCAATCCCGGATTGGCACAAAGACAAACCGGATAGCTTCGCGGCCGATTTCAGGCTGGCGGCCTGGCCCGGACGGCGTATCCCTCGCTAGGGACGCACGGAAAGACAACGCCGGAAACTTTCTCCTCGCTAACGAACAGCGGAGGCTGTATGCACCGGCTAGCCGACAGCCAACTCAAGGGCGCTGCTGGTTGAGGGCGGCTATCGTGCCCTGGCCCCGACCGAAAGGAGGACCGCCGTGTCTTCCGCCTTTCACACCAAGAACATATCCGATTTTCTCTCAAGCCTGGGCACAGTCGAGGCCGATGGCGCGCCGCTGATCAGAATCGGCGCTGCTGACAAGTCGGCAATCGCACGCCGGCTGATCCGCATCCCCCGCGACCAGGACGAGATCAGGCTCCGCAACGACACAGCGGGAGTTTCCCGTCGCAACGCCGCCACAAAAGCAAGGAACCAGCTGATCTAGCTTGCCGATGGCCACGCGTCACCGGTAGAGTTCGTCCAAATTTCTCGGCAACAAAAGCTTGAGCGAAACATCGGAGTCGAGCTCGCACGGCATGTCAAACGATGCTCGACAGCTCCCACTTGCTCGAAAAATCAAATGCACCAAACGATGAAACCTGGATCGAATGAAGGGCGTGTTCACGCGGTTGCAATCCGGCTATGAATGGCGTGTGGATCTTGAGCGTTACGGTC
>DATDBN010000002.1:0-3684 GCA_036524835.1 Mesorhizobium sp. | reverse complement strand
AATTGGCCATGGCGCGCGCAACCATGCCGATATTCTCGCCGAGCTGCGGCTCGACCAGAATGATCGCGGGTCCGCCCTCGACACGAGCGCGCTGGTGATCTGTACCTGCCATGAGCTTTCGTTAAAACCTGAATGTCCGCGCGTCCCCTGCCATATCCGGGCGGGAAAATGAAGCGCCGGCTTCTGCCCCTACTTTCGCCACCCTTGATTAGCGTCCAGAGCGACCCTATTGATTTGCGCATGACGCTTTGCGGCGTCAGCGTTCTCAGGGCGGGGTGAAACTCCCCACCGGCGGTAACGGGAGCAATCCCGAAGCCCGCGAGCGCCACGGGGCATTAGCCCCGCGGGTCAGCAGATTCGGTGCAACTCCGAAGCCGACGGTTAAAGTCCGGATGGAAGAGAACGGGCAAGGAAGCACGCTACGCCCCGCGCGTAGCGTCGTCCCCGATCCCGTGCACCCTTGGAATGTGGGAGCAACGCATGGGATCGATACGCATGACACAGAATTCTGGCAGCCTTCGAACGCGATCACCGGCGCTGCTGGGAGCCGCGATCATGACCGCCGCCGGCATCGCCTTTGCCGGCCTCAATGTCGCGGTGCAATGGGCAACGATGGTGGCCGGGGCTGCTGCGCCGGCTGTCGCTTTCTGGCAATATCTGATCGCGCTTGTGCTCAGCCTGCCGCTGGTCTGGCGCGACTGGTCGGCGCTGCGAACCCGCCACCCCGGGCTGCATCTTCTTCGCGTCGCGCTTGCCGCCGCAGGCGTGCAGGTCTGGGTCTACGGCCTCTCGGTCGTGCCCATCTGGCAGGCGATTGCGCTTGCAATGACCTCGCCCTTCTTCGTCGTGGCGGGTGCCGGAGTGTTGCTCGGTGAGCGGGTGACGCGGGCGCGCCTCATTGCGACGCTGGCCGGCTTCACCGGCGCGATGATCATCCTGGCGCCGTGGTCGGAGAGCTTCACCTTCCATGCGGTCCTACCCATCGCTTCGGCAGCGCTCTGGGCCGGCACATCGCTCATCACCAAGCGGCTGACGCGGGTCGAGCCCACCGCCGGCATCACCGTCTATCTGCTCCTGCTGCTGACGCCGGTAAATGCGCTTGTCTGGGCGAGATGGGGATTTGAAATGCCGCCGGTCGCCGCCTGGACGGCGGTGATCGTGGCCGGGGCGCTGACGGCGCTGGCGCAATATCTCCTGACCTATGCCTACGCCAAGGCCGACGCCACTTATCTTCAGCCCTTCGACGACCTCAAACTGCCGCTCAACGTCGTGCTGGGCTGGCTGGTTTTCGGCGCAGCACCCACAATCGGCTTCTGGCCGGGTGCGGCTCTGATCGTCGTGGCGTCGCTCTTCCTGATGCGGCGGGAAAGCGAGCGCGTCTAAAGCGAAAGGCCGGTTTGCGCGGCCAATCCCGCTTTGCTATAGGGGCCGGACTCCCCGCTTCGCACAGGCTCGGCGCCTGCGCCCTACCCCGCTAGAACGAGGCCCTTCCATGGCGAAAATCAAGGTGGCAAATCCGGTCGTCGAGCTCGACGGCGACGAGATGACCCGCATCATCTGGCAGTTCATCAAGGACAAGCTGATCCACCCCTACCTTGATCTCAATCTGGACTATTACGACCTCGGCATCGAGCATCGCGACGACACCAATGACCAGGTGACGATCGATGCAGCCAACGCGATCAACAAATACGGCGTCGGCGTGAAATGCGCGACGATCACGCCGGATGAAGCCCGCGTCGAAGAGTTCCAGCTGAAGAAGATGTGGAAGTCGCCCAACGGCACGATCCGCAACATCCTCGGCGGCGTCATCTTCCGCGAGCCGATCATCATGAAGAACGTTCCGCGCCTGGTGCCGGGCTGGACGAAGCCGATCATCGTCGGACGCCACGCTTTCGGCGACCAGTACAAGGCGACCGATTTCCGGTTCCCCGGCAAGGGCAAGCTGTCGATCAAATTCGTCGGCGACGACGGCCAGGTCATCGAGCATGAGGTGTTCGATTCGCCCGGCGCGGGCGTCGCGATGGGCATGTACAATCTCGACGAGTCGATCCGCGAATTTGCCCGTGCCTCGCTGAACTACGGCCTGCTGCGCGGCTATCCGGTTTATCTCTCGACCAAGAACACCATTCTCAAGGCCTATGACGGCCGCTTCAAGGACATCTTCCAAGAGGTCTACGAGAAGGAATTCGAGAGCGAGTTTAAGGCGCGCAAGCTCTGGTACGAGCACCGCCTGATCGACGACATGGTGGCGTCGAGCCTGAAATGGGCCGGCGGCTATGTCTGGGCCTGCAAGAACTATGACGGCGACGTACAGTCGGACACGGTCGCGCAGGGCTTCGGCTCGCTCGGCCTGATGACCTCGGTTTTGATGACGCCGGACGGCAAGACCGTCGAGGCCGAAGCCGCGCACGGCACCGTGACCCGCCACTACCGCCAGCATCAGAAGGGCGAGGAAACGTCGACCAACTCGATCGCCTCGATCTTTGCCTGGACGCGAGGCCTGGCGCACCGCGCCAAGCTGGACGACAACGCCGCGCTGAAGAAATTCGCCGACACGCTGGAAAAGGTCTGCATCCAGACCGTCGAGAGCGGATTCATGACCAAGGACCTGTCGCTGCTGATCGGTCCGGACCAGCCCTGGCTGTCGACGACCGGTTTTCTAGACAAGGTCGACGAGAATTTGCAGAAGGCGATGGCGTAGGCCGCATCGGGCGAATGAACAGCGTCGCGCAAGCGATTTCGCCGCGTGACGCGCTGACTATTGCACGAGCAACTCAACGCGAACGGCGCTGGTGCTGAGGCGTACAAAAATCGACTGAGGCGCCCCCTCCCCCGGCCTCGCTTCGCTCGGCCACCCTCTTCCCGCCGGGGAGAGGAGGTTTGCCAGCCTGGGTGATCGCCATGCAACGTGGAAAGGCGCGACAGATGCGTCGAAGATCTCCTCTCCCCAGCGGAGAGACGGTGGCCGAGCGAGCGGAGGCCAGGTGAGGGGCGTCTCACCTAGCGCGGCCAGCGGGGGGATACCCCTACCCCGCCAAAGCCGCCTTCACCGCCGCGATCGCATCGTCTGCCTTGCTGGCATCTGGTCCGCCGGCCTGCGCCATGTCGGGCCGGCCGCCGCCGCCCTGCCCGCCAAGGGCGGCCGAGGCAACGCGGACGAGATCGACGGCGCTGTAGCGCTTGGTCAGGTCTTCGGTGACGCCGACGACGACGCTCGCTTTGCCGTCGGCCTCGCCGACCAGCACGACAACGCCTGAGCCGAGCGATTTCTTGCCCTCGTCTGCCAGCGACTTCAGATCCTTCGGCGCAACGCCGGTCACGGATTTGCCCATGAAGCCGACGCCGTTGACCTCTTCGCTTGCCTGGCCGTTGCCGGAGGAGTCGCCGCCGCCCATGGCGAGCTTCTTGCGCGCGTCGGTCAACTCGCGTTCCAGCTTGCGGCGCTCGTCGAGCAAGGCTTCCACCCGCGCAAGCGCGTCGCTAGGGCCGACCTTCAGCGCGCCGGCGATCGCCTTGAGACGGCGGTCCTGCTCATCCAGATGCCGCCGCGCGGCATCGCCCGTCAGCGCCTCGAGGCGTCGAACGCCAGCCGCCACCGCATTCTCGGCAACGACACGCACCAGTCCGATATCGCCGGTGGCCGAGACATGCGTGCCGCCGCAGAGCTCCACCGAATAAGGC
>DATDBN010000001.1:0-5778 GCA_036524835.1 Mesorhizobium sp. | reverse complement strand
CGTCAAGGAGAGCGCGACGCAGCGTCTGATGCTCGAAAAGGGCGATGTCGACGTCGCGCGCAATCTGCAGCCCGGCGATTTTGAAGCCGTGTCGACGAACGCCGATCTGGCGACGACCGCCGCGCCAAAAAGCACGGTCTTTTACTTCAGCCTGAACCAGAAGAACGAGAATCTGGCCAAGCCGGAAGTTCGCGAGGCGTTCAAATATCTGGTCGACTACGATGCGCTTGGCGATACGCTGCTGAAGGGCATCGGCCAGATCCATCAGAACTATCTGCCGAAGGGCATTCTCGGCGCGCTGGACGACAAGCCGTACAAGCTGGACGTCGCGAAGGCCAAGGAATTGCTGGCCAAGGCGGGTTTGCCGGACGGCTTCAAGGTCACGATGGAAGTGCGCAGCCAGCAGCCGGTGTCTGGTGTCGCCGAGTCGATCCAGTCGACGGCCGCGCAGGCCGGTATCCAGATCGAGATCATCCCGGGCGACTTCAAGACGATCCTGACCAAATATCGCGCCCGGCAGCATGAGATGGCGATCCTGCAGTGGGGCGTCGACTATTGGGATCCGAATTCCAATGCGGAAACCTTCGGCATCAACCCGGACAACGCCGACGATTCGATGAACAAGACGCTGGCTTGGCGCAACAGCTGGGATGTCCCGAAGGACATCCAGGACGAATCGAAGGCCGCGCTTCTTGAACGCGACGGCGCCAAGCGCGCGGAGATGTACAGCAATCTGCAGAAGAAGGTGCGCGAGCAGGGACCGTTCATCTTCCTGTGGCAGGAGACGGAAGTCGCCGGCCTGCGCAAGAACGTCCAGAACTTCAAGCTCGGCCCGACCTTCGACACCAACTTCCTGAGCCCGGTGACGAAGTAGACACCGGGCGGGACATCGCCATGGGCTTTGACCGTGTGCGCCAGCCTTCATCCGCCAGCCGGCGCCTTCCCCCCGCATGCGGGGAGAAGGCGTCAGCGGCACGGCTTTGCCTCTTTGATTCACTTTCCACAAGGCGCGCACCATGACCGCGCTTGCACCCGAACTTCCGCGCCGTCCGACACGGCGTGCGTCCACGCTTGCCTATGCGATCGGCCGCTTTATCCTGATCGGCATCGTCACTTTCTTCGGCCTGCTGGCGGTCACGTTCTTTATCGGGCGCGTGGTGCCCATCGATCCGGTGTTGGCCATCGTCGGCGATCGCGCAAGCCAAAGCACCTACGATGCGACGATGAAACTGTACGGGCTCGATCTGCCGTATTGGCAGCAATTCCTAGTCTATATCAAAAAGGCGCTGACCGGCGATTTCGGCACCTCGGTGCTGTCCTCCAATCCGGTGCTTCAGGACATCGCCCGGGTTTTCCCCGCGACACTGGAACTGGCGACGGTCGGCACGCTGATCGGCCTGTTGTTCGGCATTCCGCTCGGCGTACTGGCGGCGGTCAAGCGCGGTAGCCTCACCGATCAGGCGGTGCGGGTCGTTGGCCTCGTCGGCTACTCTATCCCCATCTTCTGGCTCGGCCTGATGGGCCTGCTGGTCTTCTACGCGAGGCTGGGTTGGGTCGCGGGGCCGGGCCGCATCGACATCGCGTATGAATACACCTTCACGCCGATCACCGGCATCTTCCTGTTCGACGCTGCGGTCCAGGGCGAGTGGGCCGCCTTCTGGGATATTCTGCGCCACATCATCCTGCCCGGCGCTCTGCTCGGCTATTTCTCTATTGCGTATATCAGCCGCATGACACGCTCCTTCATGCTGAACGAACTCAGCCAGGAGTATATCGTGGCCGCGCGGGCCAAGGGCCTGTCGGAGCAACGCATCATCTGGGGCCATGCCCTGCGCAATGCGGCTGTGCCGCTGGTCACGGTCGTTGCGCTGTCCTACGCGACGCTGCTGGAAGGCTCGGTGCTGACAGAGACGATCTTCGCCTGGCCGGGTATTGGCCAATATCTCACCAATTCGCTGCAGAACGCCGACATGAACGCGGTGCTGGGCGCGACGATCGTGATTGGCGCGGTGTTCATCGCACTGAATCTGCTGGCCGACCTGCTTTACCGCGTGCTTGATCCGAGGACACGCGGATGACCGCCACCACTCTATCCCGTCGCGAATGGCTGCTCAGCGAGCGTCCGGCATCGCGCATACAGGCGCGGCTCGGCCGTGCCTATGTGACCTGGCGACAGTTCTCCGCAAACCGACTGGCGCTGGTGGGACTGGCGATCATCGTGGCGCTACTATTCGTCGCCGCATTTGCCCCTGTGCTCGCGCCGCACTCGCCGATCCAGGGCGACCTGCGGTCGCGGCTGCTGCCGCCGAGCGAGATGTTCTGGCTCGGCTCGGACGACCAGGGCCGCGACATCCTCTCGCGCATCATCTACGGCTCACGGCTGACGCTGTATGTGATCGTCCTGGTGGCGGTGCTGGCGGCGCCCGTGGGTCTGGTTGTGGGCACGGTCGCCGGCTATGTCGGCGGCTGGACCGATATCGTGCTCACCCGCATCACCGATATTTTCCTTGCCTTTCCGAAGCTTGTGCTGGCGCTGGCCTTCGTCGCAGCACTCGGCCCGGGCATCGAGAACGCCGTGATCGCGATCGCCATCACCTCCTGGCCGCCCTACGCGCGCATCGCGCGGGCGGAGACGCTGACGGTGCGCAACTCCGACTACATCGCGGCGGTGCGCCTGATGGGCGCGTCGCCGCTGCGCATCATCGTGCGCCACATCATGCCGCTCTGCCTGTCGTCGCTGATTGTGCGGGTGACGCTGGATATGGCGGGGATCATCCTGACCGCTGCCGGCCTGGGTTTCCTCGGCCTTGGCGCACAGCCGCCGCTGCCCGAATGGGGCGCGATGATCGCCTCGGGCCGCCGCTTCATTCTGGACCAGTGGTGGGTCGCCGCCATGCCCGGCATCGCCATCCTCATCGTCAGCCTGGGCTTCAACCTGCTGGGCGATGGCTTGCGCGACGCGCTCGACCCGAAGGATAGCGGCCAATGACGGCGATGCTCAGCGTCGACGAGTTGAAGGTGCGCTTCCCCACACGCACCGGCGTCATCGAAGCGGTGCGCGGCGTCTCCTTCGAACTCGGGCGCGAGCGGCTGGGCATTGTCGGCGAATCCGGCTCCGGCAAGTCGCAGACCGGACGCGCCATCATGGGGCTGACACCGAAGCACGCGGAAGTGACCGCCAAGCGTCTCGACTTCGATGGGATCGACCTGCTTGCCGCCTCGCCGCGCGAAAGGCGGTCGCTGCGCGGTAAGCGCATTTCGATGATCCTGCAGGATCCAAAATATTCGCTGGATCCGGTGATGACCATCGGCCGGCAGATTGTCGAGACGCTGCGCACGCATGAGCGCGTCGGCAAGCGCGAGGCGCGAGACCGGGCGCTGGCGATGCTGGAGGCGGTGCAGATACGCAATCCGGAGAGGGTCTACGGCCTCTACCCGCACGAAGTGTCGGGCGGCATGGGCCAGCGGGCGATGATTGCCATGATGCTGGTGACAGGCCCGCAATTGCTGATCGCCGACGAGCCGACATCGGCGCTGGATGTCACGGTACAGCTCGAGGTGCTGGGCATACTGGACCGGCTGGTCGCCGACCGCGGCATGGGGCTCATTTTCATTTCGCACGATCTGCGGCTGGTGTCCTCCTTCTGCGACCGCGTCATCGTCATGTATGCCGGAAAAATCGTCGAGGAACTGCGGGCTACGGATCTGTCGCGCGCCGAACACCCTTATACGCGGGGCCTGCTGAATTGCATGCCGAAGATCGGCGAGAACCGCCATCCCCTGCCGGTGCTCGACCGTAAGCCGGAATGGGCGGCGTGATGGCTGCCGCAATCCGACCCGCGCTTGCCATCAAGAACCTGTCGGTCGTCTATGACGGCCATCACGCCTTGAAGAGCGTCGATCTGGATGTCGCGCCGGGCGAATCTTTCGGGCTTGTCGGCGAGTCGGGCTCCGGCAAATCGACGCTGCTGCGCGCGGTCGCGGGATTGGCGCCGGTGAGTGAAGGCGAGATTGTCGTCGATGGCAAGGTTTTGCCAAAGGGTCATCGAGACAAGGCATTCTATCGTCAGGTGCAGATGGTGTTCCAGGACCCCTATGGATCGCTGCATCCACGCCAGACGGTCGACAGGCTGTTGCTGGAGCCGCTCGCCATCCATGGCTTCGCCGATGTCGAACCGCGAATCGTGCGCGCGCTGGAGGAGGTCGGCCTTGGCGCCGGCTTCCGCTTCCGTTACCCGCATCAGCTTTCCGGCGGGCAGCGCCAGCGCGTGGCGATTGCCCGGGCATTGATCCTGGAACCGTCCATCGTGCTGCTGGATGAACCGACCTCAGCGCTGGACGCCTCGGTGCAGGCCGAGGTGCTGAACCTTCTGGAGGAGGTGCGGAGCGCGCGCAAGCTGACCTTTGTCATGGTCAGCCACGACCTTGGCGTGGTGACGCATATGTGCGAGCGGCTGATGGTGATGCAGCATGGCGAGGAAGTCGAGCGCTTGACCGCCGGCGAACTTGCCTCGCGCAGTGTCACCAAGGACTATACGCGCCGCCTCCTTGAGGCGAGCGTGGGATTTCGCCGCGCCTCATAGATGCGGGCAAACGCGGAAGCGTCCGCAGCGACGATCTGGCCGCTGCGGCGATGGGTTGGTGTCAACGTCTCGATCAATAGCCGTCGGGGCAGCGATCCACGTAGATGCGGCCACGCCGGTCTCGATATTCGCAGTATCCGCGACGTTCGCTCGACCTGCCGACAAGCGCACCGGCGACTGCGCCGATCGCGCCGCCGACAAGAGCTCCCTCAAGTTCATTGCCGGGGGAGGCGACTGCCGCCCCGATGAGAGCGCCGCTTCCGCCACCTATCGTGGCGCCGCGTTCGGTGGGAGAACAGGCCGAGAGCGGCAACAGCAACGCAACCCCCAACATCAGCTTTCTCATATGACGTCTCCGAAAATTGTCCGGGGCCAGAGGACCGCGCGGACTTTCGTCCCAACCGGAATGTCGTTCCATCGATACGGAGAGCTGTCAACACAACAAAGCAGCCCCGGTTTCCCGAAGCTGCTTCGTCAGTCCAACCGGACTTGAAAGGATCAATAGCCCTGCGGGCAACGATCGACGTAGGTGCGGCCGTTGCGATCGCGATATTCGCAATAGCCTTCCCGCTCCTTGCCGTTCTCGTCCATTGCCTTGCCAACCAGGGCGCCGGCGACGGCACCGACGAGTCCGCCGATGACCGCATTGCGGGTATCGTTGCCGCCCGCGGCCGTTCCCAGCGCCGCACCACCGACGCCACCGATAACGGCGCCCTTTTCCGCATTGGTGCAGGCAGCCAGCGGCATCAGCAACGCGACACACAACATAAGTTTCTTCATATCAACCTCCAAAAAAAAGTCCCCTCGGCGAAACCAACAATGCACGGGATCGAGATTCGATCCTGAGAATCGTTCACAAAGACATGTCTCACACGCCGCGCCGACACAAGTCGAGCTTTGAGGCGATTTATTGACGCCACGGACTATTGGTTGTGGCGAGGCAGATCCGCGGGGGGAGATGGAGGGGAATACGGCCCAATCACGGGGCCGGCAAATTTACGGGGAGGACAGAAATGGTGCCCAGGGCTGGAATCGAACCAGCGACACACGGATTTTCAGTAAGTGGCTCTCGTATTGATTTGGTTAGTGTTTTCGTCGTTTTTTTGGGTTGTGCTGCATTTTTGCTGCGCCCAAGACGCCACACAATGTCACTCTAGAGGTCAGAGGTACGATTCCCTTAGGCGCGTGCGCTGAC